>JBASOA010000001.1:0-76140 GCA_049657765.1 Clostridiaceae bacterium
GAGTGCTTGAATCCACCGGTATTGACTTTTACTTTGAAACACAGAATGCAGGTGAAGCTGAATATAATCTACATGGCAAACTGATTCCTGATAGCCTGTTTGAGAGTTTTGAACGAAATAAAGTCGCACTTAAAGGTCCAATAACCACCCCAATCGGAAAAGGCTTCAGAAGCCTTAATGTTGAATTAAGAAAAAAATATGACCTTTTTACAAATGTAAGGCCTGTAAAAAATCTTGGAAATTGCCCAAGCGCATTTAAAAAGGTTAATCTTATTATTTTCAGAGAAAACACTGAAGACCTCTATGCTGGTGTAGAAGAAATGATCAGTCCGGATGAAGCTCATTCTATAAAAATTATCACCCGGCCAAAATCAAAAAGGATTGCTGAAGCAGCCTTTGCCTATGCGAGCAAAACCGGAAGAAAAAAAATTACTGTTGTAACCAAAGCCAACATCATGAAACTCACAGATGGAATGTTTCTTGATGAAGCCAGGAAAATTGCATCAGAATATCCCCACATAGAATTTGAAGAACTACTCGTGGACAACATGTGCATGCAGCTGGTCATGAGACCTTCAAACTATGACATTATCCTGACTGAGAATCTTTATGGAGACATCCTGTCTGACCTCACAGCGGGTCTTATAGGTGGCCTTGGACTGGTTCCCAGTTCAAACATCGGAGAACACATGGCTCTATTTGAAGCAGTCCACGGTTCAGCGATTGACATCGCCGGCAAAAACATTGCAAATCCTACAGCCATCATTCTAAGCTCTGCCATGATGCTTCAGCATTTAGGAGAAAGCATTGCTGCAGATTGGATCAATACGGCTGTGAACGAAGTCCTTCTGCTTTCCGAAAATTTCACTAAAGATTTGGGTGGCAATTTATCAACTACAGAATTTACCGACAAAATTATTGCAGCCATAAACTCCTATCGTTTAAAGTAGACCCATAATCAAACCATTACTATTGGCTTAAAGCCTTTATCTTAATAAATGTACCTTGTATGGTTGCATGATTTCATGTTACTTTACAAGGTACATTTTTCATCTTATGAATTGAGTACTTTCTGTTCTTCTGCTTTGTACCATTAAGAATTAATGATTTTGATGCATTCGATGTGCAGGCCATTGCCTAATCATTTCAAGCAATGGAACAAGAACCATTGCGATAATCCCTGCTGAAAATCCATTATTATATAAGTTCATTCCTGCATGTAGGTTTGAGGTATGGACAACGAGATTTAAATGAAGAGCCCCAGCAATAAATCCAGCCAAAGGTCCATAAATCCCACTTATAGGGGCTAATGCCGTACCAAAAGTCATGGCGAATATTATCGTGGTTTGTGTCACATCAAAATTACCCAAGATTGCCATGATGTATATTCCAAGCATCACAGGAATAACATTTTTGAGATGTTTTCCCGATGCACCGAATCCCATGACAGAAAAAATTCCGCCAATGGAGGGACCACTAAGATGTCCACCAATAAAATAGATATAGCCCATACTGAGAAACCCGAGAAAAGCCATATTGATTAGGGAAAGTCCGATACCGGACGTTTCAATAAAATCTGTACCCGCTTTTCCTGGAAGTGAAAGAAGCCTACCATAACCTTTTAACGACCAGCCATTTTCTTTTAATCCATAGATGATCATGCCAAGAAACAGAATAATTAATACAATTCCCATTCTCGCGTTTTCACCTGTTGGCAAGTGCGGCTCAGCAAAAAACTTGAGGCCCATAAGTCTCATCAGTGTAATGATCACTGTGCTAATCATCCCTGCAGTGAACCCAATATTGTAGAGCATCATCCCTTTGTGGAGAGACATACATTTTGGAGCAAAATAAGCGATCAGAATCCCGAGAAAAATACCGAGCATCTTACCAAGGACTATACCTTGAATGCTCATGAAATCCATATTGAAAGACACTTCGCTGACCAATGGTCCGAGACATGTGCCAAAAAGAGCTACCAAAATAAAATCTTTAAATGGTTTTCTTACGATTTTCGAATATAGAAATACGCCAAAGACGATAGACATTGCGTTGTAAGGATTTTTCCCGAAAAGTGAAAATGCTGCAACCATGATTACCGACGCTATCACAATGCCAGTGATCTTTGCCCCACTGATTTTCACTAATAGTATCGCAAAGAACATCATGATGGCTGCATTCGCGAGGGAAGCGCCTACCCCAGCCAGTTCAAAATAATCCGTAATTAATGCAGATGGAGAAGTTAAGATAATTTTGAGTCCTTTCAAAATCTCCATTGGAGGATCAAAAAAGAACGAAGTAAAGAAGAGGTAACTTCCGAAGGCCAGGAGAATCTTATATTTTATTCCCTCATCCCTTTTCATTTTCGCTTTAATTTCAATCGTATCTAAAGTGATCTCATTCCCCATCTATTTCCTCGCTAACAATAGTCAATTTTATAATCTTTTTTTAAGATTATACCATGGGGCTTAATCTCGCACTACACTTTCATTGTGCAGGTTTTTATTTTTCACAAGTGGGTGATATTCTATCCAAGGTTAATGTTAGGAGTTCAAGTCAAAAAATAGTTATCCCGCTTAATCCAAAGAAAACCCGCAGAAAATAATTTTCTGCAGGTTTCTTAAAGGAGTGAAATGCTAACCTAATTGTTTCTATTGAAGTTAATCAGGCAGCCTGCACTGATTATCTTTCTTTCATCCTCAGTCATCTCACCAATCTGAAGTTCAAACTCCTGGGCAGGATTTGATACCACATAGGCTTTGACGCTGGAACTACCTTCCAGAACCGCATTTCTTATATTTGGAATGAACAGGTAATCTCCGTTTTTAAAAGGAGTTTCCCCTCTGAAGATGAATGGAATCATCCCCCAGTTCATTAGGTTGCTTCTGTATCTCTTTGTTGCGTACTCTTCAGCAATGTTGCCACTGCCTCCAAGAACTCTTTGGCAGCTGGCTGCCTGTTCCCTTGCGCTACCGTCTCCTGGTTTCTTCGCATATACGAGGCTTCCGATTCCGGTGCTAAGCGTATCTATATTTTCGTATCCTTTAATATTCTTAATGTTTTCCAGGACACTTCTAAATTCTTCATTGCTTTCTTCTGGCTTTTCACCTTGAAGTCTTAATTCTTCTAAAGTTCTAACTTCTTTAGCTTTGCCGACATAGCTTGGATCTTTTCTTGAAAGTGTAAACTCAGCAAGTCCAAGTGGGTTTGAACGATAGGTTGATGTCTCACCTGATGGAATCAGTTCATCTGTTGTTGTCACCGCATCTTCAATATATGCGACAACCTTCATGATGGCATTATCCTCAAGCCTAGGCATCTCAGGCCAATCAATGATGCTTGGACCATAAGTCAGTTCTTTTGCAAGGTCCTCTTTTTGATAGCCGTTATACACTCTGTTATCATAAACAGTCTTATCAAACTGATATTCTGGAAGTGTCTCATCATATTCAATATTCGCTGCTGAAGTAAGGAATCCTCCATTAGCAGCTGTAGCGGCGATGGATCTTGCATCCATAAGCGCTACGGATGAGATTTGACCAAGACCTGGCTTGGAACCTTCTCTATTTGGGAAGTTTCTTGTAGTATGTCTGATGGAGAGTCCTGAATTAAACGGAGTATCCCCTGAGCCAAAACATGGGCCACAGAATGCTGTCCGGATGACTGCACCTGAAGTCATCAATTCAGTGATATATCCTTTTTTCGTCAAGTCGATATTAACCGGCTGTGAGGATGGATAAACGGATAAGGAGAAATCACTATTGCCAACGCTCTTGCCTTTAAGGATATTTGCTGCTGTGATGATATTTTCAAACATTCCTCCAGCACATCCAGCGATAATGCCTTGGTCAATTTTGAGCTTTCCATCAACAATTTTATCGAGGAGCTTGAATTTCACGATATTGTTCGCAAATAATTTCTGGCCTTCCTCTTCTGTATACTTAAGAATTTCTTCTAAGTTTGCATTAAGTTCATCGATCTCATAGGCATTGCTTGGATGGAATGGAAGTGCAATCATTGGCTTGATGGTAGCCATATCAACGAACACCATGCCATCATAATATGCAACTTGACCAGGACTAATTTCCTTGTAATCTTCTTCTCTGCCATGAATTCTAAGCGTTTCCTTAACCGTCTCATCTGTTTTCCAGATTGAAGTGAGGCATGTGGTTTCAGTTGTCATGACATCTATGCCATTCCTATAGTCCATGGATAGATTTTCAATTCCATCACCGACAAATTCCATGACCTTATTCTTGACATATCCCACTTTAAATACGGCTTTGATGATTGCAAGTGCAATATCTTGAGGACCTACACCATGGTTTGGTTTCCCCGTTAGATATACCGCAACAACACCTGGATAGTCTGTATCGTAAGTCTGCTTAAGAAGCTGCTTGACCAGTTCTCCACCACCTTCACCAATAGCCATGGTACCAAAGGCACCATATCTTGTGTGGGAATCTGAACCAAGAATCATCTTTCCGCTTCCAGCCATCATTTCCCTCATGTAGGTATGAATGACAGCCTGATGTGGTGGAACATATATTCCGCCATATTTTTTTGCTGCTGAAAGTCCAAATCTATGATCGTCCTCGTTAAGTGTTCCACCAACTGCTGCAAGTGTATTATGACAATTTGTCAGGACATAAGGAATCGGAAATTTCTCTAATCCGCTAGCCTTTGCCGTCTGAACAATACCCACATAGGTGATATCATGCGATGCCATGGCATCAAATCTAAGCTTTAATTTATTCATGTTTCCAGAAACATTGTGTTTTTCTAAAATAGAATAAGCCATTGTATTTTTTATTGCATCTTCTTTTGAAACCTGAATAGGAACATCGCCATTTCCCTCTGGAATAATCTCTTTACCGTTTAACAGATAAACTCCAGAATCATATAATTTTATCATCTTCATACTCCTTTTTATTCAAAAGGGGGGTTGTTCCCCCCTATGTCATTTCCTATAATCTTTTGTTCATAGAGATGCCTATTGCCTGAAGCATTTAGGCTCTTCAATTGTTTATAGAGGAATTGCTCCTGTGATAATAAATGTGATGATATAAAGCACGAATGCAGGTACACCAACAGCAAGAATCATCTTCGAGTAATCTACATACTCAACTTCACATCTTTCGCAAAGGATAAAGATCCAAGCGATCAGTGGTGTTGCATAGTAAGTTGCAAGTGGAATCATTGCGCCAACACCCATTGCAGTTGCTGTAACACCATAATTTGATGCTAGCTGTGCAAGTACTGGAAGGATTCCGAAGTAGTATCCGTCTGAACTAAGGAAGATCAGACCTGGGATACCTAGGATTGCAGTGAATATTGGAAGCAAGTTTCCCATTCCTTGTGGAACTAGAGCACCTAAGGAAGTAGCGATGGATGATCCCATTCCGCTTCCGTTAAGGATTCCCATGAAGAAACCTGAAGCGATAATCATTGCTCCAGCAGGAATACCATCCTGAAGGGCATCAGCAAGCATGTCTTTTTGTTCCTTGAAGTTAAATCCAAAGTTTACAATAAGAGCAAATGCGATTCCGATTAAGAATAATAGTGCAGAGTTTGCAATACCGACAACCAGCATGTACATAATGATTACTGTAGCAATCAGGTTGTACCACCATGCTTTTGGTCTCTTCAATTCTGGATTAACATCTCTAACTGCATCAAACATGGATTCCATTTCTTCTGGAGTAATAGTCTTTGCATGTTCAGGGTCGTAACCAAGTCTCTTTCTCTCTTTCTTTCCGATAAAGTAAGCTACAGCAACTGCGTATGCCATAACAACAACCATACCTGGAAGAAGGATTGGGAAAAGTTGATTAACATCAAGGTCAAGTGCAGAAAGTACTCTAGCTAAAGGTCCACCCCATGGTGTCATGTTAAACACTGAGGTAGGAAGTGCGATAAGAATCGCAAGATAGATGCCTTTAATCTTAAACCTTCTAAATAATGGCATAAATGCTGCTGTCGTGATCAGAACTGTTGAAGTTCCGTCTCCGTCTAAAGAAACCATAGCAGCTGTAAGTGTTGCAGCAACGATAATCTTTAGTGGATCTCCCTTAACCAGCTTGATGATTGCGATAACGAGTGGATCGAAAAGTCCGACCATCATCATCAGGGTAAAGTATGTACAAGCGAACAGAACCATAAGAGCGGATCTCATTGTTCCTGGCGTAACTTTAGCCTTTCCATCAATGATTGCTGATTTGTAGAATACACCTTCGTATATCCAATCAAATACGTCAAATATGTTTTGTTTTGTGATAAGCAGATAAATAATTCCGAAAATCAGTGGAACTGCAATCAATGCCGCGAATGGGCTGAGTGCTCTCTTATAGATAGCAAAAATAAAGACCAGTACCATGAGTGCGCCGAGTATTGTTTCGAGTTGCATGTTTTTACCTCCAAATTTTATACGATTGTACCCCTTATTAGTTGATTCCATCTACCCTTGGGCCCTTCAGATAGATGTCACCGTTTTCAACTGACAGACTTAGTATAAATTACTAACGATTTCTAATCAAATTGTTATATTTTATACGAATCATAGCCGAAAACTATAATTTTCGTTCTAGATTATTGAAAATAATTGAAAATCTTCAAAATATGAGGTATCCTAATCCTTAGTGATATAACTTACTAACACTCTCTATAGAAAGGAATAAGCTATGGAATTTAAGGACATCGAATACGCCATTGCCATCGCGAAATATCATTCTATCACAAAGGCAGCAGACTCGCTTTACATTACACAACCAACCCTCAGCACTTATATCAAAAATATGGAGAAAAGACTTGGAATCGAATTTTTCAATCGAGAGGGAAACAAATTCACTTTGTCTTATGAAGGTGAACTCTTCATAGAAGCCGGCAAGAAGATACTCGCAGATAGAGATAATCTGATGAATAAACTTCTGGATTCCATCAGCTCTGAACGCGGAAGGCTAAAAATCGCTATTCCGCTGCTTCGAGGGAGTTATCTGATTCCTTTGATTTTACCGGAATTCCATCAGAGATTCCCGAATATTGAACTCATCCTCAAAGAAGGAAGTTCACTCGAACTTGAAAATCACGTTAAAGAAGGCTTAAGTGATTTGATCATTTATAACAAGCCATTCCACAATCTTAGTATTGAATATGAGACGATTCACAAAGAAGAAATGCTTCTTGTCATGAATAAGGATAATCCGCTCTCTAAATGTGGTGAGAAAATCAAAGGAATGAAGCAACTTTGGATGGATTTGAAACTATGTGAAAACGAACCTTTTATCATGCATCGTCCCGATCAACATACCGGACAAATAGAAAGAGAACTTTTTAAGGAATTTGGCATTAAACCAAATGTGGTTCTTGAAACAAAGAATCTGGAAGCTTCATTCAGGCTGGCATCAAATGGATATGGCCTCACCTTTATTTCGGAATGTCATATTGAACATATGTCAAACAAAAAAAATGCAGTTTTCTTTTCACTCGGCAGCCCTACAGCCAAAATGGAACTGATTGCAGGATATTTAAGCAAATCGACGCTTCCAAAAGCCGCTAGAGAACTCATAGAAATCTCAAAAGAAATTTTCAGCAGCAAATAGAATACGAATTTATCTGTGCCATATCCCTTTATTGTTTTTTTAGTGTTTTTTGATTTTTGTGTATCTGATTATAAATACAAGATGACAATTACGTACTATAATAACTAATAGATATCGGATAGAGATACGTTACAAATAAAAATGTTCAGATTAAACTTCGAGGTAGATGATGACACAAAAAGAAAAATTCATACGAAATATGCAAATCTTACTATTTTTCATGAAAATCGGTTTTTTCACCTTTGGTGGGGGATGGAGCATCTTATCCCAAATTCAAAAAGAATTTGTTGAAAAAAAGAAATGGATCACGGATGAAGAACTGCTTGATATGACTTCAGTTGGAAGATCCGTTCCTGGAATTATGATTACCAATATCAGTGCAATTTTTGGATACCAAATTGGCGGAATACCTACTGCTTTGGCTGCACTGATCGGGATAACCCTCCCCTCTTTAATTGTCTTAAGTGTGGTGACAATCTTTTATGAGGAGTTTAGGGATAACCTTTATGTTTCAAGGGTTCTGGTCGGCATCCGCGCATCCGTAGTCCCTATCATTGCATCAGCTGTATTAAAACTTAGAAAATCAGCACTCAAGGATTCCATCGGCTATATCATAGCGTTCCTTGCTTTTTTCCTTTCATTTTTCACCGATCTTAACAACATCTATATTGTCATTATTGGTGCTATAGGTGGATTACTTATCATGGAGGTGAAAAATGGTACTCATTGAATTATTTCTTTCCTTCCTTCTGATTGGCTTTACTAGTTTTGGGGGCCTTTCCATGATTCCAATCATCAATTCTGAAATGATCAGCCACGGCTGGATGACCGCTTTAGAAGTTTCAGATATCGTAGCCATCGCTGAGATGACTCCTGGACCGCTTGGAATCAATAGCGCAACCTTTGCAGGAATACGAGTGGCTGGCTTGCCCGGCGCTTTGGCTGCAACTTTAGGCGTCCTTACTCCCTCTATAACCACAACAATCATCGCTGCCATATTTTTAAAAAAATTCAAGGATAACCACTTGATGCAATCTGCATTGTATGGGATAAGGCCTGTCAGTATCGGACTAATTCTTGCAACGATACTAACCCTATCCTTAGAAAATTATGTTGTACAATCTACATTGCATTGGCAAAGTGCATTCATTGGAATTTCGATGGCCTTCCTTATATATAAGTTCAAATTCAGTGTTCCTAAAATCATCGTCATCGCTGCCATCTTAGGCATTATCTTAGTTAGATAACTAAATAGTCTGTCACAAAGTGAAGTTTTATTCACTTTGTGACAGACTATTTTAATTGTTCTTATTTTTTTGTCTTATATCTTCGGTAACTACGCTTTTTTCCTGGTTGGGCTACAACGGCGGGTTCTTCCGGTATTTCAATTCCCTCATCCTTCAGGGAAACCCACATCGATGTGCCGTCTTTTCCCTTGGTGTTGAACTCGAGGAATCCAAACTTCTTAAGGAACTTGGAAAGCTTTGTGTCTCCATAATTTCTGACATCAAAATCAGGATATCTCTTCACCAGTCTATTCCCAATTTCACCCATATTCATACTTTGAGCTTCAACCTCATTCATCATCTTGATTACCGCCGCCTTAATGACTTCAATATCAGTCATTGTCTTGGCATCTTCAGTCTTCTCAAGCTTTACAGGTTTCTTTCCATTTCCACTAGGCAGAGTAGCAGTCAGATCTTTCTTTTCGCCAACTACTGGCTTCGTTTCTACCTTGACACCATTCTCATTATTCAATTCGATGGTCTTCTCGTCAGAGGCAAGCAAGACATCAAGATACTTGAACTGATTACAAGCTGCGATAAAAGGTTTAGGGGTTTTCTTCTCTCCCATTCCTACAACAAGCATACCTGATTCTCTCAGTCTTGAAGAAAGTTTTGTAAAGTCACTGTCGCTCGATACAATACAAAAACCTTCGACATTTTTAGAATATAAAATATCCATTGCATCAATAATCATCGCTGAATCTGTTGCGTTCTTCCCTACCGTATATCCATACTGCTGAACCGGTGTTACAGAATTTTCCAAAAGAATATCCTTCCAAGATGCCGTATTTGGCGTTGTCCAATCCCCATAAATTCTTTTATATGTTGCTACACCATAGCTGGATATTTCATCCAAAATGTACTTGATATATTTCGCTGAAACATTATCCGCATCGATAAGTACAGCGAATCGTTTTTCATCAACCATTATTTCCTCCATTTAATTTCATTTTGACATTCACCTTCTGATGCCTTCTATAATAGCCATAAAAGCACCTTTCTTTCTTCTCTATCATATCACGAAAAAACTATAAATTGAGTTTTTTTAGATGTTCTTGTTCGTTTAACGACTTATTTTACGTACGATTGCAGTTCAATTCAATTCTTAATCAGCTATAAAAATCAAATTCATAATTTTGTCATAGCATAGGGGTATTCTATAGAAGTAAAGAGAGTTATAGAGATATTTTCCGGGAGGTTTTGAACATGAATAAACTTCAAATCAACATCATAAGAAGTTATCTCCTGATCACTTTACTCTTGGTTGGATTTGGACTCTTTATCCCTGCCAATCGGAATCTTTGGTTATTCAGGTATTTTTCTATCCTTTCATTATTCCTCATTGCAATTTATTTTAAAGTGAAAAGGAAAATTCAAACTCAGTTACCTTATGCACTACTCTTTGCTGCTATTGGTGATGCTTTCATTTATCTCCCCTTATCGCTAAATTTCCTGAAACTCAATATTCCTTTAGGTTTGTTTTCATTCACCATGGCTTATGTCATCATTGCATCAACCTATCTTAAAGTTTTGTCTTCAAATCATAAATCAGGAAATACGGCCTTTAACCTCCTGCAGATTGCACTAATTGTCGTGATCGTTTCAATCAGTGTTATTTTTCTTCAAAAAACTCAATTGGACTATTTGTTTTTTGGCTCTCTTTTTCTTTTTGCACTGCTCCTTGTTTTTTCCTGTTCCCTGAATATATTTTTCACCCCCCTCATTTCTAAAAGATTAAGGGGTTTAATCCTGATATCTTCCACGCTTATGGTAATTTGCGATACCGGTGTAATCCTTGGTTTTTCAATCCCTGCAGGTGATCCCATGGTATACAACCTTGGCTCATCTATGGTTTGGTCTGCTTATATACCGGCTTGGACTATTATCTGCATTCTTTCAATGGATACAGAATACAATAAGACAAATACCCTTAATTCTCTCCAAAATTCCTAGAAACTCACTATTCATTCTCATTTATATTCTCCAGATGGCGTTCAAAATCTCTTCTCTCCAAAGCATCTTCTACGATTTGCATATGCCTTGCAAATTCCAATCCCTATAGGTAAAATGTACAGATTGAATTTAGAACAAGATTGAAGTATTATTAACTTTAATGTTGTTTATTAAAGTCCGGAATAAATAGTTGATTTTATATTCATGTGATATAATGATTTGATAATTTAATTTCATCTATTTTGATGGATTAGCTACATTTATACAGATACCCTAAATACCGACAATATAATGATGACACTGAAAGGATCTAATAAAATGGAAAAAGAAATTTATTTGGTTTTCACTAGAACTGGCACCATACTATCAAGGATCATCGGATTTTTCTCGGAAGGTAAATATGTTCATTCTTCCTTAAGTTTTGATGACAGTTTTAGAAAAATGTATTCCTTTGGTCGTACAAACCCTGACAATCCTTTTTCAGGCGGTTTTGTAGAAGAAGACCTTGGTGGTGGCGTTTATGCAAAGTTTACCAATAGTGAATGCTTAATTTACAAAGTTTGTATAACAGAAGAACAATTTGAGATTCTTCAAGAAGAAGTGGAGAGATTCCAAATTGAGAAAGATAAGTACCGATATAACCTGATTGGATTAATTGGCGTCAAAGTCGGAATCCCTGTAGGGCGGAGATATCATTACTTCTGTTCCCAATTTGTTTCAGAGGTTCTCATGAACAGCCAGATTTACAATGTGGGTAAAGATCCAGGCCTGGTTGAACCCGATGATTTGTTCAGCATCAACAACAAAGAATTTGTCTATGAAGGTTTTGCTTCAAGCTGCATACATGATTTCAATAAATCTTCAGTTGTAATTTAAACGATAAATCAACTTGGATAAGGATTAAGATTGTAACTCCTCCTTAATTTTATCAGCAATTATTTTTTTCTATGTAACCTCTCATGATTCAAAAAGAATTGAATCATAAGAGGTTTTTATCTTTCTTACTTCGCTGTGTTTCATTCCTTTTAACAACTGCCTTAATATCCGTAGCATTACTTTACCAATTTCTCTAAACGAAGAAGTACTTATTCCTATACTTCGATCTGAAGCTATTCTTCGCTTGAAATCAACAAACGCCTCATTCTTTAATCTTATTGTAATTTGCAAGATAAAGATGATAAATCACAAAACCGATGATTAAAGTCATTACTGTAATGGAAAAAACTATTGTATAGATAATCAACGGATACATTCCGTCAAATCCATCGACTGAAGCATGTTTGATCCAAATGCCCACATACGCCCAGAGGATGACTACTCCATAGGCAATATCTTTATTCAGATACGTTGTAACCGAACCTATGATGAGTCCTACAATAAGGATTAACATCGTCCAATAATATTCATCAATGCCCAAACCATCAAATCCGAGGCTGACCAATAATGTTGTAGCATTGGCTATGGTTGCAATAGTGATCCATCCAAAATAGATGCTAAATGGCACTGTGACAAATAATTTTTCCCTGGTTCTCAACTCAATTTTCTTTAATTTGTTATTGATCGAAATGAGACATAAGAGAATGACAATCATAAGCAACATGGATAGTCCAATCCTGTCATAATGCCAGGCGAAGATCCATGCGGAATTTGCCAAGGATGACACGACAAAAGCAGGCCCAATGGTTTTGAAAACCAGATCTAACCTGATTTTCTGGTTATGGCGTTGAAATCCGAACTGATAGAGTACATATAATGCCAGCAGCACATAAATAACACCCCAGATTGCAAAAGTGATCCCTGCCGGTGCAAACAGATTTTGATAGGCATCTGAGACCTCCCCTGTCCTTTGCCCATTAATTGGAATCGTGTTCGCTAGAGTGTTGATTAAAACCATACAGAGATAGGATAACGCCACAAAAATTTTTATCGAGTTCCAGGACTTCGCTTTTACCATTTATTTCACTCCTCGCATAATTAGTCAATTGACTTATTACCACAAGTCTGGCTGATGAGATATGCAAATATATCGTTTTTCATCAGTTATTAATGCCTACTTACAAAATAAAATAGTAGGATTCTACTAGATATTTCACCTCATATTTCATCGCGAGCTTCCAAAGGCTCTTCTTGATTTCATTCATAGTAGTCTTGCCCACCTTATATTCCTCCATAATTCTTAGAAAATCATTTTTTTCCTTATCTGACGCACATTTTTTAAAGTATCCCCAAACGTGCTGCGCTGCATTGACAAATCCTTCTCGTTTTTTCCCTTTTAATGCTTCTTCTATCAAGGTGTAGAACAAAATTGCAGGATATTTATCCTTTTCTTTCAAAAGACTTCTGATTTGCAGATAGGCCTGATGCGAATTTTCTAGAACCGTGTACTTATATTTTTGCCATTCCACTTCCAGGACCTTGATTTCTCCATGATCTAAAATGCAATTTATGCACTTTACTGCAGAAAGGTTGCGATCTCTCGATTCAAGCATGAGATCAACCCCTGGATCCAATTTTTGATAAAAATCTAAAAATTTCTTTATTCCAATCGTTTCAGCAAGGAAATCTGATGGTTTTCCTGAATTTATTTCTGTATAATACAAGATTTGATCCCCATCGTTTTCTTTCCACGACGCTTTGCAATCTTTTATCCATGATTTCTCATCTTTATCAACCACTGAAGGATTCAGTGCGTGGTTTCTGTTATGGAATACTACCGGCAAATGTAAAACTTTTCCTAAATCTAATACATCCATGAGATTGTAATCAGTCTCGTCATTTATCAGTGCAATCCTCATTTGAATCGATTTATCTAAGCCATGGAATCTGTACTTCAACCTTTCCAATGCTTCCTTCTTACCCCCAACAATACCCCCAACATTAATCACCATTTTATGTTCTCGTCCAAGATTCAATGCTTGAAGGAATTTAGCATGAACCTCTAAATCTTTCATCGCCTCAGAAGCAACTTCTTCATTTATGGAATTTAACAAATTTAGTTTATCTGGTTTCATGGAAATTCTGATCTTTGCTTGGTTTATTTTTTCTCCTAATTTAGTGAACTCCGATCTGAAGATTTCCTCCCAGAGAAAGTCACTTTGGTTTTTAGCGCCAAAAGGAATCAGCTTGGAGTCAATGCTAAAAAACCCTATTTGATTTGCAATGTTATAATCCAATAATTTCTCAAGAGATTTTAAGTTAAGCGTCATGATTTCAATTTGTTTTTCTCTATTCGAAGACTCCTGATTCAAGTCAATAAAATCTGTTCCCTTAACGCCTAATGCAAAACTTTCATAACCAATACTCATCTAAAACTCCTTCACCTCATGCAAATTTCTTTAAGTTTACCTTCTTTTATCTCTTTACCTTCCTGGTTATTAAATCAACTTCTATAAGTATGCATAAATCACAATTATTATTACCGATTAAAATTATCTTATCAAAATAATATGGAGACTTTCAATAGTTTCAATGAACGATTATTAACACACTTTCAATTCCACGCAAACCCATTTCACTATTAGTTTTAAGTGAGTCCGGTTAAAAGGCTCATCGTTTTTTGATTGGTTGCTAGATTTATGAATACGACATGCAACATGTATGATGTTATCTAAAAGTTAATGGACGTGTAATGACTTCGTATTATTTTAGATGCAATATCATGATAATCTATGATTAAATTAGAGAATAGTTGAAAGGAGAGGCATTGTGTTGAAAAGAAAACTTTGGTTATCTTTAGTGTCAACCCTCACTTCAAGTATGCTATTATTTGCTTGTAATGCTACGCCTCCAAATACGCCAAGTGGTGATACCCCAATAAACGAAGAAACCCCTATCGTGGAGCCATCTCAAACACCGGTGGAGACTCCTGTCGAAACCGGTGTGGAGACAGAAGTAGAATCCCCTTCGGAAAGCTATTCACTTGCACCAATGGAAAAACCCGAGGCTATGACCTATGATCGAACAGATTTGAATTTGAATGCCATGTCGATAAATTTACTTCTTATTACAAAGAACTTTGATTTGAACAGCGATGGACAAGCAGATGAAATCGTCATGATTGCCAGGGATTTTACATCTCCTGATGCACTAGCTGATACCTATGAAGAATATGAGCTGCTCGTAAACCAAATGAATTTTCGGGGATATTCATCTGATTTTGAACCAAGATTCAACATTGTAGATCTCGATGCCCGTGACCGATACAGGGAAATTGCCGTAAGTGAGTATGGCGAAAGTGAAGATCCTGCAACGACCTTCTTTAAATATGATGGAATATCACTTGATGTCATTGGAACCATTCCTGGCTTCTATGGGAAAAGATATGAGAACGAGCGCCCAACCGAAGGCCTTGGCAGTGTGATAATCGATGGCACTGGTGTGATTAAAACCAATAAAACAAGTACTTTTCTGATGACCTGGAACTATGACGCAGAATACCAATTCGAGAATGGGACGACACTAAGTGAAATTGAAAAAGACCTGTATCCGCTTAACCATGAAGTGACTATGCTCACTGACCTTACTTTGAAAAAATCAAGGACGGATACAAATGATGGAATAACCTTAAAGAAAGGCGAACTCGTTACCTTAAAAGAATGTGACAACAAAGAGTGGGTTGCTGTGACGAACTCAGCTGGCGAAATCGGATGGTTTGCAGTTGATGAAAATAATATTGTCATTGGAACGGGAAAACCTGCTACCGAAATTTTTGAGGGATTGTTTAGTGCCGGTTAGCATATCCTCTATCCTTCAATGGACAACTATATCCATCTATTTCGTCTTTACCTCATAAATATAAACAGGTACGGTCGGTGCATTAATCCAGCACTGACCGTACCTGTTTATATGAACTTGATTAATTTCAACTAGATGCTCGCTCCGAACATCTCATTGATTTTTACCTGACTCACTTCATTTGCTAAGGCAAGTATGATATCTCCTCGCTCGATAATTGTATCACCTATTGGCAATATGACCTCTTTACCTCTAGAGAGCAAGATCAAACGAGATTCCATCGGAAACTCCAAATCTCTTACTGCCTTTCCTATTGCAGGGGATTCCTCTTCAACTACTGTTCTGATTATGGAATAGGTTCCCATAGACAATTTTAGTAGCGTGAAGATATTTCTAAGGTCCATCTCTTCAATCACCATATGTCCAAGAATATCTGCCTGATTCAAACTGACATCCACACCCATTTGAAGGTTAAAAAGCCATGCATTTTTAGGATTGTTAACTCTTCCAACAACACGAGGGACGCCAAACTCAAATTTTGCCAATGTTGATGCCACTAAATTGGTTTCATCTGCACCAGTAACTGCAACCAAAACATCTGCCTTATTAATTCCAGCTGCTTCAAGAATGTCGGGGTCTGTACCATTGCCAAAAACAACAGTTTCAACAGGCAACTCTCTCTTTAGTTTTTCGATAATATGTTCTCGATTGTCTATAATTTTCACGCTATATTTGTTGAACAAAAGAAGGCTTGCAATGTAGGAGCCAACTTGGCCTCCACCAATGATAATAACATTCATACTAATACCCCCATTCCTAAATAAGACCAAGCAGTTGCTTAAGTCTAGATGCTGATTTACTGTAAAGCGCTACGAAAACGACATCATCATTTTCGAATTCTGTCCCTCTGGTGGGAAGAAAGCTTTTGTTGTCTCTCGTGATTGATATGACTTGGATTTCTCCGATTATCGTCAGTTCATTCACTGTGCGACCGACAAGTAGTGGAGGTACCTGAACTCTTACGATTTCAACTTCACTGTTTCCGATGGTCAGAACACTGTCAAGACCTGCATAACTGAGCATTTCAGTAGCCCGTTGGATACCCCAAGATGTTGTTGAGATGGTTTGTATTCCGAAGCTACGATAAATTTCAGCTTTTCTAGGATCGTATAATCTGGAGGCAACATAGGGAACTTTGAAGAAGTTTCGAGAAATCCTTCCAATCAATGCATTTGTTTCATCACTGTTTGTACAGACTACAACAGCATCTGTTCTCGAGATATCAGCTTTTTCCAAAATATCTCGGTCAAAACCTACTCCGACAACAGTTTTGCCGGAGAAATTCTCTCCAAGGAGTTTGAATGAATCTGGGTTAGTATCGACAACAACAACATTGTCTCCTCTTTTACTAAGGTTAATGGCGAGTCCAGAACCCATACGGCCACAGCCTACGATAATCACTTTCATCTTTATTTCCCTCCAACATTTATTTGTTTATTTCGGGCCATTTTTCTAGCTATGGCTTTTCTTGCTTCTTCCAAGAGTACGATTGGTATCGGCAAAATAAATAGGAATAACCATTCTTTAATACCGATTGGTCCTGTTTGAAAAATATTTTGTAAAAACGGTACATAACTTATGGCTGCAACAAGTAAGATTTCCAATACAATTCCCTTATTAACTGTACTATTTGTAAAGATCCCAACTTTAAAGATAGACTGTTTTTCTGTACGGCAATTAATTACCATACCAATCTGTGAGAAAACAATTGCGGCTAATGTCATTGTAGTTGCCTGAATGTATACTTCTCCAGATGATGCAAGTGGAACATTAGGCCATCCATGAAGATAATTCACAAAGAAGTAAGCACTCATGGCGATTGTCGATTCAATTAAACCGTACCAAAAGAATGCCTTTACTACAGTTTTTTTATTCAGCAAATTTTCATCTCTTCTACGTGGCGGACGGTCCATAATTCCTTCTTCAGGAAGCTCAGTACCTAGTCCAAGGGCTGGCAACATATCTGTACCTAGATCGATGGTAAGAATTTGCATAACTGTAAGGGGAAGTGGGATTCCACCTCTTGATAAAAGGAATGCTGCCGATGGAACAGCTTCAGGCATATTGCTGTTTAAGATGTACAGCAAGAATTTCCTGATATTGCTATAAACAGCACGACCTTCTTCAATAGCTTTTACAATAGATGCAAAATTATCATCCGTAAGAATCATATCCGCGGCTTCCTTCGCAACATCTGTTCCAGATATCCCCATTGCTACTCCGATATCCGCTTTTTTAAGCGCTGGTGCGTCGTTTACACCATCACCTGTAACGGCTACGATTTCTCCCATTTCCTGAAGATTACTTACAACTCTATATTTTTGTTCTGGTGCAACCCTTGCAAAGATGATTTCATCTTTCAATGCAATTTTCAATTCTTCATCCGATAGGTTTTCCAGCTCTATACCTGAAACAATTCTAGGGTGCTCCCCTTCCACAATCCCAATACGTTTGGCGATGCTTTCTGCAGTCAGACCATAATCTCCAGTAATCATGATGATACGAATTTTTGCTCGATGACATTCTTTTACAGCAGCTGCAACTTCAGGTCTTGGTGGATCAGCCATGACGACTAAACCGATGAAGGTTAATTCTTCTTCAAGAAGTTCAGGGGTGTATGCACTTAAACTTGAAGGCAGACGTTCATCGTCTCTAGAGATCAGACGGTAAGCAATTGCAAGAACTCTTAGGCCATTTCTGGCATATTTGTCATTTGCTTCCATAATATCAAATCTTTGTGATTCTGTCAGTTCTTCTTCTTTTCCATTCCTGTTTATTCCTTTACAAAGCTCGAGAACTTCTTTTGGTGCACCTTTGACATAAGCGATTCTGGCATGTCCATCTATTGGTTTCTCTAACTGATGTACAGTACTCATTCGTTTTCTTCTAGAATCGAAAGGCAGCTCTCTAAGTCTTGGGGTTAAGCTAGACTGTTCATCAACATTAATCCCACCTTTTTCAGCTACAACGCCAAGGCAAGCTTCTGTTGGATCTCCAAGTACGGTATAACGCTCAGAATCTTCGCTTGGTGGAATAATACGTGCGTTGCTGCAAAGGCTCGCAGCTGTAAGAAGCATTTTCATGTCTTTGTTTCCAGCGGCTTTGACTTCTTTGTCTCCGCTTATTATTTTTCCTTCAGGAGAATAACCGAGACCCGTAACCGTCATTTCTTCATTTGGCAGCCACAAATTACATACGGTCATCTCATTTTGTGTTAAAGTACCTGTCTTGTCTGAACAGATGACTGTTGTGCAGCCTAAAGTTTCTACTGCAGATAGCTTTTTAACCAAGGCATGTTCCTTTGACATACGTTGTACAGCCATTGCTAATGCCAAAGTAACTGTAGGTAAAAGACCTTCTGGAATAAAGGCAACAACCATTCCCAATGAAAAAATAAATGCTTTAGCGACGGGTTCCTCTACTAAAAACACTGAAGCGAGGAAAAATATCGTACCAAGGCTTAATGCAATCATCGATACCTGTTTCGTCAGGTAATCAAGTTCTTTTTGAAGCGGACTTTTTTCTTCTTTCATCGTTTGTGTCAAATTTGCAATTTTCCCGAACATCGTCTCCATACCGATGGTGATAACTACAGCCTTCGCTGTACCACTTGCTACGCTTGTTCCGGTAAATATCAGATTAGGGATTTCAGACCTTGATAACCCCTCTTTTAACACAGCATCATGAATCTTTCGTACAGGATTTGATTCTCCTGTTAAAGTAGATTGGTCTACCTGAAAATCACTGCTATCAATCAGTCTGGCATCTGCATTGATTTTATCTCCTTCTGACATGATCAGAACATCTCCGGGTACCAGGTCTTCAGACAAAATTTGCATTTCCTGATTATCACGAATTACTCTTGCGTATGATGAAAGCATTTTCTTTAAGGCATCCGTCGCTTTGCTTGCTCTGAATTCCTGCCAAAAACTAAAAACCCCATTAATGAGATTGACTAGCCAAATAGCGACACCTAATTCAGGCATGTCCGCAAAAAAGGCCATTGCTCCTCCAACCCATAATAGTATTGCCATTACGCTGATAAAGTTTCGTAAGAAAACGATAATCACTGGCGTTCCTTTTTTCTCGTTTATTACATTTTTCCCATAGATATTTTGAATTTCCAAAGCTTCAGATTGTGTAAGACCTGAAGTCCTTGTCTTCATCGCTTTATTTACATCAGCCAAAGAATACTTATAAATATTTTCGATATCATCCTTGTTTTGAACTTTACTTAATTCTTCCATTTTTAACCTCACCAATATTCATTTTAATATTGTATATTTTCGACAGCACTACATTTTAGTGCTTTAATTGACCAGTTATTTTCAGTACTGTAATTTAAATGAACAACAGCCTGCATCGTCTTATCCTTACACCAATTAGATTATTCAGGCTTTAGGAGATTGATCTTTGCAAATTTACTAGCTCGTTTTGATGATTATTTTAATTCGATTTAGCATTTTTATAATGTCCGCAATTTTTAAAAGCATCTCCTTCTGAATAAATAGACTACAAAAAACTATAATTGCCAGTTTCGTCTGATAAATTTTAAAGCCCCCCACGGAACTGCTTAAGTCATCTCCATGGGGGTTAAAACTATATTTCATTTCAGTTGACAATCACGACGTTTTGCTCTCTAATTTTATCATCTGTTTATTGACATCCATAGTTATACTCCTATTTAATTAAAAAAGCTACACATTTAACAAAATATTTATACGCATATATTTTAGTATAGTAACGCCTGATTTCAAGCTAACCCTGCTTTAATTAACTGAACTCTTTGTGGTGGAAAGTGTTTCTTAATAAGTAGGATTAATCCCAGTACCGGCAGTTCTTGACATTGCGATCCCACTGTCTTTTCCGGTGTTCGTACCAGCGTTAAACGCTATCTTAAGGTGTATCGCATTTTATACAGGTCGATAACCTTCACAGCCTATAATTTATTATAAGTTAATATACTATAATATACTATCTTATAACGGAAAATTCATTTTATTCAGATATATTCAACAAAGTTCATCTTCTACTTTGGAAGTGTAGAGATTTTTTTGGAGAAGTATAAAAAGAAAGACATAAAAAAAGCTCTAACACACTTTAATCTAAGTACTTTAGAGCCTTTCTTGGCATTAGCTGTATTTAAAATTAAAGAATACCTTTTAACTAATGATTTAAAAACACACAACCATGATCCTCAGCAAAACAATTTCTCGATTATCATCTCTTTAAGTGTTTCCCATGCAGTTCATTAACATTTAATTTCATCACGACAACTCTATCGAGTATGCTTTCTTCAAATTTGAAAGATTGTTCATCAACATACTGGCGCATCAACAGGCTAAGCGCATTTATTTTATGCTCTCGATCAAGGATCTCCATGTGCCCGTTCCCACAGACACTTTCGTACTCCATGGTAAAGCTACATGCACTGTCTCCTGTAATCAGCTTATGAGAACAACTCATTTCAAAAGCGGCATGCCCATTTCTCCTGATTAGATCCAGTTTTTTCCCATCTAATGCAGAATGAAAATATAGGGAGATTTCACCATTTTTCTGTTCAAATCCAAAACTCATAGGGATGATATAAGGAAACACCTCATCATGAAACGCAACACTGCATGAATCACATTTTTTCATAATTTCAATGATTTCATTTATTTCAGTAATTTCTCTATCTTTTCTTCTCAACACAATCTCTCCTTAACTATTTATCTATTTAATTATAGTTTATCAGTTTTATAGATTCAGGTATTGCTCTTTAGATTAATTTTATTGAAATCAAAAAGGGAGGGATAAATCCCCCCCTAACCCGATGAGTCTCCTCAATGGATCAATTTTATAGCGATGAATTAAACCGCTTTTCTACTATTTCCGCCACCTCTGGAGTATTCCTTCTTCTTGAAATTGTTCTTTGGTGCACCACTTTTTGGTGAAGCATCTCTTGAAGAATTTTCAGATGAAGAGGTGTTTCTTGAGGAACCGTTTCTTGGAGAATTGCTTCTCGAAGAGTTTCCTCTGGAAGATCCGTTGCCATTTCCGCCTCTGTTGCTAGAAGAATAATTTCTGGAGCTCGAATAGCTTCCAGCTTGCTCTCTCTTGACTTCCACAGGTGATTCAGTCATCGGATAAGGATGTTCTTCTATCACTGGAATAGTCTTCGCAATCAGTTTTTGGATGTCTTTAAGCAAATGCACTTCTTCCTGATCACAGAAAGATATTGCAATTCCACCAAGGCCAGCTCTACCTGTACGTCCTATTCTATGAACATAGGTTTCTGGAACTTCAGGCAAGTCGTAGATGATGACATGGGATAATTCAGATACATCTATTCCTCTCGCTGCAATATCTGTAGCGATTAGTATCCTAGTCTTTCTCTCCTTGAAATTGCTCAAAGCCAACTGTCTTGCATTCTGAGACTTATTTCCGTGAATGGCTTGGGATTGAAGGCCAACCTTTTCAAGTGACTTGACAATCTTATCTGCGCCATGCTTGGTTCTAGAAAATACCAAGGCACTTTCTATGGTTTCAGTTTTTAAAAGATGAATCAAAAGATTGATCTTATTGCTCTTATTTACATAATATACGTTTTGCTTTATGGTATCAACTGTTGAGGATACCGGTGTAATTTCAACTTTTACTGGATTGCTTAGAATTGAATCCGCAAGTCTTGAAATTTCCGCTGGCATAGTTGCCGAAAAGAACATGGTCTGTCTTGAGGATGGAAGATAAGTGATGATTTTTCTGACATCATGAATCATGCCCATGTCGAGCATCATATCCGCCTCATCAAGAACAAAGTAATTGATGTCCGCAAGTTTTATAAATCTCTGACCAATGAGGTCAAGCAGTCTACCTGGTGTAGCAACTAGAATATCAACCCCTCTGGCAAGTTCATTCGTTTGTGGATTCTGCGACACTCCACCAAAAATTACCATTGTCTTTAACCCTAAATGTTTTCCATAGGTCTTAAAACTTTCGCTGATCTGAATAGCCAGTTCTCTTGTTGGGGCTAGAACTAAAGCCTTAATTGGCCTGTTTCCCTTGGTGTTTCTTTGCTCTGTTGCAAGTCCCTGTAATATCGGAATTGCAAAGGCTGCAGTCTTTCCTGTACCCGTCTGTGCGCATCCAAGTAAATCTCTTCCTTCAAGAAGTGACGGAATAGCTTTCTCCTGTATAGGTGTAGCTTCCTTATACCCCTCTGTTTGAAGAGCCCTTTGAATAGGTAGTGCAATATTTAAATTTTCGAATAACAATAAATTTCTCCTTTTGCATGATATCTGTAATATCTGTGCTTTCTAATTTTGTTTTTAATTTTAGTCACTAATATATCCAATAAACCTAACATCAAAATAAGGAACGCATGCAATGCGTCCCCTACATTGAGTTTCAATTCATATTTTTCCAATAATCCAGCATGGCTAAGACGTATTTTCGTCTTAACGCGATCATCAAATAATATTGTTACTCTTTCTAATATACCATATATCTGAAGGATAATGGTAATTTTTTCTTATTTGGGCAAATTATTTATACAATTCACTCAAATTTTGGTTAGGGTTACGAGTTGAAGATTATTGCTCTTCCGCGTATTTTTTAAAGTTGTTTAAAATTGATTGCCATCCTAATTTCTGCTGTTCCACTGGATAAACATGTTCTGCTTCAAAGACTTCTACGATTTGTGTTTGATCTCCAATTTCCGTAAAGGTGATTTCTACTTTTCGATTATCCCCTAAAGTATAGGAAATATACTTAAGTGGTTCAACTACATCATAAGTTCCCCAAAAGTCAAATCCTTCTTTCCCATCTTTGGATTCCATTCGAAAAGAGAATTTCCCTAAAGCCCTGAGGTCATTATCAGCATATGGAGAGTGCCAGTCATCAGAGGCTTGATTCCACTTTACGATATGTACAGGTTCTGTCCAATATTCCCATATTTTATCGATAGGCGCATTAATTAGCGCTTCAATTTTTATTTTCTCATTTTTATTTGTTTCCATTTTAACTTAACTCCTTTTACTTACTATTAAAACATTATTTCTTTTTAGGTTTCGCAACTGCTTTATTTGTACTTTCTTCAACTCTATAGAGGACAATTCTCTTAATAAGGTCGTATGGAATGGGCTGATCAAGCGGAAATTGAACGGAACCTTTAGCTCCTTTGTATTTAGACAGTTCTTCCTTAAATGCATCGATTCCATTTGGTGTTGGATATAGGCCGATATGGTGTTTAAATGCCGCAAAATGGATAAGATTACCGTTGAGGTAAAATGTAGGCATTTGGTAACTAATTTTTTCGCTTGCTTCTGGTGCATTTTCTTTAATTAGATTTCTAATTTTGGTGAGAATTTCCTGGATTTCATTTGGAAATAGTGCGATATATTCATCTATATTCGAAAATTGAGTTTTATTCTCGTTCATTACTTTACTTTCCTTTCTACTAAAGTTACATTAATCACATCACCTGGTTGTTTTCCAATTTTTGCTCTGATGTCTTTTCTAATTCCTATAATATGGCATGGAGTTTTCATCCTCACTAGACTTCCCTCATACAGTTCCCCATCAAATGTTGCAGTGACGGGAACTCTACCTTTTCCAAATTCTTCTTTGACATCAAATGGGATTTCGATATAAGCACCATCAAGATCGGGAACTTTTTTAATTTCAGCTTGAAATTCATAAATTTTGCTCAACATCATCTCTCCTCGTGTTATCATTTTACTTTTCGTTTTTATCTGCATATTTCTCAGCCTAAATATAATAAGTTGAAAAATATAGAGTGCTTTCTTTTATTTTAATGTGATTTCGCCTATTATACAATTGAATTTGATGCGAAATTTTAAAATGGAACTTTCTTCGCTGAATCAACTCTTATCAGTCCTTGCCAATTCTAGAATTTCTAAAAAATTTCGTCGAAAACAACAGAAAAATTATGTTTTAGGAGAGTCGCTCAATCCTTGGTTTACTCTTTGCCTCTTTAGCTGTTACTGATAATTCATGATAAAATGAATTATCGACATGATAGAGAGGATTATACAAAAATGAGAATTAACAAGCTATTAAGCAATTATGGCTACTGTTCTAGAAAAGAAACCAACAGAATTATTGAAGATAATAGGATCCTCGTAAACGGAAAACCTTGCATTGTAGGACAATGGGTGGAAGAAACTGACGAAATTCTACTTGATCATCAGCCTATTCAAAAGAGCGAGAAAATATATCTTGCTTTCAATAAGCCTACTGGGATTACTTGCACACTTGAAAGAACAGTATCTGATAATATCATTGATTTTATTGATTTCGATAAATATATTTTCCCTGTAGGCAGACTTGATAAAGCTTCAGAAGGTTTGATTCTACTAACAAATGATGGTGACTTGGCAAATAAGATACTTGAGTCAGACAATGACCATGAAAAAGAATATATCGTCACTGTAGATAAACCATTTGATGATACTTTCCTTCAAGGGATGGCTCACGGGGTTGAAATTTGTGGAGTTCTAACCAGGCACTGCAAGATAGACAAGATTTCTGAGATGACTTTTAAAATCATCCTTACTCAGGGACTTAACAAGCAGATTAGAAGAATGACTAAAGTATTTGGCTATAATGTGGTGAGCCTTCAGCGAATTAGGATTTTAAACATCCCCATCGATGGGATTGAATCAGGAAAATGGCGCAACCTTACGAGCAGTGAACTTTTATTTTTGCATGCACTGTAGATTTTATTGAGTTTGTTATCGAATATCATTAGATTCTTTATAGAAAGCCCACTAATCATGGGCTTTTTATTAAGGATTAAATTAAAGAAATCCGTGAGAATAAACTGACGGATTTCTTGTAATTGATTTGTTATAGCTGAGTAGTTAAGAAGAGTGGCAGTGTCATATGACTGATTTGATCCTGAAGTTCTTCAATCTCATCGAGATGACGATCCTCATCCTGCAAAATCACTTCAAGTACTTCACGCGTTGCAAAATCCTTCAGTTCCCCTGCTTGAGCAATCGCGTCATTATAGGCCTTGATGGCATCCATTTCTAAAGTATGGTCATTCCCAAGTTGAGCTGGCGCATCTTTTCCGATTTTTATCCCATGCAAATTGCTAACTATCGGTATTCCTTCTAGAAATAGAATTCTTTCAATTAGCTTTTCAGCATGTATCATTTCTTTAATCGAACGTTTTTCAAAATGATCATGAAGTTTTACATAACCCCAGTTTGCATTCATTTCCGCATGTACGATGTACTGATTAATTGCACTAAGTTCATCGGAAAGTAAAGAATTTAATGTCTTAATTATTTCTGGATTCCCTTTCATACGATTACCCCTTTCATAATCTTCGTCGCAATAAACACACAACCAAAAACTTGAAACACCACTTTGATTGAAATCCAATGATTCCCTAAATCCCTCCTTGACAACAAAATCCTTATTAGTCACTTTTTACAAAAGGTGACATGCTTATACTTCTAAGCTATTTGATTAGTTATTTTAATATTCTCATAATATTATAACACAAAGTAAACTTCTTATTATTAACGATTTGTTTCATTTGATGCATTGTGCTAATTTTCTTCACCTTCATTCTTTGTACCTGATATCACCTACAGAATTCATTATCCTTATTCGTCTTTTATCTGACTTGGATTTTAATGAATTTACCCAAAACTAAGTCATCTTACTAGAAAACCCCCTTCATTCAAAGAATGAGGGGGGTAATTATTATTGGGCTCTAGTATGTCATGATTAGTTATAGTTTAGTCTAGGTGCATTACTTAATTTTTTCCGAAATATATGCCTCAATCTCTTCCAGTGTCTTTGCATCCTTAATTTGTGGGAAAGTCTCTCTGACAAAAACCAAACCTTCTTTAGTTTCTAGGAATACAAAACGCTGTGTATCGATTATCCCATATTGAGCAATTTCACGCAGATCCAATACAGTTCCATTTTCTTCCCATTTCGAAGATTCATCATGCCGAATTGGCATAAAGATTCCACGTTCTCCAGCCTTCATCGCAGGTTGTATGTTGAAATCTGCGCCAATGATCTGGCCAGCATCAACGGGTCCTGGAAGCAACAGCTCAACCTCATCGCCGACTTTTGCTGCTCCCTCATAGGACTTTTCTACGATAACAGTTGCAATGGCTCGATAAGAAATACTTCCATTAAAGTCTATCTTAACATTTTTAACCGCCTTGACAGTACCCATGAATTTATCTGTTTTAAACATATTAAAAACTTCATCCTCGGAAAAAATTGCTGTAATTGCCATTGGATCTACCGGTACTTCTGGCGCTTTGTCAATATAATTTACCATGACATTTCCTTTTGAATAAAGCAGCGAACTATTATTATCCATTAATTTTGGAATACCATTGGTCATCAGTAGCGCAGCGACAAGTGCAACAGGAACTAAAATTTGCAATGTATTTTTTTTCATTTTTACCACCTTTTCTTTTGAATTATTCATGCTTTGAATCGTATGAAGCATACGTCTTTTAGAAATTTCATCAGGTTTAATCTTCTCTAGCGATTCGATAATTTTTTTGCTTTTCATTATAAATCACCGCCAAATTCTTGAATAGGTTCTTCCTCCTTCGTAAATTAATTGAAACACTGTATAAATAATTATTCTTTCTCTTTCATCCTATTTTTGTTTATTCTTTTTTGTTCTTTCACTACTAATACAATTGAACGTCGTTATGTGTCGCATACGATTAAAATTATTTTTGAGAAAGGACAAATCTTTCTCTAGATCTTATGGCTTTTCAGATCTATCCCATCAGTGGACTCTCATTTAGGATACAAAAGCAAAAAAATGCAACAGCCAGAATTTCACTCCGACTGTTGCACTGAGATGATGAGCTTTAACAGATATATCCTTTAAACACCGAGCTATAAGACGTATCGATTAGACTTTAAACTTTATCGATTGAATCTTCTATGAATTGGATTTTTAAACGACGACCTTTTTTTCTTTAAGGATATCAAGGCCAGCTTCTTCTAAAAATTGGCTGGTATAGAGCTCATAGTAATGACCACGTTTCCTGATTAGGTCTGCATGTGAACCCTCTTCAATGACTTCTCCATCATTTATAACGAGAATTCTGTCTGCATTCCTAATTGTAGATAGTCTATGGGCCACAATAAAACTCGTCCTTTTACTTAACACTTCTTCAATGGCTTTTTGTATTTTTGCCTCAGATTCTGTATCTATGGAAGATGTGGCTTCATCGAGGAAGAATATCCTTGGTTTTCCAATGATCGCCCGAGCAAAGGATACTAGCTGTTTCTCTCCGGTGGACAAAAGTCCTCCTCCTTCACCAACTTCAGTATCATAGCCTTTTTCCAGTCTCATGATAAAGTCATCGGCATGAACTACTTTTGCAGCTTCAATGATTTCTTCATCCGTTGCATTAAGCTTTCCATACCTGATGTTTTCTCTTATTGTTCCACTGAATAAGTGTGGCGCTTGTAAAACATAACCGATATTTGAATGTAGCCAATGCTGTGTGCGTTCTTTATAGTCGATCCCGTCGATTAAAATCCTACCTTCGGTAGGTTCATAAAAACGGCAGGCAAGATTGACAATCGTACTCTTTCCTGAACCCGTTTCTCCAACCAAAGCTATAGTTTCTCCTGCTTTGACGTCAAGGTTGAAGTTCTTCAGGATATATTCACCTTCCTTATACCAAAATCCTACATTTTCAAAGGTGACGGAACCTAGTATGGATTCTTCCGTATCCATAATGTCACTTGATTCATCTTGAATTTCTTCTGTTTCATGTAACAGACCCATTACTCTTTCTGCTGCTGCCTGTGCTCCGATCATTTCTGCATAAATTCTTGCAAGTTCAAGTACTGGGTCAAAGAACTGCCTCGCATAGGTAATAAATAAAACCAGGGTTCCATAAGTAATGATGTTATTCATTAGAAATATACTGCCATAATTTAACGTGAGGACTGTACCTATTGCTGAAATAAACAGAGTAAGTGGTAAATATCCTGCAGAGAGTGTTGCCGCTCTAACAGAAACTTTTCGCATTTCATGGGTTGCCTCTTTGAATTCTTCTATGTTCAGTTCTTCCCGAACCAAAGTCTTCGTTGTTTTTGCACCTGCTATACCATCATTAAATAGTCCTGTGATCTTTGAATTGTTTTTTCTTACACTTCGATACGATAAAAGCATCTTTTTTTCAAAAAACACACTGATGGCTGCAAGTAATGGTACGGTGATCAGGGTAATAAGCGCAAGCTTCCAATTCATCAGAAGCATAACGATGGATATGCCAAACATCATAGTCAGGCCCCAAACGAGATCTACTACGCCCCAGGCTACGGTTTCCGATATTTTTTGCGTATCGGAAGTTACTCTTGAGATCATCCAACCTACAGCGTTTTTATCATAGTAGCTAAAGGAAAGCCTTTGCAGCTTTTCGAAGCTATCTTTTCTCATTTTGTAGAGTAAGCCCATTTCAATTTTACCAGCATATCTGATAAATAACAGGACAACAGTGCCAAGCAGTATTGCGAGCAGAGCATAGGCTATACCTATTCCCCTAAGTCCGCTAAGGTCTCTTGGCACGACATATTTGTCAATTGCATATTGTGTGAGAAGTGGAAAGCTGATATCAAGCCCTGCCAGTGTAACCATGAATGCACAAAGGATAAGAAAATCCTTTTTATATACACTGAAGTACTGAAACATCTCTTTCCAAATCTTTTGATCTACTTTTAATTTTGTTTCATTGATTTCTTTCATATAACCTCCGTCTCACGCTATATGGCCATCTGCTGCAAATTCCAAATCCTCTTGTAGAGTCCTTCTTGCCTGACTAATTGTTCATGGGTTCCATGCTGCACAATGCGGCCTTCATCCAAAACGATAATCTGATCGGATTCTGCTAAGGTAGTTATTCTATGGCTGATGATCAGCGTGGTGATGTCTTTGCTTCGTTTTTTTAGTTCGTTTCGAATTCGCATATCCGTTTCCATATCTACTGCACTGAGGGAATCATCAAAAATCAAGACCCGCTTGTCTTTGCTGATGATTGTTCTCGAAATGGCGATACGTTGTTTCTGTCCACCCGAAAGGGAAACCCCCTTTTCACCAATGATGGTGTCATATCCTTCCTTGAAGGTCAGGATATTATGGTGGATTGATGCGATTTTTGCTGCTTCTTCAATATCTTCTTCTTTATAGTCCTTATTTGTTATTCCAATATTCTCCTTTACCGTCTTGGCGTAAAGGTGTGGCTCCTGCAGTACAAGTCCAATCTTAGACCTGATATAGGATCGCTTGATTTCTCTTAGCTCATATCCGTCAATTTTGATGCTTCCTTCATAGTCATAGAGCCTTTGAAGTAAATGAACCAGAGAGGACTTTCCTGAACCTGTTGAACCTAAAATCCCGAGGGTACTTCCTGCTGGAATATCAAAAGTGATATTCTTAAGTACTTTTTGATTTTCAGCATAGCCAAAGGATACATTTTTAAATTCGATATGTCCTAAGATTTCTGGTGTTATTTCTGTAGAAAGATCTTCCTCGATGGGTTCTGCTAAAATTTCATCGATACGTGTTATGGATACAGTGGTCTTCCCTAGTTCACTAAGAAGTCTTCCCAGCTGTTTTACAGGCCATAGGAGCATCGTCGAATAGGTGATGAAAGCTGCCAAAATACCGATGGTGATTTCACCGCTGATCACCATTTGTGCACCAACGACCAGGACAATCCCATTTTGAATCAGCGTCATAAAGTCTGACAACGACCAAAATACAGCAAGAATCTCAATCAATTTATAAGTTATGCTCTTATAGTTTTGATTAACCTCTTCGAACTTCCCCATTTCAAATCGCTCTCTGCCAAATGCCCTTACAACACGTACGCCTGAGAGATTTTCCTGCAAAACCGTCGTTAGGGTTCCTTCGGCTTCATCAGATTTTTTGAAAATCTTTTGTATTTTCAGAAAAAAGATGAAAGAAAACAGGAAAAGAATCGGAATTAAGGCTACAGAATATAGGGTCAGTTCTACATTCATCGTCAGCATGATTGCCACGGTGAAGATGATCATGAAAACAATTCTTCCAAGGTCCACAATTTGAACCCCAAGAAACCTTCTCATCGTTTCAACATCTGATGTACATCTTTGGAGCATGTCCCCTGTCTCTATTCTTGTATGCCGGTCAAAACTCATGTATTGAATTTGTGTATACAGTTTGTTTTTTGTTTTTTCTGCAATACTTTCTGCAGCATGGCTAGACAGATAGCCTTTAAGGAACATGAATATCCCTCTAAGCAGGCTCATGACGATAATAATTAAAACTACTCCCCAAAGGCTCTTTCCAAAGGTATCCATGAGAATCTGCATATTTCCAGCAGGCTCATTTCCTATTACGGAGTCTATGGCATACTTGATCAGTATTGGTACTGCAAGTTGCATGATAGTGGCAATTATGATCGCGATAATGGCAAAGAAAAAGATTAGTCTATATCCTTTGACATAATGATAAATACGTTTCATTGTCTCACTTCCTTGTTACTGATATTTTTTCAATAAAAAAACACGCTTTTGCGTGTTTTGTATCGGCAAGCTTCACTTGCCCTTGATTCACTTCTTGTGAACCGTACAAAGCTAAATAGTTCTTTGTACAACAAAACCACAGGTCATGACCTGTGGTTTCTCATTCTTATGCTAAATTTAAAATAAAGCTATAGGTTGAGTCCCTTGCTCAGGTCACAAACGATATTCTTTTCAAGATTTTCAAAAATGGGCGCAAAAATCCCGTTCATGTTCATATCTGCACTTGTTCTGAAAAATAGTTCTTTGTTAATTAGCACGTTCATAACCTCCTTACTTTATTATTGATTACATCATTCTGTAATCCTATTCAATTTTAACCTAACTTTTCAATTTTAGCAATATGTGAATATGAATATATTTGAAACATTCATCTAAAGTGTTCAAAATTATAACATTCCATATCTTTACTTCGCGATCTAAGTAGGTTAGCTATCAAATTGTAGTCATTTATCTGCCATTTCCGATACCTTAATCTTTAGGTATTTTCTAATAAATTTACGATCATATAAATAAAGCGATTATTGACCATCTACATTTCATATTCCACGAAAACCGGATCGATTATCATCTTTAGAATCTTTGAATCTTGATTTAAGCAAGTGAAGAAAAAAGCCTAATTCGAGCACTATTATAGGAAAGGTTGATTTGAATCAGTCAGATTTTGAAGAACCTTCCTTCAACCAATTTTTATTTACAGAATAAAACGTCCTCATAAGTTTCAGATTAATGAGTAATCTGCCTTCTTATGAGGACGTTCTTGTTTATACTAGATTTTTGTTAACTTTCTTGTTGAAAGCATTCAACTTTATTTTTTCACAGTTAAAATGCTGGAACAACGGCACCTTTATATTTTTCTTCAATAAATTTCTTTGTTTTTTCATTGGTAAGAACAGTATTTAGGGCCTTAGTCTTCTCTGAATCCTTATCTGCTTCTCTTACTGCTACTACATTAGCATAAGGTGATTCGCTTGATTCAATTAATAGAGCGTCTTCCAGTGGATTCAAGTCTGCCTCAATGGCATAGTTTGTGTTGATGACTGCTGCATCTACATCAATCAATGTTCTTGGAAGGGCTGGAGCATCCAATTCAACAAATTCAAAATTCTTTGGATTTGCAGTGATATCAAGTAAGGATACAATCTCAGCATCCTTTAGGGTGATGAGGTCGTTGTCAGCCAAAAGTTTGAGTGCTCTTGAGCCATTTGTTGCATCATTTGGAATAGCTATCTTTGCACCATCAGCAAGATCTTTTATATCTTCAATCTTATCTGAATACACAGCTATTGGCTCGATATGAACCTTTGTTGACCATACTAATCCTAAATTGTCCTTTGCATTCATCTCTTCAAGATAAGGGATATGCTGGAAAAAGTTAGCATCCAATTGGCCCTCTGAAAGAGCCTTGTTTGGCAATACATAGTCATTAAATATTTTAACTTCCAAATCATACCCAAGAGCTTTCAGGTCTTCTCTCGCATTTTCCAGAATTTCTGCATGAGGTACTGCTGAAGCCCCCACAACAAGTTTGGTCAAGTCCTTTTGTGTGCTTCCACAACCTGCCAGTAATCCAACGCTCAATAATGCACTTACAACGATTCCTAATGTCTTTTTCATAAAATATCAATCCTTTCGCTTATGTTTTTATTTTTTCGTAATACTATGTTAGTTTCTTTGTTAATCCAGGTAACTTTACAAATATCCTTCTATAGGAGCAGTGTCTTACTCGATTATTATAAAATTTATTTTTCTTAAGTGTTCAATTTGAATGTCATTAGATTAGAATAATGCACTAAAAAAGTCTGTTTTGATTCATTAACTTATGTTATCCATTTCCTTTTGTCATATTTCTTCTTTCTACGCTCTCCATGCTCCCATTCCTCCTCATTTGTTCAACATTCTTTGATATTAAAAAAGCTTCCCTCCCTTTTGCATATGATTTATGCAAAAGGGACGAAAGCTTCGTGTTACCACCCTAATTTATATAACCCTCACGAATTATATCTTAACAAGTACTCAGGTTTCCCATTTATACTCTGGCACTGTAACGTGTGCACACGTTCTGACTTCAAGTTTCCATTCAGTCAGTCAACTCCGAGACCATCTTCAGCTTGCTATCCTATGCGCCCTCTCACCAATCGGCACTCTCTGTATAAGTATTCCCATGCTTACTCTTCTCTTCAATGTTTTTATCAATCTGTTGTAAATGACTATATCATTTTTGATATTTTCCGTCAAGCACATTTATTAATTATTTTTTTAATATCGTTTCATTAAGACTTATAATCAGGATCCACCCAGGTGATATATCGTTTACATCCGCAATCTCCAGATATCAAATAAAAATATAGGAGAGAAATTAATTGAAATTAATTCTCCCCTATATTTTAGATCGATTACTCGAATAGTCCCATGGAGATATATTTTTCGCCACCATCCGGGGCAATTGTTACTACTTTCTTCCCTTTTCCAAGTTTTTTAGCAACTTCTAGCGCCGCAAAAAAGCTTGCACCAGAAGATATCCCGACCAGCACTCCAAGCTCTTTTCCAATGGCCTTAGCACTACTGAATGCTTCCTCTGTTGATACCGTCATGATTTCGTCAACAAGATCTGCAGAGTAATTGTCAGGAATGAACCCAGCCCCTATGCCTTGAATTTTATGTGCACCTGGATTATTTCCTAAGAGTACCGCTGAGGTTGTGGGTTCTACTGCAATTATTTTCACCTTTTTACCGTGATCTTTTGCATACTGGGCAAAACCTGTAATAGTTCCTCCTGTTCCAACTCCAGCAACAAAGGCATCCACTTCAGGTAAATCTTTGTAAATTTCAATAGCTGTCGTATGGTAATGCTTGGCAGGATTGGATGGATTTACGAATTGCTGTGGAATAAATGCCTTCTCGCCAATTTCGTCTTTCATTTCAACAGCCTTCTGGATAGCTCCCTTCATCCCTTTCGCACCTTCCGTCAATACTAACTCAGCGCCATAGGCTAAAATCAGGCTCCTTCTTTCCATACTCATAGTATCTGGCATGATGATAATGACTCTATACCCTTTTATCCTACCCAGCATGGCTAAAGCAATACCCGTATTGCCGCTTGTTGGTTCAATAATCACCGAACCGTCCTTTAGAACGCCAGCTTCCTCAGCAGCCTCAAGCATCCCAAGCGCTGCGCGATCCTTTACACTCCCTGCAGGATTGAATTTTTCGAGCTTCACGTAAAGTTCTGCCCTATTTTCTTCGTCGAAACCACTGACCTTTAATAGGGGAGTATTCCCCACCATTGAAATGACATTATTGTAAATCATATTTTTCCCTCGCTTTTATATTTTTATTGTTTAATTTATCATTTTACGCAAAATTCTCGAGGAGGGAGTATTTATTTCCGGCCGAAAAATAAAAAAACTCCCGCCTCCTACAGAGGCGAAAGTTAACTTTCACGGTTCCACTCTGATTATCAGAAGCTTCATTGAAACTTCTTAAACTCATTATCGGTACTAACATACCTCAATGCTATAACGGGCATTCCCGCTGGGTTCTACTTCAATTCGATCCAGTACTCAGAGATGCATTTCATTTCAAATCCGTAGGATCTCTCTCAGCCATGGAGTTCCTTTTCTGTAAACATCATATGAAATTACTCTTCTCGTCAATGTAATCCGATTATTTTACTCAAGTATAAATTATATTATTTAATATATACCTTGATATGATATTTGTCAACATGTTTTCGGTCTCAATTTTTCTGTCCAAATTGCCTGTTAATTGTCACTGCAATAATATACTGAAATATCCAGCAACGTATGATGAGGATGTCCTTATAAGCGTGTTTTAGTGTCTGCAATCGGATAAATTTTTCAAAACCCTAATGAAACATTGGCTATATTTCAGGATAAGTTAATCCGGAATGAACGACTCGGAATATTGATTTAGATGACATCATGAAGAGGTTTATTAATTTTATAGAGATAAAATTCGTGATGTTTTACACTTCACAATCTATATCTTCTATAAATTATGTGTAGCGATACTTTTAAGTTTTGTTAATATTTTATTCTTAATGGGTACATTCCTGTTGTAAAAATTTTAATACGCTATACTTTATTGCTTGTTATATTAAACCTGCATTAAAAATAAATTTATGGAAGGAGGGATTATTATGGTTAGGAATACAGGTACTCTTGAGGAAATCGCAAAAATCGACGCCAACAGCCCCAGACCTGAACAGAAGCTATCCTCTAACTCCAGTGTTTCCCCATATGAAGGCGGCATTGGCAAAGCTTATGTAATGTTTCAGCCACGTGGAGAGACTTACGACCTGGCTGAAGGCCATAAAGCGGGTACTATCTTCAAAGATCTTGACGACAAATACCAGATTGAATGAAAGGAGGAATTTAGGAATATGGCAACAAAGATGATGACCGACCTGAAAGAGCTTCAGGAACTAGAGTTTGCCCTGATCGATCTTAACCTCTACCTAGATACCCACCCTAATGATGATGAAGCCATGATGAAAAAAGCAACCTATATGGAAACCTTAATGGAGCTTTCCACGAAGTATCAGGAAAACCACACTCCGCTATTAGCGAGGAACATAAAGACCAATGAGGATCAAAATAAGTGGCTGAACGATCCATGGCCTTGGGAAAACCAGGAAAGGAGGGCATAATATGTGGATTTATGAGAAAAAACTTGAATTTCCAGTAAATCTAAAGAGCAAGGACTTAAAGATGGCGAAATCCCTCATGTCAGTGTACGGCGGTCCAGATGGAGAGCTGGCTGCGTCGCTTCGCTATCTCAATCAAAGGTACAGCATGCCTACCGGCAACCTCATGGGACTCTTGACGGATATCGGAACTGAGGAACTCGCCCATGTCGAGATAATCTGCACCATGATCTTCCAGATGACCCAGAATGCGACACCTCAGGAATTAAAGGAAGCTGGTCTTGGCGGACATTTCGCCCAACATGGCGGATCCCTGTTCCCAGCTGATGCTAATGGTGTCCCTTTCACCACAGCTTATTTCCAAGCCCTCGGCGACCCCGTTACTGACCTGCATGAGGACATGGATGCTGAACAGAAGGCAAGGGCAACCTATGAGCACCTCATCAAGCTTACCGATGAATTCGAAGTCAAAGAGATTCTCAAATTCCTGAGAGCTAGAGAAATTGTCCACTTTCAGCGTTTCGGAGAAATGCTGGACAAGGTATACGAGTATAACTATAGCAAGAAAATCTTTGTGCCGGGAACTCCAATTGGTAAGGCTAAATAATATTCCACCAGACATCAAAACAGAAAAAGCAAGGAGTTGCGTCTATGCTAATCAACTTAGCGAAGCAACTCCTTTATCATTCTGCTATCATTGCTTATTACATCAAAATCCAATTGATTACTATATTGCATCAGAAAGTCGATCATCCTTACCCTATGGATTGTTTTATTTAGATGATCAAGGCTTCCTTCTATGTATAAAATTTATTCAATTCTTGGTCATATCGTTCTATCTCTTTGCACGAGGAAATCAACCCGGTCTCTAAATCGCTTACCTTTGCCACTTGAAATGAAAGTATGATATTATGAATTAAAATAGATTTTTAATAGGATACAAATGAGAGGTAAGAATGATTAAATTTGAACATAATAAAGAACTTGATAACGCGACAAGAAACCTGATCATCTCAATGATGGATGTTAATGAATACCTTTCTTCTATCCTTCAATATATGGAGAAAGTTCTTACTCCAAAAAAGGAACGGGAACTGATAGAAATACTGAAAAAATACAATATTCCCTACGACAACTTAAAATATGATGTAAAATTATTGACTGAAAATCCCTATTTCAAAAATATCAGACTGGATAATGTTAATTCAGAATCCGTGAAGTATGAAAAAGTTACAATTAAGAAAAGAACCTTAATTAATATGGACTTTCATCATTCCATGGGAAAGTACCTGTTCCACAACCATCCAATCGGATATTTTGAAAGCGATGTCGATTTACCAGCCCTGATTGAAGGAGATAAAGTGTGGATGTCCCCCGCCATAAGCGAAATAATGAGCATGAACACAGGCATTCAAAAAGGATATGGTAAATGCATGACCATGGGACTTGGAATCGGTGTCCTTCCATATCTTTGGCTTCTGAAAGACGAAGTGGAAAGTGTAACCATCGTTGAATTCAATAAGGATGTCATTGATCTCTTCAAGAAATATATCCTACCACAATTTAAGACTGATAAAAAAGTAGAGGTTATCCATGGAGATGCGATTGAATATTACAACGAGGAATTTCTGAATCAATTTGATTATGTCTACGTAGACTTCTGGGAATCTAATGAAGATGGCCTGGGGGCATACACAAAGATGATGGAAAAGAAAATAAACCTCCCACATATTGATTTCTGGATTGAGGATTCTATTCTGAGCGATTTGAAATATATTGTAGTTCCTTATCTTTGTGCCTTATATGAAAGCAGAAGCATCGTTGACTTTATCTCTTCAGTAGATAGAGAAATGAAACCATACGCTAAAAAAATTAACAAGTACTTTAAGAAACGGAATGATTTGGTCACAACCGAAGATGAGTTACTCCAAATCATTCATAGCGTAGACGTGCTAAGGGAAATCTTATCACAGTAAAAACCTAGCATCATTTCATCGCGAATCTATTACGATATAACAATTAAAGTTCCCACAAAATCGAAGAGAGATTGAACTCTGTCTTGTTTTGAATGAACTTTTTCTCTGAATTATGCTTCTTGCTTGTCTTTTTAGGTCTTCATAAAATAATCGACCTCATCATCATCCAATTACACTAAAATCAGCTCATCATTATCGAAAAATATAGAATGCATTTCCTCTTTTTATCGATGACGATGTTATCTGGTTCTACATGACATGATAATAAACATTTGATATTTTCCCAATAAACGAATTACTTCCAATTAATAGAGTAAATTACATTTTGCGACTGTGCTAATTAATGTTCGTTCTTTTAAGTGGTATCAAACGTAAACTCACAAAATTATTCTTATTGATTTATATCGAATATTTCATATCATATAAATTACAAACAAGATTAGCTATAGCGTGTTGGTGCCAATCATCATGAGGAAGACAAATGGAATAAATTTGTCCGCCTTCTTTATAGCATCTCCATTAGCCGTTACCTCAGCTATGACAAACTTATTTGAGAATATCGTAAAAGCTATACTCACGTTGCAGGTGATGTACGAAGTGCTCAGAAAAATATTAAGCCTAGCGGTTATGAATGTAATGGTGCTCTATTGGAGACTCGAAATTACCATATCACCTTCTTTCTCGCTTCTAACAGGAAAAGTTTAAAAAGTCGTGCACCTCAAAAGATGCTCAGTGAATTCAAGTTCGGCAATGCGCGGTCAACTCATTTATAAAGGAACCTGGTTCAAAGGCTTTGCTAATGAATCAGAAAAAGTTGGAGTTGGGAAACAATGTCATTTGGAAGCCTAGTCAATCATATATTCGCAAGGATTTTGCTGTTCTTTTTCTACGCATTCTCTTCTTCTGCAAAAGGAGGTGCAAAGGATGGCGAATACGAAAATATCCTTTATGGGGACTCTACTGTCTATACAGCCCAGAATAAGGCTTACCCGTTCTTTTGACCAGCGTTACCACAATTACCTTGGATATTGCCTTACTATACAGGGCACAATCGGAGAAGAGAATAGGACCTTTTCTGTCGCCATTGGAAAGGCTGCTCAGGAAAAATTTGGATTTTGCGCTGATGATAACCTTCAAGGGGAATGTATACCGGTTCTTGACAGAAATCTAGAAACTGCAGAGTTCTACAAGGTTTCAAAACTCAGCAAGTTATCTAGCGGACATCCCAAAGTCAATCCTCCACCATGGGAAATGATCCCTCCCCCGCTTGAAGTTTATCGCAAGCGAGGTGCCCGAAGATTGGAGGAAGAGACCTACAGAAAGAAATGCCTGACTTGTATCTGGGGCTGCAATATGTCTGTGGAGATTATCATAGAGCGGTGGCATCCTAAGAACAATATCTTCAGGAGAGAAACCTTCTGCTATGGTCCTCTATCGTGCATATTTTACATCGCTGGTCCAACACGAGTTGTTCCAAGAGCAATGGGCAAATTCTACGAAGAAGAAGCCTCATTGGATGTAGAGGAAACCAAACACCGTGATATAGATGAATAGTTAGAACCCTTCAAGACAATCTTGAAGGGTTCTCTGTTTTAAGGCACATAAGATCTTTTCTAGATAATCTTTCCAGTAATTAGAATCGGATTTTTCTATATTTGTTTTTTGTTGAAAATACCTATTGCGATAGCAATAGATAAAAATATGATCGCTATAGAAACAACAAGAGACGGAATTACATCCATATATAAGGATTCCCCCTTAAGCAATGCCATATTAGTTGAGATCAGAGCTACAGGATTATATTTCTGGATTTTTGGCACAATGTTCAAAATATAGAGAAATACGATAAAGCCTCCCGTAAACAATAGGCAGCCATAACTGTTTCTAAAAATCACTCCTCCCAATATAATGAGAGCAATCAGCAAAATTCCAAACATCCACAAGTAAAATACCGAATAGGAAAGGTTTAAAATCTTATCCTCTGGCCAAAAATATTCTGTATAAAAATAAGACATGAGAAAGCAAACAAGATAACTTCCTGTCCAGATCATTGAAGCTGCAGTGAATTTAGACAGGATGACCGTGCTTCTCTTAAGGCCCTTAGTCAATACATTAATTAAGGTACCATGACTATACTCATTAGCCATCATTCCGCTAAACAGAATGACCACGATAAACAACCCCAGTTGTGAAACGTTTTTGAAGAATTGCGCCCATGAATCAAAAGCGGATGGTTCTGGGAGAGTAATCGTAATACCATCAGTGATCAAGGATTCCAGTAATTTCGGTGTAAGCTTGGCAGTAATCGGTCCAAGCATCCCAAAAAGCAGAAAAACCAGAAACATGATCAGCAGCTTGTACGTACGCAAGTTCCCTAAAAACTCTTTTTTAGTAAACGATAGATATGCTCTCATCTGACCACCTCAATAAATAGACTTTCAAGTGTAGGCTCAAGTACTTCAAGTTTTGTTGGAAGAATGTTTTGCTCAGCAAGTATTGCAATAACTTCTGACTCAGTTTTTAGGACATCATGGGTATGAAGGGTTACACCTAGATCAGTTTTTTCTGCACCACTCAGATAAGGATTCATTCTTTCGTTAGAAATAAGTGTCACGAGATCTTCATGTGAGCTGAACTCTATTCGTATGCCATCCTGTTTGTGTTTCAATTTAATATCCGTTAGTGTCCCTGAAAGCACTAATTTTCCTTCATGCAAAACAGCAACACGGTCACAGATTCTTTCCACATCGGAAAGGATGTGCGTGGAAAAGATAACTGTAGTCTTCCCTTTTACCCTTTGAAGGATATCGAGAATTTCAATTCTTCCAATAGGATCTAGGGCCGATGTAGGCTCATCGCAGATAAGAAGAATAGGATCGTTAAGTAATGCCTGCGCTATTCCCAGCCTTTGTTTCATGCCCCTTGAATAACTTCCGATTCTTTTATTCACATTTTCAAGGCCCACCAAGGCTAACAATTCTTTGGTTTTAGCCTTAATCTCTCCAATGGACATCCCGGTAATATCTCCACACATTCTCAAATATTCCGTTGCGTTCATATAATTATAGAATTCCGGGACATCCGGGAGATATCCAATAAAACGGTTTGTTTTTGTCTGTCCATAGCTGACGGGTTCTCCACAAACCGAAATATTCCCGCTATCAGCTTTTAGGAGTCCTAAGACCATTTTCATTGTGGTTGTTTTACCCGCTCCATTTTGCCCAAGAAACCCAAATACAGAATGCTCTGGCACTGAAAAACTTAGGTCTTTAATGACTTGATTATTTCCAAAACTTTTGTGTAAATGTTCAATGTTTAAGATGTCCATCGCTATTCCTCTCTGCCAAATGCAAAGTAGATAATTGGTCCTATAATTTGAATGAAAAGTACAAATAATACCCAAAAGACTCTATTCCCAAATCGATAATTCGGGTGTTTAAGTACATGAACCAATGCCGTTATGGCCAGTACCAATTCAATGATAATAATTGGAATTAAAAAGGGAATATATTCTCTTAACTGTTCCATTTTAAATACCTCCTAAATTTAATCTTAATGCTTCAACGATTTTAATAAATCTTGGTTCTTCAGCTAAAGTCGCAAATGCTGGATTAGAACTTACACCTTGCAGCATGCTTTCTTTAATGATCTTTTCATCCCGAGGGGCATTAGTCCCAAGATCAAATTCTGCAAACCATCCACCTACCTGATCAAAAAACGCATCGCCATGAATATGGTAGGGAAAGAAACCATGAATGCAGCAATCTTTGTATTTTTCAAGCATATCGAGAGTTCTCTCTTTATTCTCCTGCAGACTATAGACATAGCCAGCCATAAGGTATAGCTGAACCATCGAATTTGGATGAAGATGTTCAAGATCATAAATTTCAGCAACGGATAGTGTACGATTCAAAATTTCTTCTGTTTTCTTCGGATTATCTGCATTTTGCATCAGATAAAATGGTGCTGTACTCACTAAAAGGATCAAATGCTGATACATGCTGATCTGTGTCACCTTTTTCGCCATTTCATTGTTACCCAGCATACCATAGGCCTGAGCCATGGTAAGGTCATCTGCAGCAATTGGTCGAATCGATTCATCGAAAAGCCCAATGACATCTAAAGGTTTATTCAATGTAAGATAACATAGGGCTTCCATTGATGTAGCCTCTTTCGAGAGCCATACATCTTCGCTTTCTGCTTTGATTCTCATGCATAAATCAACTGCTTCTTGCAGTATTGACTCCCTTTTCTTTTGGTCCTCCAACAGCATATGATGATTAATATAAAGGACAACCATTTGGATCAGTAGTGGATAACAGGAGTAATATTTTTTGATGATTCTCCGGCATTCTCCATAAACACTTTCAAACGGCTTTATTGCAAAATCAGAAGATAACCGATGATATAGTTTTTTGATATCTTCTTTGGTCATTTGAGGTGCATACCCCATGAGTCCATCAATGCTGATATTAAAATATGCAGCAAGTTGTGGAAGAAAAACGACATCAGGATAACTCTTCCCAGTTTCCCATTTTGATACTGACGCTTTCGAAACGCCCATATACGAAGCAAGTTCGTCCTGAGTAATTCCTTTTTCTTTTCGTTTGTTCACTAATACCTTAGCGATATTGATTTCTTTCATTTCGCACCTCTTTATCTTATTATAAGATTTACAGCGCATATTACAATGGATTTGCAGTTGATTCCGGTTGAATAAATCAACCTGTAAGAAACTTATCTAGATGGCATTTTTGTTTATCTCGAAATCATCTTCCCTCAACAAATTCAAATTGACAACAAATAAAAAGTTTAGCGACCCAATCCATGAGCAATGGATTGGGTCGCTTAATTATCTTGTTCATCTGAAAATACCTATTTTGCACTACATGCTTCTTGAAGCAACGATGTTAGCTCCTGTTCCTAGAATGTTTTCCACAATCACCTGATTAAGTTGAATCGGAGCTTGAACTTCGATTTTTTCCAATACTTTGATGACGTCGAAGTTAAGATTCTTATTGATATCCTTGTCAGTTTTCACAGGAAGCCGTTCATGGATTCCTCCAATAATTTTAACCGTACTAGTCACAACTCTTGTTGGATTAGTGAGTTCTTTCTTTGCGTAGGGAATACCTCTTGGGCAATCATTTCCAGTGACAAGAATGTCATCTCCATTCACTTCTACCTTTAGCCTGCATCCTTTCGGGCATACGATACAAATCATTTCATTCAAGTGAATTCATCTCCTCAAGATTGATATTGATTACCCCTTTACACCTCGCGATTTCTTCCAGTTTCAGTGAGATCTTCTCCATTTCTCCTGGTGCTAAGTGCGGTCTCATGACCTTTTTGACCAGTTCTCCATCTTTCCCTCGGACGGTGATGTATAAATTTTTATAAATATTCTTCACCCTAAACATGATCTCCTGTTTCTCTCTAATCCTCTCAGGTCGGATGTACTGTGGCACTGTATAGCCTACACGGTTTCCGATTTGAATTTCAACCTTCGAATCGTTGGCTTTTAACTGGATCTCTCCTTTGTTCTTTACATAGTTGGCTGCATTTCTCCCCGCCTTCATTCCTTCTTCGCTAACGAAGTCAACTAAGTCATGAACATGAACAACATTGCCACAAGCGAAAATTCCTGGGGTTCCCGTTTCCATGCTTTCATTTACCACCGGTCCGGAAGTTCTTTTATCGATAGCAATTCCAGCATTCTTTGATATTTCATTTTCGGGGATCAATCCTACAGACAATAAAAGCGTATCACACTCTATTTCCTGTTCTGTCCCTTTTATGGGCTGATTGTATTCATCCACTTTCGAAATCGTCACGGATTCCACCCTGTTCTTCCCTTTGATTTCTGTCACTGTGTGGGACAGAAGCAGTGGAATATCATAATCCACAAGGCATTGCACAACGTTCCGATTTAATCCGTTGGAATAGGGCATTAGTTCCACACATGCCTTGACTTCTGCGCCTTCCAGTGTAAGCCTTCTGGCCATAATCAGACCAACATCACCCGACCCCAGCACTACGATCTTTTTCCCCACCATATACCCTTCAATGTTGATATACCGCTGTGCTGTTCCTGCAGTAAAAATTCCAGCGGGTCTTTCACCAGGAATCATGATTGCTCCCCTGGTCCTTTCACGGCAACCCATAGCTAGAATGATGGTTTTCGTTTCCAATTCTTGAAATCCTTGTTCTGGATTGATTGTATTTACCTTTTTGATTTCACCCTCCCCTTCAAGAGAAAGTACAATGGTATTTAGTTTTACCTCCACATTGGTTTCCTTTAAAAAATTCAGATATCGCTCTGCATACTCAGGTCCGGTAAGCTCCTCCTTAAAAAAGTGGATTCCAAATCCGTTATGAATACACTGATTCAAGATGCCACCCAGTTCAATATCCCTTTCCACAATAAGAATCTTTTCAAGTCCTTCTTTGGAAGCCTCATAGGCTGCAGCAAGTCCTGCCGGGCCTCCTCCTATGATAATCAGATCATACATCATGAATCCTCCTTTCCCTGCTTAACGTCTTCCTAATAGAATATTTGAGCCTTCGTTCTCCAGTAGAATTTCTTCTTGGGGAACATTAAGCTCCTTCGCCAGTATGGAGACTATCCTTGGCTGACAAAATGCACTCTGGCATCTTCCCATACCCGCACGAGTTCTTCGTTTTACCCCGTCTACGGTCACCGCGCCCACAGGTCTCCTGATGGCACTAACGACTTCCGCTTTGGTGATGGATTCACATCTGCATACAATCTGTCCATAATCATGTTCAACTTGAATCATTTTATTTTGGATCTCATGTCCAAAATGTTTGAACTTCGCGATTCCCTTTCTAGTGCTGATGAAGTCTTCCTTTTGCTCCATCTCAAATCCAAGATCCTTAACGATATTCACCACATATTCAGAAATGGCTGGTGCTGCTCCAACTCCAGGAGATTGGATACCGATAACATTGATAAAATTCTTCACTTTATGGTGCGCTTCAATAATAAAATCGTTATTGTTATCCATTGCAACTGGCCTAAGCCCGGAGAATTCCCGGATGACATATCGAGCATCAATGTCTGGAACTAGTTTCTTAGCGCCATGCAGGAGTGTTTCAATTCCTTCTTTTGTGACGCCAAGAAAATCACGGTCCTCAATCTCCACAGCTGTAGAACCGATGATGATGTTCCCTGCACAAGCCGGGATAGCCGCAATACCTTTTGTTGACATCCCAGGGACAGGAAAAAGTACTGAATTCAATTGGAAACCGATTTGCTTATCTACAATAAGAAGTTCTCCCCATCGTGGTTTCACCACATAATCATAAATTCCTGCCATATTTGCAATGACACTCCCATATACGCCTGTGGCATTGATCACGCACTTTGCCTTGAAAGTTTCATGATTCGTTTGAATAAAATAATACTCATTTTCTTTTTTAATCTCAGTGACACGATTGTTTCTATAAAACCTGACACCATTTACTGCTGCATTCTCTGCAAAGGCAATCGCAACCTCATAGGGATCCACCACGCCAGCTGATGGCGCATGAAGGGCGTATTTGGCCTCAGGATTTGCTTTAGGTTCTATTTTGAATATTTCTTCTCCTTCAATCAGCCTGACACCGGGTACGCCGTTCTTTTTCCCATTCTCCAGAAGACTTTTAAGGACTTCCAGCTCTTCTTCATTAAAGCCGATGGTCAGTGTTCCACTGGGCAGATAATCAAAATCCAGTTCTTCGGATAATTCTTTATACATGATTGCACCTTTGACATTAAGCTTTCCTTTAAGTGTTCCATATTTTGCATCATACCCGGAATGAGTCACCCCACCATTTCCTTTTGTAGTCCCTGATGCAATATCCATGTTCTTCTCAATGAGAAGTGTATCGATTTTATATCTGGAAAGCTCCCTGGCTATTCCAGTGCCAATGATTCCTCCACCGATTATCGCAATGTCGCATGATATCATCACTTCATCTCCCCTTATTATATCCTGATGTTTTTGTCAAAACGATCAGCGAATTTAACCTATCCAGAAGTCTAATTTCTTTCTACTCAAATTAGTCATGAATTGGATTATAATTTTCTTCCATATTCTTTATACAAGAATATCCAACCGGATGCTTGACGTCGCACCCGGTTGGAATCATTAGAATGTCAGCAACTGATCCTTTTTACTGATTTTATTAATCTTTTTTCAACCAACCGGTGGAATATTCTACTGCGCGCTTCCATCCAGTATAGAGTTCTTCTCTAGTCGCTTCGTCCATTTGCGGATAAAACGTCTTATCAATCTTGCAAATTGCCTTGAGTTCGTCGAAACTTGTCCATACACCTGCGCCCATTCCTGCCATGAATGCAGCACCTAGTGATGTGGTCTCAATATCCATTGGCCGTTCAACAGGGACGTTTAGGATATCAGCCTGAAACTGCATCAAATAATCATTGACAACAGCTCCACCATCCACCTTCAGGATTTTAACCTTAGTTCCTGATTCGTTTGCGATTGCTTCAATCAGATCACGTGTCTGATATGCGATGGATTCAAGTGTGGCTCTAGCAATATGGGCTTTTTTCACACCAGCTGTCAAACCGATTAGCATGCCTCGTGCATACATGTCCCAATGAGGTGCGCCTAAACCTTGGAAAGCTGTGACGAAGTAAATCCCTTGAGAATCCGGCACACTGTTTGCAAGTACTTCAGTTTCTGCAGCAGACTCTACTATTCCCAGATCGTCTCTAAGCCACTTTACTGCAGAACCTGTAGTAAAAATACTAGCGCCCATAGCATAACTGATTTTATTATCGATCCCCCATGCCAAGGTGATTAATCCTTTTTCTGATGGGATAACCTTATTGCCTAAGAAAACAAGTGGAACATTGCTTGTTCCATAAGTGCATTTCGCTTCACCCTCATTGAAGCAACCTTGCCCAAATAGAGCTGCCTGTTGATCTCCGGCAATTCCTGTAATCGGAATTTCAGCACCAAAGATTTCCTCACTCGAGTATCCGTAATCATCGATAGAATTTCTGATTTCCGGAAGAATGTTTCTTGGAATATCAAGCATGTTCAGCAGTTCTTCATCCCATTTTCCTTCACGGATATTAAGAAGCATTGTCCTTGAGGCGTTGGACTGATCTGTGGCATGAACCTTTCCCTTAGTCAGGTTCCATAACACCCAGGTATCGATCGTCCCAAAAAGGATATCTCCTTTTTCCACATTTTCTTTCACACCTGGCACATTATCAAGAATCCATCTAATCTTAGTTCCTGAATAAACAGGGTCAATAACAAGACCTGTCTTCTCGTTGATCATTTTGCCATAACCATCATCCATAAGCTTTTTGCAAATTTCTGTCGTTCTTCTGCAACCCCATACAATAGCATGATAAACAGGTTTTCCTGTGTTCTTGTCCCACATTACGGTAGTCTCTCTTTGGTTGGTGATACCGATGGCAGAAAGGTTGTTTGGTGTAAGTCCTGCTTTGTCGATCGCTAGTCTTGCAACATCAAGGGTGACATCGATGATTTCTTCTGCATCATGCTCCACCCAGCCTGGTTTTGGAAAATATTGTGGAAATTCTCGGTTAACAAAGGAGACCTTTTCCCCTCTATTATTGTAGATGGTAGCTCTGGAACTTGTTGTGCCTTGGTCTAGTACGAGAATGAATTTGTCCATTTTTACACCTCTCTTTTATTATTTATCAATAACAACAATAACAACCATAATGATTATGATGATGAAATGCTTGGTTATGTCAAAACTTTTACAAGAACGCGAGGATTTGTGATGAATTAAACCTAAGTCTCTTTTATTATACCAACGCTATTTTCAATATTCAATCTATTCTAAGTATTTGAGATATTGTTTACTTTTTATTAATTCCTATTCCTCTTTGAAGAACATCTACATCTGCTAAAACAAGGATTTGTTCAATAAAAAAAATCCCCTTAATGCAAGAGGTTGAGAAACAGTCACTTGCTCTAAGGGAACTTATTTCATTTGATTTATCGTTTATGCATAAAGTTTAAAGTTTGATTTCCTAGATGAATGCAAAGAGGTCATCATTATCAAAAAACATGGATTGCATTTCCTCTTTTTTATCAATGACAATATCCTTCTTGTTTACATTAGCAGATTTTAAATATCTGATATTATCCTGTATGAACATATCGCTTCCAACGACATAATATATTGCATTTTCAGAATTTGCAAGCTGCTGAAGTGTTTCGTAATAACTGGTCCTAGATTTGATCCAATAGTTCTTGTAATTTTCATCTGTTAACTCGTCAAGTTCATTTTGATAAATGAAGTCACTAGAAGAGTCGATATTCAGACTAATTAATGATGGAATATTTGATTTGTCATTTTTAAATGCTCGGATAAGCGGCCTCATCGTGGCAATCCCCACACCCATGGATAATAAGACTATCGTTTTGTCTGTACGCCTTAGTCCCATCCTGGACCCTAATTTAAAAAATGTGATGTCATCTCCAATGCTTGAGGAATACAACATTCGCTTAAATTCTGAAGGATTACGCTTTGCTCTGGTGGTAAATCCAATTTTGCCTTCATCTGGCAAGGTCATAATTGACATATGTCTTACCCAGCTTTTATTGGGTTTCTCTCCCACATCAAATCCTTGAAGCCCGATATGTGCATGCGAACCTTCTTCCCACGAGAAATCTTCTGGTTTCTCAAAAAGGTATGTTTTTGACTCGTTTCCTTCATCAATTACATCTATAATTTTCAGCTTATATTTTATCATAATCACGTGTCCTTCCCGATTTTGCTGCGTTTATTAAAGTTTGTGCAATTAAATATTATGCAATACATTTATATAATATCTTAAAAGAGCACTTTTTTCAAGAAGCCACCGTATTACTTTCAAAAATCTACCCTAGATGTCTACTTAATCGAAGCAACGAAATAGACTCAAAGTTGTATTTTGATAATTATATTTCTTCCTATGCCAATTAAAGTTTTAGTTTTATAGATCAGTGAAATATTTCATAATTCAAAAGTATGGGAGGTGAGCACAAATTCGTTCTCCAAAAAAGTAGTGTTTGAATGGATATGAAATGGCCTAAATCACTAAATCAATCACTGATCATGAGTGTCGGGCAATTTCAAACCTGTAAAAATCTTCCTCTATAATTCAGTAATACGCTTGATTCAAATTTTGAATCAAGCGTATTACTGAATTTATATCATATAAATCTATGTTTATGCGTTAGATTCACTGACTTGTAGCCTTACTTCCTTTTCTGTGTTTTTGTGATTGAACCGGATGAGTCTCATCGCATTTAGAATTACAATCAATACACTCGCTTCATGTATAAACATTCCTGAGGCTAGATGGATCGATCCATAAAGTACACCTGTTAACAAGACAACTACAATAGCTACCGCAAAATATGTGTTTTGTTTCATATTATTGATTGTTGCCTTTGCTAAGGAATAGGCATGAGCAAATTGCATGAGCTTGTCGGCCATAAGCACAACATCTGCTGTTTCCATTGAAATATCTGTACCACCTTCACCCATAGCTAATCCGATATCTGCTGTAGCAATAGCTGGAGCATCATTTATTCCATCCCCTGCCATGGCAACGACGTATCCTTCTGCCTTTAACTTCTTAACATATTCCACTTTGTCTTCAGGTAACAATTCCGCATGGAATTCGTCAAGTTCAAGCTCTCTTGCCACTAATTCTGCAGTATGCTTGTTGTCTCCAGTTAACATGATTATTCTCTTAATACCATTTTTTCTGAGATCTGCTAGCGCTCTCTTTGCATCTTCTCTAATTTGATCAGCAATTGAAAATACACCGGACATTTCACCGTCTATTGCAACAAATATTGCTGTATTGCCAGCTTTTTCTCGTCTTATGGCATATTCTGAGATTTCATTTGAGATTTCAATTCCTTCTGATTCAAAGAGTTTGCGATTGCCGATGGCTAAGGTATAGCTTTCTACCTTTGCTTTTACTCCATAGCCTTTGATAACTTCAACCTCTTCGGGATCTACATTGAGATCGGCTTTTTTTTGTTTCGCTTCTTTAACAATCGTCAAGCCCAAATGATGCTCTGAAATCTTTTCAGCTATCGCAACAATTCTAAGAAGTTCATCGTTATTATGCTGCCCAAATGTTTTGATCTCCGTTACTTCGGGTTTTCCTTTTGTTAAGGTTCCCGTTTTATCAAATACGACCGTATTTACTTTTGAAAATCTTTCCATAACTTCTCCACCCTTGATCAGCACGCCATTCTTAGCGCCATTTCCTACGCCTGCCACATTAGATACTGGAGCACCGATAACTAATGCTCCTGGGCATGCCACAACTAAGAATGTGATGGCCAAGTGCAAGTCTTTAGAGAAGAGGTAAACGGCAATTGCTAAAATAACTACTGCAGGTGTATATTTGTTTGCAAACTTATCGAGGAACTTCTCTGCCTTCGATTTCGAGTCTTGGGCTTCTTCTACCAATTCTATGATTTTTGCAAATGTGGTATCATCGCCTACCCTTTCTGCGATGATTTCAATATACCCATTATCCACGATCGTTCCACTAAATACTTTGTCGTCCGAACCCTTTGATGCCGGTACTGATTCACCGGTTATGGCAGATTCATTTAGTGAGGCTTTTCCTGTGATAATCATTCCATCCACAGGCACCTTACCACCAGATTTAATAATAATTCTATCCCCTATAACGACATCATCAACTGAGATTACAACTATTTCCTCATCTCTAATTACAGTAGCCTCTTGAGGCGCCATATCTACAAGTTCTTTAAGTGACGATCTCGTTTTTTCGAGCGTCCTCGCTTCAAGAAATGCACCAAATAGAAACAAGAAAGTCACAACTGATGATTCTGTGTATTCTCTAATATAGAGTGCTCCAACAACTGCTATCGTTACAAGAAGTTCTATACTAAAAGCTTTCATCCTTAAAGCCTGCACTGCCTTTATCACTATAGGCACAACCGCTATTATTGTAGCTGCGATGTATGTCCAATCTTTTAAATCGGAATATCCCATTAAGTTTAGGATAAATCCACCAGCAATTAAAATCCCCGAAATAAGTGTAATATGATTTTTATGACGATTTATTTTCTTGATCATTTCATTCCCCTTCCTTACCTCTCATGATTATTTTTAAAGGAAACCTAAAGTCCCCCCCAAATCCTCTCAAAACGATGTTATTTGAATGAAATTACATCGTAGCCCAGTTTTTCAATAATTCTTTTGATGTCCTCAGCCTTTACTTTAGTTTCATCAATTTCGGCTTTCACCTTACTTGAATTGAATAAGACTTTTGCAGTTTCAACTCCGCTTGTTTTTTCAAGAGTACCTTCAATCTTTAATACGCATGATGGACAAGTTACTGGTTCTAATTGATAAGTTACTTTTTTCATTTTTATCTCTCCCTCGTATACTAAGTTTATTCTTTACTTGATTTCATTTTAGCCGATCATTTCCTCCCGAGCATTGACCCAGGTCAAGTTTTGAAATTCTTTTTCATTTCAATTTAGAATTTTCGAAACAAAAAACTCTTGTTTCCCTTTAGTTTCATCCCTTGGTTAAATTTAGCTTTTCTTCCCATAAATAAACTCCCCCTATGATCAACAGTTTTATTATTTCACTGTCTACCATAAGGGGAGCTTATCAATTGGAGAAGGTTTTTTGATTAATCAATTTTCATTAATTACCTTATAACATCAGACTAATGTCCATGTTCATGACTTTGTCCGTGAGATTGAGCATGGGCATGTTCATGTTCTTCACCCTCTGCCATCTTAAAGAAAGTGACATAGGCTTCGATGTATTCCCTTCCTTCTTGAACATTATTTTGGTCATAATTTTTTAGCATCATGACTCTCTCAAATTTTTCCTTTAATTCATGTAATTCTTCTGAAGAAACTAATCCTTCGAGCGGTGACAAATTTCCAATCTCAATACTTTTATCCGCGGCTGCTACTTTTTCATCTATAGGTGTGCCTGAAGGTTTTAGTCCTTCAAATGGTTCTCCCTCTCCTGCCCTATGAAATCTCACCAGACTCTCCAGGAAAAATCGATCTGCAATTTCTTTGGCCTCAGAACTATGGGTCCGTACCTTTATACATTTTTCGAAGATTGATTGAAGTTCATCCTCATATTGGGGCAAAATCCATTTCAATGCATAATTGATATTATTTGATTCTAATGCTTTCTTGCCATCTTTGGCTGTAGGACCATCCATCGTATCGCAATGCGCACCCGCCATCAACGGACCAACCATCAACATAAATAAAGCTACGATAATTATCCCCAAGACTTGAAGTAGTTCCATCGTATTTCCTCCTTTTATCATGAGTAATAAAGTAAGAAACTAGCTTATATTTGAATTATACCATCATTCAATTTATAAAAGGCATAATCAATTTTCAATTTTATCGTTAATATATTCATACAGTATTCATAAATCATGTATTCTTTTCATTAATACCCATCAAATTCATTTTACGACTTCACTTCTGCACCTGGACGCTATCGTATGTCCAATCCTCAATTATTAAGATCGTGTCTTTCGTTATACAACTTAATTACTCTCTTCTTTTAACGATTAGGAGGAATTGAACGCATAATAAAAATTCAATATTATTTCGTAAATAAAAAGAAAGATACAAAACTCCTCAAGTTATTTTAACCTGAGATTTCTACCTCATCTAATTTCTATTATACACTTTTAGTCTGATACAACCACATTCTATCGAAATGAGTCACACTTAAATATTCAAAAAAACTTCCTCGACTTACTTATCGAAGAAGTTCTCAAAAAATGATTTCATTGAGTTCAATAGAGTTGTATAAATTAAAGCTCAAATGAGGAAGTCTAAACTCATCTAACTTATTCTTCTACAACCTACGGATTGGGAAGAACAAATAAACATGTCCCGTCTCAGGGCAGTTAAATTCTTGAATAGCACCAGCCAACGAAATGTTGTTTTCATTTAGGTATTCAATTACCACTAAAAATATCGAAGGGTTATCGTCTTTAACATAGAGATACTCAAAGGCGGGTATCGTCCATTTTACCCACCCCAGGGGTGCTTCCGCGTCATCATTAACCTCAACTCCGGCAAGGTATAAACCCATGGTAAAAGCATCCTCCCATGGTTTAAAAGAATGAGAGAAATCAGACATTGCACCCCAAAATCCAACTGGATTACCTTTTTCATCTTTTTTAGCCAATTCAGCGATTTCTTTAAAGTGCGCGTTGGCATCTTGCCATAGGTTCTGAACAACATCCTTGCCATCAATTGTTGAACCTTCCTTGCCTATTACCGAGAAAGAGTCCATCACACAGGTTTGTATATCCATTATTCCCTCCAGTTTTACTCTTTATCTACATCACAATTAGTACGAAGTGATGCTGAAAATAAATGCGTTTTAATTCGTTTGTATCAAACACCTTCTCGGATTCGAATATTAACAAAATCTTCTTTTTTCGTGATACGTAACACGAGGATGATTAAGCCAAAAACAATTCCTTCTACAACATACAATCTTAGATTGAATCTTTCCCAAAGCAATAGATGAGAGGTTAAATTAAAAATGAAATGCCATAATACCATCAAGTATAGATTTTCGTCGGATTTATTGAATACCCACGTCATCAATATAGACATCTCAATAATCGTAATCGTGTAAATAACAAAACCTAATAGTCCATCCATAAAATTAAGATGCCATATTCCCCACATAAGTCCTACAATCAAACTACTCACAAGTGGTGAATATTTTTTTTGAAGATTAGGCAATAGGAAGCCTCTCCATCCTATTTCTTCTGCTATACATCCAATAAGGATTGCGATACTGTTTAAAAGGTAAAATCCAGTATTCCCTTCCCAGCGTACAAGTTTAAAATTAAACGCTGACAAAACCAGACCACTTATTATAAGGCTTGTGCTTGGAATCGCTATTACTAGAATAACCCATTTTCCTAAGGATGAATTGAAGAAAAACCGTTTTTTAATTTCAACCAAACTTGAGTGATCCCTTAAGACCAAGGCTAAAAATACAACCGCAAAAGCAGGGGCTAATTGCGTAAATGATACAGAATATTTACCAATTTCCTTGAACTTAAAGTGCAAAGTTAACAACATCATGCTAAATATAAAGGTGAGGATATAAAATGAGCTCATGTAATATTTCCGAATCAGCTTCTTCATCGCAACCTTCTTTTTCATTTATATTTGACATTATTATATAACGAAAATAGAGGTTATACTAGCAATAATTTATAATATCAATATTTATTGAAATCTATTTTTTTGGATTATACATTCAAATTTTCCCCATAAAAAATTCAATTTCTGATCTATTACAATACTAAAATCAGAAATTGAATTTTATTACCTATTAGTGAAATCTAAATTCTGTTTAATCCCTGTTCAATGGCCTTTTTAGAAACAGCCTTTGAACAACATCGACAACCCTAGGATCGAATACGTTTGGGATAACATATTCATCGTGAAGTTCATACTCAGCAATTAGTGAGGCTAACCCTTCCGCAACAGAAAATTTCATCTCCTCGGTAATTTTCCTCCCTCTGACATCGAGAGCTCCTCTTTTGTATCAAGAGGTGCCTTCAGTTCTATAGAGATTTATCCTTTCCACTCCTCATGCTTTTTTAGCGCTTGTTCATAATAATTCGTCGTTTTTCCCTCCAGACAATTTTAGTAATCTCAGTTACTCCTTTCTTTTCGTTCTACATCTTTTGACTTAAACAAAAGAGATAGCATTATTTTCTCTATCTCTTTTGTTATTTTAATTATTCTTTTTGGAGAAATAGATTAGGCGCCCTTGGCTTCGGATAAATCATATTGTGGATTTGGATCTAATGTGCCTTCTGATTTTGCCACAAGAAGTGATGTTGCAATATCTGCGGTAACATTTGGTACTATTCTTCCCATGTTAAGGATTCGATCTACACCAGCAAGAATTCCAACCGCTTCTAATGGCAAGCCAACTGTTGACAAAACAATTGATAGCGTAATCAATCCTGATCCTGGAACACCGGCTGAACCTAGTGATGCCAAGGTAGAAGCGAACATGGCGAGGAAATATTGACCTATAGTCAAGTCAATTCCATAAATTTGTGCCGCGAAGACGACAGCCACACCTTGGTAAATCGCAATTCCATCCATACTCATATTTGAACCGATAGTGATAATAAAATTTGAAATTTTATCTGGTACGCCTAGTCTTTTTGTCGCCTGTAGCGCCAAAGGAATTGTTGCAACGCTTGAACAAGTGGCGAAAGCAAATGTCATCGCTTCTTTTGAGGACTGTAAAAAACGCTTAGGTGGTACCTTACAAATTAATCCACCAATAACACCACCATGAATGATTACTGTTTGAATAAATGAGGCAACATAAACTGCTATAATACATTTAGCATATGGCAATAAAATTGCAGTTCCATTGATACCTATAGTGTTCGCCATGAGTCCGAAAACACCGATCGGGGTAAATTTTAAAACAATATCCACAATCTTCTTCATAACGACAGACAATGATTGAAATACGTTTAATACAATTTTCCCTTTTTCTCCAACCTTGGTTAAGGCAAATCCAAAAATTAAGGCAAATACAATGATTTGAATTAAATTTGGTTCAGATAATGCAGCAAAAATATTTTCTGGAATCATGTCAGTGATGACTTTTATAAAGGAAAATGAGGTTTCTTTTGCGACTTCAAGCCCGCTAGTATCGATATTGACACCTTTTCCAACACCAAGTAAAAGTGCGGTTCCGAGTCCTAAAGCAATAGCAAAGAAAGTTAAGAACACATATGTGATTACTGTTTTTATACCTATGCTACCGAATGATTTCATATCATCGACATCACCAATCGTGCATACCATCAGACATAAAATCAGTGGAGCGACAACCATCTTAAGTAATCGAATCAGGATTGTCCCAAGAAAATTAAACATTGCTGCATCAGGCCCCATAATTAATCCAACAATAATACCCAGTGCAAAACCAATCATGATTTTATAAAATAAGCTAATTTTTCCTATTTTTTTCAACATATACAATTCCCCCTATTTTAAATGTTAATTAGTTTAGTCCTTTCTATACTTTGGAATTTCATTTTCTTGAAATACTTGTCCCTTGGAGTCTATACCAACGATTACTCTCAGATTTTCCACATATAGTTCTTTGATTGATTCAGTCCCTAAGTCGGCATACTCAATTACTGTGCATGATTTCACCTGATTAGAGATCATAGCTGATGCACCACCAATACTTAACAGATATGCGCCACCGTATTTCTTACATAAATCTGTCACATAATCAGATCGATCTCCTTTTCCAATCATTGCAATCATTCCTTGTTCGAACATCATTTCGACATAGGGATCCATTCTTACACTTGTTGTTGGTGCAATGGAACCCATGGTTCTTCCTGGTTTTGTAGGACATGGACCAGCATAAAAAATAGTTTTTCCTTCAATGTTGAATGGAGTTTTTTCACCAGCTTCTATAGCTTGTTGAAATCTCTTATGTGCTGCATCTCTTGCTGTATAAAGATGCCCTGTCAAATAGAGGACATCCCCTATTTCATATTTTTTTAATTCTTCTTTACTTAGTGGAAGAGCAACATTATATTCTTTCATCAGTTTTCTCCTTTTTATAATATCGTTGATGCATGTCGACTTGCATGGCACTGTAAATTCACCGCAACTGGTAAGGATGTGATATGGCAAGGATAGTAATCAACATGAACATCAAGTGCAGTTACTGTCCCGCCCATTCCTAATGTTCCAATTCCTGTCTTATTGATTTCTTCTAGTAGTTCTAATTCCAATTTCGAATATAATGGTTTTTCATTACGTTCTCCAATAGGTCTTAACAGCGCTTTTTTAGCCATATAGGTGCAATGGTCCATTGTTCCACCGACCCCTACACCTACAATTATTGGAGGACAAGTTTTTCCACCTGCGGATTGGATGGTTTCCAGTACAAACTTCTTTACGCCCTCTATGCCATCACCAGGAATCAAGGTTGTAAATGAACCCATGTTTTCGCTTCCGCCACCTTTTGGCATTACCGTAATTTTAACTTCGTTCCCTGGAACAACTTCCGTATGGATAACTGCTGGGGTATTGTCATTGGTGTTGATTCGATCTAAAGGATCACGAACCATGGATTTTCTCAAAAATCCTTCTTCATATCCCTTTCGAACACCAGCATTAACCTGATCGATAAATGAATCGCCTTCCCAGCTTACTTCTTGACCAATTTCCATTAGCACAACCGCTGTTCCTGTATCATGGCAGCATGCTACTTGCTCTTTTTTTGCATATTCTGCATTTTCAATAAGTAAAAGCAAAGTGTCACGACTGTATGGGGACTCTTCTCTTTTTAACGCGTCTTTAAATGCACACATTAAATTATCATCCAATTCATAGCATGCTTTCTTTGCGAGTTCTGAAATTATTGGTACTAATTCTGATGTATTTATGATCCTTTTCATAAGACCACCTCCGTTATTATTTACACCTTCTATTTAGCAATTATCGTGCCAACTTGAATAAACTTGTGTAAAAATACTTAAACGTATACATTTCAGTGCTTTTCAGGTTATCCTTACTTTTCAAAAAACAGAAAAAATATGTTGCACGCGACATTTTGACGCAACGTGCAACATATTTATAATATGTCAGATTCAACCAAATCCAGTCCTATTTGTTTAATATCCGCCATAATGTACTTCGATGTACATTTAGAAGATTGGCTGCTTCATTTTTATTGCCATTCGTTGTTTCTAATGCTTGAAGAACATCTTCGCGGGTAAGCTGATTGTGCTCTTTAAGCGAACTTAGAGATGCAATATGTTGATTGATCAAAGAAACCGTATTATGAGGAGTCCCGATTGCTGCAATTCTTTCCATCATGTTTTCTAATTCGCGAATATTCCCTGGCCAATTGTACTTAAGCAGCAAATTGCTAATTTCATAATTAATGATCAGATTGGGATTGATTTTGTTTTTCTGAAGAAAATACTTTGCGAGCAAAAGAACATCCGAATTTCTACTCTTCAGTGGTGGCACGCAAAAATTAAGCACATTTAACCGGAAAAATAAATCTTCACGGAAATTTTCGTTTCTTACATCCTGGATTAAATTATGGTGGGTAGCTGCAACAACCCGTGCATCAATTGGAATGATTTTATCGTCTCCTAATCGCATAATGCAACGTTCTTGCAGAACTCGCAATAGTTTGCTTTGTAAATTAAGCGGAATTTCAGCGATTTCATCCAAAAAAATCGTTCCCCCTTTTGCCATTTCAAAGACGCCAGCTTTACCGCACTTTCTCGCGCCAGTAAATGCACCTTCCACATATCCAAACAGCTCACTTTCCAATATGTTTTCCGCTAATGCTGCACAATTAATTGCTACAAATGGTCCATTTTTTCTGTTACTGGCATTGTGAATTGCTTGTGCAAAAAGTTCTTTTCCTGTGCCAGATTCTCCATTTATCATGATAGTGGATTCAGTACGCGCAAAACTTCTAGCAATTTCTTTTGTTTGAAGAATCGTTTCACTTTCTCCTATAATATCGTTAAAGTGATATTTGGCATAAAGTCCCTTATTATAAAGCTTGTTTCGAATTCGACTGTCTTCTTCAAGGACTTTCTTGGTATCTTTTATTATAGCCATAGCTCCAAGCATCTGACCTTCGCTTATGATGGGAATACGTTCATATAAAAACGTGAAAGAACCGAAGGTCAGCAAATCGCTCCGCAGTATTATGTTATATTGCAAAGCATCCGTTAAATTTGCAATTTGTGGCAACACTTCTTTTAATGGCTTTCCTTTAATTATACTGACATCACAGCCGAAAATATTTGCAGCAAATTGGTTTACTAAAGTGATGTTTTCGCTCAAATCGATTGCGATGAAGCCTTGTCCTGAAAAATCAAGAATGGTATAAATTTCATTTTCACGTCTTTCATAATTTCGAATGACGTTCACCATAGCTTCAGCTTCACAAAATGCCTTATAGACACCTTCTTCACTTGTTCCTAGAAATACTGAAGGAATACCGATTTTTTCTGCTGCTTCCAATTGCATTGCGCCACCGATGATGACATCTACGCCTTCATCTTTGGCTTTTTGAATCACACAATCGATGTCTTCCTTCTTCGCGACAACATCTTGTCTAATGTCCAATCCCATAGATGGTCCTAATGAATCAAATCCCTGAAGATGATTGGAAAACCCCACTAATTGAATTCTGTCGCCATAGCTTTTCGCTTTAATAATTGATGAAATTGCGTCATCCAAAGTCATTTTAATTTCGATAACTTCAAGAGAAAGCTTTTCTCGTAACAACAACGCTGTACCACCTCGAGAAATAAAGACTTTATATCCTTTAATCCGTAGTTGCTCAGCAACTCTAACCCCTTCTTCCATTAACCCTAAAAAAATATCAATATCTAACTGATATTTTGATTTTGCTTTTTTTGCAACTTCTTCAATTTGTTTATTCGGTGCTATAAATGCTATCTGCGTCATCATTTCCCCCAAAAAGTATTAATCATAACCAGAAGTTATTGATTTTCAATCACAATATTTTGAACTTTTAATAAAATGTATAAATTATTATATCATTTAATACAATGTTTTAAACTCAATATTTGATATAGATTTTCCCAAATCAAGTACTGATACTATAAATTTATATACAAAATCCACTTGAGGACTTAGTAATTAAATAAAAAATTGAACAGTAGACACTCATCTTTATTCAACCTTAACTAAGTAAAGCAAGTGATTAATCTATCAAAACAATCACTTGCTTACGCTTAAATATCTAATAATGATAGGTTTTGACATCGCTAATTATATAAACTTCAATAGTCAGGCAAATATTACTAAAACAATGATATTTCTTATATCAATACAACTTTCGAAACGGCTCGAATGAGTTTTTTACTCCGACATCTTATAAATATTATTTTGCAAATTAAATTAAAACCATTAACGGTTTGCATGCCGTTTTGACTTGTAAAAATAATGTTTTGCAATTTCAGTGGTGATGATGTACAAAGCAGCGATTCCAAATAAGGAAAGTAGAATCGCTGGGTTTATTGGTTCAATATTGAGGTATTGATGGAAAGGCAAATAAGGAAGGATCAGCGTTAAAACACCCATGAAAATGACGGTGTATAACATGATAGGCACTGGTTTGCTTTTATAGAAAGGCTTCTGTGTGCGCATAACCATCAAAATCAATAATTCTGTTAGAATTGAAACGGTAAACCAACTGCTTTGGAATAGTTCCTCTTGGGCTTTGAATCCAATAAGTAAAACAGCAAAGGTGATATAGTCAAACACAGAACTGATAAATCCAAAAGTAAACATGAAATCTCTAATAAGTTTGACATCCCATCGGCGTGGTTTTTCTAATATTTCGGCATCAACGGTGTCATTTGCTATGGTTATAGCAGGAAAATCCGTCAGAAAATTAATCAATAAGATTTGCTTTGGTAATAGTGGAAGAAATGGCAAGAATAAGGATGCTCCCGCCATACTGAACATATTTCCAAAATTGGCGCTCGTTGTAACCTGGATATATTTGAGTGTATTTCCAAAAGTCGTACGTCCCAGTATTATTCCTCGATTGAGGACTTCCAGACTATTTTCCATGAGTACTAGATCTGCAGACTCCTTAGCGATATCAGCCGCATTGTTGACAGAGATGCTTACATCTGCTGAATGAAGTGCAGGCACATCATTGATTCCATCGCCCATATAGCCAACAACATGCGCGTTTTTTTTGAAGGCAAGGATAATACGTTCCTTCTGATTGGGGTCCACTTCAGCGAATATATTCGTCGATTCAACCTTATTCCAAAAGGATTCATCGCTTAGTTTTCTAAGTTCATCACCAGTCAATACTCCGATAACATGAAGTCCGACAGATTCGGCTGTGTGCATGGCAATCAGTTTATTGTCACCTGTGATGATTCTTAAGCTTACGCCACTATGCGTAAGGTTATCTATAGTTTCTTTAACATCAGCTTTAGGATGATCAAAGAGAAGGATAAATCCCATAAAAATCATCTCATTTTCATCCTGTGCAACATACTTTTCACTGAGTGTCACCGATTTTTTAGCGACACCTAGAACTCTGATTCCCTGACTGCTCCAATCGGCATAAAGCTTAAGGACGGACGCTAAAATGGAATCGTCTTTTACTCTCGCTGATCCATCAATTTCTATATAGCTACAGATGTTAAGTATACTGTTTATCGCACCTTTAGCGAGCATTGTGATTTCATTGCCTTCTTGAACAATAACACTCAAGCGTTCACGATTAAAATCAAAAGGAATTTCTCCTACTTTTTTAACCTTGCTGATATCTATTGATTGGGCTTTACTAATCGCATCATCCAGAGAATTCGCCATTCCAGTCTGCAGGCTGGCATTAAGATATGCTAATCTAAATACCTCTTCAGACTTCTGACCTTTGGCATCTGTAGCTCCGTCTATACGAATAATCCCTTCTGTTAAAGTTCCTGTTTTGTCTGTACACAAGACATCCATACTCCCAAAGTTTTCGATAGCATTCAAGCGGCGGACAATGACACCTTCTTTTGCCATGATTCTTGATCCTTTAGATAGTGTGATGCTGATAATTGCCGGTAGTAATTGTGGCGTAATGCCTACTGCCAAGGCTACAGAGAAAAGAAGTGAATCAATCGCAGGTCTTTTAAAGATAACATTGATTGCAAAGACTGCCAATGTAAGGATGAGCATGATTTGAGTCAGAAGGTAACCAAAGTGCCTGATTCCTCTTTCAAATTCTGTTTCAGGCGGGCGAAGAGTCAGCTGCCCTGCAATTTCACCAAATTCTGTATTCACACCAGTTTCCACAACCAAAACCTTTGCGCTTCCATTTTGAACGCTGGTACCCATATAAAGACAGTTTGTGCGATCTTTCATTCCTATGTCTTCAGAAATCGTTTCAGCATTCTTTTCAGTTGGTAAGGATTCACCAGTGAGAATTGACTGATTGACAGACAAGTCAAGGCTTTCTAAAATTAACCCATCAGCGGGGACAAGACTTCCTGCTGAAAGTTTGATGATATCTCCCACTACCAGTTCCCTTGAAGGAATCTCTATCGTTTTACCATCACGCATGACAAGAGTCTTGATTTGAACTTTTTCTCTTAACTCCTCCAATGCGTTACTTGCGCTATACTCCTGGAAAAAACTTAACGTCGAACTTGCCAACACGATTAGAAAAATTATAGTTGCATCTATCCATTCACCTGTGACTGCAGATATTATGGTGGCAATGATCAAAATGATCACAATAGGGTTTTTAAACTGATTAAGAAACATGATGACTTGTGATGTTTTCTTCTGTTTCTTAATGGAATTTTCTCCATTTTCTTTCAACCTTAAAGCCGCATCCTTTGATGGCAAGCCTATATTGTCTGATTTAAACTGTTTCAATGCCTCATCTGCTGACAAACTCCAATATTTGATATCAGTCTTATTCATTAAATTTCACCCCTTATCTATAGTTTTAGGATTTGTGAAATAACTTAAATACGAAATCAATTGTAGTAAATAGAAAATCCGGATTATGAAATTAACGTCTCAATCAGGGTAGATTTTTTCTCTGTTCAAACCTTAGGCACCCCTCTATTTAGCTTCAGTATACTCCCGATATATTTCATTCTCAATATGTCGGAAAATAGTTCATAAGTTTTTCAAGAAGCCTCTAATAAGTATTCACCAACTCTTTCATCTGAGCGATCATCAGTTTAGTTGATGCAAATTACGAGATGATATTGTAAATAATAATGAGAAGTAGAATCCAAAGAATGATAATCGGAATTGCATAATACCAGTGCTTAGGTTTTCCATTTTTCCATAATCCTTCTGCTTCAATCTTGCACTGCTCCATAACGTCATGCGGAATTAATTTTACAGCCAAAGTAATAAGCAATGGTAAAATTAAGAGATCATCTAAATAACCTAATACAGGAATGAAATCGGGGATGAGATCAATTGGTGATAATGCATAAGTAACCGCAATCCCGGCAACCAATTTCGCATACCATGGGGTTTCTTTTTTTTTCATCGCAATAAATAGAGCGGAAATATTTTTTTTGATTTCGTTAGCTTTCTCTTTTATCTTCATTTTTTCTCCTACATGATCATTCAACGTAAATAACTGGACTAAATTTAATTTCGAAGATTGGAAATACCTTGTCTGTTTTAAATTGCATCATACGTTTGATCTACTTTTAATCAATTACGCTTATATAGTTTTATTATAGACTCAAAACTCATAGTTTTTTAGTTGAAAATAACTTTTATTCCCGTCCACCAATATATGTAAAACAATTCAACTTTGTTATATATATTGTTCTCACGTTGATTATCCCTCCGCATTAAAATGACGAAGGTGAACAACATGAAAATCCCTGGATGATTTCATCCAGGGATAACTTTCTAAATCCTAATTATTAGTTATTAGTTTAAAATGCATTGAGATTGATATCTAAATACTCGTACACTGCATTATAGTAGGCTTGAGTATCTATCTTATTAATGCCCATAAACCAGGAACCATTAAGATCCCCATCACTGCTTCCCATCATTTTTGCAACATCCGAAATATAGTTGCCAAGCCGACCATACTTCGGCTTGATGTTCTTTTCTTGCAATATTGAAGCTGCAACTGCTGGAGCAGCAGGATAATCTACAAGAACATTTTGCACAAGTGTTACAACAACATTTTCAGTATCAAATTGGAAGGGGTACTCACTTGCTTTAGTAAATACCGCGGTTACTTTAAGTGAAAAATTGCCTATTTCTGTAATTGTCCAAGGAAAAGTAAAGGCTTTGCCTGGAACATTCAAACGATCGACTAACATTTCAGAGGCAAAGGTTTCATCAAGTATAGCAATCTCTTCCCATATCCCAAGATCTTTTTGAATTTCAAATTTTAATAATGTCAGCTTTGGATTAGTTGGATTTCCACCCGCATTAATCGCTGAAAGGAATCCGACATATCCAGTAACATTGACCAAATACCCTGCATCTAATTCGGCTTGGGTCAAGGTCTTAGCTGAAATAGGATCAATAAATACTCCTTTTACCCCTGCTTCATCTATACCAACTTCTGCAAAGGCCTGACTTGAAAAACCAAATACGAACAGCAAAGCAAGCAATATTGCTAATCCTTTATTCTTCACTTTCTCTTCCCTCCTATCTTCTACAGTTAGTTTACCCGCATTTTTACACACAGTTACCAGCTCAAAAAATACGACAACAAATAAAGGGCATTACACAATACGACATATGCTACGCCATATACAAACGATTACAATAGAATTTGTATAATCTTACCATAAATGACAATTTATGACAACAGATGTTTCTCTGTAACAAACAAATATTAAAAATAATTAACAAATATCTTATAGCTTCTGATTTATATTAATAAAATTGTAGATAAAAACGGATTATCTAAAAGTCTTAAGTTTTGATGATAACTGATCCTCAAATATTTATGGAAATGTCCATCTTTGATCCATAAACCCAAAATAGTGTTCAGATTGATAATCCTATGAAAAAGAATTCTTGATTTTATATTCGATATGTACTCGTCCAGCTGGGAGTTCCAGCACACGATTCCTTTCCAATTTTACTTCGTCATCCTCAATTGATTCAAATGGCCTGTAACCTGCTTTTAAAAATATCGGGATGAGATCAACTTGTAATTCATCGATTAGGTTGGTACTTAAACAGAGCGGTGTAGTAAGTGCGCTGCCAATAATATTGACATCTTTATCCCCAGCCGCCGCTTTAGCTTGGATGATGGCCTGCTCAACTCCATCCGTGACGAAAGTAAACGAAAGCTGCTCCGTTTCTCTTGGATGTTTATCTGGTACGGTATCTGTAAATACAAATATCGGAACCTGATATTCATAGCCTTCAGCATACAAGTCTGGATCTTCGGCTAGTTCAAATTCCTGTTTTGACATCACAACTGCACCCGTTGTTAAAATCGATTCAGTCATATACCCCGTTTCTTTAAGAACGTCTAAATCTGGATAAAGCGCTCCAACACTCCGATTACTATCTTCTGCAAATCCATCCAAGGAAATGGTCAGGCTCAAAATCACTTTTCCCATTTTATTCTCCTCATTTTTTATTTCTCATCATGATTCATTCAAAAGAGATAGATGAGATTATTTATTCCTTTTCTTTATGAGCTAAGCATAACTTTGTTTTTCGGAAGAATATCGATTTTCTTACTTAACTTCATCGTATGGCTTCTGATTATCCTTGTCAATTCAATCACTTTAGTTAAATATCCATATAATTTTTGTGTTCTACAATTCGATTTGTGATGGCTATTCTTAATTTCTTCATTTTATCTCCACTAGTTCTCCATATTTCGCGAATAGAATGGGTTCATCCTAGTAAATCACATTAATGAAAGGAAGTTAAAAGATATGATTAAGAAAATAGCAGGCTTGGCACTAGCGATTACCCTAATATCCTCTGTACCAGTATTCGCATCAACAAAATCTGAGAAGGCATTGGAGGCAGCACCTGCAATCGCAATTGAGATACTGCTCGAGCATGACGTAAAGCCAACTGGAGATATCCTCAAATCAGTTGCAGACCATATGGGACCTGGAACCTCATTTATGGGTGTTTCGAAAGACGACCCAATGTATAAGCATGAAGTAATGCATTATCTGCATTGCACGCTTGGCGTAATCGAGATGGAGCATATGGATTGTATGCACCATGGAATGGCTGAATAACTCCCAATAATCACATATTCAAACAGCGGGTCTGTACCATTTGGTAGCTGACCCGCTGTTTTTCTCTCTAATTAATAAACTCGTTAAGCGTTCCCTCTTTATATGATGTTCTCTTATGAAGTGAACATATCTTAATCAGGTATTTCAAAAATATAATCAATTTAAATCGAAGAAAATCGTTGATATCACTTTATTGTTTCTCCATAGAACGATTAAAGGTGTACCAAACTCCAATTGAAACCGAGATTCCAACAATCATGTTCATGATGATATCTACAATGATCTTCACACTATTTTCACCTGCATTATCATATAACCACCTCGTGAAACTCATATCATTACCAACTGAGAATATCAATATCTGACAAAGGACAAAGCCTAAAGTGATAGAAAAAATTAAAGTCGCTCGTCCTTTTTGTGCACCTAGAAATATTGAAAAAAATACACCAGTTAAAAAGCCAGGCAAAATGAGCAGAGCAACAAAAAACTGGTTAATGAAAAGTGCCGGGAGAAATATTCCAGCAGCAAATGCACCCACGCCAGCTACCCAAAGTTTCTTGAATGGATAAACTCGACGAAGAAGACTCGCCAGTACCCACATTCCAATCATCGCTTCTACAAGGAATCCAAGCCAAATGGCGATGAATATCAGGAGGAAATTTTCTTGATCAGCCAAGGTCAGTTCTAGGAACGTTCTAAAAAATCCGCCAACAACAAATCCTATTCCGGTTAACAAACTTAATTTTATCAGATTTGGTTTGATTTTATTTATTTCCATGAATTTGGCTCCTTTCTTCAGTTTTTCAAAGCTTAAAGTTCTTTATGATTAAAACATATATATTTCAGTTTTTGCATCATCCTTGAGTTATAATCTTATTTTTCCTCTCGAAAATTTCAGGCTTTTTATATTCATTAGCCAACTGTAGGAAATAACCAGAAAAACTTCATGCCTTCTTCTTTTGTTTCAGCTTCCTTAAACAATTCTTCCGATTTAAATTGAATATATACTTTCAAATTTGGTGTTTTGTAAGGTAACTCTGATTCAATTTTCTTCACCATGTTAATTGCTTTATTATCTAGTTCAGCCTGACTTGCCCTGCCATCTTCAACTAAAACTACTAGATTATAGTGATTTTTGAGAACTCTCTCCTTTGGGTTCTTTTCAAAATAATCTGCAGTTTCACCCGCATATGAAACCAAAGGATCCTCCATTGCGATAATGTCTAGGTTTAACTCCTGATATTCAGCCTTTAAAATAGACCCGACATCTTGAGAAAGTTTAAGGGAAGCAAGAATACCACCATATTCATCAGTGATCCCCTGTACATACAGGCCTGTATTGAATTTGATATCTTTACTATTCATCGGTCCAAGTTCAAATACATATGCTGGAATCAGTGGATTATATTGTGAATCATAAACTACAAATTCTTCATTATAGGTATCCTTAAAAAACTTAACTGTTTCTTTTTCAACCTTCATTTTGCTTATTGGGTTTCCAAAAAACATATTCAGCACAAACAATACGCCCATAAAAATGATGACTGCTGCGACCACTAGTATTTTCTTTTTCATTTTGAAAACCTCCTACTTCATTATTCATTTACCCGCTTCTTTTTTTAGTTCAGATGTCTCATATAACTTTTCTGCCATAATTTCAACAAACGATCTTAGTTCTACAGCGGCGAGCCACTTGACGGGTATACCCTTTACCCCTAAACGTGCGCCAAGGATATTTCCACAAATTGATCCCGTAGAATCACTGTCCCCATCGTGATTTACAGACATGAGCAAAGCTTTTTCAAAATCTGATTCTTTTAATGCACAGTACAGTGCTATAGCTAAAGCTTCTTCTGCAATCCAACCTTCTCCTATTTCGCGAATGGCCCTCTCATGGGAAATATCTGTAGTAGTGAGTTTAATGGCTTTTTGAATTGCAGCAAGTGTTTCTTCATGGTGAGCATAACCTTTGAGAATCTCCACCGTTGAGTTAATGCTTTCTTCAATTGATTTTTCATTAAGTATCTCCGAAATGATCATCGAAAATGCTCCTGCTGATAAGTATCCTGTCGGATGACCATGAGTGATAGCTGCAATCTCGGCACCAGTTTGAAATGCTGACACGGGATTCTTATGCAGGAATAATCCAACAGGAGCTACCCTCATCACTCCTCCACAGCCTTTACTATGATTAATGGGTTTATCTATAGTCCCCATAACTCCACTTTCAAGGGCGGAAAGGCATGTATTGCCTGGTGCTCTCCTTGAAAATAATTCCCTTTTATCTAAGATAGATGTTTTCTGGAGTAAATCCTTTTCTTTAATCTTACCTGTTTGCGTATAAAGCCATCGGAGATAAGATTGATAGATTCCACTTCCAGTATAAATACCAAAACCTTCATCACTACATCTTCGCGATGCCCAAACCAATCCATCCGCCGTAAATAAGGTCATTTGTGTATCGTCCGATATGAGCGCTACACGGCTTTCCTTATTTTCAATCAACGCTCTCAAGCCTGCTAGGCCATAATTATGTTTGATTTGATTTAAACTCATAAATTCTATTGGATAACCGAGTGCATCACCTATTGCTCCACCGAGGAGGCAACCTTTGAATTTCTCATTAATTTCCATTACTTCATCTCCCATACAACTAAAACCGTGTCGCAGACATTCAAGTTTTAGCCCTTGTTCGGATAAGTCTCAATCAACCTTACTTTAGTCATAATTATTCGCTTCTGCTATTTGATTAAATTATATAACTTGTATATGTAATTGTCAATCTGGTTTGACAGTATTTATCAAACTATTAATACTTTCAACTGCATAATTTTTTCGATTTCACTTTGTATAATCTCCGATTAATTTTAATTACACGCATAATAAAGGGCAGCTTTAAACTGAAGCTGCCCTTTATATTTTCTGATCATAATTGACTATTAATAGTCTGATCCTATCATATTATTCTTGATTTTCTTTTGATTTATTTTTCCACATTGCCATTGCTGTAATCAACCCTTGAGCCATAAATGAAACAAATAGGATAATCAATAAGATCCACCATCCGACTGCTTCAAAAATATCCTCTGGAACCATTAAGGTGTACCCCATGTACAGTAAAAATATTAGCCCCTGTACAATCTTAAATGCCTTGGCATCTGCTTCATTCTTTAAATTTACAATTCGCTCATCAATCTCGTTAATTATTATCTCTTTAATTTTGTTTGGAGACTTCTTAATTTGCGTATACTTAAAGTAATACATCACGCCAACACTTAACGGAATCAAGGATAGTCCAATCAGAGCTCTGTTGTTTTTTATAAACGTAGCTTCAAGCAAACTAAAAGCTATCCCGGTTGCCAGAAGTAACACGCCAACGATAAAGGTCACAATCATAATCACTTTCGATTCTTTTAAAATTTTATCAGTATTCATCATTTATTCCTCCCAGAATAGATCATTCAGCGTTTTGTTTAGCGCTTTGCAGATTTCAATACACAATTTCAAACTTGGATTATAATTTCCAGATTCGATTAAATTTATCGTCTGTCTTGTTACCCCAACAATCTCAGCTAATTGGTCCTGTGATACATCTGACTCTATTCTGGCAATTTTCATCTTTTTATTCTTCAAGAAGCACCATCTCCTTACACTTACATTCTAATCTTCGCATTACATAATGTCAACTATATCTTACATTTTGTAATGTAAATATTATTTGAACAAACTATTTCTGAAAACAAAAAAATCGGATAAATGACCTCATCCTTAACAGTCATCAATCCGATTTTGCTATTTAATTTTTTAGTTCAAGTATCGATAGAGGATTTAGCATCGATGACAATAAGGATTTCCCTTACATATTATGACCTATTTTTCTCTTCATCCCTATATTTCATCATGATCCCATTCTAGCACACCCGTTTCGATTGCTTTTTCATAGTGCTCTATCTTATAGTTCAATCGATCAATGGTATTTTCTATGGCTTCTTTCTGAGCGAGAAGATGTTCCCGTTGTTCCAGCAATAGTTCATGACGCGCGGGAATCGTTTCATCTCCTTGCTGTGTCAGTTTTAAATATTCAATCATGACTTCAACTGGCAGACCTGCACTTCGCATACATTTTGCGAGTTCTACCCAGCTTCGGTCTTCCTTGGTATAATCACGAAGTCCACTTTTCGTTCTGGTGACTCTTGGAATCATACCTACTCTTTCATAATAACGAAGTGTATCCTGTGTAAGTTCAAACTCTTTACTGACTTCTGAAATCGTCATCCTTGCACCCTCCTTTATCTGATGAAATTAGTAGAGATGGATTCTTCCTGCACTGGAAAAGCTATACCGGCCTTTATTCCTGCTTCCTTGCATTTTAAAAACCATGCCATGTTTCGTCCGAGAATTCGCATAATCTGCATGCCCTCCAGATCCATTTTGACATCCTCGGGCGTAAAGCCGTGCACATTATTCCAGTAACTCGACGAAATTATCGGCATCTGCATCAATGTAAAATATTTGTTCAGCTGATCGAATGTTGCCGTTGTTCCAGCTCGCCTTGCTGAGGTCACTGCTGCGGCAGGTTTAAGATGGAAGGTATTATTCCCTGCATTCAGATCGGTATAAAACACGCGATCCATGAACGAAATCATTGCACCATTAGCTGAAGCGAAATGTACAGGTGCTCCAAAAATGAATCCGTCATAATCTCCTGCAACTGAAAGGAATTCATTGACCTTATCATCGAAAATACAATGTCCAGTTCTGCTACAGTTCCCACATGCGATGCACCCTGCAAGTGGTTTTGTACCGACCCAGAAGAATTCTGTCTCAATCCCTTCTGTATTCAGCGTTTTTGAAACTTCATCAAGCGCGGTATAGGTGCACCCCTTTTGATGCGGACTTCCATTAATTAACATTACTTTCATTTCGTATTCCTCACTTTATGATGTCCTTAAGCCATTTTTGTAGATCTTTTTTTGAACTGGCTGCATTCGTTCCATGTATAGCCAATCCTTTCAATATTGTGGAATTCCGACATAGCATCTGAATATCCTTTTCGCTGTGACCCAGTCCGCTACCCTCATGGGTACAAAACGGAACAATTGTCTTATTCGAAAAATCATAGGATTCTAAAAAGGTATACACGGCCATGGGCATTGTTCCCCACCAGTTTGGATACCCTAAAATGATGGTGTCATATTCTTCTATATTGGATAATTCACTGATTAGCTCTGGACGAGCTTTTTCACGAAGTTCCTTTTGTGCCACAACTGTAGCCTCATGGTAATCTGAAGGATACTTTTTCACCGTATCGATTTGAAACAAATCGCCTTCGGTGATTTCCTCAACCATCTTCGCAACTACTTCTGTATTCCCTACGTTTAAATCTTTGATCGAACCACTTACATAATTCTGCCCTTTTCGTGAATAAAATGCAATTAAAATCTTTCCCATTGTTTTTCCTCTCTTTTCTTCTCTGATTACTTTCGAGCACTAGTTTGCCCTGTCACTACCTGGTCTAGGTGACTCATGGCGCTGCTCAACAAGTTGTATTTGTACTCGTCTTTTAAATTGATTGTATCCATTGCTCAAGGTCATTCATCGTGGTTTTCAAAATATCCTCTGAAAATTCAATGTTCATTTCGTTCAAAACCTCTGACCCTGGACAGTGTTTTTTGATGTCCTCAAAGGTATGTCCCAGCCATCCAGCATTAGTGGCAAATGGAATAATTCGCTTACCCCGTAGATCTGTATCGGATAAAAACGTTAAAACCGCTGGAGCCATGGTATACCACCATACTGGTGTGCCAAGAATGATGGTGTCATATTCATCGAGTTTAGTTCCCAAGGCTTGAATCGAAGGCTTGAATCCAGCCTTAACTTCTTTCTTCGCAAGGTCTACAACTTCTTCATAGCTCCCGCGATAAGGCGTAACCTTCTCAATTTGAATGATTTCTGCATCAATCTTCTCATGAATCATTTCTGCAATTTTCTTTGTGTTATTTGTATACGAGTAAATAACGACTGCTGTTTTGCTCATCTTTTCAGCTTCCTTCTATATGATTTATTATAAACACTTTTTAAAAATTTCTACAATATCTGCTTCTGCTAATGGTTTAAAACCGTGCATGGTTCCTCCAGTAACTGCCTTTTTTGCCATAAGTTCAAAGTTCTTTGAATCGATCCCAATTTCACTCAGCGAGCTTTGAAGTCCCAGGGTCTTGAAGAAGAAATCCTCAAGCATTTCAATGCTCTTTTTGGCCACTTCCATTTGGGGTAGTGTTCTATCTATTCCAAAAACATTTACACCAAACTGATAAAACTTGCTGGCGGTTTGTTCGTTCAAGGTATATGTCATCCATCTTGGGGTAAGGATTGCAAGACCGAGCCCATGTGTGATGTCATAGATGGCTGAAAGCTCATGTTCCATCGGATGACAGCTCCATGCCTGTTGTTTTCCACCTCGAACAAATCCATTGATTGCCCATGAGGATGCCCACATCAGATTTGCACGAGCTTCATAATTATCTGGTTCTGTCATCGCGATTGGTGCATATCGGATGATGGTCTTGAATAGACCTTCCATGACATAATCCAGCATGGTTAAATCCTGGTCCATATTGAAATAGACCTCAATGAGATGACTCATCATATCCGCTGCACCGCATGCGGTTTGATAAGGACTATTAGTAAAGGTATTGCTAGGATCCAGAAAGGATACCTTAGGCTGCATGACTGGGAACATGAGACCTTTCTTATCTTTTGTTTCCGGATTGCTGATCACCCCGCCAGCATCCATTTCTGAACCAGTGGCCGAGAGTGTCAGGACTGTGATGATTGGAAGGCATTTCTCCACATTAAACTTTTGTAGAAGGATATCCCAGGCATCTCCATCATAATAGGTTGCTGCACCGATGTATTTTGTGCAATCGAGAACAGATCCTCCACCTACTGCGAGAAGCACATCAATATTCTCCTTCTTGCAGATGTCAGCGCCTGCATTAACGGAAGAAACTCTTGGATTTGGTTCGATTCCTGATAATTCAAAAAGCTCCAGTCCAGCGTTTTTGATTTCTTCAACAATTTTGTCATATAGTCCGATTTTTTTGATGGATCCACCACCATAAGTCAGCAGTACTTTTCTGCCATATTTACTTAATTCAGCCCCTAAGTTTCCCAATTGGTTTTCTCCAAAATACACCTTGGTTGGAATGTCATATACAAAATTATTCATTTATTTTTCTCCTTCTTCTTTCTCTATTTTATTTGATATTTTAATTGATGATATCCATCATCTTCCACAGCCTCAAGCCATTCATTGTATGCCCCTTCTGCAGGAACTTCCACTGCGAGATGGGAAAACCAGCTATCATGGTTTGCGCCATGCCAATGTTTTACCCCAGGCGCAATATTAACGACATCTCCAGGTGCCAAGGAAATTGCATCTTTCCCCCACTCCTGATAAAAGCCTTGGCCGCCAGTGACAAGTAGAATCTGACCCCCCATATGATGAATATGCCAGTTATTTCTACACCCCGGTTCAAACGTCACATTCCCAATGACTACACCTGTGGTTGTCAGCATTTTAAGATAGGCCTGGCCGATAAAGTACTGACTAAACATCAAGGGTAGTTTTTCTCCAATAGGAAAAATAACGCCCTGACTTAAATCTTTTGTTTCACTCATTCATTCGCCTCCATTAATTTATTGCTGCAATTGCTCATGATCGAAAACTTTCTACTTTATAGTCAATTCTGCTGCCTCATTTACACATCGCAGAGCATTTAAGCTCCTTGGGTATCCGATATAGGGCAGGCACTGCGAGATGATATTGATCAAGAATTGTTTGTCATTCCCCATCCTCATATTCGCCGCTGCATGACTTTTAAGTTGCGGCTCGCAGCCGCCCTGTGCAAAAAGAAAACAGAATGTAATCAGTTCACGCATTTTTAAATCAAGTCCAGTTCTCGTGTAATAGTCTCCAAAGCAGTTATCTGCCAGCCAATGATTGATATGGCGAGATTCCTTTGGGCCGGATTTGTAAAAATCTGCCATTTCAGGTCCGAAGATCTCCACTTGCACCTGAATCCCTTTTTCAAGGCGATTTTCAGCTGTTGTAGTAGCCTGTCCTTCTAATGGAAGAGAAATCCCTTCTGCACTTAGCGCCTCATTGGTTGCATGTAGAAAATCGAATGTTCTTCCAATCCCAAGGTAAGGAACTGCCTGATAGAGAACCTCTTTAATTTCAACTGGTTTTACACCGAAGTTCATTGCCGCTTTCATTAGGGCTTTATACTCATTCAAGCACTGGGCACCTATAAGCACAGCGAGAATGGAAATCATTCTTGTGCGATCATCCAAATCATCACTACGAATGACTTCATCAAACGCGAAGTTGTCAAATCGTTCAATGAACTCCGGGTCTGTCTCTAGAAATTTTGAAACATATCCCGGAAACATTTTTTCGTGATATTCTTTTGAAAATTTTGTTATGGCCATAAGGCTTCACCTTCTTTATATTTTAATTCTCGATAGTTTACTCCCCTAATGGAAAGTCAGTGGAAGCTGCGAGTTCTGTCTGTGTTTCAAAGTCAGCAATTCTAACTTTCAGTGTTGAAATTGTGCTTTCCAGCGCCTGTGAGCCGAATACCATTCGCATTGGAGTATTTTCGAGTTCTGTGCTCTCAATGATTCTTGCTGCCATTCGAACGGGATCTCCTGCAGCTAGTCCATTGGCTGCATCGAGCATTTTTAAAAAGCTATGTGCAGGAGTATCATCGTATTCCGGCATAAGACTAGCAACCTTCGCACTGCCATATCTAAACTCCGTACGAGCTCCACCTGGTTCTACAATCGTCACACCAATATTGAATGGTCTTACCTCCTGAGCGACACTTCACAGAATCCCTCGATTCCAAATTTTGTTGCGTGATACAGCGAGTTTCCTGGGAAAGCAACTTGTCCGCCATAAGATGAAATCTGAATGATTCGACCGCCGGCTTGTGTACGAAGATGTGGAAGCGCGGACCTGATCAATTGAATTGACCCGATTAGATTTGTTTGAATGATGTGATCGACCTCTTCATCACTTAGTTCTTCAGCTGCGCCGAAGAGTCCATAGCCTGCATTGCTTACAACAACATCGATATGCCCAAACTTTTCAAAGGAACTGTCGACCACCTGATGGATCTGCGGGACATTTGTAACATCTAAAATTACAGACTCGAATGTATCTGGATACTTCTCTAAAAAATCGGCAACCTTGTTTTTATTCCGTACAGTACCGATAACCCGATCTCCTTTTTCCAAAAGCTGTTTAGTTAACTCATGTCCAAATCCACTGCTTACTCCAGTGATCAACCAGTTTTTTCTTTTCATTTTTACTCCTTTTCTCAATCCTCATTATTTTTTTCTATTGCACTGATAGATGATCTTGATGATTTTTACATACAAAGGCTACCCCGATCTTTTGCTTCGCAATAAGTGTTTTTGAAAACATCTGGAGATCATTTCTCATTTAGAAGTTTCTACGATCAAAATTCTTCATTCCGATCTATCTTTTCATAGCTTAGCACTTGGAGTTAACTCCAAGTCAAGAACTATTTTTAAATTTACTTATTTCCTTATCCTGCTAAAAACAATATGTCCATTTCTTAAAAAAATACAACCCCTAAACAGACGATTCGCCTGTTTAAAGGGTTGCGGTTCTTATTATGCAATAAATTGACTTCTTAAAACGACTAAATCTCCATATCCAACGATAACCATGCTCTTATTTTTTGAAAGCATTTTCTATGGCTTTCAGATTTGCCTTGGCAGTAACTGTTGATCCTGAAACGAGATCAACCGTTGTATCCTGAGCTTCGATTACCTCATTAAATAACTGAATAGTAACAGCGGGATTTGCAAATCTAACGTCTTTAACAACTTTGATCTCCATTATTTTATGATCCTTCACCTTTATACCAAGTTCATTTGACCATCTTTTGAAATCATATTTTCCATTGTATGTGCCATCTTCGATGTTACTTAAATTCAACCCGTTGATTGTAACGCTTTTCCCTTCTTCGAGGCCCTGGGTCAATGCAATCAGCGCTCCTCCCATGATGACTGCAATCAAGATAATCAATGTGATGAGAATCTTTAGTCCTTTTTTCATGAATGGGTCTCCTTTCAGATTTGTCATGATATTCCTAACTTATTCCTCTGCAGATTGTATAAACAATTGCCCGATTAATTACCTGTTTTTGCCCTGGCATATTCGATTGCTTCTTTGCCCGTGATATGCTCAACGTCGATTGCGATGATATAAGCCGCCTAAACTGCTCGAACTTGCGGAGGTCGAAAAATCCTGCCAGCTCATGGCTGACGAGATCGAAAAGACCAGAAGAAGAGTAAATGCTTTGGAGTACAGGAC
>JBASOA010000002.1:0-44420 GCA_049657765.1 Clostridiaceae bacterium
CTCCCATACTGTCAACGCTTGTGACCGTATATTTTCCTGACACCCATCGGTACCAATGTTCGTTTAAATTAACGAAATTGAAAAATTCGTCATGATCTCGTAATAGTCTTTCAATAGAGGCGACTTCCATGTCCAGTTGCTTTTCTGTACTAATTTGTGATTGATTAATACCTAGTTCCATCCATTACACCACCCGTTAAATTATCTCAATATTCTTTATCTAATTATAGCACAACTGTAATTTTACTTTAAGAGACATCTGTAAATTTTCATTATATTTTCACTATTGAAAATGTTTTCATCTTCTGTACGCTTTAAAACATGAATTAATCTTCCTCCTTCTTATTTTAATATTTTCATGTTAAGCCTGATCGAAAGATTTGTATTTCCTGTTTTGTTTAACAATATGCAAATCAATCTGGTTGCATAGATCCTTATCGAAATTAAAGTTCAACACTGAATGTTTTTTAGCAAACGAAAAAACGAAAACCAAGCACTTCGCCTAATTTCCGTTTCATCATCTATATAGGTTTATAAAAAATATCCTAAATACAAGTAATAACTCATACGAGTAGAGCTATTTCTTGGCTTTTTCTACTCTTAGTTCTTTCCCTTTGATTTTTCTTGTTGATAATCCTTTTAATGCGATATCACCTTTCCCATTAAGAATATCGATATATGAACCATTATCCAATACCTGGATAATTCCGATGTCTTTTCCGGTTATACCCTCAATTGAATTCAAAGTTCCAACAATATCAAGGGGTCTGATTTTCTTGTTCTTTCCCCCATTGATATAGAGCTTTGTGATATCCTTGTGGACGATCTTTTTCTGTGGTCTATTCATTCTTAAATTCTTTTGGAATTCTCTATAATCATCCCTGCCTGTTTTGAAGGGAGTATAATCCATCGTGATGGTTTTATTTAAAGGATAACTAACGTATCTCTCCACTTCTGATACCTTTTTTCCATCATATTCCGAGATAAAATAAATTGCAGTTCCTTCTTTAAAGTTCCTTCCAGTTCTTCCTGCCCTATGCACAAAGCTTTCTTTTTCCACAGGAAAGTCATAGCTAAGTGAAATATCAAGATCTGAAATATCTATTCCTCTGGCAGCGACATCCGTTGCTACAAGATACGGTACTTCCTTATTCTTGAACTTTGCCATGGCCTTTAAACGATCGTCCTGCATCATTCCGCCATGGATTTTAATGCTGTCAATATTTTCCGAAGCAAGCTTGGCTTGGATTCGATCACATTCATCCTTCGTATTCACGAAGATAATCATGCTTTTAGGTTTTCTGCCATAAATCAGGGAGATCAAAGCATTGAATTTATCTCTTGCATCAACACGATAAAGAATCTCTTCTATATTAAGATGCTCTTCACCTTCTGTTTCCGCTTCAATGACTTTGAAGTCTTTTGTAATCTTCATGGCTAATTCTCTGACGCTCTGTGTAATTGTAGCCGAAAACATCATGGTCTGCTTGACTTTTCTTAAACTTCTTACAATTTGGATGACTTCATCCTGAAATCCCCTGTCTAACAGTTCATCAACTTCATCGATAACAAGGTAACGGATGGCCTCAACATCAAGAGTTCCTCTTTTGATATGATCAAGCACTCTGCCTGGAGTACCTGTAACTGCCTGGTGTCTATTTTTCATCTGGGCTACCTGGTCTTTAAACGGCTGCTTTCCAAAAAGCGCAACTGATGAAAGCTTCTTATATCTTCCTAATGTGTCATATTCCGTCTTGATCTGTAATGAAAGTTCTCTTGAAGGAGCAAGAATTAGTGCTACCGCGTTGTTCTCTTCCCACTCTGTCCTCTCTAGTATTGGCATAAGAAAAGCGAGTGTTTTTCCGCTTCCTGTGGAAGATGAACCAAGGATGTTCTCCCCCGCCATAGCTATTGGACCTACCTTCTCCTGAATATCCGTGAGTTTGCTGAATCCAAGACTTTCTACTGCCTTTAAAAGCTCAGGGCTCATATTGGTGTTATTGAAACTTTTTCCCATTTTATCTCCTTTGGTTCTTTATTCTATCTGAAGCTAATTCTGTGGAAGGATGCTTTCTCTTCCCGATTAGCCATATGTTCTTGCACTTCTACTATTTATACGATCAACTTTACTGGGTACTTCATCATGACATATGAAAAAAACCTGCCTCGATAGAATCAACATCTATGCTGAGACAAGTTATCTTTATAGAGATACTGAACGGAATCGAACCTTGTAACGTCCTTAGTACGAATCCGTTATTTCACCTAATCTAAATTATGGTATTTCGCTGTAACCCTAGGAAGACAAGTTTTCTTTGTCAGGAAGATTACCGCATTTCCTCATATCTTTGGATTCATTTTCTTTCTATTGAAACCCAAATCTAATGATAAGACTTCATTTAATATCGTTAATCATTATACTCTATTATCTGCTTTAAATGCAAATATTGATTAATTTTGGGTCACCTTCACCATTTCTAACTTTTATATTTTATCTTTAGGTTTTTGGACAAACCCTTAAGTATCCAAAGAAAGAATGCCGTTTCTTTTTATTTCTCGCGTTTCTTCAGCTCCTTTAGCGCAGGTCCCTCTATGACCTGTCCCTCATGATCAAATCTTGATCCATGGCAAGGACAGTCAAAAGACTTTTCCGCATTATTGTATTCCACCTCGCATCCGAGATGGGTACAAGTGGAGTCAAAAAGGAACAGTTTTCCATTATTGTCCCGATAAGCACCTGTGCGTTTTCCTTGATGGCGTATGATTCCGCCTTCGTTGTTTCCTAATTCTTCGAGAGAGGTCTGGGTTGGAGTGAATTTTCCTTTAAGAAGCTCTTTGGCCACATTGAGGTTTTCCTTTATCACCTGACCCAGACTTTCTTTCACTTCACCCCGGGAAGGCTTGAAAAGTTCATCAAACCGAGTGCTTTCCCCCGCAATATTCCTGGTAAGAAGATATGCCGATAAAGTTCCATTGGTCATTCCCCATTTCCTGAAGCCTGTGGCTACGAATATATTAGGGTGTTTAGATGTGAGCGCTCCGATGTAGGGAATACCGTCCAAAGGCTCATAGTCTTGGGCAGACCATCGAAAAGCGACGTCATCTACATGGAAATTCTCTCTGGCGAAATCGATGATTTTCATATAGGAATCCATAGCTGAGGTCTCCTGACCTACTTTATGCCCATTTCCTCCTACAATTAGATAGTCAACACCATTGGTTCTGATGAACCTCATGGTATGGGGGGAGGAGGAATTCGAGATCAGCATGGCATCGGCATTTCCATCGGAAGGTCTCGGAATAGCCATGAGATAGGATCTGTATGCCGCTAACCTCGCAAAATAGAATCCGTTGCCATCAAAGAAAGGATATCCAGTCGCAATAACCGCTTTCTGGCATTGAATAGTGTGTCCGCCTTCGGTGATAATGAGCGTCGATTCCCCACTCTCTTTAATGTCCACAGCTTTCGTCTGCTGATAAATCCTCACTTTACGCTCTTTCAGCTTTTCAAGCAGGAAGGACAGATATTTCACCGGATGGAGATCAAACTGATTTTTCACTCGAAGTCCGCCTACACCAGAAAGTCCAAAGGGAAGTTCTCTTACCAGCTCTCCGGGGATATCAAGCTTCTGATAGGCTTCGTACTCCTCACTGATTTCCTCGAAATCCTCCTCATTCTCTGCGTAAATCATGGCATAGGTGTTCTTGAAGTCACAGGGAATTTCAAGATCCTTGACAAGTTTTTCTACAAAGCCCATGGCTTCAACTTGTGCTTCATAATATAATCGGGCACTATCAGCTCCGTATTTCTTGAGGATCTTACTATAGATGAGCCCGTGCTGGAACGTAAACTTAGCCGTGGTATTTCCAGAGGTGAGTCGCATCGGTGTATGGCTGTCTATAAGAATCACATCTATCCCCAGGAGAGAGAGTTGATAAGCCGTCGTGATTCCTGTGATCCCGGCACCAATTACGCAAACACCACAGCTCTCTACTTGATTTAGGATGGGAAAATCATGCAGAATGTCATCATTCAGCCAAAGAGACAGTTTTTCTTCCTCAAAAACAGATTCAATGGACATAAAATCACCCTTTCAATTTTTATTTTAGTCTATGCCTTCCTCATAGACTACAGTTTAACAATTGGTGAATTTATTAAGTGTTCTATTCTTTTATTCCTCCCGGTTATGTCTATTCCTATAATATTTTTTTGATTGATTCTGATCCTAATCTTCATTGTTTCTTTTCAATGTCCCTTCAACAGTTGATTCTGCCATGTGAATCGTTAATAGGACAGAATAAAAAGAAGCACCATCTGCTAAAAGCATTGATACTTCTTATCTTCATTGGAGCTACTGAGCGGAATCGAACCGCTGACCTGCTGATTACGAATCAGCTGCTCTACCGACTGAGCCACAGTAGCATATATCATTAATCAAACGATCTATTTGAGACTAGACAGTTTTTTATCATTTAATCAGGGTTACCCTCTTGAAATTAGGCTTTGATAGAACAAAACAGCTAACTTCCTGTTTTTGAGTACCTATTTATTGTAAAGTAAAGTCATCAAAAGGTCAATACATCAATATCTCCGGATAAATCTCAAAATTCGGATGGACCCCTAGCAAATTCTCCGATATACACTGGAAAATTCAATTATCTCGCTATAAAAACCTCAAACAAATTGTATTTAGCTATACATTAGATAAAGAGTTGACTTTTTAATGAAAACGATATTATAATAAGGTATAGTTTCAGGAATCGTTTCCAGAACGTTTTCTAAACCTTAAAATAGGAGGGGAAATTTATGAAAAAAATCATCGCCTTATTACTTGCTGCTTCAATTCCACTTTCACTAGCAGCTTGTGGTCAAAAGACACCTGAACTTTATTACCTAAATTTCAAGCCAGAAATCGCAGAAGTCTATGCAGAAATTGCTACGGCCTATGAAAAAGAAAAGGGTGTAAAGCTTAACGTCGTTACTGCAGCATCAGGTACCTATGAGCAAACCCTGAAATCAGAAATGGCCAAGAAAGATGCCCCAACATTATTCCAGATAAACGGGCCAAAAGGCTATGCTGCTTGGAAAGATTATACAATGGACTTAAAAGATACGGAACTTTATAAACACCTTACGGATAAGACACTTGCTGTAACCGACGGGGATGGCGTTTACGGAATTCCTTATGTTGTTGAAGGTTATGGAATAATCTATAACAATTCAATCATGGAAAAATACTTTGCAACGACAGGCGCTAAGGCAAAATCAATGGATGAAATCAATAATTTTGCAAAATTCAAAGCAGTTGTTGAAGATATGACAGCTAAGAAAGCTGATTTAGGAATTGAAGGCGTATTTGCCAGTACATCACTTAAACCAGGTGAAGACTGGAGATGGCAGACACATCTTGCAAACATTCCAGTATATTATGAATTCAAGAACAACAAAATTGACCTTGCAAGTGATGCGACAAAAGAAATTACATTCGAGTATTCCGATGAATACAAGAATATCTTTGATCTTTATATCAACAATTCTATTACAGAACCTGCACTTCTAGGAAGCAAACAGGTTGATGATTCCATGGCTGAATTTGCACTGGGCAAAGTAGCATTTGTTCAAAACGGCAACTGGGCATGGTCACAGATTAATGGTGTAGCTGGTAACGTTGTAGCAGAAGAAGATATCAAGTTCATGCCAATCTACACTGGTGCAGCTGGAGAAGAAACACAGGGTCTTTGCACCGGTACAGAAAACTTCTTCTCCATTAACGCTAAAGCTTCAGCAGAAAATCAGAAACTCGCTGCAGACTTTATCTACTGGCTATATTCTAGCGAAACAGGCAAAAAATTCGTTATCGAAAAGCTGAACTTTATCGCTCCTTTCGATACCTTTACAGAGGCTGAAAGACCTGCAGATCCACTAGCCAAGGAAGTTATCAATTGGATGTCAAAAGAAGGGGTTACATCAGTTCCATGGAACTTCACCGTATTCCCAAGCCAGACTTTCAAAGACAACTTTGGTTCTTCTTTACTTCAGTATGCTCAAGGCAGCATGAAATGGGAAGATGTAACCGCTAAGGTTGTTACTGACTGGAAAGCAGAAAGCGGAAAGTAATAAAGAAACAAATAACTAAATGAAGTAAGCCCCTGCCTAATTTGTGGGCAGGGGTACTTTATAGAATAGACACAAAGGATAAGATGAGGAGGAAATGTATGGAAAAAACATTATCCAAATATTTCGCGGTTTTTGCGCTTCCGACATTGATTGCATTCGGAATTTCATTTTTATTCCCATTCATCATGGGGATATACCTTTCTTTCACGGAATTCACAACGGTAACCAATTCAACATGGGTTGGACTAGATAATTATACAAAGGCATTTCTCGAAAGCCCTGACTTCTTGAATGCCCTCTGGTTTACCTTAAAATTTACAGTAGTATCTGTCATTACCATCAATTTAATTGCTTTCTTCATGGCACTGCTTCTAACCAGAGGAATCAAAGGCACAAACCTCTTCAGAACTGTATACTTCATGCCTAACCTCATCGGAGGCATTGTTCTTGGATATATTTGGCAACTGATTATCAATGGTGTTTTGCTTAATTTTGGCGTCGATATCACCTTTAAGGCAGAATATGGCTTCTGGGGACTTGTAATCCTCATGAACTGGCAAATGATCGGCTATATGATGATTATCTATATTGCCGGTATACAGAATATCCCAGCAGAACTAAATGAAGCTGCCGAGATTGATGGCGCTTCATCACTTCAAAAGCTTAAAAGTGTCACACTACCCATGATTATGCCTTCAATCACCATTTGTACTTTCCTTACACTGACCAATTCGTTTAAACTTTTTGACCAGAACTTCTCCTTGACAGCAGGTGCGCCAGGCAGGCAGACCTCTATGCTCGCCCTCGATATTTATCACACCTTCTATGGGAGAAATGGTTATGAAGGCGTTGGACAAGCCAAGGCCGTAATCTTTTTTCTTATGGTTGCAGCCATAGCTTTCATCCAATTGCGTCTAACCAGACAAAAGGAGGTTGAAAGTTAATGAATAAAAGCAAAAAACGCCTGAATTATGTTATTTTTATCTTAATGGCATTCCTGTCCGTTGTTTTCTTGTCCCCGATCTTCATCGTTCTTATCAACTCTTTCAAAGGTAAGTTCTATATTATGGACTCACCATTTACCTTGCCGACATCAAGCACTTTTGCAGGACTGGAAAACTATAGTTCAGGGATCCAGAAAATTAATTTCTTTTCAGCGTTTGGATATTCTTTATTTATTACAGTGTCATCAGTTATCGTAATAATTCTGTTCACTTCGATGACCGCATGGTATATTATTAGAGTAAAAAATAAATTCACATCAGCGATTTATTATCTCTTTGCATTTAGCATGGTCGTTCCATTCCAGATGGTGATGTTTACGATGTCCAAAACGGTGAATATCCTTGGAATGGATAATCCCATTGGTATCATCTTCATCTATCTTGGTTTTGGCGCAGGATTGTCTGTTTTTATCTTCTCGGGATTTATAAAAAGTATCCCGATAGAAATTGAAGAAGCAGCAATGATTGATGGATGCTCACCGATTCAAACATTTTTCCTTGTAGTATTTCCAATACTGAAACCTACTGCTATTACCGTGTCAATTCTTAATGCCATGTGGATTTGGAATGATTATCTTCTTCCTTACCTTACCATTGGCAATAAGTATAAGACAATACCGGTAGCAGTACAGTATCTACAAGGAGGATACGGTTCAAGAGATATGGGCGCGCTAATGGCGATGCTAATTCTAGCTATTCTACCAATTGTGATATTTTATCTGTTTATGCAGAAATATATCATCAAGGGTGTATTATCTGGAGCAGTCAAGGGATAATAAAGCAAAGGGAGATCTTCAATGGTTACAATAAAAGATATTGCTCAAGAAGCCGGAGTCGCTGTTAGTACGGTATCAAGAGTCATAAATTGTCATCCTGATGTGAGCCTGGCCACCAAAAAGAAGGTTCAGGACGTCATTGATCGAAGACACTTTGTGCCTAACAGTAATGCAAAACAGCTTAAGCAACAAAACAGTACGATTATCAGTATATTTGTAAAAGGTAAATTCAATTTTCTCTTTCATCCGATTCTTGAGAAAATCCAGCATCTAATCGAGGCAAAAGGCTATACCGGAGTAGTTAACTATCTTGATGAAGAGAGCAATGAGGTTCATGAGTCAAGCATAGTCTGCAATGAGAAAAAATCACTTGGTGTAATGTTTTTAGGTGGAAATCCCAAGAATTTCCAAAATGATTTCTCCAAAATAAGCATACCCGGTATTCTCGTTACCTCCTCAGGAAAAGATTTCGGTTACAAGAACCTATCAAGTGTCACTACTGATGATTATAGTGCTGCCCGAAGTGCAATCTCCTATCTGATAGAAATGGGTCATGAGAAGATAGGGATAATCGGCGGTAAATATGAGATGTCCAATATGAGTGAAATCCGATTAAGAGGCGCAGTGGATGAACTTGAAAAACACGGGATTTTATTTAATGAAATGCATCAATATGAAATGGCGCGTTATTCTCTGGAAGGGGCTTATGGAGCTGCACAAAGGCTTCTAAACAAGAATCCCCAGATCACTGCCATCTTTGCCATGAGTGATGTCATGGCCATCGGGGCAATGAGAGCAATTGCTGATAAAGGGCTGAGTATTCCTGAAGACATTTCGATTATTGGTTTTGATGGAATCGATCTTGCAAATTACTATAACCCGAAACTCACAACGATCCGTCAACTTCAAGATCAGCTTGCTAAAAACAGTGTGGAGATTCTCCTTCGCCAAATAGAGAAAAATGATAAGACATTACATAAGGTTTTGTCCTATGAACTTCTCGAAGGCGATAGTGTCAAAGATATCAGCACTATGAAGTCCAATGACTTGAACCTTGAAAATATTTCTTAGTGTTAGCCTCTTAAAAATGACGGAGAAGCATATTGATATGCATTCTCCGTTTTTGTTGACCCAGATTGTTCATTGCTGATCGTATAACCCCTATTATCGCTAAGATGTGGGACTCATTTCAAGTAATCACTTCAAATAAGCTTAACAACCAACCAAACATTTTTTATCCAATGAGACTAAATTCACCACTCTGTCACTATAATTCCATGATTTTATGATAATGTTATATTCAATGAATTTGCAATTTGTTCAAAATGGCATATAATAAACTGTCGGAATCAGTCAATATTTATCATCACAGCGCATCTGAGGTACAAAATGAATGTTAACAAAACCATCAATAAAATATTAATCATTATCCTGTGTTTTACGCCATTTTTTATGGCACCGTGGCCTTCAGACATTATCGGAATGCCTAGGGTCATCTTCATCATCGCAGCTACGCTGCTTATGGTATACACCTGGATAAGATACGAAAAAAATAAAACCGCTCAACTGAAGACCTTAAATTTAGCGGCTAAATTAGGAATACTATATCTTCTATTGATATATATTTCTACTTTTTTTAGTGTGGACAAACTGAATTCCATCATCGGAATTTCAAATAACAGAGAAAGTGTGATCCTCCAAACTTGTTATGTCTTGATCTTTCTCTTTTCCATGGAATACCTGAACTTCGATAAAAAGAAAATTAATCTCTTTATCCTCAGCGGAGTGATCATGTCTATCATTAGCGTATTGCAGTTTTTCAAAATTATTTATTTTGAAAGCTATTCCTTTCCGTGGGGGAATTTTGCTTCACCTTATGGCACCTTAAACAATCCGAATTATTTAGGGGCATACATTACCCTGATTCTTCCGATTTCTATCTACATGTATTTTTCAGAAAAAAAATCCATGTATTATTTTTCCTCTTGCCTGATTTTTACAGTTGCCCTCATGTCAAGAACACGAGGTGCCTGGATGGGGATTTCCGTCACTTTTATCATCCTCATCATGTACTTTATCAAAGATAAAGCCCATCGAAGAAAAATAGAAGTCTTAGTGATCTCCTTTGCATTCATCGCCTTTGCTTTAAATCTCTTGATGAGTGGTATTCTAATCTCCAGAGCGGTTTCCATCGTCTTTGATTTTAAAGATGTCACGGCGCCCGAGGGACCTGCTGGAACCCCTGGGCTCGACGATGCCGCCGGTTCCTATCGGATGTTTATTTGGAAACGAGTCATTGAAACTCTTCCCAAGCATCCCCTGTTTGGTGTAGGCGTCGGTAATTTAAGGTATATATTCGAAACCTACTACACCAATGAGCTCTTGGCCATTCAAGATCAAGGCATAAGCACATTTCAAAGGGCACACAATGAATTCATTCATATTGCAGGAACTACCGGCATCCCCTCTCTCATCGCTTATGTTCTAATGCTCTGTAGTGTAATCAAAACCTCCTTTATGAAAATTCGATCAAACCCGATTTCAATTGCCCTCACGGTTTCTGTCATTGGCTACGTAATCCAGTCCTTCTTTTCCAACAATGTCGTCTACCATTCCTACATGTTCTGGGTCATCCTTGGTGCGGCGATATACAAAGGGACAACAGCAGAGAAACTGGAAACCGAAAAGAATACTGATGATGACGAATCTATTGCGTAAGTTTTAGTTCTGAATAAATTTAAGGTCCCCCTCATTCATTTTTGAATGAGGGGGACCTTAATCATTGAAATTATTTTTATTGACGAGAATTTTATTAATCCATCGTTGATGTAGTCACATCATTTAGTGGTTCCTAAATTTCGTATTCTTCGACATTGACCTTCTCCATGAGTTCCTCGGTTGTAAGGAGAGATACCGCATCATGAAGAAAAGTTTTAAAGCTTCTTATTCCCGTTTTCTCATCCATCCTTTCTTCTGCAATCTCTGAGGCAACGCCCATAACTGCTGCGCCTAAGACCGCACTAAGGAAGTAATCCTCTGTAAGTCCCGAATAGGTTGCCATAATCGAGGCCACCGAAGAACCCGCTCCGCATATCTTTTTAAGCCTTGCATTTCCATTCGAAATTTTTGCAATTCTTTTTCCGTCAGTAATAATATCTACTTTGCCTGTCATCACTACAACATTACCTAGCTTATTGGCAAGTTCTATACAGTATTTTTCAGCACCACGTTCATCTTCAAATGAGTCAATTCCCTTACTTTTGGTTTCATAGCCTAAAATAAACTTGATTTCTCCGAGATTACCTTTCAGGATAGAAACATGAACTTCAGTAAGCAAGTGACTGATGGCATACTTTCTGAAGCTTGATGCGGTAATTGCAGCCGGATCCAAGATTACAGGAACATTAACCCGGTTTGCTGTTTTTCCTGTAATTGTCATGAGATCAAGATATTCCCGGTTTATCGTTCCAAAATTCATCACCACAGCGCTTGAACGAGAATACTCAACCATTTCATGGGCTTCTGAAATTTCATCTGAGAGAACCGGAGAACCTCCGGAATGAATGCACATATCGACCAAATCCAGAACCGTGGCATAGTTTGTAAGGAAACACACCAAGGGATAACGCTCTTCAAACTTCTTGGCGTATAGGGTTTTCATTTGTTCTTTTAATCTCATTAACTCGCCCATACAGCAATATCTTCAATGGCAACATCTAAAATATTCGCTCTTTCTTTGATCTGTTCATTGGTCATCACCGAAAGCGTATCTAAAAGATGATGCTTATAAGTATAGTAACCTAGTTTCGCATCCACCTTCTGATCTGCAATTTCTCCTGCTATGCCCATAATGATAACCCCAGTCATGGCACTATAAAAATAATCATCTGTTACACCACTGAATGTACCGACAAGTGCACCAATGGTGCAGCCTGTACCGATTACCTTGGGAAGACTCGGTGTACCATTCTTAATCTTAACTACCCTTGCACCATCTGTAATGATATCTTCAATCCCTGTCATGGCCACAACGCAATTGTATTTTCTCGCAAGGGCTACAACATACTGATCTGCATCACTTTCATCTTCGTTTGAATCTACACCTTTGGATGCCGTTTCCACACCAAGACATGCTTTAATCTCTGCAAGATTTCCCTTAATTATAGAAATCTTGAGTTCTTCAAGCATCCTCTTAATTGCTTGAGATCGAAATGGGGTTACACCCGCAGCTACGGGATCAAGAATTATAGGAACATTTCGTTCTGTGGCTTTCTTACCCGCTTCAATCATTGCATTTACCTGCTTATTTGTTATGGTTCCGATATTGAATACTAACGCATCCACCTGACCATATTCCACGACATCCGCTGCATCGATAGGGTCGTCTGTCATTACTGGTGTTCCCCCAAAATATGAAGTTATGCTTGTTAATTCATTTGCGGTGACGTAATTGACCAGAAAATTTACCAGTGGATTATCTTCCTTGGCCTTCTCCATTAAATTCAATATCTCATCTATATGTTTCATTTTATTCTCCTCCGTGATGTATTTTTACGACATCATCTTAGCAGAGGATTAAATTGCGTGCAGTTAAAAATGATAAAAGTAATAGAAAACTAAAGGAGTTTTAAGTGTTTCTTCACGTATTTATCTGCATATTTGGATATTTTCACTTGATATCTATAATTTAATCATTGGGTGTAATGACATCTATTCACGTTATGTTTCAAATAGCACATATTGATTTCATCATATATCCTTCTTTTAAATGCAATAATCTTATTTTGTAACGATTTGTTATATTATTAACTATTCATACAGTTAAATATTGGTTATACCCTTTATTTTTGTTTTTGCATTACTTCATTGTTTTTTGTTTATTTTCACCAAATCTTAGTCAATTTATCGATTTCTTAAAAATGAAATCGTTTTATTTTAAATTACTTGTAATATTGATATTTTTTTAACTAATTTTTGCCTTTTTATATTGACTATTCATTCTAGCGGTGTTATTATCAATTTGACAATAAATTAACAAAGGACGTGGCAAAATGGATAAGATTAGTACTGTTGAAGAACTGGATCAAAGAATGCTTGCTTTAAGAGAATCACAAAGGCAATTTGGAACCTTCACTCAGGAACAAGTAGATGAAATTTTTAGAATGGCCGCCTTGGCTGCCAATAATAATAGAATTGAACTTGCAAAAATGGCTGTTGCAGAAACCGGCATGGGAATTGTTGAAGATAAGGTGATTAAGAATCACTTTGCTTCTGAATATATATATAACCAGTACCGAAATGACAAAACGTGTGGAGTCATTGAAAGAGATAACTCATTTGGAATTTCTAAAGTGGCAGAACCCATTGGGATTGTAGCCGCAGTAATTCCTACAACTAATCCGACTTCGACCACAATCTTTAAAGCTTTACTGGCACTGAAAACTAGAAATGCCATCATATTCTCCCCTCACCCAAGAGCAAAGAAATCTACCATCGCAGCAGCGAAGATTATCCTTGATGCGGCAGTAAAAGCAGGTGCACCACAGGGAATTATCGCATGGATTGATGAACCATCCCTGGAATTGACCCAAAGAGTTATGGCAACCTCAGATATCATTCTCGCGACAGGTGGACCAGGAATGGTTCATGCGGCATATTCTTCAGGAAAACCTGCAATAGGAGTCGGTGCTGGAAATACACCAGCGATTATCGATGAAACTGCACACCTCAAAATGGCAGTATCTTCGATCCTTTTGTCCAAAACCTTTGATAACGGTGTAATCTGTGCTTCTGAACAGTCTGTCATCGTACTTGATTCTATCTATGATGAAGTCAAGAAGGAATTTAGTGAAAGAGGAGCCTACATCTTAAGCGAAGAAGAAACCGAAAAAGTAAGAAAATGCATCATGAAAAACGGAAACATCAATGCTGCCATCGTTGGACAAAGTGCTTATACCATTGCTACTCTAGCAGGAATCACGGTTCCTGAAGAGGCTAAAGTCCTGATCGGAGAAGTAGATCGCATAGAACTTGACGAGCCTTTCGCGCATGAAAAACTCTCCCCTGTTCTAGCTATGTATCATGCTGTAGATTTTAACGATGCCTTAGACAAGGCTGACAAACTCGTTAGACTCGGTGGTTTCGGACATACTTCGGTACTTTATACCGACCAGATGAAATCAAGAGACCGAATTGCAGCCTTTGGAAATAAGATGAAGACGGGTAGGACAATCATCAATATGCCTTCTTCACAAGGTGCCATCGGAGATATCTACAACTTCAGACTTGCACCATCCCTAACTTTGGGCTGTGGAAGCTGGGGCGGAAATTCCATCAGTGAAAATGTTGGAGTCAAGCATCTCCTCAATATTAAGACAGTAGCTGAAAGGAGAGAAAATATGCTTTGGTTCAGAGTTCCAGAAAAAATCTACTTTAAATATGGTGCCCTGGAGATTGCCCTCTTGGAACTTAAAGACATGAACAAAAAGAAAGTCTTCATCGTTACAGATAGAGTACTGAATGACCTCGGATACACCAATAAAATTATCAAAGTCCTCGAAGAAAGCGGTATAGATTTCAAGGTATTTGCAGATGTTGAGCCAGATCCTACCCTTTCCACTGCAAAAAAGGGTGCAGCGGAAATGCTAAGCTATAAACCTGACGTCATTATCGCCTTGGGTGGCGGTTCACCCATGGACGCGGCCAAGATCATGTGGACACTTTACGAGCATCCTGAAGTCAAGTTTGAAGATCTTGCCATGAGATTCATGGATATCAGAAAGAGAATCTATCCATTCCCAAAACTTGGTGACAAGGCGATGTTCATCGCCGTGCCAACAACATCAGGCACAGGTTCAGAAGTCACCCCATTTGCTGTAATTACAGATGAAACAACTGGCATCAAGTATCCACTTGCAGATTATGAGCTGACTCCTGATATGGCCATCATTGATACTGAACTGATGATGAACATTCCAAAAGGATTGACCGCAGCGTCAGGAATTGATGCCATGGTTCACTCCATTGAAGCGTATGTATCTGTCCTTGCTTCAGAATATACCAACGGGATGGCCCTCGAATCAATCAGGCTTATCTTCAAATATCTGCCGCTTTGTTATACGGAAGGCAGCACCAATGTGAAAGCCAGAGAAAAGATGGCTCACGCTTCTACGATGGCTGGTATGGCTTTTGCAAATGCATTTTTAGGTGTTTGCCATTCCATGGCCCACAAGCTTGGTGCATTCCATCATGTTGCACATGGTACGGCCAATGCGCTTCTCATTAATGAAGTCATCAGATTCAACGCTGAAGAAAACCCAATAAAGCAAGCTGCATTTCCACAATACAAGTACCCAAATATCACCTTCAGGTATGCAAGGATAGCAGATTACCTTGGACTTGGTGGAAATACGGATGCTGAAAAAATGGGATCACTGATCGCAGCCATTGAAAAACTTAAAACTCAGCTCGATATTCCTTCTACCATCAAGGATCTCGGAGTTTCTGAAACAAGCTTTTTAGAATCACTGGATGAGATGTGCTACCAAGCCTTCGATGACCAGTGTACCGGAGCAAATCCAAGATATCCCCTCATCTCAGAAATCAAGCAAATGTATCTAGATGCATATTATGGAAAAAGAGTCTAACTAAAAGAAGGTCTGTCTCAAAAGGAAGAAATTCCATTTGAGACAGACCTTTTACTTTCTGTAAAAAAACACTGACGGACTCCGAAAAGTCCGTCAGTGTGTGTATAATTTGGTTATCATGAAAAAAACAAACTTACACAAGATTGTTGCACCAAGAAAAAGCATGAGACACAACAGATATGGACCATCGAAGACAGGATTCCGAAGGCTCCATAAAAAGTATTTGCTCATTATTTAGCAAAATCACTTCATATATTTGCACTAAATTATTTAAGAAATGCAGGGAGCAGAAGCAAGATGCGTGGAGAAATAAGGTCAGTACTTCCGCCTAAACAGGAGGAGAAATTTCAGTCCACCATTGCAAGTAGTGCATCAATAGTCGCTTTATCCGTTTCACCAGAGATACTATAAACGACCATACCTTCTTTATCAATGATAAACGTGTGTGGGATGTTCTCTATTCCAAAGGACATAAAAGCCTTCCCTTCCGTATCATAGAGCACATTCATGTCATACCCGTTTTTTGCGAGGAATTTGTCTGCCTTTTCCCTCGTTTCTCGCTGTCCGTCTGTAAGATTTATCGCAAATAAAACCTTGCCATCACCTAGCGAGTCATGAATGTCTTGCAGTTCCGGCATTTCTTCTACACACGGCGGACACCAGGAAGCCCAGAAGTTCAGGATTATAACCTGACCCTTGTAGTCGCTCAGAGAGATATTCTCACCCGCAGCATTTTTGATAGTAAAGGCAGGCTTAAACCCCCTTTCAACCTTGTATTTCTCGAAGGGGGAAACGCCAGGTGTATCGCTTATTGTCTGGACTGGCTTCTCCACTCCCTTATCCTTAAGCCTATCACTAAGGTAATACCCTCCGCCAAGAACTGCAGCGAAAACGATAATCCAAAGGATAAATCCGTATTTTTTCATATCTGCCTCCTTACTCTTTCGATTCTATAATGACTGAATGTTCAATTTCTATTTTGATTTCTATCATTCTAACATGAATTTTAGTGATAAAATCATCTACCGCATACTGTTAAGGAATGTTTTACAATATGCCATTTTTCAAAATCTAATTTGGTCAATCTTTTTATCATGAAAGAAACCAGCCAGGACATTAGCATTATTCCTGCTTTGTCCTGGCTGGTTAATGATTTGCTCGATTGATGTAATTATTTCCTGTTATTAACGAACGGTCTACAGCTTACGGGGCGACTCGAGTGATTATAACTTCTGTCTTCGTCACGTTTCCTGCATCATCCTCACCTTCGAGAATGAACAGATTGGGTCCCATTTTCAGTTCAACTTCCTTCTCCATTGTGTATGATGCGGGTTGAAGGTCATTAAAATACGACCAGTCTGGTTCGATATTCGTCAACATGTTCTGGTTCAGTCTCACCATAAGGCTTGGAAGATTATCGGTAAAAAGCGCTTTCAAGGTGATCTTGTCCAGAGTAGTCTCTGTTGGAATAGTTTCCTGTAGTGTGATCACAGGCTTTGTGGCATCCACAAATATCTTATGTGCGAAGGCTATGGCATTTCCAGCCATGTCGATTACTTCCACCTGAATGGAGTGATATCCATCTGTATAGGTAGTCATGAAGTCGAAATACCAGTATCCATTTTGATTATTCCATTTTATGGTTACAGGCTTTCCATCTAAAGTCAGAGATTTAATTGGCGAATCGTCTGTGAGCGTTCCTTGAACGCGAAGCTGATTGGCACCATAGACTCCGAAGAACTCTGGATTTGTTATTTTGACTACCGGAGCCGTAGCATCTCCTGCTAAAACAAGTTTTGGTTCTTTCACTGGGATAACCAGTGGCTGAGGAATGTTTGGGTCTGCCGGTTTTCCAACTGGTACCCCTTGATTCTCAACTTTCAAAATCTGCTTCAGTTCGTAGACAACCATATTCCCTGCATAGTCTGTGACGACAAGTTTAGCTTTAGACGTCACGCCAGTGTCTGTAAGATCGAAAGCACCATCCACACTGAGCACAGGTTTCTTGGTATTGTCTAAAATTTCATAAGAGGCAATACCACTAAAGGAGTCGTTTGCAGTTACCACAAGGGTGTTTGTCTTACTGTCATAAGTAACGCCTTCAATCGTTGGCTTAGTATTATCAAGCTTCACTGGGAAGTTTACTGTCTGCCAATTTGCACCTTCATAATCCACTTTGGATCTGATCTGGTAATAGTATTTTCCTTCCGAAACCATCTTATTGTCCACAGTTCCGTTCCACATCCAGTCCAAATTCACCGTAAATTTTGAATCATTTCCACTATCATAGTAGTTCTTCGTGATATTTTCTTGCTGATGCAAGGCTCTTATTACCTCACCATTTTCGTTTAGGATATTTACTTCGAAAGCTTTAGCATTTCTCAGAAAGGATAATACGGGCAAAACATTATCTGCGATTCCATTTCCATTTGGTGAAAATGCGATATTGTCCATGTTTGGATTTTCTATTGCGTCAAGACCCAGGAAGTAAAGGCTGTCGGATGCAGCTTCATACCAAGCCATAGAGGTAAGTTCATAGAATGACCTTCCTTCGCCATAGATGGAAGCGTCGATAATAGGAGCCTTATCCCAATCCCCATAATATCCCATATAAGGGATGCTCAGGGTAGGATAGGTATCATTTTTATCTTCTAAAGTCACAAAGCCTTCGATAAACGTTCCATTTTCAAAAACATCCTTTAGAGGTGCATTGTACCACCAGTCGACTGCATTCGTCAGGTCAACTTCTACTTCAACCTGGACTGTGCTGTTTGCCAGGACTGTCACTTCATCTTTGCTGAAACTGATGGGGTATTCTCCTGACCAGAACCCATTCGGGCCATCTGGATTCGGCGTTCCATCAATGTAGACACCTTGCGTCTCTAGATAGTTGTACTCTCCATCCGTAAGGTCCGTTTGAACTGTTCCATCAATCTTGTAGGTGACTTCTTCATCACTGAAATTTTCAACAGTCAGTATAAATTTTGATTGGTTATCCATTTCTCCAAGGGAGACCTTGCTTTCACCTGAAGTCATTTCATAGACTACTGCAGGTGTTGTTGTTGCAGCAAAGAGATCCATGACTCCTGCACCCTGTCTTCTTGGAGAAGTGAAATTATAGGCTCCAAGTCCATAATTATCATTATATAATCCTTTATCTTGAAGTGCGACCGCTGTGCTCATGAGAAGGTTCTTTGCCATGGTCACTTTAGCAGCGCCTGTGAGGCTAAATTCATCTGCCACTCTTTGTAGGACCAGTGCAGATCCACCCGCAACATGTGGAGCTGCCATAGAAGTTCCACTCATGGTCTGATACCCATTGTTCTGGGCTGTTGACCAGATATTGCCACCAGGGGCTGTTATCTCAGGTTTGAAGTCAAGGCTTGGCGTTGTTCCCCATGAAGTGAAGTCTGACATCTTTCCGGCATCAGGGTTTAAGGCTACCGCTGTATTTCCCTTAAAGGAAACAAGATTAGTCTCTGAAGCGATATTCTCAATCAATTTCAAGCCATGGGATCTAGCGATGAATACCGCCGGTATCTTTCCCCCATCCGGATATGCCATACTGATGAGCTCCTCCCCGCCTGTTTCATGGTTATAGATGATTACGCCTGCAGCACCGGCATTTTGTGCATTCTGGATTTTTGTTACGAAATCGAGACCACCTCTTTCGACCAAAGCAATCTTACCAGTAAAGTCTTTTCCAGCAAAATCCTCTGGAATGCCTATGCCTGCTTGCAAATATGGCACAGGTGCTGTGAATACATTAATGGGATCGTATGTTCCTGCAGGAATATACGGTGCGAAGGAATTGACTCCACTATACATATACTCTAATGCCAATGCAGAAATATAGCTATTCTCAATGGATGCCACCTGAATAGATTCAGTCGCGATTCCAGGTGAACCTACAACACCAACATCCGGATTAGAAGTAAATGGATCATCGAATCCACTCCCGAAAAGATTGGCATTTCCTGCAGAGATTGCAGAGATGACGCCATTATCCATAGCTCTTTTGACTGCAACTTGTTCCAAATCATCCGCTTGAACAAAAGATGCACTGGATCCAAGACTCATATTGATGACATCCGCGCCAAGTTCAACAGAATCATCTATTGCCTTAATGATGACGTCTCCGAACGTTGAGTGCATTGCTGGGTTGTTTCCAAACACTTTCATTGCCAGAAGCTGAGCTTCAGGAGCAATGCCTTTTATTCCTCCATTCGCTTCATCACCATTAGCTCCAACAGTTCCTGCCACATGCATCCCATGTTCAGAAGCATCTGGTCCAAGATCCAAAATTTCCTGATTGTTGTCCATATAGTTATATCCATAGGGAACTTTTGCAGTTCTATATGTTCCAAGGAATCCCTCGAATGTTGTAGCCTGTATCTTCGCCTTTGAGGCATCTGTCAGGATAAAATCCTTATGGGAAGGATCGAGGCCCGTATCAATGATGGCTACAACCATTTTTTCTCCGTTGTAACCAGTATTTGTCCATGTTTCTACAGCTTTTACAATATCTTTGCTATTTATCATGTCAGGTTCAGGCCGGCTGAATTCATGGGCGATTGATACACTAGAAACTTCACTTAATACTTCAATGCGTTTTGCGTTTTTGAAGGTGGTTTCCACACCCAAACCATTTAATACATTAATATAGCTTTCAAGTTCCTTAATGCTGATACCCTTTGATTTTAAGAGATCTTTGAATTTCTTCTGTTCTGCCTGCAAAGTCTTCTTCAGGTTTTGCCTGGTGACCTTGTCCAACTCATTGACCTTAACCCCTTTCGATGTTGCATAGCTTATAATTGGTCTGCCCTTAAGTTCAATGATCAGTCTGACTGTATCCGTATCTTTGTAGGACAGTGCTGAATCTTTAAGCGATACCTTGGTTACGGTGCTCGTCTCTCTAACGGTTCCCGCTCGATCTAATAAATTGAGATTTTTAGTTACTTCTACAGCATTAACTTTCAGCGAAAATCCGCTCGCAGTGAAAAAGAAGACAAATAAAAGCAGTACTACGAATTTTTTAAGATTTTTTCTCATCTGACGACCCTCCTATAATAAACATTAAAATTCAAGCATAGAAAGCGGCTTGTTAAATCAATATTCTGAACAATATATTTAGACTTAAGGTGATTATATCATTAGATATAGCTGAATTCAATTAAGCCTCTAGAAGTTTTTATAATACTAAAATCAGGGAATAGTAAAGTTCTAATCCGATATAATAAATACTATTTGTATACACCAGATTAGTTATAAGATTTAACAAATACCTTTAGTGATATTTATAAACATTCATCTTGTATAAAATATAAAATCAAGATATAATTTATAATGTTGTTAAATATTATAAATTATATCTTCAATGTGATATCACTTCATTAACGATATTTTGTTTTTTAATGTTTTTCTATCTCTTATTTCTCATTAAATTCTATAAGGTCTGATGATATTGGCCCTTCACAGGCTCTTATTATTCATTGAAATTGGCACGCATGCTCATTGAAATACTTAATTATCCCTATCAACAATCCTTACAGAATCTGTTCATCTGATTCCCATGCTATCACTTAGATGATTAGTATCGGATGGAATTAACTAACAACAGCCACTCTAAAAAATTCAAAAATATTATTTTTTTCGGATATTATCTTTGAGTTTTTCAGAACACATTTAAGGAGGACAAGATGAAATTCAAAAAACTCTTTGGTACACTGGTTCTAATGACGATTCTATCAAGCACTACAGTGGAAGCCGCAACACACATGACAACCTCAGCACTGAACCTAAGATCTGGACCTTCTACAAACAAGTCAAAGTTTTTGGTCATTCCAAAAGGGGGACAGGTGGACTCTCTATCAGTTCAATCCAATGGATGGCATCAGGTGAAGTACAACAATAACGTAGGTTTTGTCAGTGGGAAGTATCTGAAGCAAATCACTCAGTCTACTCCTCCAGGACCTTCACCATCACCCGTATCCAATTTATCATCAGGAAACGTCGTTATCGTGAATTCAAGTTTGAACATGAGAACAGGACCATCTAAAGCCTATAAGGTTTTACTGACCATTTCCAATGGAAAAGAAGCAGAGTATATAGGAACAGACTCCACAGGTTGGTATCAGATCCGTTACAATGGAAAAACAGGATATATCAGTCATCGATTCTCAACCTTAAGATTGGTTGAAATTCCTACAATAGTGCCCACTCCAGTAGAGGTTGCTCCTGTTCAGGAATCCGATCCAATTATCGTTCAAGAGCCTGTTCAAGTCCCAGAACCTGTTCCTGCAATTGAACCAATTCCAGCTGCTGTAGAAGAACCTGCTCCAGCTTCTGACCCTGCACCAATTCCGGCGCAAGACCCTGCAACAACAACAGAACCAACTCCACTTCCTGAACCTGCTCCGGTGCAAGAGGCAGCGCCTATAGTAAATCAGCTGCAGCAAGTCACTTTGTATTACCCCACAACAAGTCTTAATTTGAGAGCAGGAGCCGGCACAAATTATCCTGCACTCACCAGCATCCCGAAGGGAACGCACTTAATGATCGAGGAAATTTCAGGAAAATGGCATAAGGTAACTTATCGCAACATGACTGGCTGGATTAGTGGCAATTATTTAGACAAGGCACTGTCTGGATGACTCAAGGAATAATCATCGCCAATAAGGGTTATGGATTGAGTTCTAGTTTTGCCCCAGGTGAAAATCCAGAAGCCAAAGCAGCGCTCAATTCGTTTATCGCAGCAGCAAAAGCTGCTGGCCATGAGGCGAAAATGTTTTCCGGATATCGAAGCTATTCCTATCAAATCACATTACATAACCGCTATGTGGCAAATGATGGCAGGGCATCTGCAGAGACTTATTCTGCAAGGCCAGGATTCAGCGAACATCAGACCGGACTTGTCTTTGATATTGGTGTAGGTGGAATGACTACTTCAAGATCTATCGGTACTCAGCCAGGCGGAATCTGGATGGCTCAAAACGCTCACCTCTTCGGTTTTGTACTTTCTTATCCGGAAGGAAAAGATTCCATCACAGGATATACCTATGAGCCTTGGCACTTTAGATACGTAGGAACCGATATGGCAACAAAAGTATTTACTAGTGGGCTTACCCTCGATGAATATCTTGGGACCATCTCCCCAAATTATCGTTAATTATTTCAAGCGGATAAACGTTGTTTTGGGGCAAAAAAGTCATCTTCTATGTATAATCAGTCCTAAACATAAAAACTACTTTCTTGTAATAAAGAAGGTAGTTTTTATATTTAGGACTTTTTAGTTCATCCACAGTTTATAAAATGTTATCTACAGATATTCGGATTCTTTCCCTAGGATTTTCGATAACAAGTTTCTCTTCCATTGGATAGAATTAATGCATCATCAGGTACCTGGACAAGAATCAGATATCCATTCAGGAAATCAACTGACGAGCCCATGGCATTAATCAGACAAAGCAGAATGGTGTAGCTATTCAATCCCCCTAGAATTGACAATACCAAGGGAAGCAGTAGTGATAATACCATATACGGCATAATTGAGATCATGATAAACCTTCGCTTGCTGAGGGTTTCTGTCGTATAGATAAAGACACCAAGTCCAATGATTCCCCATAAGGTTTTACTCGAACGAAATGCATTGGGAATAAAAACTGCATGAATCAGTTCATGGATCATAATGAATCCAACAACATAGACCAGAGAGAATATATTTAATGTCACGGTAAATGAGAAATTTGCATCACTTAGAAAAAGTTCACCCATCGGAGGATACAAGAGGTAAATCAGCCCACCAGTAATCAAAGCATTGACCAGCATGAAAGGCAATGAAAAAAGGAACATCGCGCTCAGACTTGATGGTTCCTTGAGCTTCGACCAACCTTCATTGGAAAGTTTTTTGCTTGTTGTACTGTCTGTTAACGGTATATTCTTTGCGTAATTCATCCCGTTCCTCCAAATGATTATCGTAATGTAATTCGATAGATGCTACACTGATAATATTGCAATAGCTTTCGTATACTTTTCAATTCGTTTTGAAATTTCTTCATCAATATGGTCAAATCTTGATATATCACTGTTGTGTTTAAGATCTGCGATCTTTACGGTTTTTGCAAATTGGTTTGAGGATTGCTTGATTTTGCAGATATAGTCTAAGTACTCAACCTCAGCATTATGGGTAAGTAACACCAGTGCATCTATGATATCTTTTGAGAAACCCTCTTGTTCCAAAGCATTTATTGACCAGTCGGTATCCTCAACAACATCGTGTAAAAGCGCAACTATTACAGTTTCTTCAGTCTCCATCTGTTCGGCTAAATGGATGGGATGGAATATATATGGAATTCCGCTTTTGTCCACTTGATCTTTATGAGCTTGATAGGAAATTTTCATTGCTTTTTTTGTCATCGCCGTATAGATCATAAGAATCACCCTTTCATAATTTTAAAATTTGTTTCGCTAAAAAGCAACAATCTCCAAGTCATGATTTGGAGATTGTTGCTTTTTCAGCGAATCCGTTATTTATTTTCCCAATATTTTTCGGCTTCTTTTTCCATGGTTTTTAGCCTGGTATAGTAATCAGGAAATTCGTTCAAATGGGCTAAGGCTATCTTCCCCGTCGTTAACTTATTGTCATCTGTGACGTTAGTTTCAGGATCGACCAACCCATGTTCCAATTCCACTTCCAGCCCCATCCTAAACTGTTCGACATCGAACTTACTCCAGTCTAATCCGAGTTTTTCTCCAATTGCTTTAGCTTCTTCAGGTGTAAATCCTATTTTGTTTGACATATCATCCACCCTTTCTATTATCTAATTTTCACAAAACCTTTTATGGTCTAACTAATACATCCACTTTAGCACTATGGGTTTGGATTTACAATATTCTGACTTTCATACACCCATTTGCCTTCTCATTCCTCATTTCATCTTGATTTGATTTTAAATAAGCTTGATAAGAATATATGCTTTTGGATATATTCGAACCTTTACCCTAATTGGGGCGATAAAAGTTTAGTAGATAACTTGAATGAGTAAATTAAAGCAGATCATAAATTAGCTCCTGCTTAACTGCTGTATTGATGGTCGAAATTCCCGGTTGCTATTTTAGTGCTGTTCTTTCAATTAAAACTATACTGCCTTTCAAATTTTATATTGCAGCACCTACAGAAATATTTAATTTGGGAAAGCAAAAAGGCATCTCGCCATATAATGACGAAATGCCCAGACGTATTAATATGAAGACTTCTTATCGCTCTGTTATCGATACAGGAAGGACATGTAGTATGCTCCTTGAAAGAGCAATACAATCTCCCCAAAAATCCCTATGCACAGGAAGAGAAAATAATAGGTCGCCTTAGATACATCCTTTCCAAACAGTTCCTTGAAGGCCTGAATAAACAGTCGGTCGAATTTAAACAAGTTCAGAATCCATGCAATACCGAGGAATGTTACGATTGCCATCGGGATGACACCTCCATGTCAAGATTTCTTTATTCAAATAATAAGTCTATTATATCTGAATAGATATTGGATTAAAAGAGTCTTTTCACCTGTATTTTAGGCGACAAAAAGTCGCTATAAATGGCGGAGAAAGAGGGATTCGAACCCTCGGTGCGGTCACCCGCACGCCGGTTTTCAAGACCGGTGCCTTAAACCAACTCGACCATCTCTCCATGTATAGCGACAATATGTATTATATCAACATTAAAAAATTGTGTCAACAAAAATATGAGCAATTATAAGCTAAAATGTGATAATAAAGCGGATGAGCCCTTGAACCAGGCTCATCCCTTTTATTCAATTACTTGAAATCCAATGAAATAGCCTCTACTTGATCAGCTCTGCACCTTTAAAATAAGGTCTTAACGCTTCAGGAATCGTGATGGTTCCGTCTTCATTCTGATAGTTCTCAAGAATTGCAGCCATGGTTCTTCCTATGGCAACACCCGATCCATTCAGGGTATGAACGAACTTTGGCTTATCCTTAGGAGTTTCGCGATACTTGATGTTAATTCTCCTGGACTGGAAATCTTCGAAGTTCGAACAGCTTGAGATTTCAACATATCGGTTATAGCTAGGCATCCAGACTTCAATATCAAATTTAAGTGCCGCTGTAAAGCCCAAATCACCCTTGCAGATCCTTACAATCCTATAAGGAAGGCCAAGTCCCTGAAGCACTCTTTCAGCGTCTAGAACGAGCTTGTCGAGCTCTTGGTAGGAATCCTCTGGTTTAGTAAACTTAACGAGTTCTACCTTGTTGAACTGATGCTGCCTGATGAGACCTCTGGTATCTCTTCCAGCTGAGCCCGCTTCCGCCCTAAAACAAGCTGAATAAGCCACATGCTTTATCGGAAGTTCTTCTCCAGCGAAAATTTCATTTCTATACATGTTGGTTACCGGAACCTCAGCAGTTGGAATCAGAAAATAATCATCTTCTGTGAGCTTAAAGGCATCCTCTTCAAACTTAGGCAGTTGTCCTGTTCCGGTCATCGAGGTACGGCTTACCATATAGGGAGGAATAACCTCTTCATAACCGTTCTCTGAATGGGTATCCATGAAATAGTTGAGAATCGCTCGTTCAAGCTTTGAGCCAAATCCTTTTAGAATCGTGAATCTTGAACCTGTAACCTTTCCAGCCCGTTCAAAATCCAAAATATCAAGATCTGTGCCTAAATCCCAATGGGCCTTAGGGGTAAATCCAAAGTTTCGTATTTCTCCCCACTTCTTCATTTCAACGTTGTCGTCATCGGTGTTTCCATCAGGCACGCTTGCATGAGGGATATTTGGAAGTCTGAGCATGATATATTCGATTTTGGCATCGATATCCTTTACCTTGTTGTCAAGGTCCTTGATGGTCTCCCCAAGCTCCTTCATCTCGTTCATGACATCAGTAACATCTTCACCGGCTTTCTTTCTCTGTGGAATCATAGCCGATACCTGATTTTTCTTGGCTTTGGCTGCTTCAACCTCAACAAGTGTCTCTCTTCTTTCCTCATCTAAATCGACAACCTTGTCAAAATCGGTAAGATCTACGCTTTCCCCTCTATTTCTCATGAGGTCTTTGATTTCTTCCTTATTTTCTCTGATTCTTTTGATATCCAACATCTTCATCACTCCTATCTGATTGTTTTACCTAAAAAACGGTATAAAAAAAAGTCATATCATCCTGAAGGGACGATATGACTCGTGGTGCCACCCTAATTCAATGGAATATATCCATCCTTCAACAAGATAACGGTTTTGGCCGTACTGCGATTAACAGTCCCTCAGAGGCGGATTCCCAAAACACGAAACACAGATTTACACTAGCCATCTGCTCACTTCAGCTTCAATGAATGGTACTATTCTCATCAACGGTTTATTTCTCATTTATTATATCCTTAACTTATATAAAGGTCAACTGTCGATGGTCTTCGTCACTACGATATTGACACCCGTATTCAGGATATTATTACAGATAATATCCCCCTTTTTTAAGGGCACACCTACATATATACGGGAAAGAACCTTGGAGATATCGATGAAATGAGTTTGGTCAATTGGCCTGTCGCTTTTCACCGGAACCATATGATGATTTTCAGAGCCTTTGATTCTGATGACACTGGTGTAATATTCTTCTCTCATATCTTCTCCTTACATGGAATCGAATTCCTTTATTCTTGCTGAAATCACCTGAGAACTTTTCTTGTCATTCATGATTTCCAGCGGACTCTTATGGAGCTCCCTGGCAAGAATCCTGATGACCTTTGTCAGGCAGTAGGAGCCCTGGCATCTGCCAAAGACAGTTCCGGTCCTTCGCCTTACACCTTCTACAGTTCTTGCCCCCATGGGCCGCCTGATGGAATCAACAATCTCACCTTCGGTAACGTTCGAGCAAAGGCAAATCATCTTTCCGTATTTTGGGTCGATCTTTATCATTTCATTCCGTTCTTCATCCGTCATATCCCTGAAACGATAATATTTTCTTCTCTTCCCTTCAAAATCACTGTTAAGTTTTGCCTTAAAGTGTTTCATCACATACACAGTCGTCTCCTCAATAATCTTCGACAACACATTTTCAAACGCGAAATTTTTAGCCTGAATATGAATATATCCACTTTCAGCAAACTCATCATCCACTTTAATCGGTTCAGACCAGAATCGGTTTTCATTGATAATATCCACACGCTCTGGAGGAAACGGACCGATCAGGTTCTCCACTTCTTTTTTCATTTGGGAAAACTCCTTGGAAGAAGTGGTTTGCAAACTAGCCAGTAGTTTATTGGTAGACGTTGGAAGAAGCGTGATAACTTCACCATTGTCTTTATACTTCATGATAATATTCTTGATTTCTTTGTTAAAGTCCTTTTCAATGAGCATGTTTTCAAGGATATTCGCAGGTCCGACAGCTTTCTCATCTTCCTTGATTGAATATTTATCCCCGAATGTCGTTCTAATCACCACTCTTGAGAGATATTTATTCTTATTCGTCGTTACCTTGATTCCGCCCCTTGGCTGGATTTGGATATCTTCGACCTCTTCTTCAAGCCTAAAGCTTACCCCATTGTCATAGGCGATTTCAGCCATGGCTGTTGCATAATCATAAGGGGATACCACTCCGGTATTTTCGGAATAGATGCTGTAAGTTCCATCGTCTTTGATATTATGGTTGATCTTATTTGCTTCCTTGCTTGTTAAAAGGCTTATCCCCGTAATTTTGCGTTGAGTTGCCCTTTCATAGATCTGCTCCGCTTTTTCTTTTGAAGAATAAAGCGTGAATGAAGGGACTTGTTCATAGAAAACATCCAGTTCCTCACTCAGCTTATCAAGTTTCGCGTTGCTCTCCTTGATCATTGAGAAGAGATGCTCATCTTCAATATCTTTTCCATCAAGAATCAAAGTTGAATTGAAAAGAGCCACGTCTTCTGCAATATCAAAATTTTTCTCGATAAGCGCAATATTTAAATTATATTTACAAAGTTCATATGCCATAGCACAGCCGGATAGACCGCCGCCCAGGATCACTACATCATAATCCATCTTTTCCTCCTATTGGCCAAGCATGGATTTCAAGACAAGGTCAAGTTCATCCATGAGTCTGCCATATTCTGCCCAATCTCCAGCTCTCTGCGCTGTAATGGCCTGGTTAAATAGTTCATTGGCTTGCTGAATCAAGGTTGGGTCAACTGTCCCTGTCCCCGGAGTCTCTGGTTCCCCTGTTTCAAAATTGAAGAGCATTCCCAGCGCATTCGTGAAGGTGTCTGCTACGACAATCCGATCATCATTGGATACAATAAACCTTTTAATTTCAGGAATTGAGTTCTCCCCTTCAGCAACAAGATATATCGGGACCACATAAAGCAGTGAATTTTCTATTGGGGTGATGACGACATCGCCATATTCCACCATAGAGCCACCGCTGTCAAGAAGTGTCAGCTCCTTCGAAATTTCAGGATCCTGATTAAATTTATTTTTGAACAGATACGGACTTGATACCGTCTTTTGCGGTGGGAACTTATATTCTACAAGCCGCCCGTAATTCTCCCCGTCCATTCTGGCACTGACGATGGCCACCATGTTTTCTTTACCTTTGATCGTAAAATACTCTGTAAAAACCAATTCCAGTTCTTCAGAATCCCCAAATGATGTAAATAAGGTAGCGGGGTCCTGAGATACTTTCTCTTCAGTGGTTCTTTCTGTAAGCCTCGACTTCTCCCAGACATCCTCTCCATTATAAAATACGCCGGGATTCGTCACATGATATTTCTCAAGCATCGTCGTTTGAAGGGCGTAAAGATCCTCCGGATACTTGATATGCTCTTTCAGTCCTTCAGGCATTTGAGCGATGTCTTTAAAAAGTTCTCCAAAAATTTTGTTGTAGCTGATCGCAATAGGATCAGTCGTATCAAGAAGATAGAAGTTAACTTCACCTGTATAAGCATCAACAGACACTTTAATAGAATTTCTGATATAGTTTATTCCATTTAGCGGCGTTGCATTAGGATATTTTCCCGTCATCGTATAGGCATCAATCATCCAAAAGAGTTTTCCTTCGCTAATGACGAGATACGGATCTTGATCATAGGCTAAGAATGGTGCGATAGCATTTACTCTATCGATAATATTCCTTTTAAAGATAATTTTAGATTCACTATTGATCAGGGAAGAAATCAAAATCTTAGGTTCCTGCATTTGGATGGTATAAAGAATTCGATTAAAGAAATTAAGTTTAATCCCTGCTGATCCCGTATAACGATAGCTTTCATTTTCATCGCCCTTCGGGTAATCAAACTCATCATACTCTGTATTGACGATGACATAATTTGAAGAAAGTTCTCCAAAGTATATTCTAGGATTTTCGAGTTTGATATCTGTACTGTTCGTTGTAGGGAGATCCTTCATCAGGAAATCCGGCTGACCTTGGGAGGTTACCGTACTCGTATCAGACAACGTGAGGCCATAGCCATGGGTATAGGTCAGGTGAAGGTTTTGCCAGCTTGCTGGTGAGATAATTGAAGTATCCAATTCCCTTGCAGCGATGAAAACCTGTTTCTTTTCACCATTTATCGTGTACCGATCCACGTCAACATCGTGAAAATCATAGTAACTCCTGATAACCTGCGACTGCTTGACGAAATCCAGTGTATGCTTGTAGGAATTGATCTTAATACTGTCTACCACTTTCTTGTTCGAAACAATTTCTGCGGCAGAAATATCTTTATCTGCTGCAAATTCGGTAATATCAACATTATCTAAATTAAATGCCTGCCTCGTCATTTTAATATTGTTTTCAATATAGATTCTTTCTCTTTCCAACTCATTCGGATTTACAACGAGGCTTTGCACCCCGGCCACAGAAAGAAATCTAACAATGCTTAACACAAAAATGAGGATTACAGGATAGGCGATAAACTTCATTTTTTTCTTCAGAATTCCAAATGCTACAGCTGCCGCTGAAACAAAGGACAATACTGCAAGAACTCTTAAAAATGGGACATTCACTTTGATATCCGCATAACCAGGGCCGTAAACAACACCGGTTTCACTGTAAACCACATAGAAGGAATCAATATAAAACATAATTCCAACCAAAACAAGGAACAATGAAATCAGCATAGCTAATGGTTTTCCTGCAAATTGGATGAATCCGTTTTTGATAATATGCAGAATGCCTTTGGCATTTCTAAAATTCAGTCGGTTCAAAGAACTCTTCGCAGAAATGAGAAGATAGATGACGACAGTTGTCACTACAATCATCACAACCACTGAAAGGGCCAAAGAATTAAGCATGTCATACATCGGAAGCCTGAAGACGAAGAAGGAGATATCCTTCTTGAAAATCGGATCAATCTGATTGAAATCAGTACTGTTAAAATACTGCAAAATGACATACCAATATTGATTTGCAAAACTATAGGCAACGAGAAAAAAGAACAATCCTAGCCCGATATAGATATATTTGTTTCTTTTCTTAATGAAGGAATCACTCTTTTTCGGATAGGATACAGAATCATACTTTGTTGCAATGCTTCTATAATACAACACTGAAATGACAAAAAGCACTAGAAAAATCGGTACAGTAATTCCTGACACCGCAAGAGCTCTCGTTAAGTAAGTTCTTGTATATCCAAGCTCGTTAAACCATTGTAACTCCACAAGGATATTAGTAGAGTTAATTAATAGGATTAAAGCGACGAGCAATATCGCAAAGATGATGTAAACTCTTTTCTTATAATTTCCCATATCGAATTTGAATTTAGGCTTGATGTCGATTTTCAATGTCAATCCCTCCAGTATTCTAATATTTTCGTTCTTGAAAATTTATTTATCTGACCCCTCATAAAATAAGCCATCAACATGAACCGGGGACTTTGCTAATTCAGATCATCGTATTTCTTCAGCAGTGCAAAAGCTGTATAAAAATCCTCACTTAGTGAACTTTTTTCTTTTAAAGCTTCCAATTGATGATGGTGAAGCCCTACCACCTGGTAACAATACGGTGAGGAATCAAACACTCCTTCTCTACGAAGAATCTCTTCCCCTCTCTCCCCATGGTATAAGGATGAGGAAATGAATTCTAATTTTTCTAATCGTTTAAGCTTATCTTTCAGCATTTTTCTCAAAATTACCGCAATGCTTTTTTCAACGATATTCATTGGATATTCCGTTTTTCCGATATCATGGAAAAGCGCCAAACGCACAAGCTCATTCTTATTGCTTCGCTCATTTTCCAGAGCATCCTTTTCCAAGGCTTTCGCAATCAGGATGCTATGGTATTGTTCTGATTTCTTCAAGCGAAGAAAGATTTTCTTTTCACTTCCTGATAAGTACCTGTCGATATACTCTTCGTCCAACGGCTTGAAGCCATAGACAATGTTTTTAAAAAATTGATTGATTCTTTTAATCATGTTGTCCTCAATTATACTGTAGATTACTTAACATTAGATTCAGGATTTACCTGTTTCTATGCTTAGTTCAATTATAATCTAAAAACAGCCTGTTGTTGATATCGTTTAGAGAATATTAACCTTAAATCTCAAAAAAGCATCGATTTACCAGTAAAATGACGTCGTGCTCTCAACACTTTACTATCGGTCATGGTTTCACTTTCTCATTTCTTATCAATAATACCCGCTAGCATTTCAACTTCACTATAATGCCCCTCCCTTTATAGGGCTTTGACTTTGCCGAGGATATTTAAAAACAGGTGCATGTTATCCTATCAATAAAAATTGACGATTCCATTGCACCTGTTTTTCATTAATTCATTTTATATTTTCGGACTAATTTCACGCTATTTTAGTTGCTCAAGTACCTTATCCATGATCCTACTGTTTCGTAGGGTTTCCTCCAAGGAAAAGAGGGGTTTCTCGCCGAGCAGTACTGCTCTCGAAAAATCTTCGATTTCAAGGGTATACCTGTGGCAGCCTGGGATGCTGATTTCTTCAACGCCCGAATCTGTCACAAGGGATATACTTCCTTCGTTATCAAGGAAGGTATCTGGGATTTCCAGTCTTCCCTTTGTTCCGGTGATTTCGGAATAATTTCTTCCGAAGGCGTTGAATCCAGAATGGATTGTAGCAATTTTTCCGCTTTCATACTTCAAGAGAACGGATGCAGAAACATCTACACCACTTTCCATTTCAGCTGTGACATGAACTTCACTCGGTTCCTCACCGACAACCATTTGAACGAAGTTGAGCGGATAACATCCGACATCGTAAAGCGAGCCACCACCTAGAGCAGAGTTCATCTTAATCGTATTCGCACGGTTAAGGAAGAACCTGAAACTGGAAGTCACATGTTTAACCTCTCCAATAACTCCACTCTCTAGAATTTCCTGCACCTTTCTTGTCCTGTGGGTATAACGGTACATGAAAGCCTCCATGAGGATGACGCCATTCTTCTTTGAAGATTCGACCATTTCAATTGCATCTTTCTCATTCAGCGTCATTGGCTTTTCGCAAAGGACATGCTTTCCTTTTTCCATGGCTTTAATGGCCCATTCCTTATGTAGAGAGTTTGGCAGAGGAACATATACAGCATCTACTTTAGGATCATCCAGAAGCTCATCGTAGGTTTCAAAGGTCTTTTCACAATGGAATTTCTCTACGCAAGCCTCTCTCTTCGCCTGATCTCTTGAAGCCATCGCATAAAACACTGCGTTTTCAGCCTCCAGGATTGCCGGAATCGTCGACATCTCTGCAATTCTTGCATATCCTAAAATTCCCCATCTTACTATATTCATGAATAATCCTCGCTTTCAAATTTAATTTGTTACATTATCGTTTATATCATAGGATTTATGGCCCGATTATACTTGGTGAGTATAGGTGGGCATCAAAACGACTACAATAATCTCAAGATTTCCTGATAGATTAATTACAACCCCTAGATGGCTTTAATCCATCAGAACATCCAGTGTTCTCCTCTATTCTAACATATTTTCTTGTGTGAGTTTAGTTCAGGGAAACAGACATGTACACATCCTCCACAATTATAAACGAGTTGCATGGAGCAATTTACTTATACATTAGCTCCCCTATTGAAAAAAAGTGGCTGAGTCATAGGACTCAACCACTTATCAATATTCTCATGATCTGCTCGTTTATTGCTTGACAGGATTACCCTTGGTTATTTCATTTCACCGGAGGCCATCTGTCCTGCTATTCGTCCAAAAACGATGATATCCGTCACCGCATTTCCGCCAATACGATTACCGCCGTGAACGCCTCCAGTAACTTCACCAGCTGCGTAAAGCCCGCTGATGATTGTGCCTTCTTCAGTGAGGACATGTGTGCTGTTGTCGATTTTAAGTCCCCCCATGGTATGGTGGATTCCGGGCGTAACTTTTAAGGCATAATAGGGTCCATTTTCCAAGGTCTGCGTGAGATGTTCCCTGTTGAATGCCTGATCCACACCTGATTTTACAGCTTCGCTATAAGTACTCATTGTATTGGTCAATGCTGTCGCGTCTATTTCAAGCGCTTTTGCCAGCTCTTCTATTGTCTTTCCCTCGATGGCATATCCTTTTTTGACATACCCTGCCAATGATGCATTATCAAGCTTCATTTCTTCATTCGTAATCAGGTAAGCGATTCCGCCTTCCTGCTTTAAGATATTTGCGGAAACAACATCTCGAGTCAAAAGTTCATCTGTGAACCTTACACCACTGGAATTGATGAGGATTGCACCATCTCCACGAAGCCCTTCAGTGAACATATACCCTGATTCAGGATCTGTGGTCGGATGAGTCTGAATTTCCCCGATATCTGTTAGTCCAGCGCCTGCCTCTAGTGCCATCTTAATTCCATCACCGGTTGCCCCGCTATGGTTTGTCGTTGAAAAACCTACTAGATCTGGCCTGTACTCTTCAACCATAGTAGAATTTGCACCAAATCCGCCCGTTGTCACAATTACTGCTTTAGCATTGATGAGGAATGAATTTCCGTTAACATCTGCTGCTTCGATCCCTGTAACTGCACCATCTTTAGCGATAATCTTCTTTGCAGTGGTCTCCATCATGATGTTCACTTTAAGTTCTTTTAGCTTGTCAGATAACACTCTGACGACAACGGGACCCACTGGTGATCCGTCTTCAGGGGTGTGAATTCTTGGATTGGTTGCACCACCTGACAGAGTAACTCTTGTCAGTCCAGCCCCCATCTCATTTAACCAATCTACAGCTCCTGGTGCGTTATCAACCATCGTCCGAAGAAGAATAGGATCATTCTTTTCTTTTCCACCAACTAAGGTATCCTGATAAAAGGTTTCTTTAGTATCTACGATCCCAGCGGCTTCCTGAACCTTTGTTTCAGCAGCATTTATTCCACCTGTGGCACGGTTTGTGTTTCCACCAACGATTGGCATCTTCTCGACGATAATCACTGACTTGCCCGCCTCAGATGCTTCTACAGCAGCAGCCATACCCGCTCCGCCAGCTCCAATGACAACAATGTCTGCTGTAAGGTCTTCTTGCTTTACTTCAACTGAAGCTTTAGCTTCTGCGTTCTGTAGTGCCTTAATATCAGCTCCGGCCTTTTCAAGCGCAGCGGTTATCGCTGCAATCATTCCCTTACTTGAATTTGTTGCCCCACTCACTGTATCGACATTAAGGTTTTGGCCCTCCATGATCATCTTGACGATTTTCTCGCCAGCCACATCACCAAGTCCTTCAGTTTCATCTGGTGCATCTATCTTTATTTCTGTAATTTCATTTTCTGTTACCGTTACTGTCGCAGTTATTTTTCCACCATGACCATCTGCAACACCTTCATATGTACCCGCTTTAAAAGTTGTATCTTTTGTTTTCGCAGCGCATCCAAATGCTGTTCCAACCATCCCCATGATTAAAAAACCAATCAGCAGTACCTTTACCAATTTCCTCATTACATTTCCTCCTTAGTTAAATCCTTATAACGTTAGAATTATAACAATCTTTCTTTGTTATAACAATAACAAAGCTTGTGTTTTTATTGTTTTTATACTTCCGATACTCCTAATCGTTTACCTTTATACTTCTCTTAATCTGTTTTTAAATCCTCTATAGAATCCATACCTGGATTTTCATCATTTCTCTTGAAAAGATTGATACACATTTCACATCGAAGTGATTTTTGACAGAATAAAAATACCGAACTTTCCCTTCAAAGAAAAGTTCGGTTTTTATCAGCGGTCATGATTTGATTTTATTGATCTTTAAAAAGGTCTTTTTCGTTTCCTGATTAATTTCAAGTTTCAGATCGGACTCAAGACGCGTCGTCGTTCCTGTTTTAAGCAGTTCCATGACAACATCCCGGTCGATTACAATTCCAGTCCCGTCCAAATTTCGATCGTTTTTCCAAAGCGTAAATTTACACCCCAGCTTGAATCCAGAACAATAGAACCCCTTGCTGTTTTCATAAACTGGCCGGTTGCATGTCGGACAAAGGCCGAGGCTGTTTTCCGGCAGAGCTCGGTTTGTAATCGGGGCGGGGATGACTTCCTTGTTGTTTAAGATATTGTTTCTCAGTTCTTTCGCTTCCATCGCTACAGCTTCAGCCGGAGTGAGTTCTCCTCGACTGATCTGTTTCAGCCACTGGTTTGTCTCCACCGTTTTTTCCTTGTATAGATTAATATGAAGACGATCGAGGACCTGAATCAGGTTTTCTCCGGCAGGTTCCAGTTGATATTTGTTGTTTTTGATGGAAATGTAATTATACTTGATTGCATTTCCAATGATGGAGGTCCTTGTGGCTTCAGTCCCGATTTCAATCCCCTTAAACAGCTGCTTGTAGTATTCCGCATCATCCTGATCCGAATCCAGATCACTAATTTCTGTTTTAAAGGGATTTTTTAGGAATTTATTCAAGGAATCAACCGTGAACCTTGAAGGGGCTTTCGTCTTTTTCCTTTTAGCAATGAAATTTGTTTCAATGATCTCATTTTGGTTAAGATTCGGCATGATCTCCGGTGATTTATCCGGTTTCTCATATTTCTGGAATCCTTCTTGAACCAACACATCGCCTTTAACCTTGAATTCCTCATCCAAACACTGGATAACTGCCTCTGTTCGATCGTACAGACAGGGGTCTGCTGCAAACACAGCTAAAAATCGCATAAGGATTGTCTTATAAACCAAGGTTTCCTGTTCACTTAATGACTTCGGATTCGGGATTTTAACTGTCGGCATCAGCGCAGAATGTGATTCCACCTTACTGCTGTCGAAGACTGTTTTATCGTCTCGAAACGCGATTTTATACATGCTATAGGTTTTCATGAGCTCTTTAACCTTGTCTTTTTCCTCATCAGCCAAATACTCCGTATTGGTCCTTGGATAGGTAATATAGCCCATTTCATAGAGTTTTTGGATAAGTTCTAGGGATTCCTTCATGCCAATCTTATGGCGTTTTGAAAGAACACCCTGGGCATTGGACAGGGAAAATAGCTTTGGTCTTTTAATTTCAATCTGCTTTTTTGTGATGGACACCACTTTGCAAGGGCTAGCGTTTAATAGTGCTGCCTTGGCTTTGGCCTTATCGAGATCCTCGATGGCATACTTTTCAGGACATTCCAGCAGAAGCTTGACGCCATCAATTTCAGTTTCAGACTGCACTTGATAGTAGTCCTCTGTCGTGAATTCACGAATTTCGAGTTCTCTGTCATAAATGACTTTTGTAATGGGCACGAGTACACGTCCTGCCCACATGGTTTGACCACACTTTAACGTTAAAAACCTGGTGTAGTTTATTCCCATAGCCCAATCGAGTTCAGCTCGTCCTTTTCCCGCATCGGAATAGGGTTTGTATTTTTCATTATCCGGGAGATTCGAAAGGGCTTTTCTTATGGTGTCTTCAGTCTGCTCAGGTAGCCATAGCCTTTTTACAGGCTTTTTTGTTCCTGTCGCACCTATAATCAAATCAACGAGATAAGACCCTTCATTGTCCGCATCACCTGCGTTGACAAGGACATCCGTATCTTCCCTTTCAACCAGGGATTTTATCGTTGTAAACTGCTCTTTTATGCCTTTGGCATCTTTTAATTTGTACCAGTAACGACTCGGGATAAAAGGCAGATTATCCATCTTCCACCTTTTATCCTCTGACTTGGTGTAGTCTTCGATATCGTAGAAGGTAAATAAGTGTCCAAATGCATACGTCACGCAATAGGCATCATTCTCATACCAGCCATTGCTGTTTTTGAACTTGCCTCCAATGGAGTTTATGATGTTCCGCGCCAAACTCGGCTTTTCGGCAATGATTACTGTCTTCATCATGCACTACCTCATTTCTAAAGATCAATCCCAATCCCATTTCTTGAGTAATCGATTCTTTTCGTTATAATTTTCCTGATTTTGCTGATTCTTAAACATGAAGATGGAAATATGCAAAAAAGGTTTTGATACCAGGGCTTTCGCCATTATATCAAAACCTTTTGCTTATGTGGTGGAGATAAAGAGACTCGAACTCTTGGCCCCCTGCGTGCAAGGCAGGTGCTCTCCCAACTGAGCTATACCCCCATATGGTGGACCTTCAGGGACTCGAACCCCGGACCGACCGGTTATGAGCCGGTTGCTCTAACCAACTGAGCTAAAGATCCAAATAACTGGCGACGACTTACTTTCCCGCAGGGCTTCCCCTGAAGTATCATCAGCACGTAAAGGCTTAACCGTCGTGTTCGGAATGGGAACGGGTGTAACCCTAGACGTTATAGACACCAGATAGATGTAAATCACGACATAACATCGCAAATTTACTATACAAAACGCGCATAACAAAAAGATGTTTTCACGTATTGTTTTTCCAAAACTTTAGAATATAAATTTTCAGAACAATAATTATTATAAGGGCTGCAGTAAGAACTGTCAACAGTTTTATCGAATATTATTTAGTTCGCTCAATTTGAAATTAATGGAATATTGTTGCAATGACTCACTTCGATACCTGTCGTTATTTTCCCCAAATAAATGGTCTTGAAAGCCCTCCATGGATTTAACTTGTCTTTGACGGCCTGTACAAGGCTTCTGGCGAGGTTTTACAACTCTTTAAGTCCTTCTTAAAGGAACTTCTAACTTCTCGCCCAGAGAGACTTAAGAGGGTTATCCGGCATTCAATTTAGTCCTGCCCTTTACTATCATTTCTACGCCTGATTCAAGGGCCACATCAAGTTTTGTTTAATATAAATCTTCCAGCAAGAAAATCTTTCAACAATACCATGCAGATTCTTTCTTTGTGAAATCGATGGATCATTAGAAGGAAAATAGACTTCATCAAGTTTAATGGACCAACCTGATGAAATCTATTCAATTTAGCTCTCTTTCATAGAGAGCTCATGATAGAACTCAGAAAAAGGCTCAATGCTTCTTTCAAGGATTCCATTCATATGGGCGATAAGAATGCCATAATTTGTAATCGGAATATGCTGTCCCAAAGTCATCCCAATCCTTGACTGCATTTCCTTCTCATTAAGCATGCATCCTCCGCAATGGACGACAAGACTATATTCGCTTAAATCCCTTTTATATTCTGTGCCGCTGGTATGTTCGAAGATCATCTTTTTCCCTGTGAATGTTTCAATCCATTTGGGTAGTTTTACCGTTCCAATATCGTCGCATTGCCTGTGGTGTGTACATCCTTCTGAAATAAGGATCTTAGCGCCATCTTCAATGGAATCTAGGATTTTTGCTCCTTTAACGGCTTCAAAAAGGTTGCCTTTATATCTGGCCATGAGAATGGAAAAACTTGTGAGTTCAATATCCTCAGGCACAATTTTCTTTACTTCGCCAAAAGCCTGGCTATCTGTTACAACAAGCCTCGGTTTTTGTTTCAGGGATTCAATTGCACTTTTAAGTCCTTCAGTTTGAACAACAACCGAGATGGCACCCGCCTCTAGGATATCACGGATAACCTGCTGCTGAGGAAGAATAAGCCTTCCCTTTGGCGCAGCTGAATCAATCGGCACCACTAGAATGACGACATCTTGTGGATTAAGAAGATCAGCAATGATTCTCTTTCCATTCGAAAGATCCGGAATCATTGAAGCTAAAATTTCTTTCAGCTCAAAGATATTTTCCATGGTTTTGCTGCTGACCCATATGGATTTTTCCTTCACGTCTTTTTTTTGCAAGATTTCACTCTGCTCTGTTAAATCTGCCTTGTTATAGACGATGAGATATGGAATTCCTTTCTTTCTGATCTTTTGGATGATTGCCTCATCTTCCGCTGACTTTCCTATCGCAGCATCTACAACCAAAACAGCGATATCCGTTTTTCCCAAGACTTCATATCCCTTGATTACCCTTTGGCTCCCCAGTTCTCCCTGATCATCAAGACCCGGCGTATCGATGATGACTACCGGCCCGAGTGGCAGGATTTCCATGGTCTTATAGACAGGATCGGTTGTTGTTCCTGGTGTCATGGAGACGATGGAAAGGCTTTGACCCGTAATGGCATTGATGATGCTGGATTTACCGGAATTCATCCGACCGAATATCCCGATATGTACCCTTTCACCATTTGGCGTACTGTTAAGTCCCATAATTTCCTCCTAAAACCTAAAGTCCCGAAGTCCCAGATTAATATCATCCAGATTTCGCATCGCTTTTTCCTTCACTTTATCATTTGTAATCTTGTGAATTTCTTTGGCGATAAGCGCTTCGCCAAGAACTCTTGTATCTTCTGAAGCATAATCCATGAGATATTCCTTCAAGGTGATTAATGCATTGGGATGACAACAATTGATGATTTGTCCGCTTTTTAGAAGTGACATAAACCTGTCTCCAGTTCTTCCTTCCCGGTAACAAGCGGTGCAGAAGCTGGGGATATGTCCCATTTCCATTAGCCACTTCACAATTTCATCCAAGGACCGCTTATCACTGACATCGAATTGCGCAGAACTATTTTCTTCTAATTCCGGAACAACATATCCTCCAACACTTGTCCTTGAACCTCCACTAATTTGTGAAACTCCAAGCCTCAAGACCTTTTCTCTGCAAGCCTGGCTTTCCCTAGTCGATACGATCATTCCTGTATAGGGAATAGAAATTCTAAGACATGCCACAAGCTTTGCAAAAAGGTCATCATCGATCCCGTTACTGAAAGAATCAGCCTCGATATCATCGGCATTGCAAATTCTTGGTACACTCACTGTATGCGGGCCTACACCATAGACATCTTCCAAATGTTCTGCATGCATGAGAAGGCCGACAAACTCGTATCTGTAGAGCTCCAGCCCAAAGAGGACACCGATTCCAACATCATTTATTCCACCCTCCATAGCCCTGTCCATGGCCTCTGTGTGGTAGATGTAATTGTGTTTTGGTCCAGTTGGGTGCAGCGTCTCATAACTTTTCTTATGGTAGGTCTCCTGAAAGAGGATATATGTTCCAATACCAGCATCAGCAAGCTTCTTGTAATTCTCAACGGTTGTCGCTGCGATATTGACGTTTACTCTTCTGATTACGCCATTTTTGTGCTTGACGTCATAGATGGTTTTGATGCTTTCAAGAACATATTCTATAGGGCTGTTGATTGGATCTTCTCCAGTTTCCAGGGCAAGTCTCTTATGTCCCATATCCTGAAGGGCAATCACTTCATTCCTGATTTCTTCCTGTGTAAGCTTTTTCCTTGCGATATGTTTATTTTTCGCATGATAAGGGCAATAGGTGCATCCATTAACACAGTAGTTTGAAAGATAAAGCGGAGCGAACATCACAATTCTATTTCCATAGAAATTTTGCTTGATTTCCTCAGCTAGCTCATAGATTTCCTTGTTCTTATCCTCCAATGTGCAATCCAAAAGGATTGCAGCTTCAGTATGACTAAGTCCTTTCATCAGCCTGGCCTTCTTCAGGATGGAATCGATGAGCTCCACATTATTCCTGTTTTCTTCCGCATAAGCAAGAGATTTCAAAATCTCTTCGTGGCTTATAAATTCTTCCGCATTTTTTGAACTTTTATTATACAAAACATTCACTCCCCTAGTTCATTTGTACACCCTAGTATCTGAATCCCATTATTCAATCCATAGACTTTTTATTTGACTGCTGCAGGGTCTCCTCTGTCAACAACAACATGGTATCCAATATTGAGCATGCTGGCCTTAAGCATGCTTAGGCTTTCTGCAGCTTCACTCCCAGTGAAGGCTTTATTGTCATAAAGCAAATATTTGCTTCTGACATCTTTTGGGGAGAGATTCGGCATGACAACATTCGCCCCAGATAGAACACCTTTCTCCCGTCCTTTACCATCCACGGTTCCAAGAGATGTAGTCGCAGGGATGAGGGATTCCGGAAGCATAAGGCGGATTAACGAGAGCATCATGAGCGTCAAATCTACCGAACCTGACGGATAATCTCTGAACTCAGATTCATGATGAGGTACAAATGGCCCAATACCTACCATCTCAGGATTGAGTTCCTTTAAAAGAAGCATATCCATTGCTAAGGCTTCAGGTGTCTGGAAAGGTGAACCTACCATGAATCCTGTCCCTACAGCGTAGCCGATCTCTTTAAGGTCATTAATATGCGCTATTCGAACGCTGAGCTCTTCCCCTTTGGGATGAAGCTTTCTATAATGCTCAGGCATTGCCGTTTCGTGTCTTAAAAGATAACGGTCAGCACCAGCATCATATAATTTCATATAACTGTCATGGGATCTTTCTCCTAGTGACAGTGTAAGTGCACAATCGGGATATAATCTCTTTATCTCACGAATAATATCAACAAGAATCTCATCGGTGAAGTATGGATCTTCGCCACTTTGCACGACATAGGTCCTGAACCCAAGATCGTATCCTTTCTTGCAGCATTCAAGGACTTCCTCTTTCGTCAATCGATATCTTTTCGCATTGGTATTACCGCTCCTGATTCCACAATACAGACAGTCACAGGCACAATAGCTCGAAAGTTCGATCAGGCCTCTAATAAAAATCGCTTTTCCGTAGATCTTCTGACGAATATCCCGAGCTCTTTCTCTTGCATAAGCCAAATCATCCTGATCAAAATTTCCGATGATTTCCATGAACTCTTCCTTGGATAAAATTTTATTCTGTTCAAGCTTTTTAAGAAGTGAAATGTTTCTATTCATCATACCTCACCTAATTTGGCATATATGGTCTTTGTCTGTACGCCAGGGAGCATGCCAATCTTGCCCGAAATTGCGCTCACGACATTCATTGGTGCATCCAATGCAATGGAGATGATGTTTATTCCCTTTTCTCTGTAGGGCACACCCATTCTTCCCAGGACATACTCTCCATACTGATGGAGGATACCATTCAGTTTTTCAGCCGAATCAAAGTTTTCAACAATAATTCCTATTAAAGCTACTCTATTTTCCATTTTTCCTCCAAATAAAAAAGCGCGCAACAAGGCGCACAATAAAACCATCAGTTTGCGCCTCCCCTCTCGGAATTCCTCGAGGTCAGTACCAATCTTCAAATTAAAGAATCAAAGTCAGGACATCCCTTTCTCCTCTTCTTTCTTTAAAATCCAAATCACGACACAGGATTTTTCCTCATCGCCAATTTCTACTTGATTATAGCACAGTCTTTGTTAATAATATATCATAAGTTAGGATTTATTTTATCCCCAATTTATAGTCCTGAGTTATCGATTCTTTTAGTGTAATTTTCTATCGATGACTAACGAGAGATTCCATACAATAAAATTAAGGAGCCTTTCATCATCTAAAAGGCTCCCCAACTATTCATTTCATCACTTGATCATAATCCTTCAAAAGCACAAATCTAAATCCCTTTTCCCTTAGCATTGGAATCACTTCCAATATTCCTTCAGCAGTTTCACCTTCAGGATGGTTCATATGATAGAGGATAATCGAGCCGCTTATAGCACCTTTCGCTGACTTCACTATCTGCTCTTTCGTAAATTTCGCTCCTGCATCTCCAAGGATAGTAAAATTCACAGGTTTTTCTTCAAGTTCTGTTATAACCTTCACGGCAACCTCATCGTAGTAAGCCGTTCCAGAGCGAAAATACAGAGGTCTTTTTCCGGTAAGTTCTTCAATCTTCGTGGCATTTTTCCAAACTTCATCAATAGTTTCAGAAACATTTTGAGTTCCCTTAATCCCATATATGCTTTTTCCATTGACGGACAAGGGTTTATGAGCATATCCATGATTCTCTATTTCAAATAGCTCATTTTGAGAAAGAAGCAAAAACAATTCCTCATGTTCATCAATCCACCTTCCATTAATGAACAGCGTGGCCGGTACTTTTTCTTCAATAAGATAATCAATCAGCTTTTGATCATATCCCTGACCATTTTTGCCGCCACATGCATCAAATGTCAGCGCAACTACTTTTTCAGACGTGTCCATTCTTGTCACAACACCATCGACATTTTCACCAAAATATTGGGGAACCTCATCCTGAAATTTGATTTTTATTGACTCAAAATCGGGACTAATACTTTCTGAACTTGTCTCAGTGCTATGTTTTTCCGGAACAATCTCAATTTCATCATAAATTTTTGTCTCCACTATTGGCAAAACCTCTATCGGAGTGGTGGGTTTATCCTTAGTTTTCTGATCTATGGCACATGAACTTAACAAGAGAATTCCTACAAATAAAATGGAGAGCATTTTCTTCATCTGACACCTCATTGCAACCTATCATTAGTATTTATTCATTTACTTGTCTCTATTCTCTTCAATATACCATAGATTATATAGCAATTATAATTTAACTCTAAAAGTTATGAAAATTATATTTCAAATTTATTTTGGACGACAAAAAAGTCCCAAGCATAAGCTCAGGACTTTTCAACTGGCGACGACTTACTTTCCCGCAGGGCTTCCCCTGAAGTATCATCAGCACGTAGAGGCTTAACCGTCGTGTTCGGAATGGGAACGGGTGTAACCCTGGACGTTATAGACACCAGATGGCGAATG
>JBASOA010000003.1:0-62342 GCA_049657765.1 Clostridiaceae bacterium
ATGCGGGAAATTGTAAGTTCCTTAGAGAAAATTACGATGTGAAAATCGCAATGCACTTTGAGGATTCTAAGATGGTTGAAAATGGGGATATGTCGTGGAATCGGAAGTTAAAACCTGATAAAATCTCCTTTACTTTCAGATTAGTCACTCTTGCTTTCGGTAAGAATAGTATTTTTGACACGTTTAAGCCTGACATTTACTTACAGGACGGACAAAATCTCGCTGAGTTTGGTTTATCTGCAAAGGTAATTCATCTTCCGGGGCACTCAAAAGGATCTATTGGTGTACTGACATGTGAAGGTGATTTATTTTGCGGTGACTTAATTTACAATTTCGCAGGTTTCAGTTATATCGATAATCTAGAAGACTTCAACGAAAGCATAAATAAACTGAAAAATTTGGATATTAGTATCCTTTACCCTGGTCATGGAAAGCCATTGTCTATAAATTATTTTAATAAAAAATTTGTGTAGAAAATATAATAACGTAAATGACTTATATCCGTCGGTTATCGTGTGAATCTCAAAGAGGCGTTCAGTTCAGAATTAGGGCAACACGTATTCTGAAGGACTGTCCATGGTCATACAGCTGCAAGAGTAATCTATAAGCGTGCAGATGCGCAGCAGCCATTTATGGGGTTGACGAAAAGCAACGCAGGTACGGTGATTTATTGATCGAAAAGCTTACATAAATATTCAAAGCCAGTTGATATGTTTCCACAAACCTCGAAAATGCTGAAAAACGGTTGATATGTTTCCAAGAACGCAGACATCCATAATGGCAACTCGGACCATGTTGAGACCATTGTGTTGATGTCAAGAAAGTAAGTTTCAGAAATAAATAAAATCACTTCATTAAATTAGAAATAGAGTTGAGTAGGAGGAATAAATTTATGACTGCGAGAAAAAGTTTAAGCGTTTGTGAAAAGGGACATGAATATTATAAAAGTAGTGATTGCCCAACTTGCCCTGAATGTGATATAGAGAATAGAACTGACTTCTTATCGAAACTAAGCTCGCCTGCGAGAAACGCCTTGATTCACGAAGGGATTGATACTTTAAAAAAACTCTCAGCGTATACAGAAAAAGAAATACTGAAAATCCATGGAATAGGACCAGCTTCTTTACCCATGATGAGATCGTTATTAGAGGAAGTGGGGTTATCATTTAAATAACAGTCGTGTTGATGTCGCACAAAGAGATAAATATAGCTAGAAATGGCTCAAATCAAATGTTTCAGTCTTTCGGCAAGTAGAGCCGATTGACTGGAACATTTTTTATCTTCGGAGCATAGCTTGGCACAAGAAGTTTAAGTTAGGGTTGAGCCTAGAGAAGTGTTTTAAAGTATGATTTATCTTTTTAGGCAATAGGTATGATATTGATTGGCAGGTTACTGAAATTAAAAGTTTTGCGGAAAAATTAAAGTTATACTTTCCAAAAATTATACAAATGGTATAATTATTTTATTACTATTAGTATAAATGGTATCTGTTCTATTAAGTAATATCTGATAAAATGAAAATAGTGAGGGATATATGATGTTAAATGAAACGATTAAAGCTTATCGTAAAGAGATGAAATTAACCCAGGAACAACTGGCTGAAGTCATGGGGGTAACGATAGGAGCTGTTTCCAAGTGGGAATCTGGGCTTTCTAACCCGGACATTATGCTCCTACCCAAGCTTGCCAGATTCTTTGGAATTTCTTTGGATGTACTGTTCTCTTTTCAGCTCATAGATAATTCGGCTGAAGACCTGGCTGGGGAAATCAAAACCTTTCGTTTTGAGAAACAATACGATAAGGGAGCAGAAGTTGCGCTCAATGCCATACGTAGATATCCCAATCACTTTGACATCATTTACCAAAGTGCTGCACTTTTCATGATGCAGGGTGTTGAGAGGGGAAATCAGGAAGCGTTGGAAAAAGCCATGGAACTCTATCGACGCAGCTGCCCTCTGGTTGGACAGAGTAAAGATGAACATGTCAGTGAACTGTCCATTCAGGTAAGTATTGGTGAGGTTTTATCTTATCTTGGAAGAACTGAAGAGGCCTATGAGCATTTGAAAAAATATAATTACTGTGGGATTAACAACAGCATCATCGGTATTTTATTGTCAGAAGGAAAGAATCCACAGGAAGCATTTCCCTATCTTTCGGATTGTTTACTGGATCATATCGCACAGCTCATGCGCTCTTGTGTGGGATTTGTCAATGTCTATTTTGAAATGAAGGACTTTAAGACTTCAAGTGAGGTTTTAAATATGATGTACGATTTTTCTATGCATCTTAGAAAAGACGACCAAGTTTCCTATATTGATAAACTTCAGGTGATTCTTCTAACAAGTATGTCTCAAATTTATACCAGTAGTCAGCAGCTTTTGGAGGCTGAAAAATGCTTGATGAAAGCATATGAACTGGCGAAAAAGTTTGATTCATCACCAGATTATAATGCTCAGAACATTAAATTTTACAAAGGGAAGAAGCAGATTTTTGGTGATGATACAGGAGAAACCGCCATGGAAAGCGTAGAGAGAATTATATTGCAAGAGGAAAGTAATCATGATTTTCTGAAACAAACCTGGAGCAACATAACGGGTAAAAACGATAGAAATTAACAGATAACCATAAAGGAGCTGTGTCATGAGTAATAAGAGAGAGAAGGAAGAGAAGAAAGGACAGAATCAAGTTGCCGTCGAGTTAAGTCATAAACTTAGAGCTCAGTTTATGCACAATAATCATCTAAATTTTGCAGGAGCCCTGCTTGCGACTTTATTGACTGCAGCAACCAACCTGATTATATCCTGGTTATTGCAGCAGATTATTGATGCAGCGACGGGAAGCAATCAGGTATTTAACCTGGTTCAGCTTCTGATCATCAGTATTTGTCTTGCGCTAATATTGATAGCGGGTTTGGTTTTGGACCAGAAAACAAGTCCCCGTTTTGTGGAGAAGGCAATGGCCCAGTATAAGAACATGGTATTTTCTGAGATTTCTAAAAAGAGTATCAGCTCCTTCGCAACAGAAAATACCTCAGCGTATTTATCGGCATTATCTAATGATGCTACAAGTATTGAAAAAAACTATCTTGCAAAAATATTTCCGCTGATTCAGCAGATTGTGATGTTCGCCGGTGCCTTTTTGATGATGCTCTATTATAGCCCCCTGCTGACATTGGCAGCTGTTTTATTGTCTCTATTCCCTGTGATTGGCTCTATACTTACAGGAAACAGACTGGTTGACATGGAAAAAACTGTTTCCGAGAAAAATGAAAGCTTCCTTGGATCATTGAAGGATATGCTGACTGGATTTTCTGTAGTAAAAAGCTTTAAAGTAGAGAAAGAAATGATGAAGCTCTTTCGCGAAAGCAATGAGGAAGCAGAACATTCCAAAAGAAAAAGAAGACAGATTGAGATTTTGATTCAGATGATTGGGGGAGTTACAGGGTATGTTGCGCAGTTTGGAGTGTTTCTATTTGGTGCTTATCTGGCCATACAAAATCAGGCAATTACTGCAGGCGTGGTCATTATCTTTGTACAGCTGATGAATTTTGTCATTAGCCCTATTGGAGAAGTACCACAGATTCTGGCGAACCGTAAAGCATCTCTGGCGCTGGTAGATAAACTGGCACTCTCATTATCTGAGCATGTGGAGCGAAATGGGATTTCTGTAGGTCAGACCCTGAATAAAGCCATCGAACTGGAACATGTAAGTTTTGGGTATGAAGAAGAACAGACTGTTTTAAAGGATATTTCCATTCAATTTGAAGTGGGGAAAAGTTATGCTTTGGTTGGTGGTTCTGGTAGTGGAAAATCCACGTTGTTAAATCTTCTTATGGGAAGTTATTTCAACTATCAGGGTGAGATTCAATATGATGGACAGGAATTAAAACAGATCAACCTTGATTCCTTGTATGATTTGGTGTCTATTATCCAGCAGAATGTATTTGTGTTTGACAGCAATATCCAGAATAATATTACGATGTTTAAGGAGTTTGACCAGGAAAGAATTAAGCACGCCATAGATCAGGCAGGTTTATTCGATCTGATAGAACAAAAAGGGATGAACTATGCCTGTGGAGAAAATGGGAATGGATTGTCCGGAGGTGAACGGCAGCGTATATCCATTGCCAGGTGTCTGTTAAAAGGAAGTTCTGTTATGCTTGTGGATGAAGCAACAGCTCAACTGGATGCAAAAACAGCGGTGGCTATCTCTAACTCCATACTGGAAATCGAAGATTTAACAAGAATTATTGTGACCCATCGACTGGAAGAAGCAATTTTAAGAAAATATGACAAGATTTTCGCTTTGCAGAATGGAAGCCTAATAGAACAAGGTACTTTTGAAGAACTGATGAATGAAAAAGGATATTTTTATTCCTTATATATGGTATCTCAATAAGACAGTCTCATTTCCAATAAATGGAGCGGTGTACGCAGAAATAGATTTTAACAGGCAAAGCTTATGGATTGAATGATAAAATCTTTGGGATTGTAGTTATAAAAGCAGATTAAGAATAAGAACTGTTTCAAAAATTAAATCTATATAATATTATATTTATAGTAAAAAATTATATAGATAACTATTATGTGCGAATGCGATGATTATAGATATATTCCATAAAATCTGAGTAGCATGGATATGTTTCCCAAAACGCCGACAAAATAATGAGCATACGTGCAAAGTGCTGACTGGAGTTCTCCTAAAAAGAAAACATACTGGAGACTTGAGAAAATTTCGTATGAATACATCGCCATTTATAGTATAATACGAGGCATATTTATATTTTTTAAACTCAACAAAGTCTAATATTTTATGGGGGGCATTATGGTAGGGAATATTTTTATGAAAGAATACAATCCTAATTCTATCGCGTTAAAATTCAAGGGAAACGACATAACTTATGAACAGCTTGATCGGACAGTTAATCAGTATGCAAGTCTATTATCGAAGCTGGGCGTGAAAGCTGAAGAAAGAGTATTACTGAGCTGTCCTAACTCACCCGAATTTATATACTCCTATATGAGCGTGGTAAAAAATGGAGCAATAATAGTTCCAATGAATCTACAGCTTACCATGGATGAAATCACATATCTGATTAACGATTCCGGAGCTGGTTATATGCTTATACACCCTGCAGTTCTGAAAGCCATAAAGCATAGCAAAGATTCGCTTCAAGACCTTTTAGGCATCAAGATCATTGTACTGGATGAAGAGTTTCAGCACATGATTTCTGAAAGTCCGGTTGAAGTAATTGAGGGTTTTACGGATGAGAATGCGGTATCCACATTTTTATATACTTCCGGTACTACAGGAAAACCGAAGGCGGCCATGCTTACCCATAAAAATTTAGTTACAAATGCTGAACAGTGCCGGATTGCGTTTAGTACCACTGTAGATGATAATTTTATGTGCGTGCTTCCCATGTTCCATGTTTTTGGATTTACAGTCAGTGTTCTTAACCCTTTATGGACTGGTGCAACAGTGACGATTTTAGAAAAATTTCATCCAAAAGAAGTCATCGACTCTTTTTTAAATGATGATGTTACAGTATTTGCGGGAGTTCCGACGATGTATGTCATATTGTTAGAAGCCTGCAAGAATAGCGTTGCATTCCCAAATCTTCGCTTAGCAATTTCCGGGGGAGCAGCAATGCCTCTTGAAGTTCTAAGACAGGCCAAAGATATTCTAAAGCTCCCAGTTGTTGAGGGATACGGTTTGACGGAATCGTCTCCTGTGGTAAGCTTTAATCCTTTGAATGGAATACAGAAAACAGGCTCTATAGGCGTACCACTTCAGGGTATAGAATGTAAGATTGTTGATGAGAAGGACATGGAGCTACCAGCAGATTATGTCGGGGAACTCATAACCCTCGGTGACAATGTCATGCTCGGATACTACAATAAGGAGAAAGAAACGGCAGAGGCCTTGAAGAATGGTTGGCTTTATACCGGGGATCTGGCGAAGAAAGATGAGGATGGCTATATTTATATCGTAGACAGGAAAAAAGACTTGATCATCGCGAGTGGCTTGAATGTTTATCCTCGTGAAGTTGAAGAAGTGATTTATCAGTATTCAAAGGTGAAAGAGGCCGCGGTTGTAGGAATTGAGGACAAATTGCGAGGCGAGTTTGTCAAGGCATTTATTGTTCTTAAAGATGGTGAAGAATGCACTTCAAAGGAAATGCTCGGGTATTTGAAGGAACATCTGGCCGGTTATAAGTTACCTCGTAAAATTGAATTTATAGCTGAACTTCCCAAAAATGGCTCCGGTAAAATATTAAAAAGAATGCTTAAAATACAATAATTAATAAGTCTCAAATAGGCTCATTCAGATAGACTCTAAATCAAGGACAATTGATTAAGCTGCTCCAGGTGCTCTGTTGTTGGTAGTTACTAGGCTACTGCAAAGGACTTATCAAGGATGCTTAAAAGCTCCTAATCGACGATGTAGAGGCTGTGCTGATTAATCTTAATGAGTAATGCACAATTTAGTCTGTAGAGTAAAACCAGTAGATGTTGATTCATCTGCTGGTTTTTTTACATTTCAATTATACTCACAGTCTCTACCACATGGGTACCTTCATATCGGTAATACCGCAGTTAAATTCCTTTCACACTTTTGGCAGGTTCTTGCATTCATCCGGGTTAGCAAGAAAGAGAAATACAAAATATGATGCAAAGAGTCTCAGGAGAATCAGAACTCACTTATTAAATACAGAGAAACAAAATTTCTGAAGTGATTAGATGAGGGGAATAAATTTTCTCAGACTATTTTATGTTATCAGAAAATTGATTTAGTTTCATTGTCTAACAATTTGCATTGAAGTATAATCAAAGTAATTTATAGAGTAGATTTAAGGACAGTATTACGGTAAAAATTCAATAATCGGAAGCTGCAATAAGATCGACTAGAAAACTAAGGACCTGCTTAACCCAAGAAGGACTTAAATAAATATGATGATCAAGAAAGGAGAAGTTCAATATGCAAAAAATAGTTCCACATTTATGGTATGACAAGGAAGCCAAAGAAGCTGCCGAGTTCTATGTCGGCCTGTTTGAAAAGTCAAAACTCGTAAGTTCAAAAGTCATAAAAAACCCTCCTCCTTATGAGGATGCGGAGATCGTTAGCTTTGAACTAGCGGGGCAGCAGTTCGTAGCAATCAGCGCGGGGCCGTACTTCAAGTTCAATCCTTCCATATCGCTCATGGTCGCCTGCTCTACTTCTGAAGAAGTGGACAGAATGTGGAAGGCACTTAGCGAGGGAGGGACCGAGTTAATGGCCTTGGGGGAATACCCATTTAACAAGAGGTACGCCTGGGTTCAGGATCGTTACGGCTTGTCCTGGCAGCTAATGCTGGTAGAGGGCGGACATGACGTTCAGAAGATCACGCCTAGCTTGCTATTCTCGGACGAATCCTGCGGCAAGGCCGAGGAGGCGATTAGATATTATACTGAGGTGTTCGAAAACTCGGAAATAGGACTGATAAGCAGGTACGCTGAAGGCGAAGCGCAATCAGCGAAGGCTAAAGTGAATTATTCTGCGTTCAACTTAGACGGCGTAGCTTTATCTGCGATGGATAACGGGTATGATGTGGATTACACTTTCAATGAGGCGTTTTCTCTCATCGTAAACTGCAAGGATCAAAAGGAGATAGACTACTTCTGGGAGAGGCTTTCGGCGGTGCCCGAGGCAGAGAATTGCGGATGGTGCAAGGATCAATTCGGAGTCTCCTGGCAGGTTTTGCCTTCAACATGGGAGGAAATCCTGTTCGGCGGATCTGAGGAACAAGTAAAGAGAGTGACTGAGGCGTTCCTTACGATGAAAAAGTTTGACTTGAAAGCTTTGGAAAAGGTAAGGGAGGGCACTCAATAAAAAAGTGCGAGAGAGATTACAGGGATGATATAAAACGAAAAATGGAGATTCAATATATTTATCCAGCATATTTAATCTTGCTTTAGTAGTTGTAAAGGAATTTCTTTGAAATGTAAAGCATGTAGTACTTAATAAGTCAACGGAGTAAATCAGGAACGTGTTATTACAAAGTGACTTAGAATTTCCAACCGATATGAAAAAACCATCATCTCGTGCTGTTTTGAGACAGTTGTATTACTTGAATGAGAATAAGTAAGATAACCCTGGAAATTAGTTGTAGATGCTATTTCTAGGGTTTCTTTATTACTAATTGAATGCCGGGAATTTATTGTAGTGCTATGATTTATGAGTTGAAAAAAATCTTGAAGAATTTAATGATTGATTTATGGGGTAAAGATTATGATCAATGGTATTTATGTTGAGCATATCACATCTTCCCTTGATTAAATTTTAATACTGAAATAAACTATGGGTAACAACTTCGTGAGGTTTAATGCCTTAAAAGACAATGAAAGGAATGAATTAAAATGGAAGCTATTTTTACAAGAAGAAGTATAAGAAAATACAAAAATCAGCCTGTGGAAAAAGAGAAAATTGATAAGCTTTTGAAAGCAGCTATGCAGGCTCCTTCAGCAGGAAATCAACAGCCATGGGAATTTATTGTTGTTCAAGAAAGAGAAAATTTGGTAAGGCTATCAGAAGCTAGCCCGTATTCAAAGCCTGTTAAAGATGCGCCTTTAGCTTTTGTATTATTGGGAAATGTGGAAAGAATGAAATTTCCTGAAAACTGGCAACAAGACATGGGAGCAGCTACTGAAAATATATTGCTACAAGCAGTTGAGTTAAAGCTTGGAGCTGTTTGTATTGGAATAGCTCCTAGTGAAGATCGAGAGAATTTCGTCAAGAAAATGTATAGTTTACCAGAAAATATCAAGCCATTTTGTATTATTGCGATAGGATATCCAGCAGAAGGGCAAGAGAATAAGTTTATTGACCGATATGACGAAAAAAGAGTGCATTATGAAAAGTTTTAAATAGATAGTTGACTTGATTCGAAGCATTATTTATTTGTTTTCTTAGCCTAAAAGTGTTGAGGTCGCTTAATTGGAATGTGGAGAGAAGTTGAATGATGCTATGATGAAATTTAAAACATGCATTTTTGGTTTTGAAGCCTTATCAATTAAAGAGTTTTCTTTTTGGGGTCGTGATTATTTTGTGTTTTCACAGATACATACAATGTGACTTTAATTTTTCTAGATGTTGAAACGGCGTAATTACTAGTAACGATAGGAATTGCATGAGTATTCAAGTCAAAATAGGAGGATAAGTCATGCCAGATAAATTTGAAATAGTGAACGAAAAAATAGAACGAAGAAATGAAATTGTAGAGGCTATCACGAATATAGAATATTATCCAGCCATTGTAGAAGAGCAGGTTAAACTAGAAAAATATACTAAATTACCTTTATCTAAAATGACATCTCTTGGTACTGCGTTTGAGCCTTTAGTAGCGGCATTTCAAAATGTTACAAATGATGGTGAGACTACAAGTATAATGTGTAAAGTGACAATTCCAAAAGGTGCACTATTGGCAAAACGCAAACATGGTCCTGGGTATATAGGAAGTATTTTGAAAAAAAATGCGGCTGTAGGAGGCGGGCAAGCAGTTATAAATCCAGTTGTCTTTAATCCAACTATCCTTTTCATGGCAGCAACATTAGCTACCATTGATAAAAAGCTTGATGCCATTCAAGAATTGCAGCAAGAACTGCTTGATTTTCTGGTTCAAAAGGAGAGATCAGAACTTAGAGGAGATCTCAACTTTTTAGCAGATATATTGAATAACTATAAGTTCAATTGGGATAGCGAAAAGTTCAAAAATAGTAATCACGTTAAGGTGCTTGACATCAGGCAGGCAGCTGAAAGAAAAATTGATTTTTATAGAGAGCGGATCGCCTTGAAAATAAACAAGAAGGCTTTCTTCCATATCGATCAAGAGGTAAAGAAACAACTTGAGAATATACAGTTAGAGTTTAAAGACTACGAGCTTGCGTTGTATCTGTATTCATTTTCTACCTTCCTAGAAGTAATGCTTTTGGAGAACTTCGATTCGGTATATCTTAATAGGATTACGAATAAAATAGAAGATTATTCTTTTAAGTACCGTGAACTTTACACGAGCTGCTATGATCAGATTGAAGGATATGCCAAATCTTCAATACAATCCCATTTGTTAAATGGGTTGGCTACGGTAAATAGAGTTGCGGGTGAGAGTATAGCAAAGGTTCCGGTTATTAGCAAATCACAAATTGTTGAAACTTTAATTGAAACCGGAGACAAGCTTGGAAAATTTGGATCGACTAGATTAAAACAGACGATGAAACATCTCATAGGAAAGCAAAGTAGCTGTGTTCGTCCTTTTATTGAAAATATCAAAGCGGTCGACAAACTATATAATCAACCAGTTGAACTCCTTTTTGATAAAGAAAATTTATATATCGGAGGGATACAGGAAGATTAAAGTAGACTAAACAGTATATAAATTAAATTTGTAAGTAAGAAGGAGCTGAAATTAACCACCTCAGCTCCTTCTTACTTACAAATTTTTTATTCTCTTTTTATACTTAAATAGAACATTCCTCCTGAGTAATCCCTATTAAATGTTCTTGAAAGGATAAACTTATAGATCAAGTACACCAAATCCAAACCGTCACAAGCTCATCTATAGCAATGCAAGCAAGAAATTCTCGCTCTCACCATGTTCAACGACACTTGATAGTTTAGCTGAAGAAAATTTACAGGGTATACATCTGGTTAACATCATCAGAAACGGAATCGTAAAAATCCCACACAAATCTTGATATTGATATGACTGTAAACTGACCTGTCCCAAATCCAATTAACTCAGTAGTTTACTCTAATATTTTCCAGAAAGAATCTTTGCGGATGATTTTACCTTCAGCGAACTCGAGGAGGTCAACTCCTCGCACCTCGAGTTTTTGTCCTAATTTAGTCGTGCCAGTAAGTGTCCATTCCGAAACGCCCAAGTCCCCACAGATCCAGTGCTGATCATTTCCATAATGTACATCGGGGATACCTTCGAATCGTTTTGCAAGCCCTGCACGAACCGCCATCTTTCCGACATATTGATCACCCCGAGGACTGGTTCCTCGCGGCATATAGAAGACGCAGTCATCTGCGAAATAACTCATGATGGCATCCAAGTCATGACGATTGAATGCCTCCAGAAAGTCCTTCAATGTTTCAACGTTAAATTGTTCAGACATATTATAACCTCCACATATATTATTTGATTCGGAAAACTGAGTTCTATTAATCTAAAAAGATAAAGGCTCTACATAATGACAAACTCTATTATTAAATTGTTGGTTAACCGGGATGCTCTGATGCTTTGTGTTTATTAATTAAAGTATAGTTTCATTATTTGTCCTTAGCAAATTACAGTTTCCAGAAAAAGATGCAGTAAAAAATATCTTCAAAGGTCAGCAGCACTTTTGAAAAATTAACCACAAGATTGTTACAATTCTCATGACATGTATTCATTAATTCTCAATATTTATCCTTTAAAGTAAAAATAAAGATTGGATTAAATTGGTTGACGGTAAATGAATAATGGATAAAGAAAATTACATATTCTCACGAACAGCCAAGTAAATATATAGAGCATTTGTCTCATTTTGAAAAAATTAGGAAGACATTATCGTGCTTTTACTATCATGTATGAGGATGGTCTGGTAATCAAACTGCTAACCGGGTATGTATCAACATTTGCAGGCGTGTCAGATCTCAGTTTGCTTCAGCGGGATATTTCAGAATGGCGATGCTTGAAAATCTAGTCGATTAAGACTAAGGAGGATTAATTCAGATGAGAAAAATAATTGTCCTATCAATGATAACTTTAGATGGAGTTATGCAGGCACCGGGCGGACCTACGGAGGATACCTCAGGTGGTTTTGAATACGGTGGCTGGGTTAAACCTTTTTTTGACGAAACCTATGGGAAAGTCATGGAAAAACAAATGAAAACCGCAGATTTACTTTTAGGTAGAAAAACCTTTGAGATTTTTGCCAGCTATTGGCCACAACACGAAAAAGAATGGCCAGGAATCAACGATGTCACGAAATATGTCTTGTCCAATACGATGGAGAAATCCGATTGGACAAACACAGTGTTTCTCAAAAGTTTGGAAGATATCAAAAAGCTCAAAAACTCAAACGGTATTGACCTTCAGGTTCACGGTAGCGGTGAACTTATTAATCTTTTGCTTGAAAATGATTTGGTTGATGAACTTTGGCTTAAAATTCATCCAATAACACTGGGTAACGGGAAAAAATTATTTAACACAGGCGCAATTCCGGCAGCCTTTACGCTGGAAGAGAGTACCGTTACACCAAGCGGTGTGATTATTGCAAATTATAAGAGAGCTGGAGAAGTTGAGACAGGCTCTTTTTGAGTTAATCCCGTTAACTATAACTCTCGAAAAGCAAGGATAGTGTTCATGTTGATCAAATAATGGCGAGAAAAATTCATGGAGATATTTATACCATAAATTGGAGGGATGAGTAATGAAGGTCCATCGTATAGATCATGTGGGGATAAACGTCAATGATCTGCCAGCAGCAAAAAAGTTTTTCCTCGATTTTGGCCTTGAGATGGTGGGTGAGGGAGAAGTGGAAGGCGAGTGGGTAGACCGGATCATAGGGCTTCAAGAGGTTAAATCGGAAGTCGTCATGTTACGTACACCAGATGGAGGGACAATTTTAGAACTATCAAAATTTCACACGCCATCCGATGAAAATGGTATACAGCATACTTTGGCCAATACGCTGGGTATCCGGCATATTGCCTTTGTAGTTGACGATATCGAAACTTTTGTCAACAAATTAAAAGCGAATGGTGCTGAACTTATTGGTGAGATAGAAAATTACAGAAACATTTATAAATTATGTTACATCCGTGGACCAGAAGGAATTATTTTAGAGTTGGATGAGGAGCTGAGGGATTCCAACTTGAACCCCTTCGAACGATGAAGAGAAAATTCCTAAGAAATCTAGCTCGACAATTGAATATGGATCAAGCTAATTTGAATCCACCGGTTAGTAGTGCAAAAGTCTTATTGTTTCCACTCCGATGTTTTTGAATGAGTATGCTAGTATTAGCGCTGAACCTGCTATAATTTTGCTGACTTCTGTGCTTCCGTATTAACGATGTGATCTTTACCAATACGGTGGGATATATAAACCTTCTCCATCCATGGGTACATCCTCCTTTAATTATAGATTGGGTTTTCAAACCTCATTCTACTTGATTAAAGGTGGGTGTTTTTCATTCACGCCTAAAAAATACTTTACCTATCTTATTTCAAGAGGTCTTCGTGTTTTAATTAAAAATTCCCCAGGTCACTGGGGAATTTAAAAAACCAAGTATACTATCTAGATTTCCTCTACATGATTTGGGTCCATGTAAAAGACTTCCCAATGGTGGCCATCCGGATCCAGAAAACTTCTGTTGTACATAAACCCCATATCGGTGGGTTCTTTGGAAGGTGAGGCACCGGCTGCTAGAGCTTTCTCGACTAGAGCTTCTACAGCTTCACGACTATCGACCGACAGGGAAATGATCACCTCAGAAACTTGTTTAGAATCTGCAACGTCATTTGTGAGGAATCCTTTGAAAAATGGCTTAACAAGCAGCATGACGAAAATATCGTCGCCAAGCACCAAACACGTGCCATCCTCGTTGGTGAACTGCTTATTGAATGTATAGCCCAATGTTTTAAAAAAGTCTATCGAGCGCTGCAAATCCTGTACCGGCAGATTGATAAAAATTTTGTGTAAATTTGACATCATAACCTCCTATCTCGTCCAGAGGACTGTAATTTCAAATTTAGAATACCAAATTTATATGTATATTCGATTAATGCTAAGTTAACGTTATAGGATAATTTATGTATTTGGACAATAGAAGTTTAGGTCTTTATTTTCATGTCTTTCTACTTTAAAGAAGTCATTTACGCCTGTGGTCAGTAAGCAAATGGCTATTAACCATCATTAGAAGAAAGGCAGGAAACGATTAATGTATTGTTATGTTTATAGATAGTAATTTGGCCTGTTGAGCCATAATGAGCCTACGTTGCTGTTGTAAGAAGAAAGTAGTGAAAATTAAATAATTTCGATACTTCATGTTTCGTTGACAAGAGTGCATTGACTGATTGGAAATGATTAAGAGAGCTCGTTGGAGATTGCAATCAACAAAAATTAGTCTGAGAGGGGTCACTTAGGTGAGCTAAGGTAAAGCTACTTTATTGACCGAACGGTCTATTTGTGATAGGATAAGAATATTGACCGGATGGTCTAAAATATTCAGAGGTGGAAAAGATGAATAGGGAAGAAAAAAATATGCTCACGAGACAACAGATAATCAATAGTGCAATAGCTGAATTCGGGATGAATAGCTATGCCGAAGCATCGCTAAATTCAATATGTAAAGAAGGGAATATATCAAAAGGGATTATTTATCATTATTTTAAAGACAAAGATGAGCTCTATCTCGTTTGTGTTGCAGAATGTTTTAATAAGTTAACTACTTTCCTCAATAGTGAAAAGATAACCTTTAGTCATGTAGAACAAGACATTGAAAAATATCTAGAACTAAGAGAGCAATTCTTTGCGAAGAATCCTGGTAGCGGCAATATATTTACAAATGCTTTATTACAGCCACCAAAGCACCTGGTCGCACAAATTAAAGAGATAAAAGCAGAACTCGATAACTATAATATTAATTTTTATGAGCAAATTTTAAAAAATGTGAAGCTTAAGAATGATATTTCTCGTGAAGAAGCCATTGAATATTTTCTGGTGTTTCAAGAATCATTTAATTATTACTTTCAAAATAAAATCTATGGAGACTATAGGAAGCTATTTGATGAGCATGAGCTTAAGTTAAGCAAGTTATTGAAAATCATGTTTCACGGGATGGTACAGGAGGAAACAGAATGTTAAATTTCCAAATGCTAAGGCTTCTAATTGGAGTCGTGATAGCTTTTTTTATGGGTAAACTTGTATCGAAGTTAAAGCTTCCTGCAATTTTAGGATGGCTATTGACGGGGATGATTATTGGACCCCATGCAGTGGGAATACTAGGGGATAACTTGTTAAATGCTAGTTGGTATCGAACAACTTTAAGCATTTTTGAATGTGTTATGGGGTTAATGATCGGTACTGAACTTGTCATAAAAGAGCTTAAACGATCGGGGAAACAGATCATCATCACCACGATGTTCCAATCTCTTTCGACTTTTTTTGTGGTTACCGCATTTTTTAGTGTAATCTTTTATTTTACAAATATCCCCATATATTTAGCATTTATTTTTGGCGGAATCGCACTTGCAACTGCGCCTGCTCCAGCATTATCAATAGTTAAAGAATTTAAAACAGATGGTCCGGTAACGAGGGCGTTAATTCCAATGGCAGCGCTTGATGATATTGTTGCCATTATTGTGTTTTTCAGCATTAATAGTTTTATTACGGCATCGAATACAGGAATATCCACACCACTCTATCTAACGCTGGCCATGATGATTGTATTACCCATTGTCATTGGAATAGTACTCGGATTAGTCGGAGGAACAGTCTTAAAAAAAGAGTGTTCTAAAATTGTAACGTTACTAATTATGGTTACACTGATATTACTAGTTTCAAGTGTAGGGTTTGTATTCAATAACCTGATTTTACCCGAACCAGTTCTGAATTTCATGCTAATCGGGATGGCGTTTTCGGCTACTTTTGCAAATATGGTATCAGAAGAAAGATTGGCTCAAATCATGAATGCCTTTGGTCCAGTCCTGGAGCTTTCTTTAATGATTGTTATCCTAAATCTTGGAGCGCCACTTGATTACCACTTAATTTTAGGTGCAGGAATATTTACAGCAATATACATTGTATCTCGAGCAATAGGTAAATATTCAGGTGCATATTTTGGATCGAAAATCACAGGTCTGCCAGAAACGGTAAAGAAGTATTTAGGACTTACACTATTACCACATTCTGGTGTTTCTCTTGTATTCACAGGCATTGCGGTTACAACACTAAATGCCTTTGATCCTGCTTCTGCAGTATTGATCCAAGGCACAATTGCAGCTGCGGCAATCATCAATGAGATTATCGCAGTCGTTATCGCTAAAAAGGCTTTCGAGTGGGCTGGTGAATTAGAGAAACAGACACCAATAAATGTTTCATCAGAGGTAGCATAGACTCGAATTCATATTGATCTACATTTTACTGAGGTAACAACAAAATTGACTGCATTAGTCAAGGTTTTGTTCTTATAAATATTTTGATTTAAACCTTGAAGGGAGGTTGTTTTTTATGGAAAAGAAAAGTTCCCTAAAGGGTTATTTTCTTATTTTTATGGCTGGAGTTTTCTGGGGTCTTGGTGGATATTTTGTTACTCAAATGAGTAACATGGGTGTATCTTCATTAATGACTGCATTCCCCGGACATTTTTTAGCACTTTTACCTTTGCTCATTTACATATTGACGAAGAAGGGTACAAGTGGACTGAAAATTTCAAAGAAGGGCTTATTCTATAGTGTTTTATTAGGTGCTTTAACTAAAGGTGTTTTCAAATTGGCTAACGACACTGCCATATCTTTAGTAGGGGTAGCCACTTCATCAATTCTGATGTATTTAGCCCCAGTATTTGCTGCCGTAATGTCTATGATATTTTTAAATGAGAAATTACGCGGGTATCAACATGCAGCATTACTCTTAAATCTAGCAGGATGTATCCTCATGGTTACAGGAGGGAATTTCGCGGAACTAAATATTTCCGGAATAGGTTTGGCACTAGGTGTTCTTTCGGGCTTCCTCTATGCGCTTACGACAATCATAGGGAAGATTGCAACAGGTGGAGATGATCCTGAAACAATGACTTTCTACATGCTCCTCTTTAGTGCAATCACGATGGGGATATTTGCCAAGCCATGGCAACATGTAGATTTGTTTGCGAATAGTACGTTTATGTTTTGGGCAGTCTTAAACGCGATGACTACTGGTTTGATGGCAAATCTTTTGTATCTGAAGGGATTGTCAATGAATGTGGATGCCTCAAAGGCAACAATAATTACTTCCGCTGAAGTAGTAATTGCTACACTTTCGGGTGTGTTTTTATTGGGCGAAAATATCAATGTGGTTGGATACTTTGGCATAGGGATTATGCTTATGTCAATTGTTCTGATGAATATCAATATTCAAAAGAAGCCAAAAGAAATTACACTGAATGAAATAATTTCAGAGAATACGTTTTAACTTGAAGGAGGAAATCATGAAAAAATTTACAAATGCAGTGATATACGGGCATAAGGATGCCAATGAGATTTTAGTGGAGAATGGCATAATCAAGGCGATTGGTAAGGATCTTGAAGCAGTTGGTGAAACTATTGATTTAGGGGGCAAACTGGTAACCGCTCCTTATGTGGATCCTCATTTACATTTAGATTATGTTTATACATTATCTGAACTTGGACAAGAAGGTGCCGGTTCTGGAACGCTTTTTGAAGCCATTGAAATGTGGCCAAAATTCAAAAAGAATTTGACAGTAGAAAGCGTTAAAAACCTTGCGTTAAAGGGGATAAGAGATGAGGTTTCCCAAGGCGTACAACATATCCGTACACATATTGACGTAACAGATCCTAATTTCACAGCGCTTAAAGCGATGCTAGAGATGAAAGAAGAGTTAAAGGATATTGTTGAAATTCAAATCGTTGCATTCCCACAAGAAGGAATGTACACCTACAAGGGTGGACGTGAATTGGTAGAAGAAGCCCTGAAGATGGGCGCTGATGTTGTTGGAGGAATTCCACATTATGAGCCAGCCAGAGAATTTGGTGAAAAATCCGTTCATGACATCGTTAAACTTGCAATGAAATATGACAAGCTTATAGACGTTCATTGCGATGAGACAGATGACTCGCAATCACGTTTTGTTGAACTTTTAAATGCACTTGTTCTAATGGAGGATTATGGTACAAGGACTACAGCGAGCCATACTTGCTCATTTGGTTCTGCAGACAATTCATATGCCTATAGAATGATAGACTTGTTCAAAAAGAGCAAGATGAATTTTATCTCTCCACCAACTGAAAATGCATATCTGCAAGGTCGGCAGGATACCTATCCTAAACGCCGTGGATTGACCAGAGTAAAAGAATTTATAGAATCAGGGATCAATGTTGCATTTGCACAAGACTCCATAAATGATCCATGGTATCCCATGGGAAATGGTAATATGATGAATATCCTCGATAATGGAATTCATTTAGCACAAATTATGTCGCCAAAGGAAATAGAAACTAATCTCGATTTAATCACAACCAACGGAGCTCGTTGCCTAAATATCCAGGACAGATATGGACTAGATGTAGGTAAAGACGCTAACTTCATTGTTCTTGATGGAGATAGTTCTTTCGATGTTATCAGAAATCGTGCTCGTGTCCTTGCTTCCATTAGAAAAGGTGAATACCTATTTAAGCAAAAGGCATTAGAATATGAGGTGAAACTTAATTTAGGTGTAAACTATTAGGTTGAACTTAATCCACCAGTTTTCTGGTGGATTTCCATTTGGCTCAAGGATGATTCAACTACATTGACTATCACATGCCGAGCTTATCATACTCTCGGAAAATTAATAAACTTAAACCTCTAAACAAGCTGCGTGAGCTGTTTAGAGGTTTTTTCTAATAAACATACTTAGTATCCAAACATGGAGCTAAGTTGATGAAAAAGTGGTGTTTGGAAACTTAGTAAAAACTTTTGGAGTGATGGGTTAATGTCGACTTGATATCCTGAAACTCAACTGTTCCTCAAATGTTTTATTTTTTCAAACCAATATTCTATTTGAGCTTTGTCAGGACAATTTTTCAAATAAACAAAATTAAAAGGATGGTTAACACTGAAATTTCGTAGGGGAATTTCTTTTAAATATCCTTCTGCGATTTCCTTTTTTACAGCCTCATGGTACATAAAAGTGATACCAGTATTTTGATGACAAAGTTCCTTAATTGCGTTCATATTACCAATTTCAATTTTTCTTTTAAAATCTTTAATGCTGAGATTCTGATTGTACAATGCTTGTTCTAAGATATCCCGTGTTCCACTGCCTGGTTCACGCAGGATAAGATTTTGCTCAAGCAACTCTTCCAGATCATTGGTTTTAAATGCAATTTTGTTGTCCGGAGAACAGACACCAATAAATGTTTCATGGGATAGGAGCTTATATTCAAATTGATTTTTGTTAAAGTGGCCTTCCAGCAAGGCAAAATCTATTTTCCCATCCCAAAGCATTTCCTGTAGAATATGGGTGTTTTCTACAACCATTGAAATATTTGTTTCTGGGTCTTCTTTGAATATTTGATATAAAATGGGTGGAATCGTGTATTCGCCAATGGTCAATGTGGCTCCAAAATTCAGTGGTTTAGTGTGATTTTTAATACGGTGGAGTAATGGCAAAATTCGTTCTGAGCTCGCTTTAAGGGTTCTTACATAGTCTTGTAATGCTCTCCCTTCATCTGTAAGAGAAAAGTTCTTTCCTTTCCCTGAAATCAGTACCACCTGATAATAATTTTCTAAATATTGGATATGCTGAGAAACAGCGGGTTGTGTCATGTTTAATTTTTGAGCAGCCTTTGTGTAATTACACGTTTCGCAAAGGGTAAGAAAGGTTTGAAGTCTGTTATCTAGCATTTGAACCTCCGTATAAGTTTTTCTTATATAAATATAAAATATTATAATTTTATTTTATACTAAATAAGTGATATATTCAAGGGAGTGTTTTATTAAATTTGGAGGTGTGTTATGTTTGAAAAATGGAATAACATAGCACCTGGAGTATTACTTAGTGCTTGCGTAGCGATTATCGCGATGTTTTTAAGCAGTTTAATTCCAGGTGATATTATCGGGGCAACGGTTATGGCCTTACTTGTGGGGATGTCTTTGAATCCCATATTAAATAAATATAAGCAATTCAATGCAGGTGTAAGCTATACAGGGAAAATGGTTCTTCGTGCGGGTATCGTGCTGATGGGTGTTAATATGAATTTCTCTGAAGTTCTAAGTGTAGGGAAATACTCGCTTTTTGTCATGATTTTTACTATGGCAACAGCATTTGGAGCCGGTAACCTTATCGGTAAAATGTTCGGCATGAACTGGAAACTAACCAATCTATTGTCAGTCAGCACGGCCATATGCGGTGGTTCTGCAGTAGCTGCAGTTGGTCCTGTGATCAAAGCAAAGGATGAAGATGTAGCCTATGCAATTTCTTCAACATTTTTATTTGATATCCTTACAGTTGTCGTTATTCCATGGATTGGTATTGCACTTGGGATGTCAAATGTTGGATATGGTTTGTGGGTAGGTACTGCGGTTAATGATACATCGTCAGTTGTAGCAGCAGGCTATGCTTTCTCAGCGCTTGCAGGAAATACAGCAGTCATTGTAAAACTCACGAGAACATTGTTTATCATTCCTTATGTATTAATATTCTCTATTATCACAGAAAGGTATGAAGCCAAATCAGAGGGTGCACAGAGTCGCAGCTCGATTAATCTAAAGAAAATTTTTCCGTATTTTATCATATTGTTCCTAGTTGTAGTAGCCCTTCGCAGTACAGGTATTATACCTAACACCCTAGTGCCATCTCTTTCAAAAATCTCGAAATTTTGTATGGTCATGGCTTTATCAGCAATTGGGCTTAAAACAAGCTTCGGTGAAATTAAAAATATTGGGTTTAAGCCAATGATTCTCGGATTTATTGTAGATACTCTGGTCGTTTTTGTATCCATTGGGGTACAGATCGCAACAGGAAGATTTTAGCTAAAGTTTCATTCGGAACGTAGAGATTTATAAGATCATTATTCTATTTTTGATAAGTAGAAATTTATTATAGAAAGAATTTTAGGTTTGAGCGGGAAACTCACAGCTTGGAAATAGATGTATTCAACAATAAAATCAATGATGGAATCATCATCTACGGGTTATTAAAAGGGAGAGATTTAATAAAATGGTAAATCGTTATTAATGATAGAAATACTATTTTGACCACAAATATCCTAGTTTAATGTTTCCATTTCTTCGTATTAATAAAAGGATTTTGAAAGTATATTTAGATGGACTTTCACTCGCTACATCTAATTAAACTATTTCGAGTAGATTAGAATAATGATTAAAAGGGATGGGCTTCCAGTAAAGAAATGCATGATAGAGATGAAAAACGCAAGAATATAAATCTGTCATAGAAGAATGGCTTTAGTGGATAAAAGACATGTCAGACATCATGTGTAAAAGGTCTCGGGTAAAATGGACAAATCTCAGAATAAGTTTTGAAGCATAGAGTCCAGATAAGGATTTATACAATAGTATATTTGCAGAACATGATAACTGCTCAAGTAAGGAAATTCAATTTAGTTTTGTTTCAATAGGTTATGAACAGTAATAACAAAGCGTTAACTGTCGCTTGAATTGTGCACATTCCTATTTTTAACGAGTATACTTGAGGTGAAAAATATTCTCGCAATGGAGGTAGATTATGAATACGATAATGATGAAAGATGGTACGCAGATTTACTACAAGGATTGGGGTAAGGGACAACCGATAGTGTTTAGTCACGGTTGGCCACTTACAGCAGATAGTTGGGAATCTCAGATGATGTTTCTAGCCGCCCAAGGCTATCGTTGTATTGCTCATGATAGACGTGGACATGGAAGGTCAAGTCAACCTTGGAATGGTAATGATATGGACACTTATGCGGATGACCTCTCTCAACTTATAGAAACACTCGATTTAAAGGAGACTGTGCTGATTGGATTTTCTGCAGGAGGTGGTGAGGTTTCACGGTATATCGGCCGTTATGGGACAAAACGATTGTCGAAGGTTGCATTGATATCTGCCGTCCCACCCTTAATGCTCAAAACAGCAGACAATCCAGATGGATTGCCAATTAAGGAGTTTGACAAGATTCGCGATGGCTGTGAAGCTGATCGATCTCAATTTTACAAGGACCTGGCAAGTGGCCCTTTCTTCGGTGCGAATAGACCTGATGCCAAGGTATCGCAGGGTATGATTGATTCCTTCTGGCTTCAGGGGATGCGAGGTGGAAATAAGAATACTTATGATTGCATCAAGGCGTTCTCTGAAACAGATTTTACCGAAGATCTTAAGAAATTTGACATCCCTACCTTGATTATTCATGGAGATGATGATCAAATCGTACCCATCGGAGCATCAGCTCTACAAAGCTCCAAATTAGTTAAGAATGCAATGCTTAAAGTCTATGAAGGTGCACCCCATGGCCTGTTAGACACGCATAAAAGTCAACTTAATGCAGATCTTCTTGCATTTCTCAAAGAATAAAATTTTGAATACTGAAATTGATATGGTTTTGTCGCAATAAGCAGAATAAGAATAATCAAAAGGGCCTCGATTCATTACGAATCAAGGCTCTTTTGACGAGATTAATTTGACATAAAGAGTGCAGATATAAATAAGAAATAACTTAAAACAAATACATATTTAGTGTATTTAAAGCATTTGTTTTGCAGACACTACCGTAACTTCTAGCACTCTTGTTAAAAACGAAAACTTTTCTTTCATCTCAGTGAATTCAGAACCAGAATCTATAAATCTTGCAGTTCCTTCGATTACGAAACCAGTACCTGGATAATCTTTATATCCCGATACATCTTTGCTACCTAAAGTTATTTTAACCCGATTATTTTGGGTTGTATTTTTTTCTGTGCGACGCATTCCATATGCAGGGATTAAGATTCTATTTTCGTTTGTTACAACTAAATAGGAATTCCAAGTGTTAACGATGTGTGGTTCGTCCACTCCCCATGACACAATTGAAACCACGCCTTCGTGCTTTAGTACTTCAAATAATTTTTCTGGTAACATAATTAATTCCTCCTAAAAGTTTAAGTAATAGAACAGATAAAGAAGATACGTAATATCGTCGATACATTCTATCTGCAATTATTATAAATTGACGATAATCAAAAGTCAATTTATAATAATCTCATTAGAGATATTTTATATCGACAATTTTAAATGGGTTAACTCCTATTTAAAATGAAATTGAAGGTAGAAATATTTTAGTTGATTGGGAGGTAAGAATTGTGAAATTCTCCATCGGGGTTGAATACGCGTTGCATTGTTTGCAGTATATGATAAATGTCCCAGAGGGAAAAGCGACTGGAATAAAAGACTTAGCTGCATTTCAGGGGGTTTCTGAGACATACCTGTCAAAGGCATTTACAAAATTGAAAAAATCAGGGATTGTAAAATCTGTGCCAGGTGTAAATGGAGGATATGAATTGCTTCGTTCTCCGGAAGATATCAGTTTTTGGGATGTTATTGAAGCGATAGAAGGCGAGGAACCGATCTTTCAGTGTGCTGAGATTAGGCAAAATGAGATTTTGTTAGATAAAAACAACCTACCAGACACTCATACAAAATGCCCTTGTCTGATAAAAGTTGTAATGTTAGAGGCTGAAGATCAAATGAAGCAATTTTTAAAACAGAAAACTTTAAAATGGCTATATGATCAGGTTGATAAAAAAATACCGGAAGAACATACGAGAGCTACAATTGAGTGGTTTAATAACCCTAAATCTCGAGATAAGCTTTAAATACATACCATTTTCTATGTTTTTGGCAGCTTGAAAATCCCAGCCATAATTTTTCGGTTTTTAAGTATCGATTAAATATTATTGATATAATAGTATTGAGGTTCAATGGAATATTAAGAATTGATGAAACAAAATCAGACGTTGCTCAGAGTTATAATGGTAATTGACCAGATGTGGTGATATAATACTTGTGGTATAATAACACCTTCAAAAAGCAGTCCGATGAGGAGAAGGTATGTGAGGAAAATAAATGAATAATCTATTAGTAAAGACAAAACATCGAACGAAGATAGAAACGAAAGCATTGAATCTGTACTATGGAAACTTTCAAGCGTTAAGGAATGTTAACATGAGTATACAAGAATGCTCAATTACAGCACTTATTGGTCCTTCTGGTTGTGGAAAATCTTCTCTTTTGAGAACATTTAACCGAATGAATGACCTGATTCCTGGGGCTAGAGTTGAGGGCAAAATTTTACTCGATACCACACCGATTTATGGAAAAGAAATGGATGTCGTTGTGCTAAGAAAAAGGGTAGGAATGGTTTTTCAGAAGCCAAATCCATTTCCGATGTCTGTGTACGATAATATCGCTTTTGGTCCAAAACGCTTTGGACAGAAAAACGCCTCTAAACTAGATGAAATTGTAGAGAGAAAATTGCGTGAGGTATCTTTGTGGGATGAAGTAAAAGACAAGCTGAAGCAATCCGCATTTGAGCTTGCTCCAGGTGAGCAGCAGCGTCTATGTATTGCTCGTGCGCTTGCAGTTGAACCTGAAGTCATTTTGATGGACGAATCATGCAGTGCTCTTGATCCGGAATCTACACTAAGAATTGAAGATTTGATGCATGAACTTGCGAAGAACTATACAATTGTTATTGTTACCCATAGTATGGAGCAAGCAGCAAGAGTATCTGACATGACTGCATTTATGATGATGGAAGATGATAGAGCAGGAGCATTGGTCGAATACGCACCGACTGCCGAACTCTTCTCCAATCCAGCAGATAAACGTACAGAGGATTATATTACCGGTAGATTCGGCTAAAAATCACTCTCTTTAACTGTGAGAGGTAGAAGTCTTAAGCTTCCTCACGGAATATATTGTAACCAGAATCTAATTAATGAACCTAATAGAAAAAATAACCATTAAAACTGTGAAATGGAGAATACCAAGCATTTAATTAGTCCGCATGGAAGATTTTAATGCTTGGTTTTGTGTGAAAAGTATGAAAACAATGATGATTAGCGACAAAGACAAAAGACGAAGCAGGACAATGTTGCAAGTTATTTTACTGTGCATAAGTATAAGCATTTTATCCGCCTGTAGCAGACCGTCCGAATCAGGCTTTATTGTTGCCGGTTCTACCTCCGTACAACCTTATGCTGAGGTCTTAGCTGAAGAATATATGATACTGCATCCAGGCGCTGAGATTGACATTCAGGGCGGAGGATCATCAGCCGGTATCACAGCCGCCAAGTCAGGGATTGCCAGTATAGGAATGTCCTCCAGGCACTTAAATGATGAAGAGAAAAGTTTGTGGAGTATTGAAATTGCTAAGGATGGATTAGGTGTGATCGTTCATCCCTCAAACCAAATTGATAACCTCACACTGGATCAAATCCGAAAAATCTATTCCGGTGAAATCAAGAATTGGAGTGAGATTGGCGGAAAAGATGCAAAAATCCATATCATCACACGTGAAGAGGGCTCTGGCACAAGGAGCGCTTTCGCAGAACTTGTCATGGAGAAAACTGAAATCACGGCAAAAGCCATCGTTCAAGATTCCAATGGAGCTGTAAAGCAATTGATCAAAGACGATGAAAATGCCATTGGATACATTTCCCTAGGCCTTGTTGATAAAGATGTGAAAGCATTGCATCTGAATGATGTAGCAGCAAACCAGGAAAACATATTGAATGGAAGCTATACTCTTTCAAGGCCGTTTTTATTTGTTTCACTCAGTGAACCAACAGGAGAAACCAAACAATTTGTGGATTTTATCCTTTCAACCGAAGGGCAGAAAATGCTAAGCGATGAAGGACTAATCCCAACAGCGGAAGGAGGAAAATAATGAAGAATTTTAAAGAAAAATCAACGGAGCGTATTTTTTTCGTGATTGCTCTTTCCTCCCTATCTGTTCTGGCATTGATCTCAGTATTCATCCTGGTAAAAGGGGTACCGATTATATCCAAAGTCGGGTTATTCAATTTTATCTTTGGAATGAAGTGGGCTCCAAGTCAGGGCGCCTTCGGGATTTTTCCGATGATCGTTGGTTCTGTATCTGTTACGCTTGGGGCAGCAATCCTGGGCGTTCCAATTGCAATTTGCTGTAGCATTTTTTTAGCAGAATTTGCACCTGTACCGCTAAGAAATATTTTCAGACCAGCCATTCAGCTGCTTGCTGGCATACCCTCAGTCGTATATGGATTTTGGGGAGTGATTTTTATTGTTCCAGCAATCAGGAATTACCTTGGTGGACCAGGTTTAAGTATTTTAGCTGGTTCAATCATTCTTGCCATCATGATTTTGCCTACAATCATCAGCATATCTGAAGTGTCATTGCTTGCTCTTCCTCGCCAGTATAAGGAAGGCGGACTAGCTTTAGGGCTTACACATTGGCAAACCATATATTCGATACTCTTGCCAGCTGCAAAGTCAGGAATCGTCTCAGCCATCATCTTAGGGATAGGACGTGCAATTGGTGAGACAATGGCAGTAATCATGGTTCTTGGAAATGCAGTTGCTATCCCAGAATCGATTCTGGATCCTGTCAGAACATTGACCACTAATATCGGAATAGAGATGGGTTACGCATCCGGCGAACACCAACAGGCACTGTTTGCCACTGGAATCGTACTATTTGTAATTATTATGATCTTGAATGGTACTGCTCAGTATATCACGCGAAAGAAATGAGGTAAGTATGAAAGTTAGTGCAAAAACTTCACAAAATATAGCCAAAATTATCATTTGGTCCGCTGCTATGCTTGTCATGGTGATTTTACTAGCCATCATTCTTTACATCCTGGTGAAAGGTTTACCTGCGATTAACTGGCAGTTTCTGACAGAGATTCCTCGTAACATGGGTCGTTCAGGAGGTATTTCGTCATCGATTGTTGGTACTTTAATGGTAACTGCGGTAGCTGTCATTGTGGCAACTCCCTTTGGAATAGGAACGGCTTTCTATCTTACTGAATACACTCGTGAGAGCAGAATCACCCGTATTATCCGGTTTAGTGCAGAGTCATTGGCAGGAATTCCTTCCATTGTCTATGGACTCTTTGGATTTATCTTCTTTGTAACATACCTTCAATTGGGATGGTCCGTTTTATCTGGTGGACTTACAATGGCAATTATGATCCTACCGACAATTATCCGTACATCAGAAGAAGCGATCAGAACCGTACCAAACCTATACCGCGAAGTCGGTTATTCCTTGGGTGCTACAAAGTGGCAAACCATAACCAAAACGGTATTCCCATCAGCGCTTCCAGGTATAGCTAATGGCATTATTCTAAGCATAGGCCGATGTGTGGCTGAAACTGCCGCTGTAATGCTAACCGCTGGATCAGCGCTACGAATGCCAACATCCATTTTTTCCCCAACAAGAACAATGGCGATACATTTTTATATCCTTGCAAGAGAAGGTATTTCGCCTGAGAGTGCTTTTGGTACAGCAGCACTACTCATCATTCTTATTTTTCTCATCAATGTTGTTTTCAACATACTGGTTAATCGATTCATCGCGAAAGGCCGTTAGGAGGTGGAGATTGAAGCAACAAGCCAAAATATCAATAAAAAACCTGACATTTTACTATAATGAGAAACCCGTCATTCACAATCTTAACTTGGATATCAATGCGAATGAGATATTTGCATGCTTTGGTCCAGCCAATAGTGGGATAACTACTTTGCTCCGAGCGCTAAATCGTCTCGGTGATTTGATTCATGGAACCCGTCTTGAGGGAGAAATCCTCCTGGATGGGAAAAATATCTATCATCCAGACATGTCTATTGCAGAACTTCGCCGTAAGGTGGGTATGGTTTTTGATACCCCAACTTCTCTTCCAATGTCTATTTTTGATAATGTCGCCTTGGGACTTCGTATGGGTGGAATGAAATCCAATGCTGCTCTTTCAGAGCATGTAGAGAGGGCACTAAAGATGGCAGCGCTATGGGATGATGTCAAAGATAGACTAAACACTCCTGCAATGAGATTATCCGGAGGTCAGCAACAACGCCTGTGTATTGCACGTGTTTTAGCTCTGGAACCGGAGGTTATTCTTCTAGACAGACCGTGTTCTGCACTCGATCCTGTATCGACGGCGAAAATTGAAGAATCGTTAAGAGTACTTAAAGATCAATTCACCATCGTCATTGCACCACACACGGTTCATCAGGCAGCAAGGTTAGCCGACCGGGTTGGATTCATGTTAATGGGAAATCTTATCGAAACTGGGATTACGAAGGAAGTGTTCGCAAATCCTCAGGACAAACGAACAAGCGATTATATCACGGGCAGGTTCGGCTAAACAATGGCATAACCGCATCATATCGGTATTACATTGTGGACAGTTATTTAAGCAAATCAAATAAAATTAGACAAATTAAAGTACAATATTTAGAGGTAGTTTAAATATTGAAGGAAGAGTTTGTCTTCTATTTTGGAGGTAGTTGGAATTATGAGAATTCAGTTAGACAAAGAACTTGAGATGTTGAACAATGAGATTGAAATCATGGGAAATTATATTCAAACATCAATTGAAACCAGTGTAAACGCATTGGTAACACAGGACATGTCCCTTGTTAAAATCGTAAATGACTTAGAAATTAAGATAGATGAGATGGAAAGAAAGATTGAACAACATTGCATGAATCTTCTAGTGCAGCAGCAACCCGTTGCTTCTGATTTAAGACTTGTCGAATCTGCATTGAAGATGATCACAGATATGGAACGTATCGGTGATAATTCTGAAGATATCGCCGAAATCACGAAAATGTTTAAAAACAAGAAACTGATCACTGATCTTGTCACAATCCCCAAGATGGCTGAAGTAACCATAAGTATGGTTAGAAGAAGTATTGCTGCTTATATTAACAAAGATAAAGCATTAGCCTTACAGGTTTGTTATGATGATGATATCGTAGATAATTTATTTGTCACCGTAAAAACAGAACTTGTTGAAATGATTCGACAAGATATCAACAACGGGGAACAGGCAATCGATTTGATCATGATCGCAAAATACTTTGAACGTATTGGAGATCATGCACAGAATATTGCTGAATGGGTCATTTTTTCCTTAACTGGAGAACATAAAAACACAGATAATATTGGAAAAACAAATGAGACAGGAAGCTTAATTTAATTAGTCATGATTAAGCTGATGTCACGTCATCATAAAGACAATTGATGATTGGCCACATTGTCGTATAAATAAGGGTTCATTTACCCATAGAAATCACAAATTATCTAAATATAGCTCTTGAAAATGGCTCATTGCAGGCGTTTTCAAGAGCTATTTTTTTATTTTGAGTTTGCATTTAATGTAGTTTTTTTCCGCAAAAATTATTGACTTGCACACTACTGTGCAGTACAATGTAGTCATACTATTAGGTAGTGCAAGGTAGGTGAAAATTATGGTAGATCGTTCTCAATTAATGCGTGGAACTTTAGAAGGGTGCATCATTAAAATTATAAGTGATGAAGTAACATATGGATATGAAATCGTATCTCGCTTAAGAGATTATGGATTTGAAGAGGCTGGAGAAAATTCAATCTATCCAATTTTATTAAGACTTGAGAAAAAGAAAATCATATCATCAATTTACAAGGAATCTCCCCTTGGACCCAAAAGGAAATATTATTACTTAACTAATCTGGGAAAAGATTTTTTAGTTGAGTTTGAAATGGCATGGAATAGTGTGAAAAATTCTGTAGATAAAATTTTGAAGGGGGAATGAGTGTATGTTTGCTAATGAAATAACCTTGTTAAAAACAGAAAATGAAACACAATCAAAAAACTTAAGAGAAGATGACAAGAGAGTCATTAAGGATATCATGAAAAGCATGAGTATGTTTAAGGTTAATTCCTATGATGCTCAAGTGATTCGAAGAGATCTGATCGGAATGGCGTATGAAATGAAACTGAGAGACTCCAGTTTGCAAGAGACAATAGGGGAAGATGTAAAAGGGTTTACGGATGAAATTATTAGGAACAGCCTTGGGCCAAGCCTTTGGGAAGTCATACTGAATTTTTTTATTAAACTATCCGGATACTTCTTTGCGTGGTTTGCACTGTTAGCAATCGGAGCGTATAGCAGCTTCTCATGGGAAGCCAATCCAATCGTGTATCTTTATTTCATTGGAGTTGTGGTGTTGATTTTTGTAATAGAGGGAGTTATAGCTCCACAGTTTATTACAGAAAAAGGATTCAAGAAAAATTTTCATTCATTAATTTCAATGCTACTCCTTGTCGCATTCACCTACGTGATACTCATATTAAATGATAAGAATTATACAAGAGAAGTAAACGGTGGAATGATCATTGCCGCATCAGGATTAATCTACCTCATTGCACAGTATTTGAATTCAGTTAATATTTTGAAACTAGCAAAAGGTAAAAGCAATTTTATAGATGACTTAAAGTAATTTAGTAAGAAAAGGTTTGAACAAGAGGATTCTGAGTAAATGGGAAATTGCTTAAAGGGAGATTGGAATGTTTGAAGAAATTGCAGGACGCAATAAATGGCTTAAAATAGAGAATATTAATAGAGGCTGGTCCGATGATGTTAAATACTATATTGAAACATCAGATAATCAAAAATTGCTCTTAAGGACTTCTTGTATCGATCAATACGAGATGAAGAAAAAAGAATATGAAGTAATTAGAAAATACGCAAATCTAGGATTCAAGATGTCAGAACCGATCAGCTTTGGCGTATGTAATGAGAATCAAAATGTCTATCTCTTGCTGACTTGGGTTGAAGGGGAAGATCTGGAACTTGCATTGCCTAAACTCCATATTGATCAACAGTATTCATTAGGGAGAGAAGCGGGATTAATACTCAAGAAAATACATGAGCTTAAAGTGCCAGATGGTGAGATGCCACAGATGTCTAAAATATCGAAGAAAAGGGAGCAAATAAAAAGATATGAAGATTCTAAGCTAAGATTTTCTGGTGATGAAACTGTGCTTAAATTTCTTGAGGATAATCTACATAAGATTTGGTCCAAATCCCCAGTGTACCAGCATGGTGATTTTCACCCAGGAAATTTGATCCTGACACCTGAAGGCGGAATCGGTGTGATAGATTTTAACCGATGGGAAATCGGAGATCCATACGAAGAATTTTATAAGCTTGAAAGTTTTGGAACCGAAGTCAGTATCCCGTATTGCATAGGGCAGATTGATTCTTATTTTGGAGATAATGTCCCGCAAGACTTTTGGGAAATTCTTGCGGTATATGTTGCTCACGCATCACTATATTCGATAAAATGGGCAGAAAAATTTGGACAAGAAGATATTGATCACATGATGGGAATATGCGAAAAATCGATTGAGCATTATGATAATTTTCGAAGATCTATACCAACTTGGTATCGTAAAATTTGAATACCATGTTGCAAAACGTCAAGATGAATAAATCGTAATTCTGAATTTAAGGGAAGACTAATGTTCTACCACAAGTAGAAACCATCTTCTTCATGGAGCTAAATATATTGAGCGATAAAATGATAAAGAATTCAACAGAACTGATAATTAATAGAATTTTCAAACTTTGTTCGATATAATAGAATTATTATATGAAGAGGAGTGGTTCAAATGATTAAACTTGAAACCTATCTCAATTTTAATGGCAATACAGAAGAGGCATTTGAATTTTATAAATCCGTTTTTGGTGGTGAGTTTTCATCATTGGTTCGATTTAAAGACATGCCAGTTGAAGGTGTAACCGTAGCAGAAGAAGATGCCGACAAGATTATGCATATCAGTTTGCCAATTGGAAATAATTCACTGATGGCCACAGACAGCCTCGAATCGATGGGGATGAAACTGATCCAAGGGAACAATTTCTACATTTTCATCGTACCAGAAAGCAAGGAAGAAGCGGATCGAATATTTACAGCGCTGTCTGCTGGCGGAGAGATAGAAATGCCGATGGCTGACCAACCTTGGGGAGATTATTATGGCAGTTTCCGTGATAAATTTGGGATCATGTGGATTATTGACATAGAAATACCCAAGAAATAGAGAATGGACAGGTCACCTGCTCAAGATTTACATAATAATAGATAAATACTCTTTAAGGGCTAATGAGATATTTCATTGGCTCTATTTTGTTGAAGAAATATCTATTCTACTTATTTTATAACTTTCAGGTTGATCGCTATCGGTAATCAATGGAATAACTTTAACAAGAAAAACGCTTGAGAAAATTATAGATTATTTAAAATTTATTCATTAAAAATTCGCTTAAAGTTCTGCATTGTTTCTAGAAAATTCGTTGACATCTGTTAATAAAATCACTACAGTTTGATTGAATTAGTATTATTTATACATCAGGATCAATTTTTGAAGGGATACTGAAGTAGATATTGTCTTCTTGGACTCCCTTGATTACATAAAGTATAATACGGAGATTTATTGCATGACGATGAGATCATTTTACTAGGTCCCTGCAAGAATCTATTTTTAGTGAAAGGCTATGACAATCGATTTTTAGAAATGTATTAGTTTATTAGAAGTAAATGTGGCTTGGACCAGTTCTCTAGATAATGGAAAATGTAAAAGTACGGTTAATGAAGGCAGGTTATTCACCCGGAAGGGAGGAACATAGATGTTACAGTCAGCGATTACAGAAATGAGCGACTTTGGCATGAATACGAGTATTACATATAGAGTAATTGGTGAGAAAGGGGAGAATGTTATTGCTTTGGCAGAGTCAGAGGTATTAAGGCTAGAGAAGAAGTTGAGCCGATTTATTGCAGACAGTGAGGTAAGTAAAATCAACTTAAATTCAGGTTTATGCGACGTAAAAATAAGTAATGAGACCTATGAAGTTCTATCTTATGCGCTAACGCTTTCTGAGATTACTCAGGGGTTATTTGATATTACTGTCGCCCCGTTGATTGATTTATGGGATTATAAGCACTCATTCCGTGTTCCATTTAAGTTTAAAATTCAGAGAAATCTGCACAAAATAAATTACCATGAGCTGATTTTGAATCCGGATGATAAAACGGCCTTCCTGAGAAGGTCAGGTCAAGCAATTGATCTAGGTGGCATTGGGAAAGGTTATGCCAGTGATCGATGTATAAAACTCTTTAAGCAGTATGGTGTAACCTCAGCCTATGTAAGTATTGGTGGGAATGTATCCACCCTTGGAATTAAACCTGATGAGTCTTTGTGGAGTGTGGGAATCAGGCATCCTAGATTCGAAGGTTGCCTCATTGGAGCGGTAAAAGTTAGCGGTAAATCTGTCGTCACCTCTGGTGATTATGAGCGTTATTTTGTGGACCGGAAGGGGAATAGATGGCATCACATTCTAAATCCAACCACAGGTTATCCCGCTCGTTCAGGATTGGTCAGTGTTACTGTCGTTAATGAAAGTGCGATGACTGCAGATGCACTTTCAACGGCAATATTTGTGGCAGGAATCAATAAGGGACTTGGATACCTTGATTACTTCAAAGGTTCTGAAGTAATCCTTGTAGACGATAACCTGAAGGTTTATATCACAAAAGGTCTTAATGAATACTTTCAACCCCTTGAAGGACTGAAGGTATCCATCATTTGAAAGGATAAAGTCATATGAAAGATCAAGGTAAAAGAAAGGGGAAGAAAAAGATGTGGGTAGCGATAGCAATTATTGTGTTAGTGCTTTCGGGGGGAGCTTTGGGTGCAATATTAATCGATGGACCCAATCGACGCGAAATTACTGAACTGTCCTTCCCTAATATAAACTTTAGTAAATTACGCGATGGAACTTATATCGGCGAATATAAAGGGACGAAGTCTCATTTAAGGGATACTACGGTTGAGGTAACGTTAGCTGGAGGTGAAATCTCTAATATTAAAGTACTTAAAGGGGCAGTGGATAAGGATGGGAAGCCTTTAGAAATGAGAGGTGGAAAGAGTATTGATGAATTATTTGACAAGGTCGTAAAATCCGAGTCTCTACATGTAGATGTGATCAGTGGTGCTACCCTTTCTTCAAATACTCATCTCAAGGCTCTCGCGAATGCTCTGGAGCAGGCAGAGATAAAATAATAACGATAAAATGTTCTGTAAGGAAAAGCGTATTTAATGTAATGAGTGGATAAACATGAATCTGTAATAATCGGGATAGTATTTAGTCTATTTGGTCGCGAACATTCCATGCATAGGTGAGCAAAGCGTTGGAGTTTGTAACTATTTGAAAAAAATAATGAGCGAATAAAGCCTGCATGAGATTTTTATTTAAATCTCATGCAGGCTTTTAGTAAAGTTGTACGTTGGTGATATTTTGCTGTTTCATCTAATCAACGAGGGTGTTCCCCAGAGTTTAACTACAAATTTTTATCTTTCGTCGTCATTCTCCGTGAATGTCTCAATAGCGCTCATGATCACTGACATGAATTGAACAGTTCCCCATAACGAAATGCGCAGGGTATTGTCATTTTCTAAGAATTGCATGTGCATGGATGCATGACCATACTCCTGAGGCTTCGCATTCATTGTAGCATTAAGGGAATTGGTGATGCGCATGGCTTCATTATTATCCGTTACGGAAATATCAACAACCGATGACGCCTTTGCATGTACTTTTACCTGAGGTGTCGCTTGAATTCCTGCTGTGGTAGTGCTTGTTCCTTCTGTAAATCTACTCAGATCATGCCCTGTAACACGCCAGCTTTTTCCGATCTTGGTTGCGTGAAGCTTACCTTCTCTGATGTATCTCTGTATGGTCTTGGGGTGAATATTTAGCATTTTTGCAATTTGTTCAACATTGTAATAAATTTCGTTCATTTCTTATTGCTCCTTATAGTAACTTATTGTTACTTATAATGGTATAATAAACCTTAATAAGGAATGTGTCAAGGCTTTTTCTGATTTCAAGTGAAAGATATATTGTCTCATTCTAAAAGTAAAAAGAAGGTCTGTTACCAGGACTTGAAGTGAATCAGTTACCTTTCATATCTAGCTGAAACAGAATATCTATTTTGATTTGATGTTAGCTATCCCTTTTCTTGAAGAATCAGGTTACAATGTAATAAGAATAGTTTGTTTATGAGGATAAACCAAGCAGGTAAAACTATGATTGGTATTAGACCTCGTGTTTAAATATAAGGTTTCTCTTGGTGAATAAAGAGAAATTTTGGCTTAATAACGATAGGTAAACAATGGTTTAAACCGCACTAAACTAGCTAGGCTAATTCAAGAAAATTGATTTGAATTTGCCAATTGAAGAAATAAAGGGAGGGAATAGAAGAGCCCATGGACTCGAATGACAAAACTATTATTTTCGAATCGAATGGACAAAGCTTCTTCGCTATACCATGAATAATACAGATGATAAGGAACCAAAACACCAGAGAAGAATAAGATATAAGGGGACTCATCCAAAATCATTTACTGAAAAATATAAGGAGCTACAACCGGAAAAATATTCCGAGACAGTAGCAAAAGTCATCCAGAAAGGCAGCACACCTGCAGGAATGCACCGTTCTATCTGCGTGAATGAAATATTGGAATTCTTACAGATTAAACCCGGACAAGTTGGGCTGGATGCAACCCTTGGTTATGGTGGACATACCCTCGAGATGCTTAAATGCTTGGATTTTAAAGGGCATCTATTTGCTTTGGATGTAGATCCCATTGAATTGCCCCGAACTAAAGAACGCTTGGCGGGATTAGGGTATGGCGAGGAAATTTTATCGGTCAGGCAAATGAATTTTTCTGATATCGATAAGATTGTTTCAGAATCGGGTCCACTTAATTTTGTTTTAGCAGATCTCGGGGTTTCTTCCATGCAAATCGACAATCCTGAAAGAGGATTCTCATTTAAGAGTGAAGGTCCATTGGATTTACGTCTTAACCCAGAAAAGGGAGTCTCTGCAGCAGAGCGGTTAAAAACAATGACTCTGGAAGAACTGGAAGGGATGTTTATCGAAAACTCGGATGAACCCCATGCAGAAGTGATTGCTCGTGCTATTGTAGCGGCAAACAGAAAAGGGATAGATATTAAGACTACGACGATACTCAAACAGATCATCGCAGATGCACTGACTTTTATTCCGGAAAAAACAAGGAAAGAAGAAATCAAAAAAACCTGTCAGCGCTGCTTCCAAGCCTTACGAATAGACGTTAATAGTGAATTTGAGGTCTTGTACGAATTTTTGGAGAAGCTCCCAGGTGTTCTTGCTCCAGGCGGGCGAGTTGCAATCCTATCCTTCCATTCCGGTGAAGATCGACTGGTTAAGAAATCTTTCCAGCATTTCTATCGTGAAGGCCTCTATCGTGAGATTGCACCTGGTCCAATACGCCCATCTGCAGAAGAATGCAATACCAATAGCCGTGCTCGTTCTGCAAAGCTTAGGTGGGCAATTAAAGCATAAATTAATTCAGATAGGGACTCCCTTTGATTTATGTTGGTCATTGAATTGATGAATTTAGAAACTAGCATTAATATGAAAACAGCTCCACTCAGCACTTTGATTAGTGCCTAGTGGAGCTGTTTTCCGTATGTCAATGATAATGTCTAGGTAACAATGTAAATTGGATATTCACGAATCAGGTTTTTTGTATCATCCTATGAAAGAATAAATTTACTACTCAAAAACACGTAGCTGAACAGATACGCCATCCGGGTCATAAACGTAGAAGTAGTGCGTGTTAACGTCAGGATTTTGAATGTCGGAAGGATTGAGCCCTTTGTCCTTGGCAAGCTTATGCATGGCTTCAAGCTTATCTGTAGCGAAGCAAACAAACATCCCTTTACCTTCAAATGTCTGAGCTTGTGGCCTATGGAGAAGTTCAATCTCCGTTTCTCCTTCGCCATTTGTCAAGAATGCAACTTCTGCATTTCCTGCCTTAAAGCGACGAGAAACGGTTAGCTCTGTCATCGTTTCATAAAATTCAATTGATTTTTCCAAGTTACTGACCGTAAAGGTCACGTGCTGAATATGCATATATTATCTCCTTTTTATCCTGTGATGTGACACCGTCAACTACTATTATAGCTCATCCTTTTGAAGGTAAGTATCAATATTGCTCAAAATCTCCATCCGGTGAGTTGCAAACGAAGCTATTTCCACAATATCTTTAGGAATAGTTTTTGTGATAGAAAAGCTAGGCACATCATCTGCAAGTCTAAATATTAAAGGCTATGGTAGTTAATTACAAATAGTAAATTGACAGACACAGTACTATGATGTAAAATTCAATAAAGAGGTGATGACATGGGCGAGAATAAAATTACATCAGACCTGTTACGTGGGCATACCGATACCATGATCTTAAAACTTTTATCCGAAGTTGACCGATACGGCTATGAAATCGTAAAGCTAATCGCAGAGCGCTCGGGTGGGGAGTATGAATTAAAGGAAGCCACTATGTACTCCAGCGTCCGACGACTTGAGGCAGATGGTGATATTGAATGGTATTGGGGTGATGAATCTCAAGGCGGAAGGCGTAAGTATTTCAGGATTACAGAAAAAGGCAAGGTTACCTATGCTAACAACAAAAACAATTGGGAATTTGCAAAGCGAGTACTCGAAAACTTATTATAAGGAGATGTCATGAGATGAATGAGAAAATAAACCAATACTTAAAAGGAATTTTTGCCCCATACGATGGCGTTAAAAGCGTTACTGAGCTTAAGGCTGATCTGCTCACAGATTTACAGGAACGTTTCAATGAACTCAAAGCCGAAGGAAAAGACGATGAGACTGCTTTTGAAATGACCGTGGATAGTATTGGCGACATAGAGCAGACAGTACAGGAAGTCGCAAACCTTTCACGTTCGCTGGAGAGGCAGGTGCTTACAAGTTTTAGTGCAAGCAATCTTCCGGGGAGTGACTTCGCGGGGGTAACTGCGCATAAAGGAAAATTTGAAGCTAGTGCGTTGCGTGGCTCCGACTTTTCAAACGCAGACCTTACTGGCAGTTCATTCAAGGGAAGCGATGTGCGACAAGCGAATTTTGATCGCACCAATCTGACAGATTGCAACCTTTCTGTTATTGATCTTACAGAAGCAAGTTTCAACAAATCGATCCTTGTGCGTACCAACTTTAGCCAATCAGGGTTAAAAAGAACGAAGTTTATCAATGTAAACCTAACAGATGTTAATATGAGCATGACTGACTTAAGAAATACACATTTTGAAAACTGTATTTTTAATGGGGTTAACTTCAAGTATTCAGACCTCAGAGGGTTACACTTTGATGGACAAACATTTTTAAATATCAAATTTGATTCAGCAGCGCTCGCCGATGTTTCATTTCATGGCGCAACGTTAAAAAATGTCTCTTTTATTTCAACGTCCGCATTCACCTTAACGAAGAAATATTACCGTGCCATTAAGACCATCCACTTTGATGGTGCAATGATGGATAAGTTGACTTATGCAGCACTTAAAGGGTTGAACGTTGAGTTATCAAGGGTTACGATAATATAAGGACTGAAATTTAGAAACATTAAATCGCACGAAAAAAATAATGCGAAAGTCTTATAAGTAAATTTTATTGGTGTGTTAAAACGGAGGGCTTTGTTTAAAGTGAAAAATAGGTGTAGTATAATTACGGATAAATCTTGCTACTCATTTTAAACCGAGGCAACGACGTAAAGAGGTTGCTTTGCATCAGTTTGCAGCATTTTTTTAAACTTAAGAGCAAGAAATGGGGCTGTTTCACGAAATGATTCGTGGAAACAGCCCCATTAAAAATCCCTAAAGCGGGATAGGAGGAAACTTAGTATGGCCTCTCACGGTAACGCTTGATTTCGTCAGTGAGAAGGGGGAGAATCGTCAGCGCATCTCCAACAAGTCCCATATTGGCTACGCCAAAGATCGCAGCATCAGGATCTTTATTGATGGCGATGATATAGTCGGATTTTTCCATTCCAGCCAAGTGCTGAACAGCACCAGAAATTCCACAGGCAATATAAACCCTGGGCTTCACGGTTTTTCCTGTCTGGCCTACTTGGAAGTCTTTGGCAATTCTTCCTTCATCGACAGCAGCACGGGAACCTCCAACCTCTGCGCCTAAAATATCTGCGCATTCCCGTAGAATCTGGAAATTATCGCCGATACCGCGACCACCAGAGATAATGATCTCCGCTTTTGTGATATCCACAGCCATATGATCCCGATGGAAAACTTCGAGGATTCTTACACTGTCTTTGATATTTTGGATGTTCACAGGACGTTTCAGAACTTCAAATGTTCTGGTAGTGTCCCGATGGCTCATTTCCATAACACCAGGTCTAAGGGTGGTCATCTGAGGACGCTTCGTTTCATTGATGATGGTCCCGAAGATATTTCCTCCGAAAGCAGGTCGTGTAACATAAAGGAGAGGAGACTCTGGGTTTTCAGGATCAAATTCTAGTCTCGTGGCATCAGCGGTGAGCCCCGTATCACATCTGGCTGCAAGTCTTGGCGCTAAATCTCTGCCGAGGACTGTGGCTGGAATAAGGAGAATATCAGGCTTATCTGATTCAATCAACTCGTTTAAGAGTGTTGTGTAAAGTTCAGTGGAATAGGCTTTAAGTTCTTCATGACGAAGATTTATCACTTTGTCTGCTCCAAAATGACCCAAAGTGTCAAGGAGGCTGTCTTCTTGGTTGCCGAGAACGACAGCGACGACCTTGTAATCCAATGAAGGTCTGCCGTTCTTAAGGCGGACAGCTTCACCTAGAAGTTCCAGGGTGGCGTCAATGACTTTCTCCTCCCGTATTTCTGCGAAGACATAAATATCTTTATATTCATTGATGTTCATCTTATGCACCTACTTTCCGATATAGTTGTTGTCGAGAAGGGTTTCGAAGATTTTGCGAGCGGATTCTCTCGGTTCCAAGAGCAAAACATCGCAGTTTTTATGAACTTCTTTGGTAAAGGTCTTTTTTACCTTGGTCGGGGATCCTTTAAGTCCAATGATGGAAGGATCGATATCAATATCATTGAAAGTGATAAGACGAATTTCTTTCGCAAAAGCTTCATGGATCTTCTTTACATGCATGTACCTGGGTTTGGCTGCGGAGCTTAGCGTAGTAATGAGGCAGGGGAGATCGGCTTCAATAATTTCATAGGTGCTTTCTAGACTTTTTTTCACTCTGATCTTCTTATCTGTTAGCGCTATAACTTCGTCTACATAGGTGATTTGAGGGATATTTAATTTTTCGGCAGTTTGAGGACCAACTTGAGCCGTATCACCGTCAATGGCTTGTCTGCCTGCGATGATAAGATCAAATGGTACACTGGACAAAGCTGCACTTAAGGTGTTCGATGTGGCCCAAGTGTCTGCACCACCAAATTTTGAGTCACTGATGAGTATGCACTCATCTGCACCCATGGAATAGAGTTCGCGGAGCATGGATTCAGCTTGGGGTGGGCCCATGGTTACACAAGTGACTTTTGCACCGCTTTCTTCTTTCAGCCTTAATGCAATTTCAAGGCCGGACAAGTCGTCAGGATTAGTGATAGTGGGGACGCCTGTTCTTATCAGGGTGCCTCTTTCCTTATCAATTTTCATTTCTGTCGTATCTGGTACTTGTTTTAATAACACTACAATATTCATGTTCTGCTCCTTTACTTCAAGATAGAACCAGCGATGACCATTTTCTGGACCTCTGAGGTTCCTTCATAGATTTCCGTGATCTTTGCATCCCGATACATCCTTTCCACAGGATATTCACGGGTATAGCCATAGCCACCAAGCAGCTGAATGGATTCCCTAGTGCTTTCCATGGCAACATCTGAAGCATAAAGCTTCGCCATGGCCGCTTCAGTGGTAAATGGCGCTCCCTTATCCTTAAGGCTGGCCGCTCGGTAAGTGAGAAGCCTTGCAGCATCGATTTTTGTCTGCAGTTCTGCAATTTTAAACTGACTGTTTTGGAAACTGGAGATGCTACGGCCAAACTGGGTTCTTTCTTTGGTATATTTCACCGCTTCATCTAATGCACCCTGAGCGATGCCCAGAGCCTGGGCGGCGATGCCTATTCTTCCACCATCCAAGGTATTCATGGCAATCTTAAATCCTTTGCCTTCCTGGCCTAGTAGATTCTCCTTAGGAACAAGAACATCCTTAAAGATAAGTTCTGTTGTAGAACTTCCCTTGATTCCGAGCTTGTGTTCCGTTTTGCCGATAGTAAATCCTTCCATGCCTTTTTCCAAAATAAAGGCGGATATTCCGCGGGTCCCTTTGGATTTGTCAGTCATGGCAAAGATGATGAAGAGATCAGCATAACCACCATTGGTGATAAAAATTTTAGATCCATTGATTCGGTAATAGTCGCCTTCGTTCACGGCGATTGTTTGTTGCATCGCAGAATCTGAGCCGGCATTAGGTTCTGTAAGACCGAATGCACCTAGTTTAGTGCCACTGGCTAAAGGGATGAGATATTTTTCTTTTTGCTGTTCAGTACCAAAGCTATGAAGGGGATTACAGGCGAGTGATGTGTGAGCAGAAAGTATAACGCCTGTTGTTCCGCAATGCTTCGAAAGCTCTTCCACAGCCATGGTGTATGTCAGAGTATCTCCTCCAGAGCCACCTTCTTCTATTGGAAAGGGGATACCCATCATCCCGATTTCGGCCATTTTAGCGACGGTTTCTTCAGGAAAGCGTTCCTGTTCGTCAATTTCAGCAGCTAAAGGTTTCACCTCTTTTTCGGCGAATTCTTTAAAAAGCTTTAGAGATAAGGCTTGTGTAGCGTTCAATTCAAAGTTCATCAGGTCCTCCTATCGTGGTGGCATGACGGTCGCGGTTCCGCGGACCACAACATCACCAGTTTCGTTATACGCAATTGTGTCTAGTTTAACAATATTTTTTTCCAAGTTAATGTCTGTTACGGTAGCTACGGCTTGAATGGTATCCTGTACACGGACTGGTTTTGTAAACTTCAGGTCCTGACCAAGATAAATGGTTCCAGGGCCTGGAAGCAGTGTGCCGAGGATGGTCGAAAAATAAGATGCGGTAAGCATGCCATGTACCACTCGTCCTTTAAACATGGTCTCTTTAGCGTATTTTTCGTTGAAATGAGCGGGGTTTAGGTCTCCGGAGACTCCTCCGAACATGACGACATCTGCCTCTGTGACAGTTCTTTCGTAGGTTTCGGAATCTCCGATTTTGAGCTCTGCAATTGTTTTTCCTTTCATATTTCCCTCCTGAATTTAATAGAATATGAGAAAAGTAGATGAGTTATCCAAACGTGATGATACTTTCATGTTTAAACTTATTATAAAGCAAAATAAAAAATAAACAAGAAGTAAACGATTAAAATTGACATAAATTTAACGGAACAAACATTCAGAAACCGAAAATGTTATTACACCGGGGGAAATGTATTTGAAACTCATTTGTAACTGGTAGATTTTACTTTAGATTTTGAAATTTACAAAATCCATATAGAAGAAACGGTTCTACAGTTTGTAAAATTGGAGATCCTGAAGTTGGCTTTGGCATGTGATTCTTCATCTGTTAAAAATATTAATATAAAAACATTTTTCTTTGATATTTATTTCATTTCTTTACATCATAAAAAGTGAAAAGATCCATATTCAAGATTACTTTGATAAATTGTGTCAATTTGGAATATACAATTATCAATAAAAACCCTATTTTTATGAAATATTAGGATAATGGAAAGGGATACATCTAAGATATTGACATTGCAAACCTTATCATATATTCTAAACATGAAGGGTGATTCACGTTTCATATCGTAAATTTTGACGAACATGTATCGGTTCGAGGATGTCGTTAAATCTGACAATATGAAAAAACGTAGAATTGAATAAATGGAGGTAATGAAATGAGATTACAAGATAAGGTTGCAGTAATCACTGGTGGAGCAAGAGGACTTGGACAGGCAATGGCAGAACTTTTTGCCACTGAAGGTGCAAAAGTTGTCGCTGCTGATATGGGGGATTTGGCTTATGAAAATCCAAATGTTGAAGGTTATAAGCTAAATGTTGCTGACGCAGATGCCTGCAAAGCATTTGCAGATTATGTTTTAGAGAAATATGGCAAAGTAGATATTCTCGTCAATAATGCAGGAATTACAAGAGATGGATTAACAAGAAAGATGACCGATGACATGTGGAATTTGGTGATCGATGTCAATCTGAAGGGTGTATTTAACCTTACTCGTCATATTGGGCCTGTAATGCAGACCGCCGGATCAGGTTCCATTATCAACATTTCATCCGTTGTAGGTGAATTTGGAAATATCGGACAGGCAAACTATGCGGCAACAAAGGCTGGCGTCATCGGACTCACAAAGTCCTGGGCGAAAGAATTTGCCATGAAGGGTGCTCAAGTAAGAGTTAATGCCATTTCTCCTGGATATACCATGACCGATATTTTAAAGACAGTTCCTCAAGATCTTCTAGACAAATTTGCTTCTCAGACCATGCTTGGAAGATTGGCTAAACCCGAAGAAATTGCAAGCGCTGCTTTGTTCCTGGCTTCAGATGATGCGTCATATGTCACAGGACACAACCTTTCCGTTAACGGAGGAATGAGACTGTAAGGAGGAACTGAAATGACGAATGTCGGAATTGTAGGAACAGGAATTTATATTCCTGAGACCTTTATAACCGGAAAAGAAATTTCAGATAAAACCCAAGGGGTTTGGTCTGAAGAAGCTGTGATAGACAAACTAGGCATACGAAAAAAACCAATTCCTGGACTACTTGACGGTACGCAGGAAATGGGCGCTTTAGCCGCACTCGATGCACTTAAGAATACAGGAACAAACCCACTCGATATCGATGTAATCCTTTGTGTAGGAGAGGAGTGGAAGGAATATCCCTTAACCACTTCCGCCTTATATATCCAGGATCGGATCGGTGCAAAGAATGCCTGGGGAATAGATTTGGCAAACAGATGCTGTACAACCGTATCCACGATGAAAATTGCAAAGGATATGCTGATGTCAGATGAGAGCATCAATACGATACTCATCGCTGGAGGATATCGAAACGGTGATTTTGTTGACTATACCGACAAGAACATGTCCATGATGTACAATCTGGGTGCCGGTGGTGGGGCCATCATTCTAAAGAAGAATTACAACAAGAATCTTCTTCTCGGTTCCCATGTCATCGCAGATGGATCTTTAGCTAGAACAGCCGGAGTCGAAATCGGAGGCATTTGCAACCCGATTACTGGCAGCAATTCGGAAGAAGCATACAAAAGTTTAAGGCTTATGGATGCGAAGAAAATGAAAGAGAGGCTCAACGAAGTCTCTATGCCGAACTGGTATAAATGTATCGATGAGTCACTTAGAAAAGCAAATTTACAAAGGTCTGACATTGATTATCTGGCGATCCTTCATATGAAGCGTTCTGGCCATGTAGGCATGTTGGATGAATTAGGTCTTCGTGAAGACCAGACTATTTATCTGGAAGACTATGGACACATCGGACAGATTGACCAGATCCTTTCGCTGCATCTGGCTCTTCAAGAGGGCAAGGTTAAAGACGGCTCTGTAGTTGCCATGGTGGCAGCAGGAATTGGTTATGTCTGGGCTGCCAATGTGATTAAATGGGGTGAGATATAATTGGCTACCTTTTTACAAATCATTCTAAGGAGTCTTGAAACAGGCAGTATTTATGCACTGGCTTCCCTGGGTATTATTATCATCTATCGTACATCAAATACGACGAACTTTGCCCAAGGTGCAGTAGCTATGTTTAATACCTTCGTCGTGACGTATTTATTTAACAGTTTTGGATTACCTCTATGGCTTGCTGTCATGGGCGGCGTAATGAGTGCAATTGTCACAGGTTTTCTTATCGATGTACTCATTTTGAGGCATACGAAAAAAGTCTCTCCTGTGGCCAAACAAATTATTACCTTAGGTCTGATCATGATTGTAGTCGGGATGGCACCGATTTTCTTCGGTGTTGATCCATTAAGACTACCAAGATTAATTGATAGTGGAGATTTGAACTTCTTCGGTGCATCTATTTCATATAATGGTCTCTTCAATATTGCAATTGGGCTGGCCATCATGATGCTTCTCTTCTATGTACTTCAAAGAACTAAATGGGGATTAGCAGTTAGAACCACAGCATCAAATGAATATGTGGCAAGACTAATGGGTGTTCCTACAAAGACAGTTACTATGGCAGCCTGGGGAATCGCCGGAATCTTAGGCGTCATCGCAGGTGTCATGACTGCTCCTATGACTTCTGTTACACTTAACCTTATGGATGAAGTTCAAATTACCGCACTTGTTGCCTGTGTACTGGGTGGTTTTCAAACCTTCCATGGTCCCGTCATCGGAGCCTATATCATGGGTATTGCAAGAAATCTACTTCTGTTTTATGTCTCCTCTGTGTGGGGCGGACAAATCCTGTACATTTTGATCCTGATCTTCATTGTCTTCAGACCTTATGGTTTGATTGGCAAGAAGGTCATAAAGAAGGTGTGATGATGAAAGATACAACGACGTACTTAAAAAAACATCCATGGATTGGATTTGTCATCTTTGGCATCGTCCTTGCAATGGTTCCACAAATGGCTGCTTGGGGCTTGTTTAAACAAGGCTATATCACCACAATCGGCGGAACCTTGATTTATGCCATCGCTGCCCTGGGACTTAATATCCTTTTGGGATACTCAGGCTTGATTTCTCTAGGTACTGCAGGATTCATGGGCCTTGCGACATATATTTCAGCCTATCTCACCATGGATCTTAAATTGCCATTTGAAGTGGCCATGATCCTTGCCATCCTCATTCCGACGCTTGTCGGGATACTGGTTGGACTCGTTTCTTTGAAAATTGAAGGACTATATCTCGCCATAGCAACTTTAGCCGTTTCTGAAGTCTTACGAAAAACATTTGAGGAGTTGGACCAATTTACCAATGGTTTCAGCGGTAAATCGGCCAGCTACCCCTTACTTCTCGGAAGATTTCAATTGGATAAAACCACAACTTATTATTTCATCGTTGCGGTACTCGTGATCATCATGATCATCGTCTCCAATCTGATGAACGGAAAACTTGGAAGAGCGCTAAATGCCATGCGGGGCAGTGAAGCTGCAGCGCAGGCCATGGGTGTTAATTTGCTCACTCACAGACTCATCGCTTTCGCCTTGGCTACAATGTTTGCCAGTGTTGCTGGTGTGCTGTATGTACACTTTATCAAGTTTTCTTATCCTTCCAGCTGGATTTTAAAGCTATCGCTTGATTTCCTGGCTATGATCGTTATTGGTGGGCTCCGTTCAATCTATGGTACGGTACTAGGCGCATTCATCGTCTTTGCTCTACCAGATCTGTTTTTGAAACAGATACCCTATTTTGAAAATCTATCTTATGTCTTGAACGGACTACTGATTATTCTCGTCATAATCTTCTATCCAAACGGCCTTATCAGCATTGGATACGACATCAAGCGGCTTTTTGCCAAATTGAAGAGGGGAGGGAAGACCAGTGAGCTCGAAACTTAATATGCCAGAAGAACTAACTTTAAAAGTGGAAGGACTTTCCATTGCTTTTGGAGGACTGAAAGCGGTTGATGACCTGACTTTCGACATCAAGAAGAATGAGATTTTTGGTCTCATCGGACCTAATGGTGCGGGAAAGACAACGGTGTTTAACTGTATCACTCAGTTTTATAAACCTAATCATGGAACACTTCTCTTTCGGGGACATGACGATGAAGTCACTGACCTGACTACCCGGCCAGTGCATGATATCATCAAGCATGGGTTGGTTCGAACCTTCCAAAATGTTGAACTGATCCGAGAGCTGAGTATCATCGATAACGTGCTCATCGGGGGACATATTGACTACAAATCTACGACATTCAGCCAGGCTCTTCAGCTTCCTAAAGCGAGAGCTGAAGAGAAGAAATATCGTGCACAGGCTGAGAAAATCCTTGAAAACCTAGGAATCCTTGATCGTAAAGACATGTTGGCTGGTGGTCAGCCTTACGGGATCCTGAAGAAAGTAGAAATGGCCAGAACCCTTATGGCAAGGCCAAAACTAATCATTCTGGATGAACCAGCAGCAGGACTTAACGATATTGAAACCCTGGAACTCGCAAAAATGATTCGCAAAATCCGCGATACCTTTGATTGTGGGATTCTACTCGTAGAGCATGACATGCGATTAGTTATGGATATCTGTGATCGCATCTGTGCCATCAACTTTGGAAAACTCTTGACCATTGGAACCCCGAAGGAAATTCAATCGAATCAAGCGGTCCAAACAGCATATTTGGGGGTGGATTAAAATGAGCGAAAAGAAAATAGCATTGGAAATCCAAAATCTCAAAGTAAGCTATGGTGCTATACATGCACTGAAAGGGATCAACCTTAAAGTCTATGAAGGCGATGTAGTAGCCATTTTAGGTGCTAATGGAGCAGGAAAGACCACAACATTGAAAAAGATATCGGGAATTCTTGAGGGAACTGAAGGTTCAATCAAACTTTATGGAAAAGAAATCATCGGTGTTGAGCCTGAAAAAATTGCGAAAATGGGGATTTCCATGTCTCCTGAAGGCAGAGCAGTATTTCGAGATCTGACGGTGGAGGAAAATCTCAAAGCAGGCGCCTTTACCCAGAAAGACCGGAAGAAGATTGCAGAAACTTTTGAACGGGTTTATCGATACTTTCCGGTACTTAAGGAGAGAAGGAATCAAGTCTCCTCAACTTTATCTGGTGGTGAGCAGCAGATGCTGGCTATTGGTAGAGCATTAATGAGTAACCCAAAAGTCCTTTTACTTGATGAACCATCACTTGGGCTTGCCCCACTGATTGTGAAGGGCATCATGAATATCGTTAAAGAAATCAAGGAAGAAGGGACAACCGTCATCATCGTTGAACAAAATGCAGCACAGACACTAAAAATAGCCGATTACGGTTATGTCATTGAACTGGGAAGGATCAGCACTCATGGCAAGGCAGAAGTCCTGGCGAGTGATCCAAAACTTGTTGAAGCCTATCTAGGTAAACACTAATTTATATTTAATGCTTCGAAAGGAGCTTGAATAATACAACATACCGTTTCAATCAACCATCCAACCGTCTCAAATCATGGGAAACCATGGCAAAAATAAGGAGGAATTACTAAATGAAAAAGATCATTTCCATTTTAGCATCCCTTGCTATCACAGCATCATTTGCGGCTTGCGGAACAAAGGCTCCAGCAGCCCCAGCAGAAACTCCTACAGGAACTCCAACAGAAACTCCAGCTGAGACTGAAAAAGCAGCTCAGGGTGTTTTTGATGACAAAATCATTGTAGGTAACTCTGCAGCAACCTCAGGAAATTATGCTCCAGTTGGTGTGCCTTTCAATGCAGGTATCGAAGCTTACTTCAAAATGATCAATGATGGTGGCGGAGTAAACGGAAGAAAGATCGAATTCGTTCATCAAGACGATGAATTTGATCCAGTTAAGGGTAAGGCTATGCTGAACACCCTGGTTGAAGATGAAAAGATTTTCGCCCTGGTCGGACACTTTGGAACACCAGTTGTTGGTGCTACAATAGAAGATGTCAAGGATTACGGAATCCCAGCAGTTTATTTTGCAACAGGTATTGGTCAGCTTTATAATGACAAGGCTGAAGGCAGAGACAGAGGAATATTCCCTGTACAGCCAATCTATAAGACTGAAGGTCAGATCATGGTTGCTCGTGCAGTTGGTGACTTCAAAGCAAAGAAGATTGGTATTATCTATACTAATGACGATGCAGGTAAGGATCTTTACTCAGGCGCAGAAGCTAAAGCCAAGGAACTGAAAGTGGAACTCGTTGCTGAACAGGTTACTGCAGGTGCAACAGACGTTTCCTCAGCAGTTACTGCTATCAAGAACGCAAATGTTGATTTCGTTATCGGTGCTGCAATTCAGGCTACTATTCCTACCATCGTGAAGGAATTAGCTGCACAGAACGTTAATAAGGATGTCATCACTACTTACGTTAACGTTTCCCCAGTTATTTCTGCAGCGGTTATCAATGAAATCGCAGGTAAGTTTGATGTATATGGACTAGGCTGGGTTGACCTTGCTACTAGTGCAGAAGCACTGGCTGAATTTGCTAAGTGGGCACCTGATTATGCTACAAACGTTTATGCAATGACCGGATGGATCGCAGGACACTTCTTTACAGAAGGCCTGAAGAGAGTTGAAGGCACTGTAACATGGGATAAGTATATGGATGCTCTTGAATCCTCACCAATCAAGAACCCCTTCGGCGGAACAATCGACTATGCTGCTGGAAACAGATCAGGTACACAAGAAATGAACCTGGCTAAAGTTGCAACAGTCAATGGTGCTGCAGGCTGGGAACCAGTTGATGGACTGAAGTCCATGGACGTTCTACTAGGAAATTAGTTAATATCTGATCCTTCTAAAATAGAAGAATAATTTGATCCTGGACCTGAAGGACTATAATAGTTGAAGAGTCCTTCAGGGAAGGGATGGTAAAGGGATAAGTTGGTTACTAAAAACACTTAGGCAGGCTGACACCTGCCTTTTATTTTCAATAAAGAGACGTAGGAGGTTCAGCATGTCATACAAAGATAAAGTTATCACCCTTGAACAAGCATTGAATATGGTCAAATCTGACGACAACATCGTCACGGGCCTCGGCGCAGCTGAAGGCAAAATGTTCATGGACAATATTCATACCATTGCAGACCGAGTAAAGAATGTCACCATCACAAATTGTCTATCCATGGCCAGTGGTGAATTTTTGAATGAGGAGTATAAAGACAGCTTTAATATCGATGGCTGGTTCTTTTCACCTCCGATGAGAAAAGCTTTTAAGAATGGCAATATCTCATTCATTCCCAATCATTTGCATTTAGCCGGATGGAAGAGACTCGAACACGTGAAACCGAATATTTATGTCGGATCAGCGTCCATGCCAGATGAGCATGGGTATATTTCCTTATCCTGCTCCAATACATATGAATCAAAGATGATTGAAAAAGCAGATGTTGTTATTCTTGAGATCAACCCGAAATATCCAAGAACCTTCGGTGATGTGGAGATCCATTATAGAGATATCGATTATTTTATCGAAGCCGATTATGATGTACCCGCAATTCCTTATGTGGAGGCCAATGGAAAAGATGAAAAAATCGGAGCATACATTGCAGAACATATCAATGACGGAGATACCCTTCAACTCGGTATCGGAGGAATTCCTAATGCTGTGGCTAAAGGACTTTTAGGAAAGAAAGATTTAGGTATCCATACGGAAATGATGACCTCAGGAATGGTCGATTTAATCGAGGCTGGAGTTATTAATGGAAAGAAGAAGACCTTGCATCATGGCAAGCATGTGGCTACATTTGCCTTGGGGAACAAAAAATTGTATGATTTTATCAATAATAATCCTTCCGTTATGATTCTAAATGGAAAATACGTCAACGATCCCGCAGTTATCGGGCTAAATGACAACATGGTTTCCATCAATACAGCAATGGAAGTTGATTTGACAGGGCAGGTCTGCTCAGAATCTATTGGTCATATTCAATTCTCAGGTACAGGTGGACAAGCAGATACGGCGATCGGTGCACAAAACGCAAAGAACGGCAGAAGCTTTATCGCGCTATATTCCACGGCGATGGTTCGTAATCCGGCAACGGGTATTAAGGAAGAAGTTTCAAAGATTGTTCCTTTCCTAAAACCAGGAGCCATTGTCTCCCTCTCAAGAAATGATGTGGATATGGTCGTAACCGAGTATGGTATCGCTCATCTTCGTGGAACCAATGTACGCGAAAGAATTCTAAGACTTATTGACATTGCCCATCCAAGCTTCAGAGAACAGCTTCTCGAGGATGCATACGAACTGGGCTTGTTATTTAAAAAGTAGAAGGAGGTTAATATGGCTTTTTTCAAATTTCAAGAAAAAAATGTTTATTATGAAGTTTACGGTGAAGGGAAACCAATGATCCTCCTCAATGGAATCATGATGTCTACCCAAAGCTGGAACATATTCAAGGAAACCTTCAGTGCTCAAAATCAATTGATTCTTTTAGATTTTCTCGATCAGGGAAAATCCGATAAAGTGACTGAGGCTTATACTCAGGATCTTCAAGTGGAAGTGCTTCGGGCGTTAGTAGAAGAGCTTCACTTGGACAAGGTGAACCTCGTAGGAATTTCCTATGGCGGAGAGGTAGCCTTGAACTTCATCACCAAATATGCAGATAAAGTGGAGCGATTGGTGCTCTTCAATACTTCGCATCGAACTTCTCCATGGCTTAAAGATATTGGAGATGCGTGGAATCTTAGCAGTCAAAATGCTATGGACTATTACCTTACTACAATTCCAGTCATTTATTCTCCACAGTTTTACAACAAAAATTTGGATTGGATGAATGCAAGGAAGAAGCTTTTAACTGATTATGTGTTCAATAATAAGGAATTTATGGATTCCATGGTAAGACTAACGATTAGCGCAGAAACTCACGATGTGACAGAAGCACTGAAAGATGTACAGACTCGAACCCTCATCGTCAGCAGTGAACAGGATTTTATCACACCAAAAGAGGAGCAGATTGAAATGCATAAGCTCTTGATCAATTCTGAGCACGTCATGATCCCAGGTGCTGGTCATGGGTCCATGTATGAAAAACCTGCACTATTCACTGCTCTAACCTTAGGGTTTATTAATGCACTATCTCTGGATATGACGGTGCTATAATATATTGAAATTAAACTGTATCAACTTTATAAAGAATGTGATAAAATTATTTTGTTAAAATACGTATAATGAGACGGATGTCTTGAATTCCAGCAGCATCCGACCATAAGGAGACCCATTGGAACAGTTAGTAAATCTACCAAAAACCAAAAGAGGCCAAAAAACCTTGGATAATATTGTACGTGCTGCAGAGGCGCTATTCTCTAAAAAGGGATACCATGCCACGTCTATTATTGATATTACCAACGAAGCGGATATTGCTTTGGGGACATTCTATATTTATTTTAAGGATAAGTACAGCTTGTACAAATATCTCCTTTCGATTTATAGCCATGAAATCCGAAAAGCAATCTCGGTGGATATCAAGAAATCCCACACTCGTTTTGAAGCAGAAAAGATCGGTTTGAAAGCATTTCTGCAATACATTCGGGATAATAAACATGTGTATAATATCATTTGGGAATCTCTCTACATCGACAAGAGCCTTTTCGTGGAGTATTACGAAAATTTTGCCCAACGATATATCAAAGGGCTGGTAGATGCTCAAAATAAAGGCGAAGTGGCAGATGTGGATCCTATGATCCTCAGTTATTTCCTCATGGGTGTTTCAAATTTCATTGGACTCAAGTATGTCATGTTTGATGACAATGATGAGGACTTTGATCAAGTGGTGGATAAAGTCATGGAAATTCTGAAAACTGGAATGTTCCCAAAGAAATAAATACCAAATCAATGAACTGTTTGCTTTCGGAAGATGGCAAGCAGTTTATTTTGCTTAATTAAATCACGAAGTCCTTTGCGTTAAAAAGAACCTAAAATAGAAATAGCAAAATAATTAATTCTTATTGGTTGCTTTTGAAACTCCTCAAATGGTATTGGAGGTTCTGAGTAGATTACCCCTCTAAACGAAAGAGTAAAATTGATAAGACATCCGAGTATATTCATTTTTTAGCGTAATAACATGTGCGAATTCAGAATTCTTCGAAATTTTGCATGAAATAGTTCTTGACATAAAATAAGGTCAAGGCTATAGTTAATATTGTAGTGTGTTACTTTAAGCAGGCACGAGCTCATTGAAAGTATTTTCTTCCGAAAATATTTTTAATGGGCTCGTTTTTTTTTTGAAAGGTGTGTAAAAGATGTTTAATATATTTAAGAAGAAGAGCAAGGCAACTGAAGTCATTTCCTGTGTAGAGGGAATACTCTTTCCCCTAAAGGAGGTCTCAGATCCTGTATTTTCAAGTGGTGCCATCGGTAGAGGGGTCGCAGTGAAGCCTACATCTGGACTCATCGTCTCACCAGTGGACGGAATCATTAAAATGATTTTCCCAACCAATCATGCTATCGGAATTGAGACCAAAGACGGTCTGGAATTTTTGATTCATGTCGGGGTTGATACCGTGAAGTTGAAAGGTGAAGGGTTCAAAAGAATTGCTTCTGAAGGAAGTACCGTGAAAGCAGGAGACAGCCTCTTAGAAGTAGACTTTAAGCTATTGGAAGAACAAGGATATCCTACTGATACACTGATCATTCTGACCAATGATGAAACCAAAGCTGATTTTCATGAAATTGCGCCATATGGTAAATCCGTAGGGGGAAGAGACAAGGTTATCTTCACCTGCGAAGTCATAAAAAACTAAATCAATAATTTCAAACCCTCGCCATGGCTGATTCGTTCAAAGTTAATCTCAATAGGAAGGAGTTGAAACCAGGCTGACAAACAGTCAGCCCGGGACATATGGAAGAGTTCAAAATTAAGAGAGTGCTAAGCCACAATGTTGTCCAGGCGCTGGATGTTATCAAGGATGAAGAATGCATCCTGCTTGGAAAGGGTATTGGATTCGGAAAAAAAGTGGGGCAGATGATTGATCCGGACGCTATCGAAAGGAAATATTTCATCAGGGACAGCGAAAATCTGCATAAATACCAGAAACTCCTAGAGACTACGGATGAACGGCTTTATTTTTTCATAGAGGAATACATTGAAAAAGTAGGAATGACCTTTGGAAGTGGATTTGATGAGAATCTTCATGTCGGACTACTGGATCATTTGAATTTTTCCATCTATCGATACAGAAATAATGTGACCCTTAACAATATCTTTATCGATGAAATGAGCATGATGTATGAGAAGGAATATGCATTTGCGAAGGTAATGCTTAAAGATCTCAATGATCGACTGGATGTAAAACTGCCTGAGGCTGAAGCTGTTTTTATTGCACTTCATATCCATTCATCAATAAAAGGCGAGAAAGCTTCGCAGACAGCTCTTTACCTGAAAATCATCGGAGATTGTCTCCAGTTCCTCGAGACGGAACTCAAAATTTCTTTAGATCCATTAAGTATCGAGAAGACGAGGCTCATCACGCATCTGAAATTTGCATTGAAAAGGGCTAGCGAGCATAAACCTATCCAGAATGTCATGACAGAATCGCTGAAAAAGGTTTTTCCGAAAACCTTTCAAGTTGCATCAGAAATGGCGAAGGTAATTGAAGAGAACTATGCCATCATCCTTCCTGAAGGGGAAATCGGATATCTTACGATGCATATCGAAAATATCATTAACCAGCAAAAAAGATAATTTCTTGAGATCCCCAATCGAATAAATGATCTTATGTAAATAAGCAATATTCAAATCAATTTAAGCCTTACCCTTTATCCCTGCGCAGGATAGGAGGTTCATATAGAAATACAGTTGAAGAGAATACCTCCAGTAAAAGAGACGTCTTTGACATTGGAGAGGAGTAACCGTTTCTTCAGCAAGGCTATAATCATAATCATAAAAAAATATAATATATGGAGGAGAAAAATGTTTAAACAACTTCAAAAAATCGGGAAATCATTTATGCTTCCTATCGCAATCCTACCCGCAGCCGGTTTGCTTCTTGGAATAGGCGGAGCTCTTTCCAATCCAACGACTGTAGCAATCTATCCATTCCTTAATGTGGCATTCCTGCAGGCTATTTTTAAAATCATGTCTGCTGCAGGAAGCATTGTTTTTGGAAATCTTGCACTTTTGCTCTGTATTGGACTTGCAATAGGTCTTGCTAAGAAAGACAAGGGAACTGCAGCACTGGCAGCAGTTGTTGGCTATTTGATCATGACTGGTACAATTACAGCAATGCTCGGTATTTTTAAACCAGAAGCACCAGCTATTGATACAGGTGTCATCGGAGCCATTGTGATTGGAGTATTGACTGCCTATCTTCACAACAGGTATCGCAACATCCAGCTTCCTGCTGTGCTTGGTTTCTTCGGAGGATCACGCTTCGTTCCTATTGTCACCGCTTTCGCGGCGATATTTATAGGCGCAATTTTCTTTGTCATTTGGCCACCATTCCAGCAGTTACTGATCTCCTCAGGCGCAACCATCTCCAAGATGGGACCTGTAGGAACGTTCTTCTACGGATTCCTCATGAGACTTTGTGGTGCAGTTGGTCTTCACCACATGATCTATCCAATGTTCTGGTATACAGAGCTTGGCGGAGTAGAAATGGTTGCTGGACAACAGATAGTTGGCGCACAGAAGATTTTCTTTGCACAGCTTGCTGATCCGAATCATGTAGGATTATATACAGAAGGAACCCGTTATTTCGCAGGTCGATTCGCAACCATGATGTTTGGCTTGCCTGCAGCTTGTCTTGCGATGTACCATGCTGTACCTAAGGCAAAACGTAAGCTATTCGGCGGACTTTTCCTTGGAGCTGCCCTTACTTCATTCATCACAGGAATTACAGAACCTATTGAGTTTATGTTCCTGTTCGTAAATCCATTCCTTTATGTATTCCATGCATTCCTTGACGGAGTATCGTTCTTTATAGCGGACATCCTGAATATTTCGATCGGAAACACCTTCTCTGGAGGAGTTATCGACTTTACCTTGTTCGGCGTTCTTCAAGGGAATGCAAGGACCAACTGGCTACTTGTCCTTCCAATCGGCGCAATTTGGGCTGCAATCTACTACTTCTCCTTTAAGTTCTTGATTACCAAGTTTAATATTATGACACCTGGAAGAGGAGAAGATGAAGCTGAAGAAGCTAAAGTAACCACTAAATCTTCCCTCAAAGATGAATCCATTGCTGTCATCAAAGCACTTGGTGGAAAAGAAAACATTGAAGATGTAGATGCTTGTATCACGAGATTAAGAGTCAGTGTGAGATCTGTACTCAATGTCGATAAGGATGCTTTACGCAAAATTGGTGCAACAGATGTACTTGAGGTTGGTGGCGGAGTTCAGGCGATTTATGGCGCCAAAGCCATCCTTTATAAAAATACGATTGAAGACATCCTTGGAATAGAAGAATAAAATTAAATGGCCATTCGATGAGTGGCCATTTCCCTTTAAACTATATTAAGCATATTGGAGAAATAAAAAAGGAGGCTGGCAGCTAAGCTGCTGGAAGAATATGAGAAATAAAGAAGAAATTATGAAAGCTTTACGAAATGAAGTCATTGTTTCCTGTCAGGCACTGCCCGAAGAACCTTTACACAGCTCGTTTATCATGGGAAAGATGGCCTATGCAGCATATCTTGGAGGAGCGAGAGGAATCCGGGCAAATAGTGTGGAGGATATTAGAGAAATTAAGAAGACTGTTGATCTACCAATCATTGGCATTATTAAAAAAGTTTATGATGGCTGTGAAGTCTTTATCACCCCGACGCTTGTCGAGATCGACGCTCTTTTTGAGGAAGGCGTTGACATCATCGCTTTGGATGCCACAAACAGAATAAGACCGGATGGAATGAGTATCTTGGAAGAATTTAAAATCATCCGAAGCAGATATCCACAGCAACTATTCATGGCAGATTGTTCCACCTACGAAGAAGTAAAAACCGCTGTAGAACTAGGGTTTGACTTTGTTGGGACTACCCTTTCCGGTTATACGCCTTATACTAAAGGGAAGAAACTACCAGACATTGAACTCATCGAACGAATTGTGAATGATTTTGACACCCCAGTCATTGCTGAAGGTGGTATATCTACCCCTGAAGAACTCAAAGAAGTCTTTGATAAAGGTGTGTTCTGCGCAGTCGTTGGATCTGCAATTACAAGACCAATGGAAATCACAAAGCGTTTCATCTCTGCAGTCAAGGGCATATAAGCTACATTAAAATTGTAAGGATAGATATGGAATATCCAAGTCGTTTCTACAACAAAAAAGCACTGAAATCAGTGCTTTTTTTGTTGTAATTTTTCTAAATGAAGCAAGTCTCCGATTCGAGTTATGGTGAAGAAGGGTATGATCATCTGGTGAGATTGGCATGGTAGATAGCAATCTATAAAGAGAGCGGATTCTATACAAAATAAAGTTTGCTAATAGGATGAAATTAGGGCAATATTTAATCAGATATTGATGTAACCAAAGTATGGAAGTGATGAGCTTAAGTGAATCATAAGCAATTTGGTAGAGAAGAAAACTATAATATCAGTTGGACAACAGGGACTGATAATACTTAGCTGTTTTAATGAGTGAAGCTTTATTCCTAGATCAATAAATGTTAGGATGATGTTTGAAATTTCACTCGTGAATAGTGAATTGCAAAAGATGATCAATCATTGAATGTGAAATAGATTATGCTGAAAGGGGAACGAATAGTTGAAAGTAGAATACCATGAGTTTTATAGTCAAAGCCTAAACAGGATGATGCCCTTTAAGAGTTATGGGCATGCAGGAAAGCCTATTGTTATCTTTCCAACATCGGAAGGAAGATTTAATGAATATGAGGATTCGAAAATGATTGATGCTTGTAAAACCCTCATCGAAGAAGGCATCATCAGATTCTACGCCTTAGACAGTATAGACTCTGAAAGCTGGCTGAATAAAGGTAAGCAGCCCAATGAGATGGCGCGGATACATAACTTGTTTGATTCCTATGTAGTCAATGAGGTTGTACCATATATGAGAGAACACAGTGGTTGGAAAGGAAGTTTTATGGCCTCGGGCTGTAGTATGGGAGGCTTTCACAGTGTAAATTTCTATTTTAGGCATCCCTACGTTTTTGATCAGGTTATCGCACTAAGCGGAGTATATGATGCAAGGTTATTTGTTGGAAATGATATTTCTGATCCCGATGTTTACATGAATTCTCCGGTTGACTATATCGCAGATCAATCCGATCCTGATACCCTCGAAGCTTGGATGAGTGGAGATCTTCTCCTATGTACAGGACAGGGAGCCTGGGAGGAGAACTCCATCAGAGACTTAAGACGTTTGAAGGAAGTTCTATATTTAAGACGCATACCTGCACGGATAGAATTCTGGGGGAATGAGGTAAATCATGATTGGCCATGGTGGAGAATTCAAATGCAATATTTTCTAGAGAGTCTGCATAGTCAGAATAAATTAAAAGGATGATTGTGTAGATATTTTAGAGGAAAGAATAAAGCAATTTCATTAGCCTATATTATGATTTTAATAAATTGATCTAACTTAGCTTCAATTTTTCAAAGCACTGTAATAAGTGCTTTTTTCTTCCGGTTTTATTATTTTTGCCATGGATTCCGCTTTGAGATTCTTCATCGTTGATGGAGATAACGATAATAAAGCAGTTGGTTTCGATAATTATTTATTGTAAAACAATAAATAATATGCTAGAATCAAAATGACAATGAAGTGAATGAGGTGCTTTTGATGAAGCGAGGAACAACAATATTTTTAAGAATAGCAGTTTTTATGATTGGGCTTCCGGTTCTCGGAATATGTGTGTTTTGGTTACCCTGGATTGGAAATCGATTGGCAGAAATGAAACCTGAATTTGCCTATTTGGAATATCCCTTTTTAATTGGGTTGTACGCCACAGCCTTGGCCTATTTCATAGCGCTGTACCAGACGTTAAAACTTTTAAGCTATATCGACCAGAATAATGCTTTTTCGGAACTTTCGGTAGTTGCATTGAAGAAAATTAAATTCTGTGCATTTGCCATTAGCCTATTATATGCAGCTGGTATGCCGTTTTTGATTGGTATCGCTCAGGAAGACGATGCTCCAGGTCTCGCGGCATTAGGATTGGTTATCGTATTTGCTGCATTTGCCATAGCGCTTTTTGCGGCTGTTCTTCAGAAGCTTTTACAAGAGGCGATAGCTATCAAATCAGAAAATGATCTAACAATTTGAGGTGGATGACATGGCAATTATTATTAATATTGATGTGATGCTGGCTCGAAGGAAAATGAGTGTCACAGAACTTTCAGAAAGAGTAGGAATAACCATGGCTAACCTTTCCATCTTAAAGAATGGAAAGGCAAAAGCTATCCGACTTTCAACACTAGAAGCGATTTGCAAGGCTTTAGCATGCCAGCCCGGTGATTTATTAGAATACAGAACAGATGAAGAGATGTGAGGGCATTAGCTGAGAAGTCATTAGATTTAAAATACTATATTTATTGGAGGGATATCCATGGACATGACCAATGTAATTCTAGAAAATCTTACCAATCCCCACGAGCTAGAAAAAATATATAGAGAAGACCCCGAGGTGTTTAAAAATTCAATCTTAATCACTTGGAAGCAAAATCCCGATTCTGAGGTTCTTGCTGTCTGGTATGAACGTTTAAATTTTGAGGATACAGTAAATCAGGAAAAACCTTCCTTGATTCAAAAAGACTTCCTTAACGTAGTTATTTTAGCAGTCTTGGCAGGATTCAGTACACGATTACTCATGTATTTTGTCGAACGAGAAACCATCGCACCCATCAATCTCATTTTTGGCATACTACCTTTTATCGTTGCCTATTTTGTATTCAGGAATAAGCCAAAGAGAAGTATTATATATACTTTAGTATCATTGTTTGTAATTTCGGCAGTATATCTCAATTTGCTTCCGTTAGAATTTAAAGATAGTATCATTATGGCCTATCTGCATTTCCCGATTTTCTTGTGGGTCCTTTTAGGACTTGCATTTACAGGAAATGAATACGGGAAAGGTGTGGCAAGATTATCCTACCTTAAATTTAATGGCGAATTTGCAATACTTTATGCTACCATGGCTATCAGTGGAATGCTGTTATCTTTATTGACCATGCAGCTGTTTAGCTTTGTAGGTATGGATATTTCAGAGTTCTACTTTGAAAATATTGTCCTATTTGGTGCTGCAGCACTTGCAGTTGTAGGTTCATATCTTGTCACCAGAAATCTTAAACTAGCGAAGAATATTGCGCCATATATTGCTAAAATTTTTAGCCCACTTGTCTTTGTCACATTGCTTGTTTATTTGATCCTGGTTATCTGGGTAGGAAAAAATCCGTTTTTAGATCGAAATTTTCTCATCGCTTTCAATGGCATACTCCTCAGTGTTTTGGCTGTCACGATATTTTCCATTACTGAAAGTACTGCGAGTAAGAGAAAGAACATCTCTGACTACATTAACTCCGCATTGATTGTATTAGCACTTATCATCGATACTGTGGCTTTATCAGCAATGATATTCAGGCTTTCCTCCTATGGGATTACGCCCAATAGAATAGCTGTATTAGGAGTAAACATCCTTATCTGGATCAATCTGTTTTTAATCATGATCGCCTATTTGCGTTATCTGAGAAACAAAACAGGACTTGTAAGCGTGCAGGATGCTGTGACGAAATATTTGCCGATTTATGGATTTTGGGCAGCATTTGTTACATTCGCTTTTCCATTAATTTTCTAAAAGACGTCAGAGAAGTGCCTCTTTTTATTTTCATTCTACATAGAAGAACTAAAACTCAAAGTCTACTTGGCTTTGAGTTTTTATTTTTCCGAAATACCATCTTCGTGATGAGGACATCGTAATAGTAATATTTGGATGATCTTCTAAATTTCAATTAGGCGTCATCTAATGAAACAGAGATGACCATGTAAATTTTTTAACGGATATCCTATATAAAGGGGAGTTCATCATCATACTTTTATCTATTGCTTTTTATTGATTTTGAATTTACTCTAAACCTATAGAGTAAAATAATCATTTAAGGCATGATTTGTATAGATAATTTATCTTGAACTACCTTTAATGAGGGGGAAATGTGAAATGGAAAAAGAAGATTTTGAAAAGCTTCTAAGTACGCGCTATGAAAATGGAGCGGATTTTTGGGCCACACCCGATGGAAAGCTAGGCATTGAGAAACCATTCAGCACACTGAGTGCTTTACTAATCATGAGTGAACTAAAAGTCGATAAGTCGCATGAGGCTCTTCAAGGTGCTATTGAGCTAGTTCTTCAGTCCATAAGGGATGATGGACGAGTGCAACCCGCGCCGAAGGGGGCAATGTATCCCTGTCATACTGCACTGGCCGCAGTTGCACTTTGTAAAAATGGTTATTGCGAGGACGAGCGCGTAAAAAAGGTTCTAACTTATCTTCTTTCAAGCAGGTATTTTGATGGGGGATGGAGATGCAATAAATTTTCTTACGGTAGAGGACCAGAAACGGAATTTTCAAACCCAGGGGTCACGCTGGTTGTGCTGGATGCCCTTCGCTTAGCAGGAATGCATATGGAGAATAAAGAGTTAGACAGTGCCGTCGAAACTCTCCTTCACCATTGGACGACGAAAGTCCCGACAGGGCCTTGCCACTTCGGAATTGGGACGCTATTTATGCAAGTGGAGTATCCATTTCAGCGATATAACCTGTTTTATTTTGTATATGTCCTTTCGTTTTACGAAAAGGCGCGCAAGGATGAAAGGTTTTTAGAAGCATTGGCATTGCTCACCAAGAAACTGGACAGTAATCATCAGATGGTTGTCGAAAAACCAAATCGGAAGTTGGAGAATTTTTCATTTTGCAGGAAGGGTGAACCTTCTGTTGCAGCCACTGAGCGGTATTTGGAGATTCTACAGAATTTGACTGAATAACGATAAAGCGATCAGGAAGGTGAGTGTGATGAATAAGGAAAATATTCCGCAAACTTGGTTAATTTGCCGGAACCTCAAGGAATGGCATGATTGGCTTGAAGCCCATCATGATAAGGATACTATGGTTTGGTTGCAAATCAAAAAGGCTAAATCCATCGAAAATGGTGTGAGGATTGAAGAAGCTGTGGATGAAGCAATTTGTTTCGGATGGATTGATGGGAAAATGCATAGTCTAAATGAAGACCATTATATTTTGCGATTTACCCCAAGAAAAGCTGGCAGTACTTGGTCCATGACCAACAAAAAGCGCGCAGAAGCGTTAATTTCTAATAACCGCATGTCAGAAAGCGGGATGGAGAAGATTCAAGAAGCAAAGATAAGTGGACGTTGGGAGAATGCTTATTCATCAAAAGATGAAGCTGAGATACCAAGGGACCTGGAAGATGCCCTAAAGGCAGATCCAATAGCTTACAGTAATTTTACCAGTTGGTCCCAAAGCCAAAAATTTCAAGCCATATGGTGGCTCGAAGAGAGCAAACAGTTAAAAACACGTGAAAGTCGGATTTCTACAATAGTCGAATATGCTCGGAACAAACAAAAACTGTTCTAATTAACAAAAAATATGATTACACGTTGAAAGCGGGGAAATAAGTAGTGTTTAGAGAAATGAGGAGAAGTAAGCAGTTAATATCAAAGGAAGATACACGTGCAGTAATGGATAGAAGTACAAGCGGCGTACTTTCATGTGTTGGGGATGGAGGATATCCATATGCCGTCCCAGTTAATTTTGTCTATTTAGAAGAGAAAATATACTTTCACTCTTCTAAATCTGGGCATAAGATAGATGCATTAACGAATGACCCGAAAGTTTGTTTTACAGTAATTGATGAAGATACTATAGTTAGTGAGGAGTTTACAAGTTATTTTCGTAGTGTTATCGCTTTTGGAAAAGCAAGAATTGTCGAAGGCGAAGAATGGCTAAAATCCTTTAGAGCATTAGTTGAAAAATATTCAGGAGATCAGCCTGAAGAGAAAAAGCAAATGGAAATATCAGGTTGTACAGCGGCTTATATC
>JBASOA010000004.1:0-157367 GCA_049657765.1 Clostridiaceae bacterium
CTGTAATTGCTCAATATTCCATTTGTTGTATAAATTTCAATTTCATGCATCTTTCATCAAACAACCCATCCCAAAAGTTGCTGCATGTACTCATTTCAAATCTACTTTATTAACTCTTTTAGCTTCAATAGAATACTAATGCTATAATATAGTCGAGGTGATTACACTATGAATACTGTTATGAAAGAAGTAACTATACGTGGATCAAAAGTTAAAGTGGAAATACCAAAGACTTGTCCTCATTGCCATGAGATTAACACTCCTAACATTGTCAGTGACCATACTTCAGTTCATTTTCCTTTTGATAGTTTAGGTTTACTTATGCAATGCAGTTCGTGTTCTCAATATTTCGCACTAGCTTTTAATCTTTATGATGGCCAAAGGACTCATTTAATTGAATTCACCTACTTACCAAATATCAAGTATGATATGCCCGATGAGCTTGATGAGATTTCTCCTTTATTTCGAGAAATATATTCACAATCTCAAGTTGCTGAATCCATGGAATTATATCACGTTGCAGGAGTAGGCTATCGAAAAGCCATTGAGTTTCTTGTGAAAGATTACTTGATCTTCAAAGATTCTGATAAAGAACAACATATCAAAACGTTACATCTTAGTAATGCAATAAATAAGATATCATCGGAACAAATTAAAGATCTAGCTCTAGCTGCAACTTGGATTGGTAATGATGAAACTCATTATCTGCGAAAGATCGAGGGGAAAACTCTAGAACATATGAAGAAGTTTTTAAAAGTATTAGCTTATTCAGTTTCTTCTGATGTAATAGCATATGAAGCAAAAAAACTTATAAAAGATAATTCTACTATCAGCTCTAAGTAAGGCTTATCATCAATAATTTATCTACTACAATATCTACCGCTTTGAAAAATTGCTAATGTGAGTATTCATCCTTGTAGATGATTTTTTATTACCGATGATGATTATGGTATGGCTGCTTGTTTTGTCCTGAATCAAAAAAGAGACTAGCCAAAACAAGCACTAAAGCTTGATCATGACTAGTCTCTTTTTACGCCGATAGGATATCTACGTGAACCGTACCATAAGTAACGGTATAGTTTTTGAATATTAGTTTTCTGAACCGAACCTTTTTCTGCATTCATTCATTAGAGCAAATGGATTAACACCTTTTGCAATCTTCGCCTTGATTTCTTCTTCGTAATCCTTAGGTACAAGCCTTTTTACTTTTTGCCATGTCATCTCAGGACTAAATCTCATATCATAATCAAAGGGTACAATATCACTAGTATTCAAGTACCAGCGCATCAACATTTCTTTGTGGTTTAGTATTTCTTCTCGATACTCATTAATGTCTATAACATTATGTAATTCCTTTGGATCCTTCTCTAGATCATAGAATTCATCTTTACCATACAATCGTGCAATATACTTATATCGCTTTGTTCGTATCATCGTTGCCTTTCCATGAGCAACTGTGTTACTTTGAGCTAAGTGACGAGGATAATATGGATTGTAGGGGGTAGTACCGTTAGGACCATTTGTATGAAACTCATCACAATGGATTTCCTCTTCTAATCTGCCACCTTCACAACAAACATATTCTCTATTACTCAGGCTTCTATCCCCAATAATATTCTTGAGACTTCTTCCAAAATGTGTATGAGTTGAAGAAATATTGGCATAATCAATTATAGTGCCATAAAAATCCACAAGTTCCACCATACTCTCGCTGATTCCTGGATCGTTTTTTTCCCAACTTGGTGGCTTTATCAAAAAGGGTACATTAGTCAGGCAATCCTCGAAAGTATTTTGCGATTTCTCTGATATACCATAATCGCCTGTGTAATCACCGTGATCTGATAAAAAGAAAATAGCTGAATCATCATAAATACCTGCTTCTTTCAACGCATCACATAGCTTCTTGAACATTTGATCAACCTTCATACACATTCCTAAATAACATGCTCGCAGTTCATTCCAGTCATCTTCTGTGAAAGTATCCAGCTTCTGATTTTTTCGTATCAGGTCCATCATATATGCTTTATCAGTTGCATCCTCGGACTTAATCCGAGGTGTTAAGGCTTCTCGTTTAATCGAACTAAAATATGGTTCTTCTACTTGATACGGTGGATGTGGATTGATTAGCCCAAGAAAAAGACATAAGGGCTGCTCATCGTCATAATTTCTGGTTTTCTTAATCGCTGCATCAAGATCTTCATCATCCGCTCCATAGTTAAGACCATTTTCATCAACCTTGAGTTCACCGTTATACATGGAGTAATCAATATGATCACTTTTTGATTTCAAACCCAGAGACACAGGACCAGGTGGTGTTTTTGAATTTCCTCCGTAGTAGATCTCTGAAGCATGCTTCTCTAGAAGTCCTTCAATCTGCCCTGCAATGAGATCATTTCTAGCATTCATCCACACATGATAGCCCTGATCTTTCAGTTCCTTGAATAGGGTTTCTTCACCTTCTCGAAGTAGATAATTCATTGTCCTGTGCCCATTGACATGTGGATATAATCCAGTCGTAAAACTGGCACGACTCGGGACACATACAGTATTTTGGCAGTATGTATTGCTGAATGAAACTCCTTCTGTACGAGCAAATCCATCTAAGAAAGGTGTTCTTGCACAAGGATTGCCTAGATGTCCTAAACTGTCACTTCTCATTTGATCTGGATTAAATATGATAATATGCGGTTTCTTCATTTCTTCCCTCCCTGTATCTTCTCTTTCTCAGCGATATCATGAGTTTTTACTGTTACCAGCATCGTTTAAAAATTACACGTCAAAAGCGATGACCCCATGGGCCGGTAAAGTGAGTACCAGTTCGGAATCGAACTCAATCTTATCTGCGACCAGTTCAGATGCCTGATGCAATTTTATAACATCCGTTTTCTTTAAATATTCCGGTTCTCCAAGCTCCTGCCACGTTTTTTTCGGATTGGCATGAGATTGATCAATTCTATAAATAACAACTGTCTTTTTGTCGGTCAAAGTAGACAGATCTATGCTGATTACTTCATCTTTAATTGATTCTTCAGGAATATTATGGTTATATACAATCACTCTATACCCTGACTCTGTTTTTGTCGCCAACGCTTCAACAGTACTATCAGCCTGGTCTGACCAAACACCGATTCTTTCTTTTCCCAGTCCATGAAACAATTCAAAGAGTCTATAAGCAGGTTTTGCAATTCCGTAATAAGTCTGCAGACCAAAACCGCCATGGAACGCACCAGCAAGCTGACCACTTTCTTCGAAAATATCTGAAAAAGTCCAATAGGAGTAGCCTTCTACCAGCCCGTCATTATCAGCCAAAGTCTTCGCAATCATTGCAGCAGCAAAGGGCTCATCGTGTTTATTGTCGTTGGCCATAGCGGAGGTGTTCCATTCGGTGAAATACACGGGATAATCTCCTGCCTCTTCTCGAACATGTTTTGTCATGCTATTTAGAACGCCACGTTCATAAGTACGATTTCCAGCAAAATCCGATTGGAAGAATTCCATAATATCCATTCCCGATTTCCAGAGAGGGTCATCTGTTGGATAATGATGGGTTGAGATGAAATCCAACGGAACATCGTTTGCCTTACAAAAGTCTACAGTGTCCCTGATCCATGAATTACAGGAGGTTGCAGGACCACCAACTTTCAATTCAGGATGAATACCCTTTATTATCCGAGCAGACACTTCATAAAGTTTAAAATATTCCTCTTTCGTACCATCAAAAAAGAAAAATAGATTTGGTTCATTCCAAACTTCAAAAAACCAGCTTTTCACTTCTTCAATTCCATAACGGTCAATGATATGCTCCACAAAACGTTGAACAAGCTCTCCCCATTGCTCATAGGATTTAGGAAGTGTTATGTTTGCTTTATAGTGGAAAATGGTTTTATCTCCTCTTGCAATGGCAGAGGGCATAAATCCAAGTTCGACAAAAGGTTTCATCCCAATTTCGAGCAGATAATCGAATATATTATCAATATTTGCGAAATTATACACAAGACCGAATTCATTGCCACTATGATCCTGCTTCATTATAAGCACACTCATTCGATCATCAAATATGCCATGAAAACGCACATATTTAAACCCTAATTCATCATGTGCCTTCTTCAATTGTTTTCTGTAATCTTCTCTAAGAGCTGTATAGGCATCCGAACTCCCCACACATACCTCCCAGTAGTGTGGAAAAGCCTGGATCTTTTCAGGGTTGAATTTAAATTCTATCATTCAGTTTTTCTCCTAACCTTATAACCAATATTTGATACTTCCAAAAAGCATGTTTACTAGAAATCAATTCTTAACCTTTTTAATTTTTATCAACCTGTTATTCATTGCTTTTACCTCTTCCTCAGCAAGTACACTTTTCATCTTGTTACAAACCCAAAGCAGAGTGACAGCGCCAGGAATAGCACGCTCAACTATCTTTGGTGCGAATTCTCTTACGACTGCCCATGCTTCTTCATTTTCCATCAGTGCTCCTAATGAATCCATGATTGAATAGTAATTCTCCGGAAACAAATCAATCTCACCCTGCTCCTGAGTGAACCAGTTTTTAACATTAATCTCAGGATGAGGATCAACAAAGACATAAGACTCATCAGGCTGATCTGCTTTAATAAATGTGGTCACGTCTTCATGATCAGCATTATAGGCTCTGACAACATTATGACCCGGCTTTAGGGGTACCTCTCTAAATATAAATACTTGTTCTCCTTCAACAGTTCCAGCATCCAATCCATTTACACTTAGGGATATCTTAGAAAGGTTAGAATAAATCCTGACATCAATTTTCTCCTTATCCCTATATACATAACTTTTTTCACAAATATGGATAAATGGCTCAAGAGACCAATTGGCTTTATAGAAGTAAAACGCATCTTTCTTGATTAAACGGTCAAAGGTGACTAATCCTTTGCAGTTTTTGCCTTTTGTTCCGCCTTCATTTCGAATCACACTGCCGAAATCAAACATATTCCATACAAAACTTCCCCATAAATACGGTTTTGATTTAATAATGGCATACGTCTCCTCATGATAAATTGACTGAAACTCTTCACTATAATCTTTAACTTTAGGATGATCCGAATGAAATGAGAGATTAGTATCGGCACCGTACTCGGATATACCTAGAGCAACCTGAGGGTTATCTAGATGAAATTGATCTATCCACTCATCCAACCCTTTTATCTTGCCATAATACCAGCCGTAATAGAGATTATACCCTGTCATATCTGTAATAAAATTGAGTGGACTGTTATTTTTGACATGGTACATATTAGCGCTTGCTGATAAACCTTTAGGAAGTAATTCATGCACCATGTCATTCAGCGCATCTACGGATCGATACATATCTATTGATTCCCCGCCCATTGCTATTTCATTCTGAATGCCCCAAAAGCAAATAGAGGGATGATGACAATTTTGATAAATGAGTTCTTTCAATTGGTCTGATGCATTTTTCAGCACAGGTTCTGTATCCGGCATAGACATCATAGGAATTTCAGCCCAAACCACATAACCTTCCTCATCGCATATATCATAAACCGACTGGTCATGCTGATAATGAGACAATCTTAGGGCATTGGCACCAATTTCCCCGATGAGTTCAAAGTCTTTCCTGATCTGACTTATTGTTACCGCATTTCCATAACTTTCGAAATCCTGGTGCTTCGCAACACCATTTAATCGGTACTGTCTGCCATTGAGGGAAAATCCCTCTTCAGAACTCAATTCACAAATTCTGAATCCGAAATTCATACTTACTTCGTCATAAATATTTATTTCATCTTCTAGTACCGCCTTTAGTGTATAAAGGTATGGGTTGTCTTTTCCATTCCATAAAATCGGTTTTTCAATTTTCATTGTCATATGCTTATCCGTTGTCGGTACTTTTAGAGACTGGATTGTCCCGCCCTCTTGATCAAGCACCTTTAAATGTACCATCGCATCATATTCACATAACGTATGCAGTTCTAAGTGCAGACTGCCTGACTTGTCTTCATTAACTTCGCTCCGAAGAATAATACCATTGCTGCCCCAGTATTCCAGATCGAAGTGTGTTTTACTGGTGAAAATCAGGTTAACATCCCTGTAAAGTCCACCATAAATCGTGAAATCTCCATTGAGAGGAGATACATCCTCAGTTGGACTGTTATCCACATAAACACTTAATACATTTTCTCTACTCCAATCGTAGAATTTAGTGATATTAAATCGAAATGTAGAATATCCGCCTCTGTGCTCACCCACATATTCATCATTCAGATATACTTTACAAACAGAATTAGCGCCTAAAAATTCTAAGTACATCAAATCATCTTTGTGCTTCTCAGAAGCATAAAGATTTCTCTGGTATATATATTCTCCCCTTTCATTATTCCCATTCGCATTCCAAGTATGAGGTAGACAAACTACCTCATGGGATGTTGAAAAATAACTGCTTTTATTCAGCTCTGAACTTACTCTTTCAAATTTCCATCCTGAGTTTAATGGATACATATTTCTCATCTTCTACCTCCACTTCAATTGGGATTCATTTTCTGAAATTAATGATGTCCCGCCTCTTCATCTGTTGGATCCCTTTATAAAAAAGGGACAAGTCAATAAGTACTTGCCCCCTTGGCTTTGCTAAATAACGCTATAACATCCTACGTATTTATGATGTTTCATAATAAGTTCTCATTCATCTCTGATAATAAATTATTTTGCACTTCTTTGTTAAAATCACCACTCAGAAATACACCTAAATATCTATGGTGAAATTCAGACCATGACGCAATTTCTTTTGATGCCAAAATAGGATAATACCATACCTGATTGTTTTCCGCAGCTTTATAGTCACCCAACGCATCGCCGACCATGATTGTTTTTTCAGGGTCATAACCACTTAGAAGCAGTTTCTTAATACACTCACTTTTAGTTCCATCATCCTGAGTAAAGAAGTAATCAACCAAGTCGTAAAGCCTACTAGTCTTCCACTCTTCTTCAACGGCTGCCTTATTCGCCGAAGAAACGACAGCAATGTCGGATTTCGACTTCATCAGCGCCATTGTCTCCTTTACACCATCAAAAGGTTTCGCCAAGGGCAAGTGACTGATGATTTCATTGACTCTATCAGACCAGGCTAATGCTTTTTTCATGATTTCCAGTCCGCTTTGATCGCATTCCTTTTTCAAGGATTCAGGGGATAACGCATTGGTCGTTTCCACCCATGTAATTAATTTATCCAGTTGCTCCTGTTCGACATACTCGGGATGCCGACTCAAGATCGTCACCAGACCTTGAAATCGATTAATGCCTCGTGTCATGGTATACAGATTAACATCATTCCACTCCTTTAGCACCGCTTCCTGTCTATCAGCAGGCACTTCCCATATTTCGACAAGTGCTGGTCCAAAGGCTTTATCATGCTTCACGGTCATAGAATCTATGGCACATCCATCTGAATCGATACATATTAAAAACTTATTGTTTTTCGGTTTATCCATTTATAGCCTCGTCTCCCACCTGTCACAGAAATAATGGTCTTTCACTTCACCTGTGAACTCGGATTTACCGCACATTTTTTCCACTGTTGCTCTAATGTTGTCTCTTGTGCTGCCAAAAGCATTGATGAACGTCTTGACTTGGGGGACATCAATTAAATGAGTTGTGTAATTTAGACTGATACCAATTGTGGGCACCTCTGAAATATACCAAGGCAACTCCAGGCTGTGGTTCTTGCTCCATTTAACACGAACAACATTTTCTTGTGCATAACCACTTATATTTATGGTTACTATAACTAAATCATATTTCTCTTTAAACTCTTTTCTTGAACTCATATTTAGCATTTTTATAGAATTCATGATACTCGGTCCGTTTTGCGCCTCTAAGTCATAAAAACACGGTGCTAATTCAACTTCGAAGCCTGCGCTTTGCAGCTCTTCTATCATGATTTGGCGTGCAGGATCTGGTTTATACGCTATGGTTGTTGGCGCTGATTGGACATACACCAGCCATACCTTTTTCTTCTCTTTGGAATCGACTGGAATTAGATTCGCTGTATCTTTTACAAGAGTAGTACATCTGTCAGCTGCTAATTTTCTGAAACTTTGATGTTCCTCTGTATTCACTGTTGTATGAATCAAATCCTTCCCTGGTATTGCAATGCCAGGTTCAGTAAGCTTCAGTTTGGCCTTCAATCCCAGTATTCTCATCACTGCTTCATTCACACGTTCTATGGATAATAGATTACTCTCAATACCTTTTTTAACATAGGACATATCTTCTTCAATATCATTGGCAAACAGAATCATATCACAACCGGCAGCGATGGTTAGCGGCAGAGCTTCTTCTCTCTTCTTCACCGCTGATAACCCGATCATATGGGATGCATCAGTCACTAGAAGTCCATTATATTCCATTTCTCCTCTAAGAAGATCTGTAAGAAGTTCCGGTGCAAGCGTTGCAGGCATAATCTCTTCATCTTTGATTCCTGGTCTTAACTTTCTGCTCATTTCAGGCAAGCCGATATGACCGACCATAATTGTTTCAATTCCATCCTCAATCAAGTTGCTGTATACTTTGCCGAATGAATTTTTCCAATCATCCACACTTAAGTTGTTGATACCGAAAACCAGATGCTGGTCTAGCTCATCGACCCCATCTCCTGGGAAATGCTTAATACAGCACGCCATATTAGGATTGGCTTCTTTTGCTCCTCTAATAAACGCCCTTGTGTTTCTTAAAACGGTGTCTGAGTCTGAGCCAAAGCATCGCGTATTGACAATGGTGTTTCTCCAGTTCATGTAAATATCCACAACCGGATTAAACAACCAGTTGCATCCGATGCTTGTCGCTTCGCGAGCTGAAACCAGACCCATATGATAGGCTGCATCATCCGATTTATTAGCTGCCGCTTGGGCAGCTGTAGCAACGAAAGTTCCTTTATCAGGAAGACACCCGATTCCACCATCATCACAGTTTGCGGCGATGAGCAGAGGTATTTTTGACAATTTCTGATACGTTGTGTTTTGTACGTAGACCGTTTCAATATCTCCTCCCTGCCAACGAAGTCCACCTTGATGATATTGATCCAATATTTCCTGAATTTCAGCTCCATCGACACCCGGCTTTGTTTTTAGCATGATGAACAACTGTCCGATTTTTTCATCTAATGACATCTGCTCCAAAGTACGATTAACCCAATCGATTTGTTCTTCATTGAGCTGGTACGGTTTCTTTCTCAAATTGACCATATTTATCTCCCTTATTCATCTTGCAATAACAAGCTCTTTTCTTTTTTTCTTCGCTTCCATGATTCTCGCTTTTTCTCTTTTTCTTATTGCCGGCATATGCTGATTAGCCAAGAATGCAAGGAATCCGATAAACAAAACCATGTTGATCACAGTATTAAGCGCATTGGAGATCTGCAATGCAACCATACCGATACCTAACAGCTTTAACGTCAACGAACCACTGATGATACCGACAGCTATATTGGTGCGACGCGCTAAATATGTGCCGAGAAACATTGGAAAAGTCATAGCAATAACTGCACTGTTACTGGTCATACCAAGCATTGGTGCTAGTGCACCTGTAAAGGCAGCGCTAAAAACTCCAGAAATGGCAACTAAGCCACCAGCCAATGTATAACAAATTACAACATGTCTAAACACATTAATCCCTGACGTCTGCGCTATCTTCTGCGACCCTCTCATGGCCTGCATCTCATATCTGAACTTTGTAAAGGTAAACAACACAAATACAAAAATCGTTCCTAATCCAAGCACAATCAGTGTAAAATTCGGATCCACAAGCATTTCAATATTTGTAACGCCAAATAGTTGAAGCCCCTTCCCTTCCGAGCCTGCGAAAGCGAGACTCTCATAAATCATAGCCATACCCAGACCTAGAATAACTGGTGGTATGCGGAAAATACTAAATATCATGCCTACAGCAAAACCTGCGAGTAATCCAATCAAAATAGCCATGAGTAGTAATCCTACCCCATTGAATCCAAGTTTCACAGCAATGTTACCACCAATAATGGTGGCAACTAAGCGCTGTGCTCCTAAGGATAAGTCGAATCTTCCGCTACCGAGATTTAGCGATAAAGCAAAGGCTATGATTGCTGTAACACCTAAATCTCGTATTAAATTCCTGATATCCAACATTGATGAAATCAAATGTCCTCCGGTCTGCGTATAGACTATTACTTCCATAATAAGCCCCACTACTAATGGTACTGAAACTAAATATGCAGCTTTATAAATATATTGTTTTATATTCATCATAGTCTTACTCCTTTACTTTACTAAAACTTCTTATTTCAACCCACGACGCTGAAGAATATTCTCTGTTGTGAAATCGCTGGTTGTTTTCATAAGCAGCTCATAATCAACATCTTCATTGAATGCTTTGAGCAGATTCTTGATTTCATCTGAACTATAGACATACATATCGTCTCTTGTGTCCAGCTGTTCCAGCAGCTTGTAATCCTCTGCACTTCCGGAAACCAGTGGTCCTGGTGCCATGGTGATTGCTTTGCCTTCAGGCTTGATTGCATCGCCGTGACCTGTGATCCCGTTGTAGAGAAGCACAACGCCATAAGCATCGGATGCCGATCCTGAGTTGATCACTGCACCATCCAGTGTAGGGTTGCCTGTTGAATCCAATGTGTTGAAGGCCTTCTTGGTGTTCTCACCGAAGTTCGCCTGGCAAAGCACCTTGATATTCTTGCCCAGTGCTTTTTCCACTTCATCGATAGCCGTTCCAAAAGTTTCTGCTGTAGGATATACAGATACTATGGCATCATAGTCGCCTGTCTGCAGCAGACCGGAAACACCGGATACATAACCATCCATATTGGGGAATCCAGGAACGATGGTGATTTTCACCTCTTCCTTTCCTGTGCTGATTTCTGTTGTCGCATTCAGTTTTGCCAGCTCCATGACGTCAGCGTCATATGTCAGACCATATTTTTCCTGAAGGGTCTCGAGCATTGATTTTGTTGCTTCACGATGTGAAGCTACGCCCATTGCTGATCCACCGGAAATGATGATGAAGTTTCCAGGTTCAGAAGAATCAAACTGCGCATCTAAGAGTTCACCATACGCATCCGAAACTTTATTTAAATCGATACCTGTGATCCCCATATAAGTTGGAATCTCGGCAACTTCCTTATTTAAAGTGGATGACACCACTGCCGTGTAGATACCCAGCTCATCCGCTTTGGAGACAAGCTGCTCGGTACCGTCTGTAACCAGAGACAGCAATCCGTCAGCTCCTGATGCATATGAATTTTCAAGAAAGGTCATCAACTGGGCAGTATCGGAAATCGTTTCTGAAAAAATAAAATCAATCCCCACTGCTGGTCCCAAGTAGTCTTTCAGATAAGTCATTCTCGTCTGAGCTGTAGCATCGATAGAGTTCCATGCGACAGCTATGGTAACCTTTTCCTGACTGCCTTCCGAATTTTCGGTTTTAGTTTGCACGCTAGGTGTACCTTCAACCGCTGGCGCTTTTGAGCTTCCGCACCCTGCCAAACTGAATACCATCACCATTGCCGTCACTAGACTTAGTATTTTCTTTTTCATGTTATTTCCCCCTTGAGTTATATTTCATTGTCTGGTAATCTGTCAGGTCGTTTTTGACCTGCGAATATAAATGTCAGAAAGAAAATCCCTCTAACTAATTGTAAAATTGTTGGGCTGATTCCAACCATTAACAATCCATTATTTAATAGTGTAACTGTCAGAGCACCAAGTGCCCCTGCGTATATGTAGGACCTGGTTCCCCCAAATACTGACATTCCACCGAGTACAATGGCTAGAACGACATCCATATTTAAACTAGAAGCAGTTCCAACGCCGATTGTTCCCGTACGAAGACCTGTCATTATTGCGCCCAATCCAACACCAACACCAGCGACAGCAAAAGCTATCATCAAGTATTTACTCATATAGATACCACTTTGTTCTGCGCTGATCTTATTGGATCCAAGAAATTTAATAGACCTGCCAACTCCTGTAAAATGAAATATGATCGCACAAAATATAAAGTAGGCGATAAATGCAATGTAGTGAAAATTAGCTTTTGTCATTGCAGATGTCATGGCATAGGGTAAAGTTAGAGTTCCTGCGCCCAATATCGTCTGTAGTATAGCTTGGAACAGTACCATCATAACAATGGATACGAACATTACAGACACTCTTAGTACAGTACTTAATATTGCTGTTGCGGCCATGATTAATGTTGCAATCACTATCGCGGCAATAATCATGACGACAACAGATTCTGTCATCAAATAGATTTTAGCCATTATAGCTGCCGTTATTGCTGTAGTGGCACCTAATGCAATACTGACATTCCCTGTTCCGAAGATGAACACTGCACCAGTTGCTACTGTGGCGATAATAACCGCCTGCGTTACGATTACTGTTAAATTTCTTACATCACCGAACTTCCCATCTGTAGCAATGTTGAACCCAACACTCATAATCAGCAACAGTACAATCGGCACTAATCGAATGAAGAATTGCTGCTCATTTAATCGTATAAATTTTTCCTTCATTTCTACCCCCTACAGCATTGCGCTAATCAATTTATGTTCATTAAGGCCATCACTCTTTAGAATTTCCACTTTAATTTCACCGTCTCTCATGATGATGATTCGGTCACTCATTCCAATTAGTTCCGGTAATTCTTCACTGATTAGCAGAATCGATTTTCCGCTTTTTTTCATGTCATATATAAGTTTATACATGGCTGCTTTGACACCGATATCGACACCTCTTGTGGGACAGTCCATAATCATTATTTCCGAATCAACACCTATCCACTTTCCAAAAACAATCTTTTGTTTGTTCCCACCTGATAAAGTACTGACCAAATGGTTTTCTGAAGCACATTTGATCGACAGATCATCAATTTGCTTCTGAGCATATTCTGCTTCTTTCTTAAATGAAATAATAGGACCGAGTACTTGATTCATCTTGTGTGCAATACTGACAATATTTTCTTTGACCGTAGCATTTAAGGCTAGAGATTCTTTGTCCCGATTTTTAGACATATAGGCCATTTTATGTTTTATTGCTGTTTTAGTACTATTTATGACTGTTCCGTCCCCTAGAGTAACTTCACCGTCCAGGATTTTTTCAGCACCGAAAAGAGCTTTTCCTAAAGTGTGCATGCCACAATCAGATAATCCCCCAATACCAAGCACTTCACCTTTATGAAGCTCCAGGCTAAAGCAAAGCAAATCTTCTAAGGTGGTAATGTTATCTGCCCGTAATACAACTTCGTCAGAATAACCTTCATCATCAGCTTGGTAATAGTTACCTTCTAGACTTCGGCCAATCATCATCTGTCTAAGACGGTCGGGGTCAAATTCATCACTTTTTAAGGTTCCAACGAAATCTCCATCACGCAGGACGCTGATGATATTGCACTGTTCTACAAGTTCTTCCAAATCATGACTTATAAAAAGCACTGTCGTTCCATTGCTGGTTAACTTCTTCATCAACGCATACAATAATACTCTGCCGGTATGGGATAAGGCCGTTGTTGTCTCATCTACAACGAAAACCTTAGGTTTCCAGTACATGGCTTTAGCGATCTCAACTAGTTTCCTATCTTGCATGTCCAGTCGATACGTTGGTGTGCTGGCTTTAAAAGAACTGATTTCAAGTTCGTCCAGAATCTCCTGGGCCGCTGCAAACATCTTCTTGCGACTTATGAAAAGCCCATTAGAAAACAGCATTTCCTGTCCTAGAAAAATATTTTCGGCTACAGTAGCATTCTCAATTGTCCCTGTCTCCTGCACAACCATAGCTATGCCTTTCTTTTGTGCTTCCAGAACACTGTTTGGCTTCCATAATTCACCTTCGATATAAATCTCACCTTTTGTTTCTCCGAGTATTCCTGAAAGGATTGATGCGAATGTTGATTTTCCACTTCCGTTTTCTCCAACTAAACCGCAAATTACACCTTTAGGTACTTCGAATGTCACTTCATTCAATGCAATGGTTACACCAAAATGTTTACTTAATTTATTGACTCGGATTAAAGGATTATCATAGTCAACTGTCTTAATCATTTCCATAACATAAAATTTCCTCCCCAGTATTCGTTTACAAAACTAATGTAGCATGTTTTTTTCTAGTCTGTTAGAATAAAAACAGCTATATTAGTATTATTTTAATGTGATTCTATTTTTTTTATATTTTTTTCTTAATTTTAAATTCTTCTTGGCATAACCACTAATAATAAACTACAATTAGAAAATATGAACAAATTACTGTCTATTTTTAACTAATAGCAGCAATCAAAGTTCAAGGAGGTAGGATATGATTAGCAGAACGTTGGATTTTGTGACTAAATTACTGAAAAACACCTTGAAATTGGACATGCATTATTTTCTCGAGCCTTATAACGATTTATCCGCATTTGATCATTTTCTGCGAGAGAGTCTTGAAGATTCTGATCTATTGTACAGTAAGATTCATGACTTTATAAAAGATATGGATCACAATTCTTTCCAGATAATGACAGATTCCTATAACTTGAATTACGTTCTATTTTATCCTTATCAGAATAAAAAGGACCTGATTACTATTGGGCCATATTTCAATGAGACTATAGACGAAAAATATTGGCATGATATAACAAAACAGCATAATTTAACCATATCAAACGTACAAAATTTGAAAAGTTTCATATATGGGATACCTGTGATTAATAACAATCTCCATATTATTTCTACTATAAGTGACATTATCAATTACATTAATCCTGAAACTTCTCCTTTCATGGTACAGTATCATGATCTATCCGATCTTTCAAAAACAGATTTACTATTTCAACCCAAAAATGATTTTGAAGCTTATGCAAAGAAAGTTGAAGAACGCTACAATATTGAAAGAGAGTTACTTCGTCACATTGCTGCCGGTAATCGTCAAGCTGCATTGGAATCCGCAAAAAAATTCGTAAGTGAACCTTTTGAACCTCGACTGAAAAGCACTTTGAGAGAAGTGAAATCCCTTTTAATAACTGCAAATACTCTATTCAGGAAAGCCATCGAACCAAACGAACTGCACCCGATATATTTACATGAGATAACCAGCAAGTTCGTTAACCTCATTGAAAATGCAACAAGTGAAACTGCATTAGACCAGCTTTATGAAAAAATGATACGCGAATATTGTCTGCTGGTAAAAACAAAGTCTACAAAGCAGTATTCACATTGTGTCCGCCAAACATTATACTTTATTGAATTCAATCTAGATACTAAAATCAATCTTAGTAATCTGGCTGATAAATATAATGTTTCAGCACCTTACCTTTCTACCCTGTTCAAAAAAGAAGTAGGTACGACCATTGTGAAATACACGAATAAACTGCGAATAGATAGAGCTGTAAAATTATTGAATACCAGCTCTCTATCCATTCAGGATATTGCGATTTATGTAGGCATATACGATCATAATTATTTTACCAAGGTATTTAAGAAGGAAGTAGGCGTGGCACCCAGTGATTATAGAAATACCTTGCACAACGAAAGCGGCCATATGTCGGATCTGAGACTTGGTGTAGAATAAATCAAGATTCAATTTAATTCTGAAATTTGAGCATCTTAGGAATCTTTATGCATCAGTACCTAGCGATAAAAAAAGAGTTTCCAATATTTCAAGGTCACAACTGCTAGTGTTGGGGGTATTGATAGTCAGAAAAATCAACGCCAAGTTAGAAGATTGAATAAGGAATCCTGAACAGATGAATCCTATTTGCTTTTTAGAGGAGTTTTTATAGAATGCCTAATCAGACAATATTAATTAAACCTGCATCAGGATACTGCAACATGAACTGCAAGTATTGTTTTTATTATGATGTTATGAATAATCGAGGCATATCGAATTACGGTTTCATGACCCAGGATACTCTGGAAGAAATTGTAAAAAAAGCATTTATGCATGCAGACAATTATGTGGGTTTTGCATTTCAGGGAGGAGAGCCTACCTTGGCAGGTCTTCAGTTTTACAGAAACTTTATGAATCTTCTCAATCAGTATAACGTCAATCGGATCAAGGTAGATCTTTCTCTTCAAACAAACGGCATCACAATCAATGATGAATGGGCTGTTTTTTTTAACAGAAACAGCTTTCTAATCGGACTCTCAATGGATGGACCACCGGAAACCCACGATATCAACAGAATAGACAAACTGGGAGAAGGTACACATGCTGCAGTAATTAAAGCTTCAAAGATACTGAGAAAACATCATGTCGATTTCAACATTCTGACAGTTGTAACAAAAAATATCGCAAGACATCCAGGTAAGGTCTATAATTTTTTGAAGAAAAATGGATTCATGTATATGCAGTTCATACCCTGCCTTGACGAACTGGCTGAAGCTCCCGGAACTAAACCGTTTTCCTTGACGCCAAAGGATTATGGTGATTTTTTGTGTCAGATTTTCGACTTATGGTACCGGGACTTTAAGCAGAATATCCCAACTAGTGTAAGAATGATCGACAATCTGATACAGATACTTCTGGGTTATCCCCCGGAAAGCTGTGACATGATCGGGAAATGCTCGGTGAATACAGTAATAGAAGCAGATGGTTCTGTTTATCCTTGTGACTTCTACGTTCTAGATGAATGGAAACTGGGAAGCATTTTAGATGAAGATTTTAGCAGCCTTAAAAAGCAACATTTGGGCATACAATTTGTGGAAGAATCACTTGTCAAAAATAGTGAATGCCTGAAATGCGCTTATCATAACCTATGTAAGGCAGGATGCAAGCGTCATTTCAGGAAGGAAATTAATTTCAGCTCTAATTATTACTGCAGCTCTTATAAACAGTTTTACAGCTATACCATCGAAAGACTGAGGGAAGTCGCATCCATCCTCAAATACGGAATAATATTATAGGCAAACCTGGATTATAACCAAATCATTACATCAAAATTCATTCATCACAAAAAAGACCAGTCTTACCCTATCCTGATGAACGCATGGAAGGCTAGTCTTTATTTGACGCTGATTGATATGGATGGCGAACCTTACCGTAAATAACGTTCAAAATTAACAGATACCTATAGCAGGAATTGTGATTTCAATATTTTCCCTTCTAGATATCCAAATTTATATTTATCATCTCAATAAATTGATGCAAGTTGCTTCATCCAATTCTTATTTTGGTAAATGAAAAAAGCAGTTTCACTCGGAAACTGCTTTTTTCTACATCTTTATTTAACTTTTATTTATTGTTTAAAGCTGCATTCTTACCGGCAATTCGGCCAAACACAAGAATATCTGTGAGGGCATTTCCTCCCAATCTATTCCCTGCATGGATTCCTCCAGTGACTTCACCTGCAGCGTAAAAACCTGGAATCACTGCTCCATTTTTATCCAGGACCTGAGCTTCATCGTTAATCTGAAGTCCGCCCATGGTGTGATGTAGAGAAGGTGAACGAGGGGTGGCATAGAAAGGAGCCACTTCAATTTTAGGTCCAAAGTTCGATTTTCCATACTCTGGATCCTTCTGGTTGTCGATATAGGTATTGTATTTTTCAATTTCTGCTAAAAATACATCAGCAGGAATACCCATTTGTTTTGCCAGATCTTCCAGTGTATCTGCACGATAAATACTCTTTGTTTTTACCAAGTCATCAATGACGTCTCCCCAGCCATTCTTAGCTCCAGGCTGTGGATTTCCAGCAGTATTCTGATCGCAAATGATATAGAACAGGCTGTCTGTCTGCTTTAGAGCTGCACTTGCAAGGACATCTCTTTCAGCATATTCATTGACAAAACGTGTTCCTTCTTTGTTTATGAACACCTGAGATTCCGCACTTCCCCAAACACCACCAGAAAGTGCTCCGGTTTCAGGATGAGAACTTGGCATAAGCTGTGCAAATCCCATTCCTACAAGATTTGCACCTGCAGAAATTCCCATGTTGATTCCGTCACCTGTGGCATTAGCTGTATTTGTGCTCTTCATATCTTCAGGAATGTTTGGCCAATAAGTATTATACTGTGCCACCATTTTGGCATTGGCACCAAATCCTCCAGTAGCCATAATCACACCATTTGTTGCATGGAGGGTGACCTTGGTTCCATCCGTTTGAACAGCCTTTACACCGACAACCCTGCCATTTTCGATAATGAGCTCTTCAGCTTTGGTTTCCAGCATAAACTCTGCGCCATTTTTCTTGGCATCTTCTGCCAATGGATTGATGAATCCAACGCCTACACTGCTTGAAAGTCCATGAGTTCTTGGCCACATGGCACCAAGCACTGTACCGATCTGGTCTTTGATTTTTATGGTTTCATCTTTTGAAACCAGCCAATTTAAGGCATCCATAGCCTGGCTTGTAAGTTTTTTCACCAAGGGAAGCGAACTTGTAATTTCCACACCGTTTTTATCTGTACGCTTACCACCAATGTAGATTTGATACATATGGAGTTCTTCAGAGTCAAATAGTTTAGTCGTATCTCCTTCAGCAAAATACTTTTCAATTTGTCCTTTAAGGGTTACAACAGTCTCCTTGAACTCACCAAACTTATTTTCATCCACTTTAAGGATGGCCTTAAGGTCATTAGCCAAGGCCTCATTCATGGGAACTGCAGACTGTCTTTCTTCATCCACCGCATTGAAGGCACCACCGGCGCGAACTGTATTTCCGCCTAATGATGAACCTTTTTCTACCAAAATCACAGAAGCACCGTTTTCTGCAGCTGAAGCTGCTGCAGCAGCACCTGCTCCGCCACCGCCGATGATCACCACATCTGCAGTCTTTTCAATCGATTCTTTTTCAGTTTGCTCAACAACTTTGTTTTTTAAAGCTTCTACATCTCCACCTGCTTTTTCCACACAGGCTTCAATAGCCGCTAAAAGACCCTTACTGGAATTTGTGGCACCACTGACAAAATCCACATGAAGTGTCTGGTTGCCTAAAATCTCTTCGGGGATCTTTTCAAAAGCAGGTTTTGAAATTTCTGGAGTTTCTTTGTTCTCCCCTACGACAATAGAGAGTATTTCTGTCTCGCTGAAAGTCACAGTTACTGGAATCTCCCCGTAATTCCCTTTTCCTGTAGCTGTATATTCTCCAGCAGTATAGAGTTTCTCTGCACTTCCTTGGGCTGGACTTTCTGGAGTATTTCCCCCCTTAGCTGCACAACCACCACTAGCTAGCATGAATAGTAGCAGAAATGCCGCTGTAATTTTCTTTTTCCACATTTTATTTTCCCCTTTCAAGTTTGATATTTATCAAACTAATTATAAACCCCGGTGCAACACCAAGGTCAACAGGAGAGTGTTACCTTTCTATAGGAAAATATGCATAATGATAGTTCACCTTCCTCCCCTCCTCAATTCTTGAGGAGATATACATGGTCACAACATCACCCGAGAGGACCAGATTTCTTTCTTTTAAATATTGCATGGGTTTTTCCAGATGTTTCAAAGAGAGAACCTCTTCATGATTTTTTCGAAGAATGGTATGAATGCACTTTCTTGGGGGAGAGGATTGAGCAAAAGACGGCATAGGAAGGGTCCAAAGCTTTGAATTTTCTTCGGAGATACATAAAGCCATATAATAGGAGAAGGGTTCCTCTCCCTCTATTGAAGCTAACGGGATCCTTCTGGTATAAAAAGTTATTGGAAGAAGCTCCATCCAAGCTCGAACATAAGGAAGCACATCTTCATCTTGCATCAGCGTGTCCTTATGGGAATGAGGCAAGAAAATCAGTTCAGGAAGTGTCACTTCCTCATAGAAAAGCTCTTCTTTTTCAATAAGTTCATAGTATTTCTGAAATCTAAGGAGTTCTTGAAGTTTTTCATTTTCAAAGGCGATTTGCCTTTTTTGTTCCACTACTCTCATTGAAAAAGCATCTTGAAGTTCTTTATTTGAGAGATTCTTCATAATTTCTGCTACTTGTGATAATGTAAAGCCCAGACTTGAAAACCAACGAGAAGTCGCAACAATCCTCACATCCATATCTGTATAATAACGATAGCCGTTTTCCTCATCATGAAAAGGACGGATGATTCCCTTCTTTTCATACTGTCTTAAGGTGTCCACAGTAAGGCCCTGCATACTGGCAAATTTCTTAATGGTATAGTTCATAATTCTCTCCGCTCCTTCACTAATCTGTTAACATTTTAACACAAACCGTAGAAAAAAGACTATATTTTCAGTTTTTCTTAGTTGAAAAGCCGATTCTCGTGAAGAAAGAGGCAGTTGCAAAATAAGTTTGCAACTGCCTCTCTATCATTTAGTATCTATCTGGTTTTTTACTAAGTTTAGACCTTACTTTACCTTTAGCACTTCTGTAAGGATACCAACATCACCGCTAGCGATGACTTCCATGCCTTTAACGATATCCATGTTGGTGACAACAACTTCAGTGATGCTTGATTTCGCTTCTTTCTTGACAAGCTCAAGGTCAAACTCCATCAAAGGTGTCCCATTTACAACATGGTCTCCGATTTCAGCAAGTCTCTTAAAGCCTCTGCCATTCATCTTGACTGTATCAATCCCGATATGGATCAGCACTTCAAGTCCATTATCTGTAATAATCGCAAGAGCATGGTTCGTTTCAAAAATGTGAGCGATTGTTCCTGAAACTGGAGAGACAAGATAGCCTTCATAAGGTTCGATAGCAAAACCATCCCCTACCATCTTCTCCGCAAACAGCGGATCCGGAACTTCTGTGATGCTAATGAGCTTTCCCTTCATAGGCGAAGTCATGATTGTCTCACCTTTGGATGTAGCTGCTGGAACTACTCCAGCGGATACTGGTGAAGCATCTTCCTTGACTTTAACTGAAGCTGGATTGGCCATGATGGCCTTAATTTCATCCTTCAGACCTTCGGCATCCGTTCCAAAGATCACCTGGATTCCAGTTGTACCTACTTCAAGAACTCCTGGTGAGCCAAGTGCCTTAAGTCTTGCCTTGTCTACTCTCTTTGTATCCACAACTTCAAGTCTGAGCCTAGTTATGCAGGCATCGATGGCCGTGATGTTCTCTGTGTTTCCTAGGGCCTTTAGGATTTCAAAGGCTTTTTCTGTCACAGGAACTTCAAGAACCTCTTCCTCTAGCTCATCTCTACCTGGCGTTTTGAGGTTGAATTTCTTGATCAGGTAGTAGAAGACGAAGAAGTAAGCTAGACCAATGACGATTCCCACAGGGAGAAGCATCCAAGGGTTACCGGCATTTCCTGTCGAGATACTGACCGCATAATCAATGAGGGAGGACGTGAACGTCTCCGTAAGTCTAACATTGAAGAGGTTCATCAAAAGACCTCCAACGAAAGCAAGCGAAATATGTGCGATATATAGGACTGGGGCAACGAACATGAACGCGAACTCTATAGGTTCTGTAATACCGGTGATGATTGACGTAAGTGCTGCTGTAAGCATGACACCACCGATAGCCTTCTTGTTCTTTGGCTTTGCAGTGAGATACATGGCAAGTGCTGCTGCTGGAAGGCCGAAAATCTTCAGTGGATACTCAGCTGCGGTGATTGCACCTGCGGTTGGGTCTCCAGCAAAGAATCTTGCAATCTCACCCACATAGGTCTGTCCATCTTTAGCAACATAGGACCCAAACTGTGTAGTGAATGGGGTTTTGAAAACATGGTGTAAACCTGTTGGAATGAGGGCTCTGTTACCAAATGCGTAAATGGCACCGCCAAGCCTGAATTGACCGATACGAGCGTCTATAGCGAGCTGACCCAGGTAGTTGATTCCATTCTGGATTGGAGGCCATACGAAACCTAGAACTACACCAAGGATAATGGATACAATAACCATGACGATAGGGACAAGTCTCTTTCCTTCAAAGAATCCAAGTACAGGATTGAGCTTCGTCTTGTAGAACCTTAAATAGATCTTCGCTGAAATAATACCGATGATGATACCACTGAAAACCCCCATGTTTATAGGGCTAGTCAGGTTCTGCGCAACAGACATGATATCGAGAACCTTGATCATGACGACATATCCGACGACTGCCGCAAGACCTGCAACAGCTTCGCCTGCAGTAAAACCTATGGCAACACCGACAGCGAAAATAAGTGGCAGGTTTTCAAAGACGATGAGTCCACCGCTAAAGAGAACCTTTACAAAGACATCAAGGACAGGATTTGCTGCCAAGGCCTCAGCACCTACCATCTGTTCGATGATTCTTGAGAAGGCGACCATAAGTCCTGCTGCAGGAAGTACGGATACTGGAAGCATCAAGGATTTTCCGACTTTTTGCAAGACTGCAAAAAAGCCATTTGATTTTTTACTCATAATAAATTCCTCCTAATATAGTTTGATAATGAAAAGAGCAATAAAAAAAGGCATGAATCCATACTTAAGGAACATCAAAATTCTCACTGGATAAGTTTCCAATGGCTGATTGTTCTTTAAGTATAAACTCATGCCTGATCGAATCAGTTACACGCTTTGTATTTTTGTGTGGTTTAGTTTGTATAAATGCAGGGCAATATACCCGATTTCGTTTTCAGGTACTACTATACCAATACTTTTGTTTAAAATCAAGGCTATATTTTCAGAAATTTTATACTCGAAAGGAAAATCCTTTTTCATCCTGTCTAGCAGCAGGTTTTCAATGGTTTCATTCCTTGCGCATCTTTCAATTAAGCCTCTTAGATGGGAGACCAGCCTGACGCTGTCAAAAGAATTCTCTTCGATGGAAAATCCGATCTTGTCCTCGATATAAGGAATGATCTTGCTGATAGCCTTAACATACTTGAGCGAAGGCCTATTATGGATACCCATCCTTCCACCATGAATGTGGAAAGTGATGAAGCCCACTTCGCTTTCAGGAATATCAATGTTCATCCTGTCCTTCAGCATCTCCACAGCCTTCAGTGCAATGGCATACTCAGTTCTATAGAGCATTTTCGTTTCAAGCAGGAAGGGATTAACAATCTCAATGCCTTCACGAATCCTGTTCAGCGAGAAATTGATGTGGTCGATGAGGCCAAAATGTACATCAGTATGGAGTTTTTCTCCCAGTTCCTTTTCTGCCATTGCGATGATGTCCTCAACGACAATAAAAACTGCTTCATCCACGCCATTTAGGAGATGCTCATATTGCACCTTATTCGTTTCATTGACTTGGATGTATACATGCTCGATAAGTTTAGACTCCTCAATCTTTTGGCCCTTCTTCTTATCAAATCCGATGCCTCTTCCAATGAGGATATATTCTGTTTGCTCTGAAGTCACGAGGACAGCATTGCTATTGAATGTCTTTTTCACGATATAGTTTTTCATGGCTATCCTCCTAGGAATCTTATAAACTAGCATATCTGATTTTATAGAAGCGATGGATAAATGTCAACAGTTCCCTTTCCTAGAAGCTTAAGTGTTTTCATGCTTTTATCCTCCAAAACTACCGATTTTGTAATGGATTCCAGAAATTTTATTCCTTCAATTTAAATTTCTTATTTCATCTTTTTCAGCAACTTAATTTTTTCCTCGAGAATAAAGATAGATAAATAAAAATTTTACTTAAGAAACATTAAGCAAATAATTTTGATGCACCCTGATGATTCTTACCAATTCCCATACTTAAGCGACGATAATAAATGATATAATAATGGTAATAATTGATATTAATATTAACTGATGTCGGAGGTACTGACAAATGAAAGAAATCTACACCAAAAGGTTAATTCTACGGAACTTTACTCCAGAGGATGCTAAAGATCTGCAGGAAATCATCATCTCCAAGGAAACATCGAAGTATGCCATATACGACAATGAATTCCCCACTTCTCTGGAAGAAGTTAAAAAAGTAAATCATAGGTTCTCCTTGGGCGACAAATTCCTGGCTGTTTGGGAACCAATTGACCAGAAGGTCATCGGGTTCATCTGTCTAAATGGAGATAGTGAAGACATGCTCGATCTTGGATTCTGCTTCAACGCCTTATATCACGGAAAAGGCTACGCCACTGAAGCATCTTCTGCAGTTATCGACTATGCGTTCAATACCCTTCTGGTAGAACACTTGGAAAGTGGAACAGCCAACTTGAATGATCCAGCTCGCCGTTTGCTTGAAAAATTACGCTTCACCAAACAAAATGAAGAGACTCTATCCTTCAGAAAAACACCTGATGGAAAGCCTATTGAATTTATCGGATCCAATTATTTACTTGAAAAAGATGAATGGTTCAAACGTAAATAAATCCCTACCTTTGTTGTCTAACGCTGAGGATCTTAAGGAGTAAACTATGAGCAATAATTATATTGAAAAAGTCGATTTCCCAGATTTTGGTTATCAAGCCATTATAGATTTTGAAACCTGGAGAGTAGCCGTACTAAAATATTGTGATGACTTAATTGCGGAGAATATCGTTAACTTCCAAAGACACATGTTGACTGATGAGGTTTTTGTTCTAATAAACGGAACATGTAATCTCTATTCTGCTAGAACGGGGGAAATCCCCGGGCACATTGAACAAGTCTCTATGGAGAAGCATAAAGCCTACAATGTAAAAAAAGGGGTATGGCATGCTCATACCTTGAGTGAAGATGCAGAAGTTCTCATTGTAGAAAATCAAAATACTGGGGTGGAAAATTCTCCGGTCTTCCCTCTTACAGATGAAATGAGAAAGAAAATTATAGCACTGGAATTACTAAATAAGAAATAATCTTAATGATCAGCGAATCTTTCTGATAAGGATTCCCTGATCATTTTTTTCGATGATTTTGCGTTCAATTTTAATACCACGAAAGTCGAATTGGTCCCCAATGCCATATCAAAACATCAAATAAAACCAGATGGCTACATTTATTTATTCTTTATCATAAACAAATATATTTTAGGCATAATATGGTATATAGTGAGGGAGTAAGGTAAATCATATGATGGACGTAATTGATTGTGGTTGAATAGAAAACAAGGATATATTGTAAGGCATACTGCAGAATGTGAAAGAAGGATTATTTATGTTGATGCACGTCAAAAAAATATCGTTAAACCCACTAGCAAACCATCAGTTAATCAAAAAAGAGGTGTATTTGATTGTCTTAATAATTGCATCTTTATTTGCTTTTGGGGGATGTAGTAGTTTCAAACAAACATCTACGAAAGCACCTTTAACTGAAGCCGCAATTGAAGAAACCCTGGTTAAGCATAATACTAACTGGAAACCCTATGATCTTAATATTGATGCTGAAACGAAAGCAAAGCTAAATACAAATGACTACGGGTTTGGTGATAGCGATGGCCTTAAATTGCTCGTAAGCACCTATAAAAAAACAGGAGCAACGTACCTAAATATCTCAACCCTTCCCCAAAGTTATATCAGTGGAGAAGAACCTCCATTTATTAAGGAGAAATTGCCAGACATGTTCAAGGTAGTATGTGAGTTATATGACGATGGCATTGATCCAAAAGAATTTGATGAGTTTTGGGATTTTTACAAATCCAACCAAGGGCTAAGTTGGAGAAAAGTAGTTGGTGATAATATACTTTACGTTCAACTTCATAAAGACGAAAACTTGAACATCATAAAAGTTAATTCAGTCAGTATTCGAAGTAAACGCTGGGCTGACTGGTCTAGCCTTGGTGTAATAAAATCTATGCTATGGGAAAATCAAGACGCTTCAATAGAAGAACATCTATCCACCGTTGGAGACATCATAGACAATAAAGCTCTTGCAATCAAATCATCTTATATCATCAATGGAACCATTGTTGATAATAAAAAGCTAACCGATATGGCAAGTTTACCCGATGAAAAAGAGATTTTGTCAACTTTGCATCAGTCATACTCTATATCAGAAGCAGCTGAGTACAAGGTGCTAACCATTGAAGACACATCCGGAAAAATTGAAGTCATTATTCCAGCCTCACAAATTAATGAGAGTGAATATAAAGAATTGAAGTATTTTTTAGTACATGAATATCCAACAGCTCAAGGCAAATCATATATTCTGCTTGCCATGACTAGAACATTAGAGGATCCCCCTAAATAAGTCTTCATGTTCTCCTGAGGTAAATCGACAATATCTTATTTGGTTGAATTTTATGAAACAAAAGACGATTCCAAGGTCATTAAAGATGATTTGGCTAGAATATAGCAGCATAAATATGCCCCCATAAATCTCTGTGCACTAAAGTAATTGAAAAAAATGATAACTGCTTTTTAGCAGTTATCATTTTTTTGAGGTTTCCATTCGTGATTTAAATCTTCGTTATTGAAAAAATTTTCTTATTTTATTTTAGTACCTTCTCTTTTTCCATTTCTTTCTTCTTCATGATAGATTCGAACTCGTCAAGAAGTTCTTCAGCTTTATCTTTAGGAACCACTTTTCTAGCTATTGAAAAAAACTCTTTTTCTTCTTCTTCCATGTGATGTTCGATAACTTCTTTTAGCACCATGAACTTAGCATCCCAACTATCATCATTGACTGATGTTTTTTCAATAACACTGAGCTGGTATTTCCCTAAAGTGTGTTCTTCAATCATCTCTCTTACGACTTCTTTGTCCTCTTCCTTTACTGCTTTAAGAACCGGTGGAAATATCAATTGCTCTTCTGCACCATGATGTCCGGCGAGTTTTACATAGAGCTCTTTAAAAAGCTCTTCCTTTTTATTACTTTTCGATGAGGCAATCTCATCCATCAGTTTTCTGAACTCCTCATGTTCCTTTTTGATATGGGTAAATACATCCATTTCAATTTCCTCCTTTTAATACACATCATATACGACACCTAATAACACAGCCTCAGCAACTTACTTTAGGATAGATAAATGGTTGAAGGATTTGGACTAATTTTTAGGGCAACATCATTATATCCTTACACAAAAAATGATGTCAACGATTTCAGCGTTAAAGCTTTATGAACATTAAGAAAATAGACCATTATCTTTTCGACTCTAACAGCTTATGTTTCACACTTGAAAAACGCGCTAGAAGGATTGATATCACAAGCAATATTAGTTACATTGATTTAGATTGTCCTCACTTGTATGAATCGGGGTCCCTTATCCCCTGCATTGAGAGAGTATTCTCAGGGGATACCTAAAATATCGTTCATTCTGATATCCCTGAATCAGCAGATCTACTTTATTATCAAAAATAGTTTCTATCAGATCGTCCGAAGTTTCACCTTTTGTTCAAACAATGCTCATACGTACTTAGCAAAAAATTTATATAATAGAATCATAAAATATCTGATCTGAACAAGAGGAGGAATCAAAATGGAAGAAAACAAAAATAAAGATCTTAAGCATCCCAAGAATGATGACGTAGAGGATGCACCGGAGTCAGGAACTGTAATTTATGAAGATAATCCTTCAAAACCATTGTCTTCAGATAAGGATAAGGAACTGGATTCCATCGGCGAAGCCCCAGAATCCGGAACTCTACGGGATAGATAAACATAACTCGTTCTAAAAGAGCACAGAAATGCGCTCTTTTTTTTACACCCAATTTGCATTGCGTTAATCGAAAAGAAAGTATCAGGATCTACTCCATCCACGCGAAAAACTTCTCTATTTCTCTCGCATTCTATTTTTATCTTTGGATTCATCTTCCCCTCAATTTTACACACCGGGTGAAATTGCCTATAATGAATATAAAAATATGAAATAGTAGAGGTATATTATGGAAAATATCGTATTTCTAAACTCAGCCAGACTAGACTTCGACCAACAGCTTGATTTTAAACTGATCGCTGAACTTGGAACTCTAACAAATTATAAGGATAGTAATGAAGACGAAATTCTCCAAAGAGTAAGTAGTCAAAACATCATTATCACAAAGGAGCTCCCTTTGAGCGGAGATCTGATTGACAGGTTCCCTTCTTCTGTAAAGTTAATCTGTGAAGCCGGCACCGGCTATAATAACATTGATCTTGAAGCCGCTCGCCGCAAGGGGATTACCGTCTGCAACGTCCCAGGTTACAGCACTGAGGCGGTCGCACAGCTCGTTATCACCTTCATGCTTAACTTAAGTTCATCCATTGTCCGTCAGCAGGAGATGCTATGGAACAAAGATTTTAGCAATTTCACGAGCCATCTTCAGGTTCCTCATTACGAGATTCAGAACAAAACCCTAGGAATCATTGGTGTGGGAACAATTGGCAAGCAAGTCATGAAGATTGCCCGTGTCCTTGGTATGGAGATCCTGACTTACAGTAGGACAGCTAAAGTCTATGAGGATTCCCACATTAAGTCAGTTTCACTGGAAGACCTTTTAAGAGAGAGTGATTTTGTCTCAATCCATGCTCCTCTTACATCGGAAACTAAACATCTGATCAACAAAAACAGCTTGAAACTCATGAAGCCTTCCGCATTCCTGATCAATACCTCAAGAGGTTCACTTATTAACGAAGCTGACCTCATTAGTGCTTTACAGGATAAAGTCATCGCTGGTGCAGCCCTGGATGTCCTGGAACAGGAGCCTCCAGCTCTAGACAATCCATTGCTGTTCATGAACAACGTTATCCTCACTCCGCATATTGGTTGGAAATGCCTGGAATCCAGGCAAAGGCTTATAAAGCTACTTGCCGGGAATATCTCATCCTTCATCCAGGCTAACCCTGTCAATGTGGTAAGCTGCTAGGGATGTTAGATTTGTGCTTTAAATTATTCTTTCTCATATACAATTGTAAAACAGACGATGATTCTCAAAAACCATTTAATATAAAATATGGCCTTATGAAAACTAATATTTTTTGAGGCTAGTGATCACTTTACTTGAAAACTTAACAAAAGACTTTAACCTAAATAAATGCCGCCACAGAAGAATAGGGTTAGCCTGAAAATAAATTAAAAGTCCGAATGAAGAGTATTTTGATTAATATCAAACATTTCTTCACTCGGACTTTTTGAATCTCTTCTCTATTTTTTATGCGATCAACTTTAGGTAATCGAAGCCTCATAAATCTCTTTTATCGATTCTGCAAGTGTTGCATTAAATTCTTCGTCAGTCTGCGCTACGCTAACGCCTTCCACAAGCGCTCTTGAGAAACTAGCAATCAGACCTGGATTCCTTTTCAGTTTTTCTACCGCAACTTCTCGGCTGTACCCGCCTGAAAGTGCCACCACACGCATGACTCTCGGATGTTTAATCAAATCCGTATAGAATCCATCTTCATCGGGAATGGAAAGCTTCAGCATGACCATTTCACCAAAAGGAAGCTGATCCAAATGTTTCAGAATTTCTAATTTTAGGAGTGACTCTGATTTAGCTTTATCCGGGCTATTGATATCTACCTCTGGCTCAATGATAGGCACAAGTCCAGCTTTTATAATACGTTTGCCATACTCAAACTGCTGCTCGACCACTTTTCGGATTCCTTCAGGATTCGCGGACTTAATGACAGAGCGCATCTTTGTGCCAAAGATATTTCGAATCTTCGCACGGGAAAGTGTGTTATCCAAATCTGTTATGGGCTTCATGAGCTGTACCCCGTCAGCTTCCTCTGCAAGTCCTTTGTCTACTTTGAGAATAGGAATAATGCCTTTTACCTCCCAAAGATAGTCAGCTGTATGCATGCCGTCAACATTTCGATCCATAGTCATCTCAAATAGGATTGCTGCAAGAATATATTCTGATGAGAAGGATGGACTTTTTATGATTCTTGTTCTCATTTCATGGACAAGGTCGAACATCTCCGCTTCACTCTCATATTGATCCTTCTGTATTCCATATCCTGCAAGGGCTTTAGATGTACTGCCGCCGCTCTGGTCCAGAGCTGCGATAAAACCTTTATCATTCTTCATTCGTTCAGCTTGCTTTGTGTTCATTCGTTTTCCTCCATTTTTTTATTCTCATAGTACGGTCTGACAAGATCATTTCTGCTACTAACTCTATGGTATAACTTAATGGGATTATAGTCAAAATATTTGCATAATCACAAAGTCGATTGGGGTAAAGTAATTAAGCTCCGTTCCGATTTTTCTTTATTTCACGGGAAGTCAGGCTTCTGGTAAATGAAGTTTCAGCCTCACAATCATCATGAATCATTCTATGGTTTCAACTGGCTTCAGTTCCCTAGGCAGGGGTTCATCTAAAATCCATTCACGTATCATCCCATTAAAGAGGTTGGGGTTTTCGATATTCCAACCATGGCCAAGTCCCGGTGCGATGTATCCCACTCCGTTAGGCATGATTTTTGGAATCATGGACACTGCCTCCAAGATGATTTTTGATTCCCTTCCACCTGCAGTGATAAGTGTTGGAACATGATTATGTCCCAGGGATTCAGGAGCGTAAAACTCCATCGCTTCCTTAAATATTGTGCGATAGGTCAGCATTGACATGTTCATGAAGTTCTCTGTAAAAGCCAGCTGTTCGGCTGAGGTAAGGTGTAATAATTTCGCCTGTCTTTCAAGAGTTTTGCGAGATTTTTTAAATTTCGATATCAGCCAAAGTTGTGGTTCAAAGAAGATACGATTGGGCATGGGGGAGCATGTTACACCGCTGAGGATGGCACAATTGAGAATACTTGCATGTTGCTCTAACAAAATCAAGCCGATATAGGCGCCGAGAGATAACCCGACAATATTCACCCGACCGTTCGTCGCATGGGATTCGATAATTGCTGCAATTTGATTTGCCGTATCTGTGAGGGAAACCCAGGGGATATGTTCGCTTTTACCATGACCAGGCAAATCTAGATTTATACAATGAAAATCGGGGAACGATTCAACCTGCCTCCACCACATCCAGCTACCTGTCCCAATGCCATGGAGAAAGATAATACTTGGCGCTCCTATTTTTCCAGTTTCTTCAACATACAGCTGCATCGTAACTCCTTTCGATCATGGACTGCTCCTGAGTCCTATCTTTTCCTTAGACTACTCTCGTACTTCTTTACCCTGAAAAGAAGCTATTGAAATCTCATGTAGGAATAGCTTAGTTGATTTTAACCACCACATTGCCGACCTTGTGCCCTTTTTCCACATAGGAATGGGCTTCCTTTATCTCTTCGAGAGAATAAGTACGGTCAATCACTGCTTTAAACTTATCTGAGTCAAACCAGGTTTTTAGCTGTTCCAGCTGCTGTTTTGTCTCTTTGGCCACATCAAAAGAACCTACCGTAAGGGTCTTGCCATCCCTTCTGGTCAGCGCGGCAAGTTGTTTGCGGCTTAACTTCCCCACAGCATCAAAGACGATGTCATACTGAAGAGAAGTATCCAAAAAATCAGATGAAGTGTAATCCAAAAAGTTATCCGCACCAAGGGAACGGACCAGCTCCTCATTTTTGCCGCTACTTACAGCAATAACATAGAGTCCCCTATTTTTTGCAACCTGGACAGCTGATGTACCTACCGCCCCGGAGGCACCATAGACCAGGATGGACTGGCCGGGTGTAGGATTAGCCTTATTCAAAAAGTACAGTGCTGTAGTACCTCCAAACAATATGGCAGCGGCTTGATCGAAATTAGCATGAGCAGGCATCTCTGATATCGCTGTGGACTCTTTTACGGTGATATATTCTGCATAGCACCCAAATTTAAACCCCGGAGAACAACCAAAGACGCGATCTCCATTTTTAAAAGATGTTACGGCTTCTCCTCTCTGCTCCACGGTTCCGGAAAAAACAGTCCCAAGTATAGGATTTCGAGGCTTGCTCCATCCGAGAACTAATCGCATGACAATTTTAAGGATTCCTTTAACATCTAATGTTCTTGTCCTGATATCGCCTGAATTAACCGCTGTCGATTGAATACGAATCAAAATCTCATCCGCTTTTGGGATTGGTTTCGGAATATCACTGATTTTAAGAACTTCAGGTGAACCATATCCTCTGCAAAGTACAACTTTCACGTTAATTCCTCCAATTATTTGTTAGAACTTCTTTCTTCCTTTATCATACCTCACACCTATGAAGTGTTTGTTTCATTTTTCAAAAAATTATTATATTGTTCACTGGATAGATGGCGAGTCCTTAAACATTACTTCGCATATGGATCAGTTTAGTCTCTATTTTCAAGCACTTTGGCAAGTCCCTGAAAACCATATTGTTGATAACTAAACTCTCTTACTCTAATTTAGCTCCAATAAAGACAACTTAGTTTCCTTTAGTATTTACTTATCTTATTACCTCGGTTAGAACAACAAGCACATATTCAGAAATAATATTCAGATATTTTAACATCTTTTCATGCTTTGTTAATAGAATTTCTTTTCATTATCGATATGATGTAACTAAATTTAATAAGTTAACGAGGAGATGTAAATTATGAAAAAAATTGTTGGTATTTACCGAACGGAAACGCAGCTTAACAATGCGATTAGAGAACTGCTGAGAGAAGGATATGAGAGTAAAGACATGTCTGTCATTAGTAAATACAACATGAATTTTGTCGAATTAAAAGAAATCCAGGAAGACGTCAGAGATGATGAAGTATTGATTGAAGCACATTCTGAGGTCAATGACATTTCGTATGGTTCCGGTGTTGACAGCTTTATTGCCACTTTAATGGGATATGGCCTTTCTGAGGAGGAAGCCAGGGATTATCAAGAGGCAATCGACCAGGGAGGCATTATTCTGCTCTTAGGATTTAGCGATATTATTCGCGGGCATATCGAGAATCCTGGAACTTACACAGATCCAAACATTGGTGACGAAATGATTGAGAATCCAGGGACTATAAATGTTAAGGATGCATTTGACGAACTGGATGAAGATATCGAAACTCCAGGAACACACACCGATAGAATTCCGAATAAAGAAGATATCGAAACCCCCGGAACATATGTAGATCCTGATGAGACTGATGAGATTGAAAATCCAGGAACAATCAATGTTGACGACTTAAATAAATAGCAGCTCCAAAAGAAAACTATTTGTTTATTTGCCATTAATTCAGTGATCAAATTTTGATAGGGAAGGACTTTTATCGATGAGATCAGAGCCCTTCCCTTTTCTTTTATCTACCAAGAATGCATCCAAGTTATTTACCCCTCCAGCAATAAAGGAGTCAATCCAAAGCAAGTTCAATTTGCTATGGATTGACTCCTCTATTTTCCTAATTTGTTGGTATCTTTGACGCGTATTGAATCATCTGATCACTATAAAAAATTGAATGTCCCTTAAAATCAAATCGAGCTTCAAATTCTTCTTGGATGGCCTCAATTTGTTCATCTGTCAAAAGCCCAATGAAAATCTGAAAGGACTCCTCTTTATTTCCAACATGCTGAGCCAGGACATTGATGATGGTATCTTTTGTAGCATAATAACCATTGGTATAAAACCAAGTGTATTCAGCGCTGGTTCCAATCAGTTCATCATCCAATGTCTTGATATAATTTTCGGTTTCCTGCCGGTTTGTATACGCAGTAGAAGTAGGTTGATTAAACCATAAATAGTTTGTTGAAGTTTCAGTATCATCCCAAGTCGTATCAACGACAAGCCACTGATCTTCTATCTTTATCCGGTTCCAGGCATGCAGAATTTTATCTCCGTTATAATCAGCCAGCCCTTCCATATAATAAGCTTCGAGTCCTACAGCTTTGGCTAAAAGTGAATAGGCTTGGGCATAACCGCTACATACAGCCTTCCCATAGATGAGTGCACCATATGAATTACTGGCTTCTTGCATCTGGTCCCACTCCTCTACTGTCCACTCCCTATTTTTCTGCATCATCTCAAAAACCTCATAGTCATATTCCACATTTTGGATGACTAAATCATGGACAAGGAGAGATTTGTCATAGTCGGACATTTTTGTCAGGTCAATCCCACTTAAGAGTTCAACCACCTTCATCTCAAGTGCTATCTTCCGACTTTCCAGTTCTTCAGTAGTTTTATAGGCAAAATACCCGATACTCTTCTCCCCCATTAAGATGGCAGGATAAAGGATTAAAGAAATCTGTGGATTTTGAAGTGCGGCATCCTGCGCTGCCTCCACGAGCTCTGTATTAGAAATTCCTTTTAAAATCAATTCCCTTCTTAGACTTTTGAGATTGATCCTTAACTCCCCTTGCATGAGTTTTTCAGCAAAATACTTCACTAAGTCATTCGGTCCATTCGGCTGATTGAATCTCTCTACCAATTCTGCCTTTCGAGTGGGAACCGTTTCGACAGGTGATTCAAGTTCCGGAATTTCCAGATGTTCTTTAGCTATTTCTTCAGGAGTAAGCGTCTCAATTGGATCAAGTTTTATTTCTTTAATTGTTGAAACTTTGGGTTTCATTGAACAGGAATAAAGAAGTGGAATTAGAAGTACGAGCGTACAGATTAGTATCTTTCTTTTTTTTGGGGGAGCATGTTGATCCATTTTCTCACCTCATCTACGTGTACTATTATCTTATATAAAAAATCGGTAAGAAAGATTACAGCTAAATAACAATAATCCAGAAGGCTGTTGTCTTAAGCTAAATTAATGACTATTGAAAACGCATCTTATTATCTTCCTAAAGCAGTTCGATAAGGAAACACTTCTGCCGTCATTATTCCAAACTTTACCGCAGGGTCTTCCATCATAAACAGAGTAGCCTTAACTTCATTCTCTGCACTGAAAATGACAATGCCAAAACCCTTATCATCTTCAGTCTTTCCTGCAGTAAATACAATCCCGTCTTCACAAGATTTCTTCAGTCTCAAAAAGTGTTGATTGATGATTTCATCATCATTTTTTGTCCAGTTCTTTTCATCATGTAGCCTCGGAATCAATTTTAAAAAATAAATATATTCTCTCAAGATAGGACCTCCGTTTATATTTACTCATCGTTCTTTTCAATTACAATAAAATGCCTCTTGTCTCCCAAAAATCCGAAACAGATGATAAAATTATAACCTTTCTTACATCACTCGTCTTAAGAATTTATAGAAAACAACCTAATTTAGCGCTAATTCATAAGAACTTTGCTCGCTCATACATGAAGTATAAAAACTTTATTGATTTGTTAAACAAACGGATACAAACCGTTATTCTTGTGATGATATGATTTAGCCGATGGCTGAGATTATCTTTAATAATAAAATACGAATTGCCCAATTAACGACAACAGATCTCCACTGATTTCCTCGCTGCTCTTTATTTGAACGCTAATTGTAGTGTACTAATTTAATATGGAAGTTAATTGATATCCAATATACGGATCCGAACAATTTATTTTTTTAAAGGAGGACCTGTAAATGAAAGTATTGGTAACCGGCGGTACTAATGGAATGGGAAAAGGAGTAGCTAAAATCTTAGCTGGAATGGACAACCAAGTTCATGAAATTATCCTGTTGTGCAGATCCAAAGAACTCGGCGAGGCTACAATCAAAGAATTTGAGGATGCCACGATGAATAATAAAATCTCCCTTGTTTTATGTGATCTGACTAAACTCAGCGATGTTCGCCATGCAATCGATGAGATTCAAAGTAAACATCAATTTCTGGATGGTGTATTCATCAATGCGGGATTAGGCTATGCAGCTAAACGGATAGAAACTATAGATGGAATGGATCCACATTTCCAAGTGAATTACTTATCTCAGTTTATGCTGACCTTAAACTTATTGAACTTACTAGATAACTCCAAGAATGGAGGAAGAATTATTTTCAATGTCACCGAAGGCGGTCAAATATTTTGGGATGATATGCAAATGAAAAATACATGGGGTTATGAAAATGGAATCAAGCAGGCTATGGTTGCCAAAAGAATGTTTTATCGTAAATTACATGACTCTTATCGAAACATAAATGAATCCAAAGTTTCGTTTATTGGTTTCGAAATACCGAAAACCGTATGGACCAACCAAATTAATATTATTCCGGTTTCAATGAAGATGATGGCAACAATCATGAAGCTTTTTGGTACATTTATTTCAATAGAGAAATGCGGGACAATCATGTCGCCTTTGTTCACTGAAGGGCAAGAAGAAAGCCTGAAGAAATCAGGAAAAATGATGACATGGAAGAATAACGAGTTTACCGAGATTAAAGAGAATGAAATTGATTTAAATGAAGATCTACAAGATCGGCTTTGGAAAGTTAGCCTGGAACTGTGTAAGGACGATAAAACTACTCAAATTGCAAAGAAACTTGATGATTTCTCGAAGCAACCCCATGCATAATTGCCTGGTTATGAACAATAAATAAGTGAAGTTTTAAGCGGGTAGTCTATGACTACCCGCTAGTTTTTGGTTACCTGATCATCAATTAAATTGTCATCTCTTTAACTTTAACTAATACAAGACATCTTATCCATATCTTATATGATCTAATGAATTACAGCGAGTTACTTAACCCAATAACCCATACTTCTTATAAACAAAATCAAGTATCCATGTATGGATATACGCCACTAGGCCAACTGCAATGAGGCCAACAAACCAATATTTTAGAAAAACTATCGCTAAAGAAGCAAGTAAGACTACGACCATGAAAACCGTCCAAGGAAGTGCTTTAAGCGACAACACAAATGCTATCGCAAACAATTGCTTAAAAGTATTTTCAAATCTTGCTAACATATTAAACATGTATATCGCCATCATGATGAGTAAAAACATAAAGATGAGCGCTGATAACGCCATAATCTTTGACCAATCGGTATCGATTTGGCTAAAGAAATAAATATCCGCGGATAGAATCGTTCCAATTAAAAGAACCAGCAGCCACAGGATTGTGCTTTTTTTGAAGTTTTCTCTGAAGGACATGATAAAAACACGTGTCAGCTGCCCTTCATCTTCCAATAAATTCTGCGCACATTTGTAAATGGCTGTAGTAGCAGCTCCCATGGTAAATATAGGCAAACTGAATATAATCCAGAGTAGTGTTAGATAAACCAGATCTGCAATTTTACCTAGGAAGTTCCAAACTGGATTGTCATACTGAAATATTTTATCCATAGATTCTCCTTTATGTTTAGGAATTTGATGAATCATAAATGATTCGAATTAACTCAAGAAAACTATCCTGCTGCTTGCTTCCATGAGGAAACACGAGATAAGACCTCTCCGAGGGTTCAGGCCACATGGCTTGCGGTAGCAAGAGACCGAATATCTTCTCCTCGCTATCTGGACTTATAGATAAGGAGAAATTTTCATGAAGCTCATCAGGATTTTCAACTGAAAGAATCTCTTTAAGCGGAGAACTGAGATCAGTTAAAGCACCAAGCTCTGAAAAATGCTGATAGCTTCCTTCATCTAAAATCATCACGTCAACGTCCCCTGCGAAGAGATTTGCTGAAAGTTTCATGAGATATCCTTGTTTTGTCTCATCGGCAAATCCTTCAAGATCGATCTTGTACGTGGAATCAAAAGCTATGGTTCTCTCCCCATAGGCATCCGTAAGATTGCTCTCCCATTGCCTGATTTGGTCTTCGGAGTAAGACTGATTCACCGCGATTGCTGTAAGACTTGGATCCTTATGGTTCTCAAATAACCCTGAAATTAGAAACACGCCCATTATAAGTAATAGAAAAAGGGCGATGATGATGAAACCATAGTATTCAATGATATACTCGATCTTCTCTTTAATGCCCAATTCCTATTCACCCCTTACCAGTTCAGTACTTTTCCACCAATAGTTTCTTCATCGTGATCAAAGACGATGACATTTCCAAATCCGCGGCAATCTAGTGCTTTGACCATATCAGTCGGACTATTGACCTCCTGATGACAAACAATCACTGTATAACTCTTTTCACCATCGTGAATAATAAGAGCTTCAGCCATTTCATCTGAGTATATGGTATTCTTTAGCGCAGAGGTTACGGGAATCTTCTTTATCGTGCAATTTCTCACACGACTTTCATCACCACCCACAATGGCCGTGATCATTGTCGTCATCCCCGAGGCTTTCTTTTCCAAAACGATCCTCTGGTTCTCACTAAAGTTATTATAGTGTCTGGAAATTCTTGAACCTACGATTTTCGCTTGAAGATTCTCTGTTAGAAAATGGAATTTTGCATAGACATTATTTACCTGAAACACGGCTTCCTTACCAGATAAATTTAGTTTACCATGCTCCGAAAAATTAAAGAAGGTCTCATAAATATGATGATCCTTAGCATACATTTCGTCAAAGATCAGATAAATATCAGGTTTGATATGGATGATTTTGCGATTCATAAAAATCCCTTTATCAGCGTAGCCCAGATGGCCTCCCTGAACAAACTCATACTTCTCACTGCTTACAAACCCCTGCTTCACCGGTTGAGCCAGCTTGTTGCACATCCACGAATCTTCGTTCACGGTGAAATACTCTCCATCAGCAATAACCGTATTGTGAGAAACCGGATCCTTGAACTCAAACCGATCAGGTCCGTTCACATAAGTATACCTTCCTGCATCCATAAGCACATCTTCGCCTTGAATCACAAGATCAATATGCAGCTTATCTGAATGACCATGTCCCGCTCCTAAAGTGCCACAATGAAAGTGAAGATAACTCGCCTTTTCCTCATAAGCACTTCGGAAATAGTAATTTCCGCTATCTGCTAAAGCAATGGAAGTATGTGGAGGTTCAACGCTTGTGAGATTTTCATAGTCCTTCATCCCTTCCATCCCGATATCCCAGATACTTTCAAAATCAAGTTTATCGTAACCTCTGCTCTTCAGGACAGCATCTCCAAAAACATAGGCGCTGACGGATAGAATATCCCGTACATCTGTATCATCACTATCCCCATTCATGGGCTGGTGGTGATCAGGTTTTGCGAAGTAACTTGTGGCTAGAGCCATCTTATGCACTTTGTCTCTAAACTCCTTTGAAACCGGGATATGGTTCCTATCAGCAAGAATGAGCACATCCAGAAAACAATGAAGGACCTCATTATGATACATTGGAGATTGTTCCCAGTGCATGCCATCATCCATAACCTGCATCTTTGCCTCTATTTCCATGTTCTTCAGTGCGAAATGAATATATCTATCCGTTTTCTCAGATTTTGGCAACATCACTGCGATTTCAAAAAGGCCATGATTTTCCAGGACTCCCCAGTTGCTGATATATTTATAATCATAATGATTGTCTATGATATGCTCAGCATGTTCTTCCATGGACTTCACAAAAAGCGCTGTAAAATGATCCGTGATGGAAGGACTGTCTTTAAAATAACGCATGGCTTTGTTCCAAAATTCGCCACGAAGACCTGTCTCAAGTGTTCTCCATGGTCCTTTTAGGTACTTCTCCGTCTTCGGAACATTTTCCACCCAATCAGAAAGCAAACGCACAAAAGCTGCTGCATACTTTTCATCACCTGTAAGCTGATACGCCTGACCTAAACAGATGAAAAAACGATGCCTGTTGAATTGCCAGATAAACTCCGGGTCATCCTTTGGCATGAAATTCCAGTCGATCAAGTCCTCAAAAATAATCGGTTCATAGGTTCTCTCCATATCCCACTTGAGATCGAAGAGAAAATAGCCTCTGCTCACTTCATCTGCAATGCGGAGAATATGCTGAACTTCCTCTTTGCAGTTTTCCTTGCAATACTCTGCAATGCTCTTCGGTTCATCAAAGAAAAACCGTCTGCCATCTTCCATAAAAAATTCATTCTTATTCAAACTAAGTCCACCTTTCTACCAGTATGGATTCCATTTTTTATAAAGCCTTGTGAGGGCTTCCATATAGAAGTAATCCCCCCATATATTACATTCATCCACACCTTTATGATCACATGTATTAAAGGGCGTGTGGTTCGAGTATGTACTATGAAGTACAAGTCCGTTAGAGATCGTATGATCCATTATTGCATAGTTGTCCACGACAGATTTCATAATTTTCGAGGCAATGCTCTGATATTTAGCTGCTTCCCCTTCCTCCATATAGCTCGCCATTTCAAGCATGCCACAGGCGGCGATAGATGCACTGGAGGAGTCTCTAGGCTGATCACTGCCATCGGTAAACTCTAAGTCCCAAAATGGAACCAGATCTTCCGGTAAATGATCGAGGAAATAGCCCGATACGTTTCTAAAGGTTTCAATATATTCCGCACGCCCAGTATAACGATAAGCCAAAGCACATCCATAAATTCCCCAGGCTTGCCCTCTTGCCCATGCGGAACCATCCCTGTACCCCTGACAGGTAGCGCCATGTGATGCCTCCCCGGTTTGAGGGTTAAAGAAGAAAGTGTGCCATGTAGAATAGTCTTCTCTTATCACATTTTTCATGGTGGTATGGATATGTTTCTCCGCAATATCTTTGTATTTCTGGTCTCCAGTTTCTTCAGAAGCCCAGTAAAGGAGCGGTAGATTGAGCAGACAATCAATGATCAGCCGATAATTATTTTCTTCATTCATGGCTCCCCAGGCTTGGATGAATTCACCTTTTTCATGGAATCTTAAAATGAGCTGATCCGCTGCTTTAATGGCTGCTTCTCTACCATTATCACTGCCGATGAGTTTATATCCTGCGATACAGGACGGGGTATATAAAAACCCCATGTCATGGTGGTCGACTTCTATTTTACGATTGATCCGATCAAGGAAACTATCAATCTGAATTTCCCCTGCACTTTTAAGCCTCTCGTCGCCTGTATATTCATAAGCAAGCCATATTTCGCCTGTCCAGAATCCTGTAGTCCAATAATCGTTTGGAATCGGACGATAAAAATTATTTTCGCTATAGGCATTCATAAACTGATGTGTAAACCCATCCAGATTTCCGAGGATCTGCGCACTTGCAAAATTGAGAGCGTGAATTATTTCTTGTTCCTTGATTTTTGATTTTTCATTTAGTTTTATCATATTCAGTTATCCTTTCAAACCTGTTGATGCGATTCCCTGCACAAAATGCTTCTGTAGCACGATAAAGATTAAAAGCACAGGAATTAGCGAGAGTACAGAGCCCGCCATAATAAGACCATACTCAGAGGAATATTGTCCGATAAACATCTTAAGTCCCAGCTGAATGGTCTTCTTCTCTGGGGACTTTAAGTAAATCAGTGGTCCGAGATAGTCATTCCACGTGTTGACAAAGGTGAAGATGGTCAAAGTGGAAAGTGCGGGCTTCGATAAAGGCAGCATAATTTTATAGTAGATCTGATACTCGTTCATCCCATCGATTCTAGCGGCTTCGCAAAGAGAATCAGGTACACTCATATAGAATTGTTTCATCATAAATACACCAAAGGCACTAAACGCTTGGAGAAATACCATGGCCAGAAGCTTATCATTCAGGCCGAAATTTCTCATCATGATGAACTGAGGCACCATATAAACCTGCCAAGGCATTGCAATTGTCGCAATATATGCAAGAAACAACTGATTCTTGTACTTAAAATCGAGCTTTGCAAAAGAATAGGCAGCAAAACTGCTGGTGAAAAGTTGCAGAAATGTCACAACTATAGTTAATAAGGTTGTGTTTTGGACAAACTTCATGAAAGGAATCTTTGTCCAAATATCCACATAATTACTCCACCTCGGCACTTCAGGAATAAATCTGAAAGGATTCATCTGAAAGACCTCTCGATCTGTTTTAACGGATGCAGAAAGCATCCATAAAAATGGGATGAGCATCAATGTCATTAAAAGAATAAGGATGATATAGATCAGTATTTTCTTCAGGTGATTGCTTTTATTCAAAGATTTCAACTCAACTTCCTCCTGTTCCTCATTTATGAATTTGCAAATTTGGATTCTCCCCTGAACTGAATCAGGGTAACTGTGAGAACCAATGCAAACAGCACCATGGCCACTGCACTTGAATATCCCAGTTTCCAGTTTACAAAGGCATTTTGATAAATGTAGTAGACCAGAACAAGTGAAGTCGATCCCAATTTCCCGTCATTTCCTCCTGCAAGCATGACCACAATATCATAGACCTTGAAACTATTGATGGTCATCATCACCACGACGAAAAAGGTTGTTGGTTTTAGCTGAGGCCATGTCACGAATCTAAATTTCTGCCAGGTATTTGCACCATCGAGGCTTGCAGCTTCATAAAGCTCTTCAGAAATACTTTGCAGACCCGCAAGATAAATCACCATATAATAACCCATAAATTTCCAGACACTGAAAAAAATCAAAGTAAACATGATTAAGCTTTTCCCAAACCAGTTAGGTAAATCTTTAGCCGCAATCTCAAATACTTTCATAATAATGAAGTTGACCGGCCCTTTACTTGGGTGAAAGATCATGCTCCAAACAGCCGTAATCGCTACAAGAGATGCTACATAAGGAAAAAATGCAACGGTTCTAAAGAAAGCTCTACCTTTGATCTTCTGATTAAGCAGCATAGCGAGGGCCAAGGCTGTAATCATCGTAAGTGGCACTGTACCTATTGAATAGAGTACTGTATTGACCAATGACTTCTTAAAAAAAGTATCTCCAAACAAAGCTTTAAAATTATTTAAGCCAACAAAGCTAATCGCATTGTTACCGTCCCATTCCAGAAATGCCAAGACAAAAGCAAATATTATTGGAATCAAGGTAAAGACAGCAAATCCGATGAAGTTTGGAGCAATGAATGAATAAGCCACCAGACTCTTCATCCTTTCTCTTTTCTTCCTTGTCCCTGTTAGCTCAATTTCTCTTTTGATTTCGCTCTCCATATATAATCTCCTTTATTCAAGAAGGGCTGGTAAACCAGCCCTCTTCAGATTTCACTAATTATTACTGCTTAAGCACTTTCCCAACTTCTTCATTCATCATCTTTAAGCCATCATCTATGGAAATATCGCCATTCATAATATCTTTGTGATACGTATCTAGAATTGCATTGATTTCAGATACATTTTCATGATAAGGAACTTCTAGGTATAAGTTTGAAACATTAAGTGCTTCTACACTTGCCTCATCCTCTGGAAATCCTTCCATACCGGAAATGATCTCTTGAACTTGTGCTGTCATTACTGCAGGGAAGTTGCCTGTTTCTGCCAGAACCTTAGCACCATCTTCTCCGCCAACGAACTGTACGAAATCCCATGCTGCATCTTTCTTTTCAGAAACTGCTGTTACTGCAAGTCCTGTGACTGTTCCGAGTGTTGAACCTGCCTCTACGCCTTCAGCATGAGGGTATTTTGCAAGTCCCCAGTTTCCAACAAGATCCTTGTTGTATTCGCCGTTCTTTAGTTTAGCCATCATTGTGGAAATAAACCAGGAACCCATGTTCATCATCGCGACATCTCCATTGGAGAATGCACCTGAATAGTGAAGTCCTTCAGTACTTAAAGTGACATAATCTCTTGTTACACCGTCTTTTGTCTGATTCAATACCATTTCATAATATGGTTTAAAGAACTCGTATTTACCGTCTAAAATCGAATGTTCTCCATCAAGAACACCAAACAGCTGAACTGCACTTCTCCATGTATGATAATGTGCACCATAGACCTGCTCACCGAAGGTGGTGTCTGTTACGGAACGGGCAAGAGCATCATACTCTTCAAAAGTCATATCATTTGTTGGATATGCCTTTCCTGCACGATCGAAGATATCCTTATTGTAGTATACAAGCCAGAAGTCATTTCTAAATGGAAGCTGATATAGATTTTCATTTACGGTAATCTGATCGATTACGCTGCCATAAGCTTCGATATCAAGTTTTGAGCCTTCAATATACTTGCCAAGAGGCTCCAACGTGTTCTTATTGACCAATGTCGCATATCCTGGAACATCCTTAATGGTTACCACATCAAAATCTGAACCTGTACCTGATAGTTCTGTGGCAAGAACAGTCATATAATCTGCTGAACCTAAATCAACCAGTTCGAGATCAACGTTTTTATTCTTTGCCTCGTACGCTTTCTCTAATGCCTTCCAGTATGGGGTTCCCTCAATGTCCCATATAGCCCATTTCAATACAGTCTTTTCGACTTCTGCTGGAGTCTGCGCTTCAGCTGGTGTTTCGTTTCCTGGAACTGCACTCTGAGCCTTTTCTCCACAAGCTGATAAAACACCTGTAAGCATAAGCGTGCTTAGTAGCAAAGCAATTTTTTTCTTCATAGTTTCCCTCCTAATAATCTAATATGACGACTATTTCTGATTGAATTATAACATTTGTGTAAACGTATCCCCATGGACAATCTTATGAAAAGCTTTAATATTATACGATGTTTTCGTTTACATTTTTATTTGATGTATTATCTTACTATTTTATCTATTATTTTATCAATAATTAGATAGGTTTTCTCTTAAACTAGCCTGTATCAATAGTTCGGCGGATTTCTATTTTTTTATGTCAACCTTTTCAAGTTAAAAATCTATGTTAAACTTAGATTAACTTTTGAAAATATGGTGTAAAAATGAAAAAAAAGCGATTCAAAAAAAATCTAAAAAACAGAATCATTGCAATCTCGCTGCTGTCCACCTTAGCTTTGGGTACACTCATTGCAGGACTCAGTTACTTTCTCTTCCAGAATTACCTTAGAAACAGTCTTATCCAATCCACTGAAATCAATCTGCAATTTACAGCTGACTCCATTGAAAGCAATATGAACAACATCTATTCTTTTGTGAAACTGCTTCAAAATAACAATAATGTAAAACTCTTTGCCATGAGTGAAAGTGATGATGTCAGGGCTAGAAACAATGCCTATGTGAATATGAACGAACAGTATATGAATAACTCCTCTCGAAATTACATGATGAGAATTGTTGTGGTGAATCGTATGGGTCAAATGATTCAAATTGTACCCTCGTCTTATTCATCCATTTCAGATATCCCCGGCATAGCTAAAGATCTCCCTTACTTTGAGGGTTCTAAAGAGAGCTATGGAACTGATTTTAGTATGGGTATTGTGGAAGATCCCTTTAAAGATATCTATCCAAAAACCATGCTGCCCATAATTACGCCTATTCAACACATTTATAATTCAAGCCAGACAGGTTATATTTTTCTTCAAGTTGACACTTCCCTTTTTGCAAAGGCTGCAGCCAAACACAACTTATCCTCTGACAGTGAAATGTATCTCAGTATTTCTGGGCATACTTACGCACTATCAGCAAATGCCATCGTTGAAACGGAAAATGTCCCAAATCCTTCCAATCAGAAAATCATCGAAGATCGCCTTCTCTACAGGGATACCAAAGCGGTGATGACGAAAAACGCGGAGGGAGAAGATACCATCTATGTGACTAGACCTTTAGCCATTAAGGGATGGTATCTGACACAGAGTATCTCTAGAGAAGAAATGTTTGGTCAACGCCAAATTTTCTATTCGATCATCCTACTACTTCTCTTGTTTTTAGGCTGTGTATCACTCATTCTTCCTTTCTATCTCAATCGCCTGGTGAATATTCCAGTAAGAGGGCTTCTCTCGAGACTCGAGAAAGTTTCTGGGGGTAATTTTGATCAGGATCGAAACATTGAATGGGAAAATGAGTTTGGAGATATCGGCCGCGGAATCAATTCTCTTTCCACAAGAGTCTCCAGTTTGATGGAAAAACGAATCAGCGATCAAAAGCAGCAACAGGAGTATGAATACAAACTGCTTCAGAGTCAGATTAATCCTCATTTCATCTACAATACGTTAAACTCCATCAAATGGATGGCTACCGCTCAAGGGGCAAGCGGAATCTCTGAAATGGTCACTGCACTTTCGAGACTTCTCAAGAATATTGCAAAATCCGGAAGTACGACAACGACTATCCAAACAGAACTTGAGTTGATCAAAGACTATATTACCATACAGAAATATCGGTATGGCGGAACAATAGAATGGAATTTTCTAATCGATGATGATCACCTTTTAAAAGGTCAAATCGTAAGATTTACTTTGCAACCGATTGTCGAAAATGCCATATTTCACGGGATTGAGCCTAAAGGTATCTCTGGGACAATCAATATTCATCTCTTCCAAAATAAATATAACCAAATCCAAATTGATATTCTGGATGACGGGATTGGAATGACAGAAGAAATGGTTAACCATTTGCTCAATGATTCATTGATCATTGAATCTAATCTGTTTAAGAGTTACGGGATGTATAATGTCCAGAAACGACTCAAATATGAATTTGGAGAATCTTATGGTCTGAAAATTGAAAGCGAAGTAGACTACTATACCAAAGTGTCGGTCATACTTCCTTTACCACCGGAATTGAATCTTGAAGGAGACGAAGAATGATTAAATTATTGATTGCGGATGATGAGCCATTGGCTCAGGTAGGAATAAAATCCATGCTTAACTGGTCAGAGCTTGGAATTGCTGAACCGCTTTTAGCATCCAATGGAGAAATCGCACTCAGCCTCATCCAGGAAAATCGTCCAGAAATTGTCATCACCGATATTAAAATGCCTAAAATGAGCGGCTTGGAGCTTGCAAAAGCATGCAAAGAAGAATTTGGAAAGTTGCCAGTTTTCATTATCCTCACGAATTTTGAGGATTTCCATCTCGCGAGAGAATCTCTTTCGTATGAAGTTGTTGACTATCTCGTCAAGCTGGAACTAGACGCTAGTATCTTAAAAGAAGCTGTGCTGTCAGCAATTACACGAGTCGAAGAATACAATGAAAAATATAAGCCCATGGGGATTACAACCATCAATATGCTACAGTTTAAGGAACGATTCTTCATCCGGTTATTAAACAATCTGTTTGAGTCCAACGAGCAAATGGAGCTCCAAATTAGGGATCTGAAGCTTGAACTATCTGGATTTTCTTATACCGTTGCTTACTTTAATTTTGAGCCGGAGAATCTTTTAGAACTCAGCCATGATGCCCTTATGGCCAGATATTCTTCCACGCTGGAAATGACACGAGAAATCCTGCCAAAATTTATCCAGTGTCATATCTTATCCTTGGATATGAATCATTTCATTGCAATTTTCATTTTTTCTGAGCAGCAAAAGGGTCAGGAGAGGTCTATTATTGAATCCTCTATGAAAAGCACTTTAAAAACGCTGAAGAAATACTATAATGTGACGCTAACCGTTACCATCGGGCCAATGGTAACCAACATCAGTAAGATCAGCTCCTCTTATGACGGTGCAAGAAGAAAGGCAAATGAAAACACCTTAAAAAACACGCTTGTATTTGCCGAGGAAACCAAAAAGATTTCACCATTTAATGAATTCTTCAGTCTTGACCAGATCAAAGTTGTGATTTCCAATGCTTATGAAGAATACGATAGCAAAAAGCTGAAAATGGTCATGGATGAAATCATCGAGACCATAACAAACCACCCCGAAAATAACCTGGACGCTCTTGACCTCGCCGGAAATATTCTCTATCTTTCCATTTCGCTTTTAGCCGATGGCGGGCAGCTCATCTCGGAGATTTTCGAGGATTTTCCAGATGGGTATCGGTCCTTATATACCAAAACGTCAAGTGATCAAATCGCTGATTGGTTGTCCCATCTAACGGCCGGTCTTTCCAAGATGTTCGATGCAAAGAAAAAAGACTATAAACATCATATTGTGCATAATGTAAAACTCTACATCATGACCAATGTATGCCAAAAACTATCCTTAAATGAGGTCGCTGCCGCATTTGGCATCAGCCCTAACTATTTAAGCAGTTTATTTAAAAAGAATGCAGAGATTGGCTTCACAGATTTTGTCAACTATACCAAAATTCAAAAGGCAAAAGAACTCATGGATGGTAAGAATTTTAAAATTTATGAGGTTTCTCATGAACTGGGATTTGAAAGTGCTTTCTATTTCAGTAAGGTTTTCAAGAAAGTTGAAGGATATTCCCCTAGCGAATACCATTCACGAAAAATGAATTGACGGAGGTTTCAAATGAACACAACACTTATTCCATTGCTCAGTTGGGCATTTCATTTAGGGGATTTAACCCTTCTCAATGTGCAAAAGGAAAACACAGAATTTCCTTTTGAAGAGATTGTTTTACCCCATGACTGGTCTGCAAAAGAACCCCTATCAGAAAACTACTCCAGTGGCACAGGTTACGCTAAAGGTGGTATCGGCTGGTATAAAAAAACATTCCAATATCAGCCTTCATTTGAGCATCAGGAAATATTTATCCACTTTGAAGGGGTTTACAAAAACAGTCAGGTATATCTCAACGGAATTCATCTTGGAACCTATCCCAATGGATTTTTGCCCTTCTCCTATTGCATCACTCCTTATCTTAATAGACATGAGGATAACATAATTTGTGTCAAGGTTGACCATGAAGATACAGCAGACAGCAGATGGTATACGGGATCTGGAATGACCCGGTTAGCGTATCTTGAGATTAAAGACCCCGTGCATTTAACAAAATACGGTTTCTCCCATAAAATTCTTAATTTGAACCAGGAGGAAGCAATCCTATATTTTTCATCAGAGGTGAAAAACACCATGAAAAAAGAGGCTCATGGTGAACTTATTCATGAGATCTATGATGAAAATGGAGACAAAGTGCTTCAAGTATCCAAAGCATTTAAACTCAATGCAAGTAGTGAAGATACTCTGGTCATTGAGGCGAATCTCAATCAGCCAAAGCTATGGGATTTAGATAAACCTCATCTTTATACCGTTAAATCTTCACTGTGGCACAGCGGCGATGACTATCCCAGCCTACAGAATACTACTCGTATTGGAATTCAAAGGTCCCGTTTTGACGCAGATACAGGTTTTTACCTCAATGGAAACCCGATTAAACTCCAAGGCGTATGCCTGCATGAGGATGGGGGAACCTTAGGGAATGCCATGTATAAAGAGATTTGGAAGATAAGGCTTCTCCGTCTAAAAGAAGCTGGCGTTAATGCACTTCGAATGAGTCATAATCCTCATATGAATGAGCTGTATGATCTCTCAGATGAGTTGGGTTTCTTAGTTATCGAGGAAGCTTTTGACGAATGGGAAGGGCCCAAGAACAAATGGTATAAAGGACATAATGTCTATCCGCCAAAACATGGTGGATCTCACGAGTATTTTGACCAGTGGCATGAACATGACTTGAAAACCATGGTGTTACGAGGTCGTCATCATCCTTCCATTATCCTTTGGAGCTTGGGAAATGAAGTGGATTATCCAAATGACCCCTATTGTCATCCGCTTTTTGAAACCATGATTGGCAATAATGATAAAAACAAGCCAAAAGAAGAGATGATGTATAATCCTGAAAAACCAAATGCAGAGAGACTTGTTCCACTTGCAAAAAAGCTTACCCAAATTGTGAAGCAGCTTGATCAAACAAGACCCGTTACCTTTGCTTCCGCATTTCCCGAGCTGAGCTCTAGGCTAGGTCTTTTCGAGGTATTCGATGTCATGGGTTATAACTATAAGGAACATTTATTTAAGGAAGATCATCATCGATTTAAAAACCTTTGCCTTTTGGACAGTGAAAACGGGCATGAGCTTTCAAAATGGCAGATTGTAGAAAATTCACCCCATATCGCTGGTCAATTCATCTGGACGGGAATTGATTACTTAGGGGAATCCAGACCTTCATGGCCTAATCATGGGTCAAGTTCAGGACTTCTTAAAACCTCTGGTGAAAAGAAGGCTGAATATTACCATCGTGCTTCTCTTTGGTCAACAGACCCTCTCCTAAGGCTGTTCACTGCCAATTTAGGTTCAGCTCCAGAGGATTTTACCTCTTTTAGAGAAACCTATGCCTACAAGGAAGGAGACGACATAGAAATTCGATGTTTTACCAATGTAGATCCCATCACATTGAAGATCAACGGAAAAATTCTTGGAACATTCAATCGCTCCGAGGGTGGATATATTAGCCTTGTAATCCCTTTTGAACCTGGAATCCTGGAAGCTTTCAGCGAAAAAACGGATATTACCTTAAGTCATCACCTTCATACTCCTTCTCATGTCATAAAACTCAAAGCAGAAATACTTGATCGTTCAGAAGATCTTCTACAAGTCCGCATTGAGGCAACGGATGAAAAGGGAATTCCTGTACTCGACTCTTCCAGCGAAATCAAATGCCTTGTAACAGGAGGGACCTTGCTTGCATTGGACAATGGCAACTTAAGCGATACCACTCTCTTTTCAAGCAGCACCAGAAAGCTCCATCAAGGTCATCTTGTAGCCTATATCAGAGTTTTTGGTGCGGATCAGAAAATCGAAGTACAATTTGAATCTGAAGATTTGGAGGGAGTAACCCTATGTTTGTAGAATTAGGTGAAAAATTCAAAGGAGAATTCTTGCTTTTTGAACCATTTTCTATCAATAACTTTCACCATGGAGATGTGACTCAACAGATTTTTCTCATCAATGAGGCAGTTAAAATACTGAATTCTCCTCTTCCTCATTTGAACCTGGACGATTACAGGCAATTTACAGCAACAGGGAATCGAACCCTGTTTGAAAAGAAATACTTTGATCGTAGAAAAAGGTTAGGCACCTTAGTACTCGCTGAAATGATCGAAGGACAGAATCAGTTTACCGATGCTATCCTTCATCACATCTATAGTATTTGTGAAGAAATCACCTGGTGTCTTCCTGCTCATAATAGTTATGAGCGAGATCATATCCAACATGAATTTCCTGACGCTTCGCGTCCTGTCCTCGATCTCTTTTCCTGCGAAACAGGAGCGACCCTCTCAACTGTACTCTATCTTATGGGCGAGCGCTTTGATCAAATATCTGCCAACATCCGCCAAACGATCAACAAAAACCTTACTGAACGAATCACCCAGCCTTATCTTTCAGAACATTTCTGGTGGATGGGGCTGGATGGAGAACCCATGAACAATTGGACTATCTGGTGTACACAAAACATCCTGATCACCTTCTTTTTGTCAGAAAGCACGCTGGAAAGTCGAGACCATGCATATCAAAAAGCACTAAAAAGCATCGATTATTTTCTTGGCGCTTATGGAGATGATGGATGCTGTGATGAGGGAGCACAGTATTACCGGCACGCTGCACTCTGCCTCTTTCAAACCATGGATATCCTTAATCAGGTGACGAACAATCATTTTAAAGCCTGTTTTCAAGCCGATAAGATCAAAAATATGGCTTCCTATATCCATAAGGTGCATGTGAATGATGGTTACTACATCAATTTCTCCGACTGCTCGCCTTTGGCGGGACGAGCTGGCGTTCGTGAATATCTCTTTGCAGAAGCTTGTGGACTGAGCTCATTAAAGCGTTTTGCAGCACTGGATGCTAAAAAAGAAGAGATCAATACTCTTAATGATAGCAGCGCGTTTTATGACCGGGTTCAAACCTATTGCCATCGAGAAAAGCTATTTGCATTAAATGAACCAGTTGAGCCAGCTGAAGACATCTACTTTCCAAGTGTTGGCCTCTTTGTTACCCGAAGCAAAAACTTTGTTTTGGCTGTAAAAGCCGGTGATAATGACGACAGTCATAACCACAATGATACGGGAAGCGTCACGGTATACAAAAATGGTTTCCCCTTACTTATCGATGTGGGCGTGGAAAGTTATACAAAAACAACATTCTCGCCGCGAAGATATGAAATCTGGACCATGCAGTCTGGGTATCACAACCTCATGACTTTTAACGGTAGAGGTCAAATGGACGGGCCTAATTACCGGGCATCTTTTGTAGATTATAAACTCCAGGATGACGAATCCTATATCAAGATGGAGCTTTCTGAGGCATACCCTGAAGAAGCGGGGATTAAATCTTACAAACGGTGTGTCCGATTGGATAAAACATCCGGTGAAGAGATCATGATCGAAGATACCTTTATTCTAGAAAATGGTAATCAAGACACTTATTTGAGTCTGATGACCGCTCAACTCCCATCTGGTTCAGAAAAATCGATTCAATTTGGCAATTTAGGGAGTGTAGAAATAGATGGTGCAAGCAAAGTCCTTTTTGAGACTATCCCCATTACAGATGAAAAGCTTCTTATGGCATGGGCATCTCCTCTTTATCGTATAAAAATCTATCCAAATAAAAACTCCTTAAAACTAATTCTTCGCTAAAACAAAAGGAATCCTGAATTTCAGGATTCCTTTTGTTTTAAATACCATAGATTTCAATTTGGGTTAATGCGGGAAATGGAGAAGGATCATCAGCTTTGATCAGATCATGCATCCTCAACCAACTTATTTTCTTCTTTTCAAATGTTAATTCATGTGGATCATAGGATTTCTCCATCTTCATCTTCATCTGTGAACCATCAGAAAAAGTAAAGCTCACTTCTTTCCACCAGTTATCATGGGGGAAATCTGCTCTTGTATAAAGAATGATTCTATCTGTCACTACTTCCCTACCAAAATCAATAGTGATTGCAGCATCATCTTGCATATTGATTCCCCAGGAGGCATAAGGCCATTCACCATGGGAGCGATTCAATGTGATCCCATCAATGGCATTTCTAGCAGCAAATACAGCTTCGCCTCTTGTTTCGACATTAGCAAAGGCATGTGGGTAGAGAGACCCATTTCCATGATGATCATATGGATTAAATGCAAGATTTCGATAGGTGTCAATTTCGTATTCACTCGCTTTTTTTATGTTGATATAATGCCTAGAGCCATAAAATGATTTAGGGCTGTAACTCACATGTTTTTCTCCAAAAGGTACTGGAAATTTAAAGATATCTTTTAAGTATACGAGCACTCTTCCTAATGCTTCGTCTAACTGAATCCAGTAATAACCTGTTTCTTCTATTTCAAGTACAATCGTATCTCCCATTTCATAAGCATGCTCTAGAAGAAGATTGATTTCTTTTTTTCCACTTCCTACTTTGATCACAGAATTACCTTTATCTAAAACCAATAGTTTCATTGATATTCCTCCAATAGAAATAATTAATAGTCGTCCACTCCATCTTACCTTCCTATGAATTTTTGTCAAACCTATATATTTTAACTTACTACTTTGAGTGAAAAACTAAGTATTCAGTTTGGAATCAACCGTATACTCGATTTTCAATGTTCAATACCAGATTAACAAGTAAAGGATGCCGACATTCGTCGACATCCCACTTCGGAATAAAGTCACTGGATATTCTATTCACGTATAGATATTTTTTCTTTTCTTTCCTCTTTAATTAATAAAATCATTGTCCATACAAGTCCTATGGAAAGAAGGATGTGCCCTATACCTGCCACTCCTGAGATTAAGGCTTCTGGAACCGTCCCATAATAGCCGCCTAGGACCTCAATCATTCCATGGATGAGCATCATCACAATCGTTAGCAAAAGTCCCGATACCCAAAAGTATACGGGTCTACGCAGTTTAGCGGTAAATTCATCATCCTTTTTTATCAAGATTATCGTGTAGAGCATAAGCAGGCTAAGAAAACCCAGCGCTAAAGTATGTCCATGAACTTTTCCAAGGTAGGTCACTCCAGTAAAGTCGTAAACTTTCGTAAACTCCCTGTAAAATACGCCACCCACAAGTCCCAAAATAAGGCTTGTCGTTGAAAGTTCAAGCACAGTGCTCTTCCTAAACTTTTTATTGTAATTTCTAAATCCAACATAAACAAGGAGGAGGTAAGCCACGGTTTTAGGCATCATAAAGGCGCCAACCCATGGGACAAAGGTAGCCCATAGTACAACTGGCACATAAAAGAGAAAACTGAAGAAGATTAAGGTAGCCATATGCTTCATTCCTTCTTTATTTCTCTCTTCCCATGACCATACGATCAGTAGAATGCCGAGTATGGCGAAAGGAATGTTTCGAATAATACCAAAGGTATGATTTCCCGGCATAACGCCCCATCCATTCTGAGGTAGTACAGTCAGGATGATCCGCAGGGCAACCAGAACATAGACAAGTCCGTCCTTTAGCCTTGTTCCTTTATTTGTCTGCATTTTGTAGTAAAAATAGTAAAGCAGATAGAAGATCGTCATGGAGATGGACGTCACGAACTGTCCCCAGGATAGCGCCCAGGCATTGGCTTCAAACCCTCCCGCACTGAGGTGAGAAATCACCCTGGGGATAAGATGAAAAGCATCCCCTGCACCGAGGAGTACGCCCATAAGCCCAAATAGCTTTGCGCCCTTGTCCTCCAGCATAAGCAGCCTGATTCCGAATCCGATAACGAGGATTAAATAACTTAGGTCAAATATTGATTCAAATAATGCCATAACATTCTCCTTTTATTTAAGTTCAGCTTTTAAGCCGTTTTTCATCCAGGATATTTGATTTTCATAGTGGGCTAAAAAAGCCTCAGTATCCCAGTTTTCGAGGAAAGATCTTTTAATCAGTTCATGAACAATGGCTTTGATATAATTCATCACTTCTTTCATTTTTATATCATCGACATGTTTAAGCTCCGCTTCTACTTCAAGTCTCTTCTCATTTCTATGATCGACATAGAATTTTTTCCAAAGGATATCCAGCTCTGCTGTCCAATATAAGAATCGATTTCTATAAAGAGCATACTTTTCTTTCTTGAAAAGCTCCTGCGCCAGTTCTTTTCCAAAAAGATCGAGCGTTTTAAACAAATCTCCTTTTTCTTGCCGAAAGATCTTTAAAAACAACTCATGGGTTTCTATCGTCTCCAGTTCGAGAATCGTAAAATAACTTTCCTCCAGATTTTCGAAGTAAGTATAAAAACTTCCTCTTGAAATTCCTAAAGCAGTCACAATATCTTTAACACTGGCATCCCTAAGGGAATGTTCTTCAAATTCTTTCTTTACTGTCGAAAGAATTAATTTTTGTTTCTTCTCTGGAAGGTTATTGAAAGTCTCCTTAGGCATATGATTTCTCCTTTCTCAAAATGACACGGTGTCATTCCTGCTCTTATTATACTCTAAAATGACACCGTGTCAATCAAAAAAACGTATAATTTTTTCAAGTTGATTCTCTATGGAAATATCGTTCTATTTCACGAAATGATCTATTTTCGCCAATAATACACGATTTCGTGAAATAGAATAATATAGGTTCTATCGTTGGCTGTTCAGTTGCTTTATAATGATTTATAGAAACCACGCATAACAATCAACGCGCCTAAATATCATGAAAACATGACAGGAAACCCTCCAAAATATATTGATGTAAAGAGGAAGGAAGATAAAGCGATGAAATTATCCATTGAAGAAAAGATAAAGATCATAACGAACCTTAGACAAAAAGACGCAAAAAAACCTGTTGATCCAGCAATTATGGCTAAATATCCTATAAAAGAAATACGAGAAATGTTTATACCGACAAGAACCGAGGATGCACACATCTATGTTCACTATCCTCTAGGGGGTAACGCACCTTACCCCGTATATGTGAATATTCATGGTGGTGGTTTCGTTAAAGGACATTTTCAAGTAGATGAGCTTTTTTGCAGGAAAATTGCAAATAAAGTGGGCTGCGTGGTCATCGATATCGATTATAAACTTGCTCCTGAGTTTATGTTTCCTTATGCGCTCAATGAATGCTATGACGTCATAAAATGGGCCTACGATCACAGTGAAGAACTTTCTATAGATAAAAACAGAATAGCACTAGGGGGGCACAGCGCAGGTGGAAATTTAGCTGCAGGCATTGCTCTAATGGCCAATGAAAGCAACGACTTTAAACTTGCGTGTCAAATCCTTGATTATCCATCGCTGGATCTATTAACAGATCCAGCGAACAAGAATTTTATAGATCCTGTAATCCCCCTAGAAAAAGCAAGATTGTATAATGACATGTATGTCAATGAAGAAGACAAAAGCAACCCTTTAGCTTCTCCCGTTTTTGCCTCTACAGAGATGTTAAAAGATCTTCCCCCTACCTTGATCCTTACGGCAGAGCTTGATCGTCTTCGTGATGAAGCTGAAAAATATGCTTTACTACTTATTCAAGCTGGCGTTGGCGTAAGTGTTAAAAGGTTTATAGGAGCCAGACATGGGTTCACTATAAAATTAATGGATGATTATGAAATAAGTACAGAAATGATTGTAAGGACACTTAGAAATACCTTTATTGTCTAGATTATGGTATTTTACAACTCAAGAGATCAAGTAGAAAAAGTCTTGAATTCTGTTTCTTCAGAAACGATTCAAGACTTTAATCAAATAGACTGTGAGTCCACTTAGGTAAATGAATGGTCATTATCTCCTGATTGCTGATCTGATTGAAGGTTTAGCGTGACAACTTGATTCAATTTTGCTTCATTCCTCAAAAACTTATTCATTTGTTCAAAAATCAGCTATATGTATTTAGTTTTACAATGATAAGCTTTGCTCAAAGATGAAGAACAGCAAAAGAATTTCAGATGATATAAATCGATTGATCAAGGTAACCCCTTTGTATTTCAGAAACTTTGGTCCACCTTGAATCGTCGTGATTAAGATAAGTATCTCAATCTTTCATGGATTTTTTTGCCAATTGTATGCCTTTTTGTGTTTTTAGGATTAGTCTTAGCCAACATATAAATTGTATTGGGAGGAGAAAGATCATGGACGCCTTAGAATTAATGAAAGCGCGCCATTCGGTACGTTCCTACAATGATCGTCAGATAGACAAAGAGATCCTAAGTATTCTGAAATCGGTAATTGACAATTGTAACAACGAAAGCGGATTGAACATCCAATTATGCTTAAACGAACCTAAAGCCTTTAATAGTTTGAGGGGGCGATTGGGCAAATTCAGGAATGCCAGCAATTACATTGCTCTGGCTGGTGAAAACTCAAAAAACATGGAAGAAAAGGTCGGCTATTACGGGCAGAAATTTGTGCTGAAAGCAACTGAACTTGGTCTTGGAACCTGCTGGGTCGGCAACTCTTACAGCAAGAGAAAATGTGGTTATAAACCGAAGAATGGTGAAAAACTATACTGTGTGATTACATTTGGTTACTACGATAAAGGTGGCGTTCCCCATAAGACGAAATCCATCGAAGAACTCAGCCAAGTGAATGGATTTATACCGGATTGGTTTATAAAAGGGATGGAAGCTGTACAGTTAGCACCCACCGCGCTGAACCAGCAAAAATTTGAGATTTCGCTTAAGGGAAATACGGTAATCGTAAAACCTGGTTTCGGAGTTTCAACTAAAATAAATCTGGGTATAGTCAAGTATCATTTCGAACTTGGTGCAGGAAACTCAAACTGGACTTGGGGTGAATAATAAGAAATTTGGGTTTCATTTCGCAAACAACTGACCTAAAGAAGTGGATGAGAATATCATATTAAGAAAAGATTTCTTGAAATAACCAACATTTATAAGGGCTCTCTCTTAAAAAACGAGATCCTTTAATTTTTATAAGCAAATTCAATATCGAGTGGCACTAACTTAAAGTTTATCTATAGTTGAGTGCCATTTAAATCTTAAATTGTGAGGTGGATTATGTTAGGAGCAATTATCGGCGACATTGCAGGATCTCGTTTTGAATTCCATAACTACCGAAAAAAGGATTTTGAATTGTTCGATTCTTCCTCTTATATCACTGACGACAGCGTCATGTCACTTGCCGTAGCCAAGGCATTCATCGAAGCGAGCAAACGAATTGAACCTTCAATAAAGGGCTCCCATTTCGGATACGGTTTCTCCAAGCTGCTACACGAAACGAGTGTCAAATATATGCAGGAGATTGGACGAAAATATCCGAACTGCGGCTACGGCGGAATGTTTGCTCGCTGGATGTTCAGTGATTACCCTCTGCCCTATGAGAGCTACGGCAATGGTGCAGCGATGAGAATCAGTCCAGCTGGATTTGCCGCAAGGACAGATGCTGAAGCTATCAGTTTTTCGAATACGATCACATCCGTCACGCACAACCACAAGGAAGGAATGAAAGGTGCAGAAGCGACATCACTTGCCATATATATGGCCCGTCATGGATATTTGAAAAGTGAAATCAGAGACAAAATCAAAAAGGACTACTATCCGCTTAATTTTACGATAGACGAGATCAGACCAAGTTATCAGTTCAATGAGACCTGTCAGGAAACCGTACCGCAGGCTATTGAGTGCTTCCTTGAGTCTACTTCATTCGAGGATGCGATAAGAATCGCCGTCTCACTCGGTGGCGACAGTGATACCATCGCTGCAATTACGGGTTCGATTGCCGAAGCATATTACGGCGTTCCTGATTTTATGCGCGCCAAGGCACTGACTTATCTCGACAATGACCTTCGCAAAATCTATGAGGAATGGGAGGAATTCATTGGGAAAGATCCCTCTCGCTTCACCGTGCTGACAAAGTATATCGGGAAAATAACATCAATTTTTTCGAGCATGGATGGGTCTGAAGATGAGAATGAGGCTCCCCCTTTTCATCTTAACCTAGGGCCACTTATCAATTTTATCCATGAATTTGAGGAGGAAGTCTACCAGTTCAAGGAGAGCCACCCAGAATACAAACTCACCTCCTATGGGGAGACCCTTGAAAAAAGCAGCCTGAAAGGGAATCATAAAGAAATGAGTAGCACTGAAGTTGATTATCTAGATGCGGAGTGCGTTCTTGCTCTCATCATGAGCGCAGTTCGAGCTGAATTTAACCATAGCGGTACATTACTTCAATTTTTTTTGAATGGGAGTATCCTCAAATGGCTCAAACGTCTTAAAGATATTGACGGAGAGGAATCTCCAAGTAGACTCTCGGAGGTCTACTTCGAAATCGGTGGATATCGTGGCTATGACACTTATCACCTTCTGTTTTCCAATAAAAAAGCCTTCTTGTTTTCAGAGGAGTATATGCTGGAAGTTCCACCCCATAAGAGATATTCCATTGAAGAGACCGAGGAATTGCTCTCTGATTGGAAGAACATCCATACAGAATACTGGAGGTTCGAATATCCACAAGATCCTCACCTGATGATTTGTGACGGTACGCAGTGGTCTTTATTTGTCCGTAATGAAGGATCTCTTGGCTTAATTTACGGCGGAGACAATCATTATCCTGAAAACTTTCAGGCACTCCTCGCCTTTTTTGGAATTGATTCTGATGAGGAAGAACGAAGTCCGGATGACCACATCTACTGCAGCGTTCCATATCAAGAGGACATCAGGAGATACCATAACGAGGCTGATGACGAAGGCATTGAAATTGAACACTTCGAACCGCTAGATATTCCACTTCCTATAGATAAGACAAAACGCATTATCGAAAAAAACCTAGTGACGGAATAAACCCTATAGCGCTTTCTCGAATTAGCAAAAATATATCAAAATGCTCTTTTCCTGTTTATTTATTGACAGCAAATCCAGTGCATGATAACCTTTAATTGTGCCACGAAGGTGCATTAAATTAATGGAAATTGATTATCTGATGGACGAAACCAGAAGAATGCTATTTTAAATAGCTTACTTCTGGTTTTTTATTTTTTAAAAAAGGAGCTGTTAATCATGCATATACCTGACAATTATCTGAGTCCACAGACCTGTGCAGTCATGACAACCGTCATGCTACCAATATGGAACAGGACGATTAAAAAGGTAAAACAAGAAGTGACAAAGGCAAAGATTCCTCTTCTTGGGATTGGTGCAGCCTTTTCATTTCTTCTCATGATGTTTAACGTTCCTCTTCCCGGAGGCACTACAGGTCATGCCGTGGGAGGAACACTCCTCGCCATACTCCTCGGCCCTTATTCCGCCTGTATATCTGTGACGGTCGCGCTCCTCATTCAGGCGCTCCTTTTCGGAGATGGGGGAATCCTCGCCTTTGGTGCAAACAGCTTCAACATTGCCTTTATTTTGCCTTTCCTTGGGTACTCCGTCTACCGGTTTATCAAAAGTAAAGTGAAGACGGAAAAAGGAGAATACTTTGCCATAGCTTTCGGGTCTTACATCGGGCTTAACGCCGCTGCACTTTCTACGGCCATCATGTTTGGGATCCAGCCTCTTCTATTTGTAAATTCTGCTGGACAGCCACTTTACAATCCATATCCGCTATCAATTTCAATTCCGGCAATTATGATCCCTCATTTACTCGTTGCAGGATTCATTGAAGCAGGCTTTACTGTCGCCATCTATTCCTTCATCAAAAAAGTTTCACCAGGAACACTGTATGAAGGTGCTAAGGAAAAGACCAAGGCCATCTATGGTCTAATCGCATCACTCGTCATCCTCACCCCACTCGGCCTTCTTGCAACAGGAACGGCATGGGGTGAATGGGGAATTGATGAACTAAAACAAGTAATCTCGGGTGGAAAAACTCTCGGATACCTCCCGAAAGGGATAGAAAACGGCTTAACCTTTAATGCCATATTACCAGACTATACGATCAGCGGTTTACCCGAATCTGCAGGTTATGTCCTTTCAGCCGTCGCGGGTACCGCCCTTCTCATCATCATATTTAAGGTGCTGGCAAGGGAAAAACGACATAAGAAACACTAATAATGGGAGGATGCCATATGCCAGAATGGATGCAAAAAGACGAGATCTATTCCCCTGAAACCGACAAGAATGGTTTCATCGAAAAAAGCATACTTTCAATTCTTGGCGTACTCTCGAGGATAAAAAGTCAGGAAATTGAAGCAAATCAGCTGTACAGGGTTGATCCACTACTTAAAGTTGTCCTCACATTCCTCCTTGTAATCTTATTATCACTTTCAAATAGTTTCTCCTTCATTATCGTGGTATCGGTCTACTTGCTGGTCGTTCTCAGCCTCTTGGATGCTGAAATCATCATCAGAATTTTTAGGATCAGTACCATCGTGGCACTTTTTACATTCATCATGCTTGTTCCCGCCCTCATTTTAGGAAGCGGAGGTAACATCATTATGCTAACGGGAAAAGTCTTTACCACGGTCGCTGCGATAAATATCCTCTCTAGGACGACCAAATGGAACGAAATTACAGGAGCTCTTAGTTTCTTCCATGTCCCTGATCTTTTTATCCTGGTTCTGGATATTGCAATCAAGTACATCCTGATGCTCGGTGAATATGCGCTAAGCATGTTGTATTCGTTAAAGATGAGGTCCGTCGGAAAGAACAGGAGAAAATACACGTCACTGTCCGGAATTGCGGGAACCATGTTCCTCAAGTCCAGGGAAATGGCTGAGGATATGTACAGCGCCATGGAATGCAGGGGCTTTACCGGAGAATACAAAAGCCACAGAAGTTTTAGACTTGCATTAGCTGATTACGGATTTATCCTAGCAAACATTGGTATCGCAATGGCATTCTTTTATTTGGAGAGGGTTTAATATGATCGCGTTAAAAAATATCTCTTATGGTTATGCTGGAACTGAAGCACTTAAGGACATTACCCTTCATATTAAAAAGGGTGAAGCCGTAGCCCTACTTGGAGCAAACGGATGCGGAAAATCAACCCTTCTCAAGCTCATTAATGGAATTATTTCACCCGATAAAGGGGAATATTTTTTTGATGGAGAAAGGATCACTACAAAAACACTGCAGGACAATCGTTTCGCAAAACACTTTCACCAAAGGGTGGGATTCGTTTTTCAACACTCCGACACGCAGCTTTTCTGCGCAGATGTGTATGATGAAGTGGCCTTCGGACCAAGGCAGATGGGTCTTCCTGAAAAAGAGGTAAGCCAAAGGGTCGACGATTGCCTTAAACTACTCGGAATCAAGGACCTGGAACACAGGCAGCCGTATCATCTCAGCGGAGGTGAAAAAAAGAAGGTTGCCATCGCATGTGTTCTTTCACTCAATCCAGATGTCCTTGTACTCGACGAACCCATGAACGGGCTCGACCCCAGAACCCAAAGATGGCTGGTCGAATTCCTTTCAAAGCTAAGCAGCACAGGAAAAACCCTGATTACCTCTACGCACAACCTCGAGCTAGTGCAAAGCATAGCAACACGAGGAGTCCTTTTTAACGAGGACCATGAAATCGTTGCGGATATGCCGATGACAGAGCTGCTCATGAAATTTGAGCTGCTGAAACAGGTGAATCTGGTTGATGAATTTTATCATCAACATGTCGGGAAACACCATGTCCACTATCATATGCACACCTTTGGTGAAAAGCGTGAGGATGGACGATAACTCAAAAAAATTCTAAATCTAAACAACAAGGAGTGGCTAAGATGTCAAAATATGAAGAACTAAAAATGAGTATACGAGAATTGGTAAAGGATGGGGTTTGCATTGCATTCTCAGGCGGCGTAGACAGCAGCCTGATCCTAAAGCTGGCAACAGATGCCGGAAAGGAATTCGGGAAGGATGTGCATGCTGTCACTTTCGAAACCAAACTTCATCCTGTATCCGATGTTTTGGTCTCTAGAAATGTTGCCAAAGAAATGGGCGCAATCCATACGATCATCAAAGTGGATGAATTTGAGAATAAAGACCTTTTAACCAATCCCGTGAACAGGTGTTATATCTGTAAAAAGATGCTATTTGAAGGCTTGTTCGAATTTGCAAAAAACAACAATTTGAAATATGTCATTGATGGAACCAATGCTGATGACCACAAGGTATACAGACCTGGAATAAAGGCTCTCTTTGAGCTGGGTGTAGTCTCTCCTCTTGCAAACCTTGAAATTACCAAGGCAGAGGTCAGGGCGTTTGCAAAGGATCTTTCAATATCCGTTGCTACAAGGCCATCGGCTCCGTGCATGGCGACAAGGCTTCCCTACAACACTGAAATCAGGTTCGAACTACTCAAAAACATTGAAGAAGGAGAAGAGTTCATTAAGAGTCTCGGCTTCAATACTGTAAGGCTAAGAATCCATGGAGAAATCGCTAGAATAGAAGTTCCTAAAGAGGATTTCGGGGTATTTATGAAGGATCAAGATCAGGTCGTATCAAAGCTCAAAAGCCTTGGTTTTTCGTATGTCACCCTTGATTTGGAAGGTTTCAGATCAGGAAGCATGGATATCAACATCGATAAATCTTCAATCGGACAATAAAGGCTAATCGCCTTAATAAACCATAGGGGAGGAAAATTATGGATATACAGGAACTGCTCCGCAAAGTCAAATCGGATGAGATTGACATGAAGACAGCAGAAAATTTACTGAAGAAGCTGCCTTATGAGGATCTCGGATTCGCAAAACTTGATCATCACAGAAAGCTGAGGTCCGGATTCGGTGAGGTCATTTACTGCAGTGGAAAATCTGACGAGCATCTGCTCAAGATCTTCCAAAACTTCAATGAAAAGGGAGTAAGTGTTCTCGGGACCAGAGCCTCAATTGATCAGTTCAGAATTGTACACGCTGCCCTTCCGAAAGCAGAGTATGACGAGACTTCGAGAATCATCAAGATCATCAACGAAGCCCCTGAAAAGATCGGCTGCATCGCAGTTTGCAGCGGAGGAACTTCAGACATCCCTGTTGCCGAAGAAGCTGCCCAGACAGCTGAATTTTTCGGAAGCAATGTACTCAGGATTTATGATGTCGGCGTTGCAGGAATCCATCGGCTTTTCTCCAAAATGGATGAGATTGCGGAGGCGAATTGCATTATTGCGGTCGCCGGAATGGAGGGAGCTCTGCCAGGCGTCATCGCAGGCATGGTCGACAAACCGGTTATTGCTGTACCTACTTCAATAGGTTACGGTTCTAACTTCCACGGTCTCTCAGCTCTACTCACCATGCTCAATTCCTGTGCAGAGGGAATCTCTGTCGTCAATATCGACAATGGATTCGGTGCCGGGTATCTCAGCACACAAATTAATAGACTTGCGGAGGGATACAATGGAAGATAAGACACTTTACCTTGAATGCTTCTCGGGAATAAGCGGTGACATGACCGTCGCCGCCTTGCTCGATTTAGGAGCCAATAAGGAAACACTGCTCTCTGCCCTTGATAGCCTGAATATTCAAGGCTTTAAAATCAGGATCGGGAGAACACAAAAATGCGGGATTGATGCCTGTGATTTCGATGTAATCCTTGAAAGCGAGGAAGAGCATTCACACAGCCATAACATGCCCGCAGTTAAAAAGAGTGTTTCCTCCTCATCCTTCAAGATGTCTCCTGGCATAAAAGCCAAGGTTTCAGTCCAAAAGCACAGCCATGCACACAGGAACCTTCAGGACATTAACCAAATCATCGATAACTCAGGGATTACATCTAACGCAAAGAGAATGGCAAAAAAGATATTTGAGGTCGTTGCCATCGCTGAAGCAAAAGCCCATGGACTTGGAATTAATGAGGTTCACTTCCATGAGGTCGGCGCAGTGGACTCTATCGTCGATATTGTAGCTGTCGCGGTCTGCATCGACAACCTTGGGATCAAAGATGTCATTGTTTCAGAAATGTACGAAGGTACAGGACATGTCCGTTGCCAGCATGGCATACTCCCCGTCCCCGTTCCTGCAGTTCTTAATATTCTCTCGGCTAATTCACTTCCAATTAAGGTTACGGACACTGTTGGTGAAATGATCACCCCTACAGGCGCTGCTATCGCAGCGGCGCTAAGAACGAGAGATAGTCTTCCTGACAAATATACGATTAAGGGCATCGGCCTTGGTGCAGGAAAGAAGGATTTTCCAAAAGCAAATGTCCTAAGAGCCTATCTTATTGAAGAAGCTAAATCTTCAAAAACCATGGATCAGGTATGGCTTCTTGAGACAAACCTTGATGACTGTACTGGAGAGAACCTTGGCTATGTCATGGAAAAACTTCTATCAGAAGGTGCAAAGGATGTCTACTATACCCCCATTTTTATGAAAAAGAACAGACCCGCCTACAAACTGAGCATCATCTGCAAAGATGCGGATAAAATGAGGCTAGAGGCGATAGTTTTCAAAAATACCACTTCCATCGGAATCAGATCAATTAAAATGGAGAGGAATATCCTGGAGCGTGAAAACATGGATATCATGACTGAGTTTGGAAGGATTCGCGTGAAAGCCACCACATTTGATGGTGAGAAGTTCTATTCTCCTGAATACGAGGATATCCGGTCTGCATGCCTTAATCACAATCTCTCTTATAATGAGGTTTATGAGAAGATCATGATATCTATAATGGGAAAATCGTCATAATTCTTGCTATTCAATCATTCCAGCATGCTCCCCCTATGGTAGTCAGTGAAATAACTGCTTATTATAGGGGGAATCCTATTTTATGAGAATAAGATACAGGTTTGATTAAAAGTCAAACCTAAATGAATGGGAGTAATGCACAGAGTTAGATGGTAGATATATATATGTATATGATTATGCTGCATAATGGCTAAATACCTAAACTCTTTAGAATCGTAGCAAATTATCGAATATCTAGTCTAATTACTTAAGTTTGCTTCTATATTTAGTTAAACATAGATTGCAGCTAGAATTGTTTAATATCAACGAATCAAAATTCAAAGAATTCTATCTTTATCGTATATTTTACCTATTGAAATTGTTACACATTTATGTGATACTAAAATCAAAGATTAATAAATAAGATAATTTATATGTAATTCTAAAAATAAAGAATAAAGGAGATTCAAAATGGCAGAAACAAGCAGTATATTAACTTGGACCTTAGTATCAGAATGTCCGATTCCCGATGACGTTAGTAATTTATTAGTGGAAGGTGAAGTTGCAATTTCCGCATATAAAACACTTCGTGATAGTGCAATATTCACTAACAAGAGATTGATAGTAAGGGATGCTCAAGGCATTACTGGGAAAAAAGTTGAAATATATTCATTACCATACTCATCAATTAATATGTGGTCTACAGAAAATGCGGGGAAATTATTTGATTTCAATGCTGAAGTAGAACTTTGGACGAGAGCAGGACATATAAAGGTAAATTTGAATAAAGGTGTGGACATTAGAAAGTTTGATAAACTTATTGCAAATGTAGTATTAAAATAATATTTACATTTTGTATTTTAATTAAATAAAATACTAATTTGTTCTGGAGATAAGTGATTTAAGCCTTTAATGTATGGGGGGGAAGTATGGCTGAGAGTTTGGATATTGCACTAGAAAATTTATTTAATGAGAGAAAAGATTTTATAATTATTGGTTTAACAGGACGAACAGGTTCGGGATGCTCAACTGTAGCGGATTTATTAACAAAAGACTTTAAAGAATTAAATGTAGTCCCACCTAAGAACGAATTATTTTCATCCAATGAAGAGAGAAAATATAGTTTAGTATACCAATATGCAGATAAAAACTGGGAAAAATTTGTAAAAATAGAAATGCGAAATATTATTACCTCTTTTATTTTGGAAGAAAGGTATACTAAACTAAAAAGATTTCTAAAAACCGAATATCCTACACTTAATCAAAAGAATTTAGATGCTACAATTCGGACCGAATTCAATAAAATGCATGAGGAAAGATTAAGAATAAAAAAATTAGTAGAAGAAAATGAAGATAATTTAAAAGATGACAGTATATACAAATTTTATTTTACTGATTTACCTATATTTACATTAAATTTAAAAACAGAATTAGAAAAACATGATAAAGATATATATACAAAATTATATCAAAAAATAGCTAATAACATACGCTCTTCAGGTAAAGCATTGTCAGATGAATTCAATGCAGAAAATATTTTTATGCTTTCTCAAAGAACAAATACTTTGATAAAGATACTTCGAAAACGAAATAAGGAAGCTAAAAATAAGAATAAAACATCTAAAGGAAGAGTATTAGTTGTAATAGATGCATTTAGAAACCCCTATGAAGCCATTTTCTTTAAAGATAGATATTCATCATTCTATCTCTTTTCTATAAATACCAAAGATGAAGATCGTAAGAAACGTCTTAATGAAAATATAGATCTTATAAATAAGCAAATTAAAGCAATTGATGAAATTGAGTATCCTAAAAATTTATCTGGAAATAAAATTTTTTGGTCTCAAAACATTCAAAGATGTATAGAATTATCAGATGTATATATGTATAATCCTCAATCTAATATCCGTGAACTTAAAGAACTTAAAAGCGAGCTAATAAAGTATATTACCCTAATTATGCATCCCGGATTAGTATCACCAACACATGTAGAAAGAAGTATGCAAATTGCATATAACGCCAAATTAAATTCTGGCTGCTTGTCTAGACAAGTTGGAGCGGTGGTGACAGATGAAAATTACTCAATAAAATCTGTTGGATGGAATACTATACCTGAAGGCCAAATCCCATGCAATTTAAGAAGTTTAAACAAATTAGTATCTAGACAGGATAAAGAAGCTTATAGTAATTTCGAGTTAAACAATCAGGAATTCATTACGGAATGTGAGACAATAGTTGAAAAGATAAATAATGATAAGCTAAACGGCAGAAGTTTTCAGTATTGTTTTAAGGATATTTATAACAATACTGAAAGTAAAAAAGGAGAAAAGAATCAAGTCTATACAAGATCTTTACATGCAGAGGAAAATGCGTTTTTACAAATTAGCAAATATGGTGGTATGGGAATAATGGGTGGGAATTTATTTACAACAGCTAGTCCTTGTGAATTATGTGCTAAAAAAGCGTATCAACTAGGAATCAAAAAAATATATTATATTGATCCATATCCAGGTATATCTGAAGATCATATTTTGATGAATGGAATAAAAAATCCAGTTATGATATTATTTCAAGGAGCCATAGGCAGAGGATTTACTCAACTTTATACACAAATAATGCCATATAAAGATGAGTTAAAAATGTTACTGAATGATTAAAAATAGCTTTCAATAATTATTATTTTCTAAAGAACCCTTGGTAAGTTAATTGAAAATATACTATTATAAATTGTTAATGATGGCAAAAGGAACTACTTCCAGTTTAATGCACAGGTGGGTAGTTCCTTAAATTTATTATATATTTTAATTTTAAGTCACACTGTTTTATCGGCCCTATTGTGAAACACTCGAAAACCTCTGCTACTATTTTTAATACTCAAGTCATTGAGATATACTTACGTATCTGAATTTCTCACTAAAAATAGTATGTTAATTATTCATAACAGTCATTTTCCTTTTAAGCCATACTTCATTTTAAAGAAACTGAGCAGAGTATCTTATATACTAATAGAAATTCGATTTCATTCTCTAATACACCTTAGTCTAACGCGTAGTATTATCGCACTATTCCGTACTTTTAATGGGGTAGCTCAATCCAGACTGCAGGTTGATCGCCAACGGTCCAACCATTATGCCCTGGAGGGATCGAGCAAATATCACCAGCAATAAAATCCATCCCTGTTCCATCGTCCATTATCGTATGAATCTTACCTGAAACAACTTGTATAATATGATGTACCTGACAACTTTCTGTCTGAACAACGGGTTTGAGATCTTCCGACCATTTCCATCCAGGTTCTGCTGTAACTCGCATAAAATTGAGTGTTCCCACTGTTACCGTTTCAATTTTCATTCTTCCTATCGTTTGCGTTTTTTCCGGCTGATGGAAGTTTTTCTTTTCTAAGATTGCCATAACTGATTACCTCCTTGAAAATATTACTTTTTTTTATTTCTGAATTTCAACGCTCTGGAATCTCTTCCTTATCGCTATTCTGCATATACTTTTACTTAACTATATCCTTAGAACATTAATAACATTTATCTCTATTTTGAACAATCCAACAATTTTTTAATCAACTGTAACATTCGAGAATAATTTTAGTCGTTATGGTCCGGTTTTAAAGATTGCTATAACCAGTAGATATACTTCCACAAAAAATTTCAACTGGATCAAGTTATCGGTTTTCTATGTTTCATGATTTCTATTAACCTAAATTTCACCTCAATTTTTCTTTATCCAGGGCAATAATGCTAATTAGAGGAATCATCCGTTATTTTAAGCGCAAGCAAAAGAAAAGCGTCCAATCTGAACGCTTTTCGTCATTATTGTTTAATCAATAAACTCCGCTGCTAATAGAGATGTAAAGTTGCAAGAATAATGGCTGGTATGGTCGCGATGATGGGAAGGATCAAGGAAGTCACCATAATGTCAATATAGGAATCCTTATGGGACATCCCTGTATTGTTAAGAAGGGTAAGTACCGCTCCGTTATGTGGAAGAGTATCAAGTCCTCCAGAAGAAAGTGATGCGATTCTATGGAAGGCTTGTGGACTGATCCCAGTCTTTGTTGCCAGTTCCATGTACTTTCCGCCAAGTGCTTCAAGTGCAATACCCATACCGCCTGATGCGGAACCTGTAGCTCCTGCAAGAAGATTTACAGCTACTGAGAGCGAAATCAACGGAGATCCAGGGATAGAAAGAAGCATGGTCGTCAATTGTTCAAAGCCAGGAACCGCACGTACAACAGTTCCGAACCCAACTGCAGCAGCAGTGTTAAGAATAGCACCGATTGAACCCTGTGCACCCTTACTGATGGCTGCAACAAATCCACTTCTCTTCTTAAGATTTAGGAGCATAACTAAAAATATACCTACAAGAAGTGCGATGATGATATTCTTTGGATCACTTCCCTTTAGGCCAATTAGTTTTGGTACAAAGTTAAGTACAATAATTACCATGATCAGGGGAATAACTGCCAGGAATGGATTTGGAAGATCCTTGTCATCCATTTCTGCAACAGCGTATGCGGATGCCGGTTCAGAGAACACTTCACCATTGGCTTCATGCTTTCTTCTCTTCCATTCAAGGTAAGCTACACCACCAAAGAACAGGATTAATGCTGCGGTGATACCCATGATTGGAGCTGCCATGGCAGTTGTCCCAAAGTATGGGATAGGAATCAGGTTCTGAACCTGAGGGGTTCCTGGTAGCGCTGTCATGGTGAACGTGAATGCACCACAAGCGATGGTTCCAGGAATGAGTTTACGAGTGATGTTTGCTTCTCTAAATACGGCAAGCGCTAGGGGATAGATAGCGAAAACAACAACGAATAAGCTTACGCCACCATAAGTGAGCACAGCACATGCAAGGATGATTGAGGCAATAGCACTCTTCTTTCCAAGCTTTGCTGTAAGCCATACAGCAATAGCTTTTGCTGCGCCAGTAAAGTCCATGAGGTTACCGAAAATTGCACTAAGCATAAATGCCGGGAACCATGATTTAACGAATCCCACAAGTCCTTCCATATATGGACCCGTATACGTTGAAAGAACATCAAGTCCACCTGTTAGGGCAACGAGTGCTGCACATAGAGGAGCCACCCAGATAATCGAATAACCTTTGTATGCAAGAAACATGAGTAATACAAGACCTAAAAAAATTCCTAATAAACTATACATTTATAACCCTCCACTTTTACTGTTTCCTATTTTTTTCAATAAGAATCCCCGGCGAAGCACATGTCTTTATGGTTTTTACGGTTTCATGGATATACCCTTTTCCATGAGTTAAAGACAATACATGGGCTTCACCCAGGGATTTATGGTGACATTTTTAAACTTAGTTAATTAGCTGTCCAACCGCCATCGATGGTCAGGGTGGAGCCTGTAATCATATCTGCTGTATCAGAGCATAGGAACTTGACAACATCTGCAACCGTTGAAGGTTCAAGCATCTTCTTGACTGCTGCTTTCTGAAGCATGATCTTGGAGACCACTTCCTCTTCACTGATTCCATGGTTTCGAGCCTGATCAGCGATTTGCTTGTCAACAAGAGGTGTCCTTACATAGGATGGGCAGATGGAGTTAACTGTAATACCCTGTGGTCCGCCTTCAAGTGCAGCTGTCTTCGTGAATCCAGCAAGACCATGCTTGGCAGAAACATACGCTGACTTAAATTCTGAAGCAACAAGACCATGGATGGAATTGAGGTTGATGACCCTACCCCAGCCGTTGGCTTTCATCGATGGCCAGCTGTACTTCGTAAGGAGGAATGGGCTTGTCAGCATAAGATTCAGCATAAGATCCCACTTGTCCTCTGGAAAATCTTCCACAGAAGATACTGTCTGGATTCCGGCAACATTAATGAGAATATCCACTCTTCCGAAAGTTTCCATGGCATGATCTACAACAGCCTTGTTTTCCAGTCTCTTGCTAAGATCCGCTTTAATGAATGAAGCTCCCAATCTATTTGCATGATCTGTGAGTGCTGCCTCATTGATATCAGCCATGACGACCTTGGCTTCTTCAGCTACAAACATTTCCGCGATAGCGAGGCCTATTCCGCTTGCTGCTCCTGTGACGATAACTACTTTGTCTTTTAACATTTGTTTCCCTCCCGTATGTCTATTCGTTAAAATGGCTTGTCATATCGATAATATTCTCCGCTAACAAAAGCTTGGCTTCTGTCAGTTCTTGAATGTCTTCAACTGTAAATTCCGGATTGATTTCTGTAAGCTTAAGTTCATTTTCCGTGACCTCAATGACACACATTTCGGTGATGATCATGTCCACCTGGCTCTTTGCCGTAAGTGGAAGTGTGCACTTTGAAAGGATCTTCGGGCTTCCCTTTGCAGTATGCTCCATGGCCACAATGACCTTCTTCGCTCCTGATAAGAGATCCATGGCTCCGCCCATTCCCGGGACCATTTTTCCTGGAATCATATAGTTTGCAATGCTTCCTTCCTCATCTACCTGGAGTGCGCCTAAAACGGTAAGGTCAACATGTCCTCCCCTGATAATTCCAAAGGAAGTGGCACTGTCAAAGAATGCTCCACCGGGCAGTATGGTTACCGGTGCTCCACCTGCATTGGTGATGTAAGGATCCATAAGGTCTTCAGCCGGTGTAGGTCCGAGGCCCACAAATCCATTCTCTGACTGGAAGATGATGTTCTTCCCTTTAGGTACATAGTTTGCAACCAAGGTTGGAAGTCCTATTCCAAGGTTGACCACATCTCCGTCATGGAGTTCGTAGGCTACACGCTTTGCGATGAATGTCTGTACTTCTTTCTTGTCCATATCAGTTCTTCCCTCCATCTACGATGTAGTTGACGAATACGCCTGGCGTATGAACCGTATCAGGGTCAAGTTCGCCGATTTCAACAATCTTGTCAGCCTGGACAATCGTGATATCTGCTGCAGAAGCCATCATATGGTTGAAATTTCTCGTGGATCCATGAAAGTTCATGTTACCATATTTATCAACTGTATTGGCAAAAATCAGCGCGATGTCAGCCTTTAAAGGTTTCTCTACAAGATACTCCCTGCCATCCACAGTAATCTTGTCCTTACCCTTCTCCACTTCAGTTCCGAGGCCTGTTGCTGTCAAAACCCCACCGAGTCCAAAGCCTGCGCATCTGATCTGTTCAACAAGAGTACCTTGAGGTACCAGGATCACTTCTGTTTCACCAGAAAGCATTTGTCTTCCTGTTTCCTTGTTGGTTCCGATATGTGAGGCAATGATCTTTTTAAACTGCTTGGTGACGACGAGTTTTCCAGGTCCTTTATCTACAAAACCTGAGTCGTTGCAGATGAGGGTGAGATCCTTCTTTCCGCTTTCAACCAAGGCATCGATCAGGAGCTCTGGAGCGCCAACGCCTAGAAATCCACCGATCATGATGACATCTCCGTCTTTTACTTTTTCTATTGCATCATTGATGCTAATTACTTTATTCATTATTCTTTCTCTACAATCATCGATATGCCCTGTCCGCCGCCTATACAAAGCGTAGCCAGTCCATACCTCGATTCTCTCTTTTGCATTTCATGAATCAGCGTCACAAGGATTCTTGCTCCACTGGCTCCGATGGGATGTCCAATGGCAATAGCTCCTCCATTGACATTAACCTTGTCCATGTCTGCATGGAGTTCACTCAGCACCGCAATCGCCTGAGCTGCGAAGGCTTCATTGGCTTCAATGAGGTCCATATCATCAATGGTCAGATTTGCTTTTTCAAGAGCTTTCTTTGTCGCAGGAATTGGTCCACAGCCCATGATTCTTGGATCCACCCCAGCGCTAGCTGATGCTTTTATGGTGACCAGAGCCTTAAGTCCAAGGGATTCTGCCTTTTCCTTGCTCATCACGATCAGGATGGCAGCTCCATCATTAATGCCTGAGGAACTGGCAGCTGTTACCGTGCCGTCTTTTTTGAATGCAGGTTTCATTTTGGAAAGACCCTCAAGGGTTGTTCCGGCTCTTGGATATTCGTCAGTGTCAACGACAACGTCGTCTCCCTTTCTTTGCTTGATTCTCACCGGAATGATTTCATCTTTGAATCTTCCTGAAAGAAGTGCCTTTTCCGCTTTGTTTTGGCTGCTCACAGCAAGTTCGTCTTGCTGCTCCCGAGTTAAGCCAAATTCTTCCACGATGTTTTCTGCTGTGACACCCATATGGTAGCCATTGAAAACATCTGTTAAGCCATCATGAACCATGGTATCAAGCATCGTGCCATTTCCCATCCGCATGCCCCATCTGGCCCCTGGAACTACATAAGCCGCCTGACTCATATTCTCAGTGCCACCAGCAACGATAACATCCGCTTCACCAGCCATGATGGCTTGAGCTGCAAGTTGAACCGCCTTTAATCCTGAACCACAAACCTTGTTGATGGTCAGGGATGGAACCTCTATTGGAATGCCTGAATGGATGGATACCTGCCTTGCAACATTTTGACCAAGGCCCGCCTGCAAGACGTTTCCGAGGATTACTTCATCAACTTCATCAGGAGAAAGACCTATTTTTTCAAGTGCTCCCTTGACGGCGAAGGTACCGAGTTCTACGGCTGATATATTTTTGAATGCTCCTCCAAAGGAGCCTACCGCTGTCCTTTGTGCGGATACAATAACTGCTTCTCTCATATTTCCTCCTACTATCGTTAGACTTCACAGTTGAAGTCTCGATTTTGCACGGCCATGCGAACGATTACAAGTCCTATTCTATTCAACCGGTTACTTTTTGTCTAATGGCTCTTTTTTATCGTTTTCATAACCTGTGGTTATATGTTATAATCGGAAATAGCGAATTGGAGGTACTTGAATATGGACATCACTCAACTAAAATACTTTATTGCCATTGTAGAAAATGACCTCAACCTCTCCTTAGCCTCAAAAAAACTACATTTAAGCCAGCCGGCTTTAAGTAAATATATCCTGAAATTTGAAGAAGAGGAAAACCTCAAATTGTTTGATCGAAAAAACGGAAGACTCGCCGGACTCACATTTGCAGGAGAAAATTTCTACAACAACGCTAAAATTGTTGTAGAAAGCCATGCCAACATGCTGACTGATTTAAGAGAACAATCCAAGCAAGTCACAGGATCGGTTACCATCGGTATTCCGCCTCTGATTCTCACTGTACTCTTTACCGAAATAATGGCTCAGCTCATCACAAGCAATCCGACCATCAACTTCATCATCCTCGAACAAGGGGCTTTTGAACTAAAAAAATTACTCCTTCTTGGAGAAATTGATTTTGCCGTCATTTTGTCCCCATCCGGAATTAGTCCACTTCTTTTCGAGGAGACGCTCATCTCCGAAGATGAACTTACGCTCTTCATGTCCGTAAACAATCCGCTCAGCGAGAAAAAATCAGTCGCGTGGACTGATCTTAAAAAAACTGATTTGGCCATCTTCAACGAAACGTTCATGATCCATCATCAATTGAAGAGAAAATTCGAAGCGTTGAAGATTTATCCAAAGATCTCCCTGATGTCAGGCTCCTGGGATTTTCTTCTGGAAGTGACAAGAACTTCAAACTTCGTTACTATACTCCCTTCTCCAATCCACTGGCACTTTAACTATGATGATGTGGTAGAAGTTCCGCTGCAAGATCCTATCAGCTGGAAAGTTTTGCTTACCAATCCGATCAAAGCGCACTATAACCGTCTTGAACTTTATACCAAGGAATCCATCATCAACTATTTTGTGTATAAGAAAAAAATCATCCCCATGGATGAATGGGAAAGCCAAAAAAATACTGAGAAATAAAACTCAGTGGATTCAACGCGATAAAGGCTTTAGGCTCCCGAATTAGCGGGAAACCTAATGCCTTTGTTGTACTGTTTTTATGTCACTAGAGCTTCAGTATGATGCAAGACATGGAAATCGATGTGATGCTAAGTGCAATTAATATCCCTTCAGCTGCAGCACTATCCATAAATAGACTCTTGGCATTGAACAGATCAATGATATAGAATACGAGGATGATTCCAGAAAGTATGATTCCAAAGTGCGCGATGAGCCTTTTCAACCTCTTCATTTCATCACTCCCCGTCACTGATATAGATGATATCGCTGGTGAGTCTACCGCCCTTATACGGCTGATTGGCGATTTCATTTCCTAAAGTCATGGTTGAGGTCTGACCTCCATCAAGATTGTATGCCACTTGGCATCCAAGTCCCTCCATCGCTGAAGCGAGCTCTTTCAGCGTCATTCCGTTTGAATATCCTGCCTGTCTTCCATCAACTGTTACAAATACATAGTGTCCAGGTTCTACATAGCCAATCGCAGTTCTTGGGTTTTCAGCACTGATTCTGCTTGAAAAATTGGTTCTTGCAGTTCCATCCTGAACTAGCACTGGCCCAAAGTTCCATGCCTGATAGGCGCCGTTTTCCATTTCCACGTCTGCATTAAATTCATCGGCAGTGAATGCTTTCATTGTTCCATTTTTGTACAAAACCAGCACATCAGCATTGGCATCATCCCGATAAAGAACGCCGTTTCTAATGACAACCCCGCTGCTTTCGACGCCATAGTAATCTCCGTTAATTGCAGCTACAGCTTCATTTTTCACCGCCATATCCAGCACAGAGTCAGTTATGGCCTTACCATAAGTATCATCGGCGAAAGCCGATTTCAAATTTTCAATGCTTCTGATGTAGATATCTTGGATAAAGTAGGTGACCCCATTCTCTTCAACCTTCGTCATGGAGACATTGACATTTTCACTCTGGTAAGAGGTGTCCGTCTCGATGACCTCTCCATCGGTGAACTTGTCCGTAAATACCTCTCCCCAGTCGGTGGTTGTATCGCTGATTGAATCCGTTTCTTCACTGACAGTCTCTATTATTTCTTCCAGATTATCCGAGGCTGCCTTGGCTACAGACGCATCCGATACATAAGCTTCAGGGATAAACAGCCTGTATACAACAATTCCAGAAACGAACAGTGCAATTATCACGATATCTAAAAGGATAATTTGTCCAGAACGTTTTTTCTTTTTCTCCATTTCACTTGATCCCTCCTGCTGCCATATTCGTTTTTATTCTTGTCTTTACCTCGTCCTTGAAGACATGACGGTTTTGAACCCTGTAGCTTGCAACATAAAGGAGAAGCTCAGTGCCAAGCTTTGAAATTTCAAGAGGTATTCCAAGCACGATGTTCAGAAGATACAGCATTCCATAATTCACAGTAAGGATTGCCCCTGCAAGCATAAAATACTTTTTGGCTTCTGGCGCTCCTTTTTCTTTGCTTTCAAAGACCAGCTTTTTGTTCAGCCCGAAATTGAATAGAGAACTTATCGCTCTTGCACCGAGTGCACTGATCAGTAAGGATAACGAAGGTTCCAAAGATAAGGTGAGTCTCCTCAAGAGGATTAGCAGCGAGAAATCAAGAGCAAAGGATGCCAAAGAAGAAAGCGTGAATCTTAAGATCTTTTTGTAGATCAAAAGTGAATCTCTTACTGCCCTGAAGTGAGAGGATTCGTTTCCTTCTAGATAGACGGTCTTGATTTTAACTTCTCTGATTTCCTTCTCTCTCTTCGCTGCCCAGATGAGGACGTTCATTTCATACTCATACTTCTCTCCCTGAATCGTTAGTAGATCTGGAATCATCCTAAAAGGCAGTCCTCTAAGTCCCGTTTGAGTGTCATCTATTATCTTTCCAAAGGACGCCGCAAACACCCATCTGGTGAAGAGATTCCCGAGTTTGCTCTTTAGTGGAACCTTCCCGTCAAATTGCCTTCTGCCGAGGATAATACTATCTTCATGATTCTCGAGTTCTTTGGATACTTTGATAATATCTTGAAGAAGGTGCTGCTCGTCAGCATCTGCTGTGATTACACCAAGGCTGCTGGGAAAGTTCCTACTAATGTAATCAAGTCCTGTTTTAAGCGCTCTGCCTTTTCCACAATTAGAGGTATGGCTAAGAACCACGACTTCAGTAGGAAGCCTGTTGAAATAATAGTTGTATCCCGAACCGCTGCCATCATTAACGACTGTCACTCGAAATCCCATCTCTACAAGCTGCCTGCATAGCTTAATTAACCTTTCTCCCGGCATGTATGCCGGGATGAGCACCATGATTCTTTTATTTATTTCCACCTGTTTGCACCTGCCTTGCTCTCTTTATAACATCAATCATAAGCATCCAGCAGAAACAAATCTCCGAAAAACAGGCTTCAATTTACCGCAAAAATAAAGCAAAAAAAAGGAGGCTATTACGCCTTCCTTTAAAAAACTATTGGTGTCTGATGAATGAACCGTCACGAATTTCATCAAATGCCTTTTCAAGCTCTTCTCTCGTATTCATCACGATAGGGCCTCCCCAGGCAACTGGTTCATTCAGTGGAGCTCCGGAGAAGAGGATAACTCTCATCCCTTCGCTTCCAGCAAGAAGGGTCAGGGTGTCACCTTTCGAAGTAAGGTTGGCACTGTGATCCTTGAGGCTTCCACCTTCCATGCTACCCGAACCACTTACGACATAAAAGAACAGGGTATCGTCATGTGGTGCTTCTACGTCAAGGCTTCCTTCAGGTCTGATTTCTGCATCGAGCATCAAGGTTTTAACATAATCCCCCTGGATGGCTCCCTCAATCCCTTTGAAAGTCCCGGATATTACGCTGACAGTTGCATTTGGTTCTTCTACCTTTGGAACCATGGCAGCAGTGATATCTCGGTATTTTGGTTCTGTCATCTTATCCTTTGCAGGGAGGTTCAGCCATAATTGAAGGCCTAGCATTCTTTTTGCTTCCTTTGGCATTTCCTGGTGGATGATCCCACTACCTGCAGTCATCCATTGACAGTCTCCATTTCCGATGACTCCACTATTGCCAAGGCTGTCTCCATGCTCTATTCTTCCTTCAATAAGATAGGTTACGGTCTCGATCCCTCTGTGCGGATGCCATGGAAATCCTTTGGTATAATCTCTAGGATCCTTTGCATCAAACGCATCGAGCATAAGGAACGGATCGAAGTCAGAAATTGTGCCATGACCTAAAACTCTTACAAGCTTAACACCAGCCCCGTCCACCGCATCAGAACCCATTACCGTTTTCAACAATTTTCGTTTATCCATATCGATTTCCTCCCTATATGTTTTCGTTCGTCACTTCAACCTGACAGACCTTCATGGCTTCAAGCGCATTTTTATGGCTTTTTTCTGTTACGCCCGCACAACAGGAAGCATCCACACTTATTTTTGTTTCAGGCAGAAATGCCTTGATTAAAAGGGCATTGCTGATCACGCAGATATCCGTGCAAAGCCCAATAAGCTCAACCTCTTCCACGCCTTCTTTAAACAAGTCCATAGCTAGCTCCTTGGAACCGAAAGTGTCCTTGTTATATATTTTCTTTTCACCTTTTGCTGCATTTAACACCCTATTGTCGATTTCCCAGCCAGGTGTTCCTTCAATGCAGTGCTGAACAGGAAGTTTCGATCCCTCATTTGTATCCAGATAGTGTTCCTTGTGGGTATCCCTAGTGAATACAATGTCTCCATCCCAGCTTGCAATCTTATCTGCAACCCTTGGTACGATTTCTACAGCTTCTTTTGTTCCTAGGGTTCCATCGATGAAATCCTTCTGCATATCCACGACCACGAGTAACTTTCTCATCCTAGTCACCTCCATTTATAACTCAATCATACCCTTTCAAAAACTTTTCCGCAAGAAAGTGAAATCAGCTGATTTGAGGCACTTTGGGTTCGTCTGTTTCAAAAGCATACGCCCAAGAAAAAGACAAGATTGGATAAAGAACCAACCATCAGAAGCCTGTCATCCTCCAATAATTTTATAGAGAAATGCTGTTCTAAAATCTAACTAAAATAACTCTTCAAAAAATGATGGAAAAACAAGTAGATTAGGAATAAGATATTGTCATTAAGAATTTTTTCACTTTAAATCAATTTGAACAATTTAAGATTCTAGGAGGCAAAGTATGATTAACAAAATAGGAAAAATAACAATCTATGTGGATGACCAAGAAAAGGCTAAGGAATTCTGGACTAAAAAAGTGAACTTTGTTGTTAAGGCAGAAAACCCGATGGGTCCAAATATGAAATGGCTGGAGGTTGGACCTAGTGAAGATGAATTTACGACATTTATCCTCTATGATCGGAAGTTGATGCTATCTCAAAATCCAGAAACTAATGTATCTCATCCTGGGATCATGCTAAGTACCAGCGACGTAGAAGGCACATACGCTGAAATGAAATCAAATGGTGTTGAGGTTGAAGAACTATTGATCATGCCTTATGGTAAGATGTTCAACTTTAAGGATCAGGAAAATAACAGGTATATGGTAAGAGAAGACAAGTACTAAAATAGAATATGAGAAGTTTTTAAACACATCATTTTCTAATCCAAGTGGTCTGCTCTAAATCTTTTCTATCCAGTGAACCCCTCGACAATTTGTCGAGGGGTTCACTATTATTCCCGCAAAATCCAGATCTGTACCAGCTAAGGATGCCTTATCTTATTTTTATCTTCAATCCAGTTCAATATCGGAATAGAAATGAATGACAGTGCTATAAAAACTAAGCCGATAAATATCAGAATATCATTCTGTTTATGCCAATTGTCCCAGATAATTGACTCCTTTATTACAGAGCTATCATCAAAGTTAAGTAGTGTTCGAACTAATCTATTGATTAAAACAAATAATCCTATACTTGCTATGTAAGAAATCGGAATAAGTATGAGATTTAACCGATGCTTCTCTTTTTCTTCTGTTGATTGGTTGGGAGCCTTCTTCAATTGATATAACACCCTAATCGCACTCAAGACCGCATATGCCAGTAATACAAGAGAAAAAGATGGAAGTATGGTTAAAGGCGAGGTCGCCATTAAAGTTGTCGTATTTGTCCCAGGCAAAGCATAGATATTAATCATTCCGAACACAAAAAGCATAGTAGAGAAAGCATTGCCGAGAATAAACATTTCTTTTTTCTTTTTCAGCTCTAAGAGTACTCCAACAAGCAGGATTCCTGCAACATGGATTTGCGAGGGGTAAAAAGTCCCACCCTGATCAACAAACAAGAAGAAAATTGCAATGGGTAGCAACAATAAAAGATATCTCCATTTAAACTTTTGCTTTTCCATTTTTCTTGCCTCCAATCGGTTGTTTGGATAATTCAATTATAAGGAATACGAATATTCAATTCAATTGAAAGTAAGTAAAGACAGGAATTGTTAACTTCCTGTCTTTGCTTACGTCTTATTTTGAACAAGTTATTTCAAATGAAGACAGTGTAATGTTTTCAATATAACAAGTGGTCAATTTTTTGCTTAAAAATCAGTTGACTAGCTTTCTTAGGCTTTCATCATTCAGGTAGCTGTCCATTCCATACAGAAGAATTACCTTGTCAAAGCCCCCTTTCTCAATATAGTCTTGAAGGCTCAAATTATAATATCTCAAATCCATCAGATGAACCTCTTGAAAGCTATCTACCAGGAATGGAACCACAGCATTGGCATAAGAATCCTTGAGTACAAGAATTTTCTCTCCATTCATAATTTCATGGTTCCTGATAGTCATTAAAGGATAGTTGCCGTCGAGATAAACCTTATATTTATCACGCGTATCAAGATTTTGGGTGAAGAACAAGCTTTTTTCAGTTCGGTCTTCGGCAACATAATAGACTTCGACGTTCTCTTTTGGATTCTGATAGAACGTAAACCTCTCTCCTTTAACAAATTTCCCCCTGAATTTTGAGTAATGCGTTCCTTGGAAATTCTCGCGGTTATCCACAATGAATTTATTAAGATCCACAGGTTCAAGGCCATAGCTGTGCATGATTTCCGTGTAGCCAAGGTATGCGCCATACTGCGTCCAGTGATGGTCTGTCTTAAAGTAGACAGACTCATCTTTATGACTGGCAATAGGTTCAAGCAAGTCGACACTTCCTCCATTCTTCTTAAGATATGTGTTGAAAAACCCCAATGTCTCCTTTTCACGATCTGCACTAACATGGTCAGGAAGTTTTTCCTCCAGCACCAGAGATGCACTTGGGACTGCCAATACCCGAAGTTTATCCCCTAATTTCCGCATGATTGATTTGACCGCATCTAGGTTATCTAGAAATGTCTTTTCAATATAATCTTCAAATTTTCTAAAAAGATACCCATCCTTACCGAGATATACTCCGTTATTTTCGTTATTTCCGAGAAGAACCTGGAAATCAGATTTCAGGTTAACCAAGGCATCCCTCATCGGAAACTGATCCTGTACAAAAGTTTCTGTCCGCTCAGCCAGTACTCCTGAGGAGAATAGATTCTTGTCCAATTTAATTCCAGTACTCAGCATCCTGTTTTCCAGTTCCGAGAAACTTTTGGGTACTCCAACGAGGTTACTCGCAAGGGGCCAGCAAAGAAGAGAGACAAAAACTAATGCACAAATTTTATTTCTCCCTGAATTCATCTCTACCTCCTAAAATCTAAAATAAAGGAAAGGATTGTAAGTTCCATCAACAATATAGGCTACAGAAAGTACAAAGAGCAGAATAAGTATGGCGTTTCCAAAAATCTTGTGGGGTACCTTTATCCCATGGATGACTTTTTCATAAATGCTGTAAGGCCATGGCGTTGCGCACAAGAAGAGAATGAGAAATAGAAATCCATAACTTCCAATAAAATAAAGGAATGCATCATCTATGAATACCCCTTTGCCCAACATGATTTGAAGGTATTCCCCGAGATGACCAAGGTCTTCCAGTGCGAAGATGGCAAAACTGATCAGGAGTAGGATACAAGTGTATATCCTAGATACTAATCCCCCTGCTTTGCTTAGAATATCTTTCAGGATAAACTTTTCCATAAGGAGGACAACCGCAAAGAAAGTTCCCCAGAGCACATAATTCCAAGCAGCACCGTGCCAGAATCCTGTTAGAACCCATACGATAATGAGGTTTCTAACGGTATAAAGGCTTCCCTTTCGATTCCCCCCCAGCGGGAGGTAAAGGTAATCTTTAAACCAATGAGATAAGCTGATATGCCATCTTCTCCAAAATTAAGTGATACTTTTAGAGATAAAAGGATAATTGAAGTTCTCGAGAAAGTCAAATCCAAAAATTTTACCTAGTCCTATGGCCATATCCGAATATCCACTGAAATCCAAATAGATTTGGAGTGAAAAAGCAGCAATGCCCATCCAGGCTGTAGCAATGGCAAGATTCTCCGTAGGTGTTCGTTTAACCTGTTCCCAAAGCGCTCCGATATTATTCGCTAAAAGGACTTTCTTCGCGAGTCCCAGAATAAATCTCATGATGCCATATTTTAAGGAGTTAAAATCCACAGTTCTTTCTTTCAGCTGTTTCTCCACATCCTTGTAGATGACGATAGGCCCCGCAATAAGTTGAGGAAACATGGTTACATAGGCGCCAAAGGTAATTATATTTTTCTGGGCCATGGTATTTCCTCTATAGACATCAATGCTATAAGACATAGTCTGGAAAGTAAAAAATGATATCCCAATGGGTAATGCTACCTGAAGAAGCTTAATATCTGTTTCCAGAAAATAATTCATGTTCCCGATAAAGAAATCCCCGTACTTAAAAAACCCGAGAAGCCCCAAATTTCCCATAATAGAAATGACGAGAAAAACTTTTGGTAATATCCTATGCTTTCGGTGCTTTTCTATGAGAAGTCCATTAAAATAGTCAATGAGAATCGAAATGATCATGATGGAGATGTATATGGGTTCACCGAAACCATAGAAAAAGAGGCTTACCATAAGCAGAATCCCATTTCGAAACCTTATCGGTGCCAGATAATATATAATGATCGTCAACGGTAAAAAATAGAAGAGAAATACGATGCTTGAAAAAACCATAGGACACCCCTTAGAATTGCAGTCTGCCTCGAAATATCACCCCATGAGCACAGAAAGCCTATATTTTCATATAAGCTTTCTTTCCGAGATTTAATTAGTTGAAAAATCCTTCAAATATTTCTTCCGCTTTATCCACATCCTTATGGATGACAAACACAAGGTATTTTCCATTGGTAGCCACGTAGTAGTTCTTGGCATTTTCATATTGGTCTGGCAGATACTGCTCAAAGCTTTTTTGAACGGCTTCTGCTCTTTTGTCGATCGCTGCCTTTACTGTATCCACATCTTTAGCATCTTTAACTTTGAATACGGAATATTCCTGAGTAGTGATGTTCATCATCGGTGGATTAGCGGTATATGCTTCAAGTATCGAGGCATCCAATCCATAGTACTGCTTCAACATCTCATCATCGAGTGGAATCATCGAACCGAATTCAAGTCCAGTACTGATTTTTTCCCCAATTTCTGTAACCGCGACATTGACTTCTTCTTTACCAGGCGTATTGCCATCACCCTTCGCTCCACAAGCTGAAAGACCGATGACCATGATTCCAGACACTAACAATGATAATAGTTTCTTTTTCATAATTCCCTCCAATAGGTTTCATCTATCATATAGCTCGAATTATACTGAAGTGAATATATCATGGGGTTACAAACTGATGACGCATCGGTTACAATAATATTTCTCAATTAATGAAGCACCAACCGTCGAATGAATAGAAATGATCGCAAATATTAAAGGGACTGTTTCAAAACTAATCGCTTAGCTCTGAAACAGTCCCCTCAATTTCAAGTTATTTTTTCATGTTGCCTAGTGGCATAACTTCTTTTCCGTAAAGTTCGTTGATCACCTGTGCAAGTGCTGCATAGATTGCAGAAAAACCGCATATGATTCCTTCATAGCCTGCAATTCTTGTGATTGCCTCAGAACCTGTGAAATCTCCTGCTGCAAGCAAGAAAAATAGGATTGCCAGGGAAAGGAATACAAACTGTAGTGCTCTGCTGATCTTCAATGTTCCGATGAACATGAAGAATGTAAACAGTCCCCACATGAACAGATATGCAGCCATGGCTTTTTTATCTGCTGCTTCAGCAAGTCCCAACTTAGGCATCACCATCAGTGCGACGAGTGAGAGCCAGAAGAATCCGTAAGAGGTGAACGCTGTCGTTCCGAAAGTGTTGTTTTTCTTCCACTCCATAATTCCAGCGATAACCTGAGCCATACCACCATAGAAAATTCCCATGGCGAGAATCATCGCACTCATCGGAATAAAGCCGGCATTGTGGATATTAAGAAGCACTGTGGTCATTCCGAATCCGAGTAAACCTAGTGGTGCAGGATTTGCAGTCATATCCTTGATATTTGCAGTAACAATATTATTGCTTTTGTCCATAAAAATAATACTCCTTTAGTAATTCATTAAAAATGCACATAAAGAAGATTATACAGAGGACTTCCCTACATAGTCAACGGTTTTATCATTATTTCTTTTTCTCTATGGTTTTGTTAAAACACAAACTGATCTATGAAATGCGCGGATGTACTCAGGGACTTGTTTTGCTTTGGCCAGTCCTTCCTTAATATTTATGACCTGCTGTTTTTGTATGCTTCAATCATCCTCCCAATGGCTTCCTTCTCCCCGCTGCCTGTTGTGGCAAAACGTAAAAGCGGGATGCTATAACGCTCCAAAATACGATCCTTCATCTTATCACGCTGTTTTTGCTTTGAACCTTCCTTGTGAAAATGAAATCCATCGACTTCAATGGCAAATCCAGGTTTCTTTGTAATTTTGTGATAGATAAGAAAATCCACATGGGTAGCAGTGTTCATGGCATATCGGCATTCATCATCGTTAAGGTGTTTGGGATCCCTAATGAGCATGCTAAGGGGCTGATGACAGATAACGCCCAGCGATAATTCGGGATATTCTTTTAAGATATCCAAGATCATTCCATACATCAGGTTTTCCGAATCATACGCTGAAATCTTCTTATGCCTTTTTAAAAATTCCATCCGCTCAGCGGTATATTGCTGATAGAGATAATCAAACACCGAATAGATCTCACTTTGGATAACTTCAAGGTTGTTATATTCTATATAGGAAATCAGGTCTCCTATATTGCTGTCAAGAGGTTGTTCGTTCCCTGAAACTACAAGACAAAGTCTTTTCTTCGCGCGAGAAATCGCCACGTTTAGCAGATAGGGATCATCCGAAAAATCATTGACCACGTCATCTACCGAGGTCAGGATGATTGTCTCTTTTTCTCGTCCCTGAAATTTATGCACTGTAGCTACATCAAGCTCCTCTTGATTTAAAGCATCCCGAATCGCATTGACTTGTGCGTTGTACGGGGCAATAATTCCGATATCATTGGAATTGCTTTCAGTCAATCTTGGCAGCGCTTCTTTGCAAAGAACATCAATCTGCCTCTGATTGAAAAGCTCACGCTTGTGATTTCCCTTTGGTGTTCGATAAACCAGCAATGCATCTTTCTCGCCATGATCTTCGGTCATGACAATCAGTTCATTGTTATAAAACTTCTGATTACAAAACCCGATGATTTTCGGATGACAACGATAGTGTTCTTTAAGCAAAGTTTGTGGAACATTCGGGATTACACTGCAAATGGATTTAAGAAAACTGTTTCTGGAATAAGAATATCCCTCCGGCAAATGATATGACTGAAAGATGGCTTCAGTTATCTTTTTCATGTCTTCTGTGACCACATTAGGAAGCTGCTTCAAGTCTCCCACGATGACCGCATTTTTAGCGCAGGAAAGTGCCAGAGCACCTGCCGCCACATCCACCTGGGAAGCTTCATCCATGATGAGATAGTCAAACATCGCATCCCCACCTAAACTGCTTCTTGAAGAGAATGTAGTGCTCAAAGCAATGGGGTACTCTTTCAGGACGGAATTGGGTTTTTTCCATAGATCTTCTGCGGTGAATACGTCACGCTCACGGCGATTTCCAACCCTTTCAAAAAGCTTAGCGCGCAAGTATCCCATGGACATGCTTGTTAGATTTTTCATCTTTTGGTCTGCATCTTTAAGGCTGTTTGTTAGATTCGCAATTTCCTTTTCCAGTTCCGACTGCTTTGCTTCATAAAATAGACGCTGAAATTGTGTCACTGCTCTAGATAGATTTCGTTTATAGAATTTCCAGTCTGAAACACCTAAAATCCGGATGTTTTTTATTTTGAACCATAGCGAAACCCGCCGATCATGCAGAGAATACTCATAGCATTCCTGCCATGTTTTCAAAAGCCTTGTTGCTTGCAGCGTTCGTTTTGTATTCGCTTTAAGATTTTCAAGCCCTGTTTCCTCACAGTACTGCATGAAATGCATGATTTCAACTTTTAGGGAATCCAGCTCCTGGCGTGTAATCGCCAAGCGTTCCTGCTTCATGAATACATCATTTAGCTCATTCGAAATAAAGATCATACGCCGTCTAATATTACCTTGAGCATCCTTATTCATTTTCCAATCCGTTAAATCAGGATATTTACCTGTTTGCTTTTCGATGAATATGCTCTTATTCTCTGATTTCCCCAAAGGTGCCAAAAGAAATCCCATTTCATATTGCTCAGAGGATAATTTTTCCAGTACATTGGCCGTTGCCGAATTATTATTCGAGACGACGAGAACCGACTTCCCCTGAACTAAGAGATTTGCGATGATGTTTAAAATTGTCTGGGTCTTTCCAGTACCTGGAGGTCCTTGAATTACACTGATTTGACTCGTCATGGCATTCTTTACTGCCTTGAACTGGCTGGCATTCCCGCCAAAAGGAAAAATCAAATCAGGCTCACGAAAAGTTTCCATTTTGAATCGCTTAGGATTTAAATATGTGGCCATTGCGGAATTTTCGTCCACAAACTCCAGTTTCTTATACTGTTCATGCAGGAGGACAGTCCCATCTTCGCTTCTTAACTCGTTGCATGCTGAAATTCGATTGAGATATTCCAATGGGCTTTTTGCATCTTCATGGGTAAGGCAGGACTGGGTTATTTCCAACTTTTTAATGTCGTAATAATTTTCAGTACCATTTGTATATCGTATACGCCAATAATTTTTAGTTCCCTTAAATTCATATATATCGCGAATGTTAAAAAGCACTTGCTCCCCAAGGCGAATCCTGTACCACTTTGGATCAATGGACTTCGGACTTCTCATCCATTCAATAGACTGAACATTATAGGTATAGACCTTGTCATTTTGAAATGTCACATCGTATTTTTTTGTAATCGGATTATAATTACAGGATTTCACCTCTGCTGTGATATCTTTATCTTTATCCTTATGTATGATCATATGTTTACTTGTATCCACAATTTGACCTCCACATTCCTAACCTTGAGTTATCTCAACCAAACAGCTTTTGATATGAAATGGTTAATTTCTAATTTTTTGAATCCGCCAAAATTTTGAGTAGATCCTGACCATATTTACTGACCCTCATCTCTCCAAAACCTGAAATTCTCCTGAGATCTTCCAATGACTCTGGCATTTGGCTGATCAGTTCTTCCAACTGTGCATTCGTAAAAACATAGTATGCTTTAACTTCTTCCTCTTTGCTTTTCATCAGTCGGTATGCCTTGATTTCCTGGTAGATGGCCGTATCTTCAATTTTTTGGATTACAGTTTCGGCTGATTCTTTTGGCAGTTCCTGAACAACTCCGTATTTCGAAGTGTAGTCATTAGTCTTCGGTTTGTGATATATCATGAGAGCTTCCGCCAAAGCATGCATATGCTTGTCGCTATTTTGTTCAAGACTACTTAAAGCATTTATTTTTTTCATATGCGTAATGAGCTGATCGCACCTGATGATCTGATCACGAACTCCTTTATTTGCCTTATCTACTTTAAGAACAGTTTTCGGATTGGCCAATACAATGATTGACTTGTAGTTTTCATCAAAATGTTTTTCAAATAACATTTTCATGAGGACATTTCCTTTATCATTCTTTCGAATGGCTTTTAGGATCTCGAGATGCCTCCTATTCTGCGTGATGGGACTGTATATTCCCTCCTGTATTTTTTTACTACCAAACTGCAAGGTTCGGATGAAATCTCCAGCATTATTGACTTCAATGTTTCCAAATAGATTCTTACATTCAATAACAAAGACTACTTTTCGTGTGATGACAATAAAGTCTATTTGTGCAGTTAGATCTTCAAACTCAAGTTGTAAATCTCTAAGCACGAGCATGGGCATAAAGCTATTCATCAATTCGAACTGGACATTTTCTTCACCTATATCCCCGTATTGCAAGAGGCGGATATCTTGAGCAATAAGCTTTTTGATTTCATCAGAAGCCTGCTCCTCTAGATTTTCAAGACTTTCCAGCTGATTTTTCATCTCGTTCGAATCTTTATATAATATAGGTCCACCTAATTTGTTGAAAAATCCCATATAACACCTCAATTTTAAATATTAATTATATTATATTGAATATAATTAGTTTATACAACAAATAATATTTTTCAATAACTCATCTTTTTAGTTTTTACAGAAAGTTATAAGGCCTGTCCGAAATGGAATTACTTCCTTTTGAGACAGACCCTTCTTTTTATATTCCTAAAGATATACCCGTTCTGAACATTTCAGTGCACTCGAGGTTCTCATCATCTTGGCCTAAACAGGTGAACACATCTTTCGCTTTCCCCATAAATTGCGCAATCTATCTAGCTAAAAACTATTCATCTGAAAATCGATAACCCACGCCGATTTCCGTCATGATATATCGGGGTTTTGCTGGATTCTTTTCAAGCTTTCTCCTGATGTTGGCCATGAACACACGGACAGACTGCATATCGCTTTCATAGTCCGATCCCCACACTTCTTTTAAAATATACTTGTGTGTCAGAACCTTTCCGGCATTCTTGACGAGGAGCATCAACACCTCATATTCCATCGGTGTAAAGTGAATTTCTACCCCTTCAAGCATCACCTTGTGCCTATCATTATCAATCTCCAGATCCCCGACCTTGTAAATCGTCGTTTCGTTTTTCGGGGTATCAGTGCGTCTGAAAATTACCCTTATTCTTGCCAACAGCTCTTTGACGCTGAATGGCTTCGTCAGGTAATCATCGGCTCCAGCATCCAATGCTTCGACCTTGTCATTATCCTGATCATGAGCCGAAACCACAATGATAGGGAGATTTGAAAAGCTGCGAACCTGCTTGATGATTTCTATCCCATCCATGTCAGGAAGCCCCAAATCCAGGATAATGGCTAAAATATTATTTAATGCAATCAGGCTCATGGCCTCTTTTCCTGTGGCCGCCTCAAGACATTCATATCCCTGAGAACGCAACGAGAATTTAATAAAATTTCTGATCTGGTTATCATCTTCTACGACGAGGAACAATTTTCCCATAGCTATTCAACCTCCAGGTTTAAATAGAATTTTACTGTGGCTCCACCAAACGGATTGTTAGAAGCATAGATCTCGCCACCGTGAAATTCGACGATGGTCTTACAAATGGCTAGCCCTAAACCAAGTCCATGTTTTTTGTCGACGCTCTGATTAGTTGACACAAAAAACATATCAAAAACCTTCGGAAGATCCTCCTCAACAAATCCAAGCCCCTGGTCCGCTACCTGAAACCAAGCCTTTTTCCCTTCCTGCCAGACAGAAAGTTCTATTTCCTCATTTATAGGCGTGTGCTCGGCAGCATTGCCCACAAGATTGATAAGCACCTGTTCGATAAGCTTACCATTCATCGGAATAAAGAAGACATCTTCAGGGAGTTCTACCTTATAACGATGTAGTGGATAATACTTGTTTGCCCATTCCAAGACTTCTGAGATAATTTCTTCCACGGCCTCCTTCTGGATTTTAATGCTGAGTTTACCCTCCTGAATACGCGTAAAACTTAGGATGTTCTCTACAAGTCGTGTCAACCAGCTTGCATCTTCATAGATGCTTTTGAGAAGTGTCTTCTCCGCCTCATCAGTCATCTCATGCAGAAGCATCTCGGATGTTCCCATGATTCTTGTTAATGGTGTCCTAAGGTCGTGGGAGATTGCCCGAAGCAGACCACTCTTGAACCTCTCCAATTCAATTTCCGACCTGACGGTCTCTTTCTCTCTGATAAGGATGACACGTTCCATAGAAATTGTAATCTGCATAATGATGGAATACAGAAGGAATTTATGGTCACTGTCCAAATCATTGGTCTCCTTAGGGAGGCAAAAGTAGCAAAGTGCCATTTCCCGGATAACGATAGGAAGTGTATAGAAACCGGCAGTAACCTCTTGAATGCTGTCCTCAGAAATTTCTTTATCAATCATCTGCTCGTTTCCTGTCCGGTCAACCCTGATTTCCACTACAGTTTTGCTTTTCTTATCCGGAATAAAACAAAGAACCTCACAATCAAGAAAACTCGACAACCACTTTGCAGCAACCTTCGCAGTTTCGTCAATCTCGCTGGTGTTGGCCAATGATTCCGTAATCTTTGATAACAGATGGGATTGTTTTTCACGTTCGCTGGATAACTCATTCGATTTGATGAGCTTACTTGTCAATGCGCTGGTCGAAATTGCTGAAACAAACATGACGAAAAACGTAAAGATATAGGTACTGTCATCCACCTTGAACGTAAACAATGGTTCCGTAAAAAAGAAATTAAAGGACAGGATAGACATGATAGAAGCAGCAATACCATAGGCGTACCCTTTTGTAAATCTCGAGGTGAACAGGACAGAAAGGATATAAAAGACGACGATGTTGACTTCCGTAAACCCCAGATGCTGGATAAGAAAAGACACCAGCGTCGTTAGAATATTCAGGGCAATCGTGATCAAGAGCTGGATGATGATCCTGGATTTTTCCTTATCAGTCTTAATCACTTATTTTCTCCCCTTTCTATTTTTTAAAGCACATAGAATGGAATCAGTTAACTCCCAAAGCACAAGCCTTGAAAAATCCTGATTTCATTTCTCATTCTGCCCTAATTGTATCTATTCACCAGTAATTGTGCAATATGGAGAGGTTCAAAAACCCCCTTCTCTTGTGAAAATTTATACGATATTTATATCCCCGTTCTATTCTTCACACTGTATTTATATCAAAAGTCTTATGATAGGAACTAGAAAGAGGCCTTTGCAGGAACTCAATAATCATGGAGGAATCAGAAATGAAAGAACTTAAAGAAAAAACTACCCCCTACTCGATCAAAATTAAGATTGCGATCAATGCCATCAAAATAAAAGACTATGAACTTGCCTTGATCAGCATCAAACAAGCCGGGCTTGAGAATCAAAATCTTCCCGAATATCACAACCTCCTGGGGGTCATTGCCGAACATAACGATGATACTACCCTTGCTTGTAAACACTATAGAGCGGCATATGCATTAGACCCCTCCTACAAGCCTGCTCTGAACAATCTTGAGAGAATCACCAACTTCAGTTTTGCTTATTCTGATCATAAGCCGGATTTAGGTGAAAACTTTGAACTCGAAGTCGACTCCCCATCCTTATTCCTTTTTGACCTCATGAATTCCAAGCATAATAAAAAATACAAGTGATTGAAGGTGAAGCAACATGTACATCATCATCATAGGTTGTGGAAGGTTAGGAAGCACCCTGGCTCGAGAACTCTCCGACAATGGCCACGATGTCTGTATCCTGGACCGGGACAATGAAAAGTTAAGCATCCTCGGATCCGGATTTAACGGACAAAAAATTTCAGGAATTGAATTTGATAACGACAAGCTTCTTGAAGCTGGAATACAAAAGGCCGATGCCCTGCTCGCTGTAACAAACGATGATAACATCAACATCACGGCATCCCTCATTGCCAAAGACATTCACAAGGTCCCAAAGATTATCGCCCGGGTCAACAGTCCGGAGAAAAGTTACATCTACGATAAGCTGGGCATCGAAACCATCAATCCCGTCTTATCAGGTATCGATGTACTGAAGGGTAAGCTGCTTACTGAAAATTTTGATGTCATTTCGAGTCTAAGTGACAATATGGAGATCATTGAACTCTTGGTCAACAGGTCTGTCTCCTTATCCATACAGGAGATCGAAGCCACCTGCTCCTGCATCATCAGCGGACTTCTAAGAAAGAATATCATCAGTTTGCCTGAGAAAATGGAAATTATTCGAAAGGGTGACCGCATCATCTGTACGATTCAAAAAGATGTAAAGAAAAAGCTCATCTCATTGATGAGCAAGGAGATATACATATGAGATCAATAATCATTGGTGGAGGAAAAGTCGGTTATTATTTATTTAAAACCTTACACGAACGAGGTCACGAAGTTGTTCTCATTGAAAGGGATCGAGACACTTGCCAGAGGATGGCCGAAGACATCAGTGCTGATGTTATCCTTGGCGATGGGACGGATATAGACGTATTGAAGGATGCAGGTATCGAGAATGCGGAAATTGTTGCAGCGGTAACGGGAACCGACGAAGAAAATCTTGTCATCTGCAAGATTGCAAAGCTCCGTTTCGACATCAACAGAACAATCGCACGGGTAAACAATCCAAAGAATATGGAGATGTTCAAAACTCTTGGTATAGACACCACAGTGTGCAGCACAGCTGTCATCGTAAACCTTATCGAATCTGAAGTGAATCAGAAGGAAATCCGGATCATCAATACCTTCGAGCGTGGGTCTATGGTATTTGCAGAAGCCTTGATCAATGAAAAAATGGTCTGGACCAACAAAAAAGTTGCTGAACTGTCTCTACCTGAAGAATGTATCTTTGTCAGCGTCCTTCGTGGAAACACTTCTATCTATCCCAAAGGTGACACGTTGATTCTAACGGGAGATAAAATTCTTCTTGTCACTAGCACAAAAACCTTATCAGGCTTATCCGAAGTTCTATACGACAGGGGGAATCATAAATGGAGCTCAACAAAAATGAAATAAAAGGAATACTGGAAGAGGTCACCATAGTCATTTGCTTCATAGCGTTGATCTATTTGATCTCATCAGTAATCATGATGTGAGAAAATGAACACTGAAAGAAAAGCGAACAGTTTTGAAATCATCAGCCATTATACAGGTTACGTCATCCTCTGCATCTCTCTCCTCATGATACTTCCCCTTCTGGTATCTCTCTTCTTCAAGGAATGGGATCCTGCATTGGACTTTCTCATCAGCATTTCGATTTCAGCGATTTTCGGTCTGGCTATGCTCATGCTCGGTTGGCGCAGGAAAATATCAAAATCGGATTTTCAGTGGAAGCATGGTTTCACGGTAGCTGCCTTGTCCTGGGTGCTTCTCATGTTTCTTTGCGCAATTCCCTATCGGCTAAGTGGTCATACCCCCTCGATGCTTGATTCCATGTTTGACGTCATGAGTGGATTCACCACAACAGGCGTCCTGCTTTCACAGGATTTGGACCACATGTCCAATGGTCTGAACATGTGGAGGCACATGCTCACATTCATCGGTGGTCAAGGGATGGTTGTACTGGCGCTGACATTTCTCGTCAAAGAAACCGGTGGCGCTTATAAGATGTATGTCGGTGAAGGCAAAGACATCGAACTTATGCCCAATGTCAAGGGAACCGCAGGACAGATTTGGAAAATCAGCATGTTCTATCTGATTTTAGGAACAGGAGTCCTTTGGATCAATGGAATCCTTATCGGATTGCAGCCTGTCTCGGCATTTTTCCACGCCCTCTACATCTTCGAATCTTCCTGGAGTACGGGCGGCTTTGCACCGATGACACAGAATATCATGTACTACCATAGCGTCAGCTATGAATCCGTGGCCATGGTCATATTTATCATCGGTTCCTTCAACTTTGGGCTTCATTATGCCATGTGGCAGGGCAACAAAAAAGAGATTGTAAAGAACATCGAAACCCAAAGCTTCTTTATCACGTCCTTTACGGCTTGTATGCTGGCTCTGGCAGGTCTTGCAAAATCAGGTATCTATACGGATGCCATGGCTGGCTTCAGACGTGTCGTCTTCAATGTCCTCTCCGCTCATACCACCACAGGCTTCGGTTCGGTCTATGCCAGGCAGTTTGCCCTGGAATGGGGAGATTTTGGCATTATGATCATGGTCGTGGTCATGCTCATCGGAGGTTCCGCTTGTTCTACAGCAGGAGGGTTCAAGGGTCTACGCGTTGGCGTAGTATTCAAGGGAATCATCATGGAGGTGAAGAAACTGCTGTCTTCTGAGCGTAATATGAAAGTCTATAAATTCCACCATATCAAGGATTATGTCCTTGAGGATAGTGTGATCAAGTCCTCAGCAATCATCATTCTTTGCTATACCGTCCTGTTTGCAGTAGGAACCCTGCTGGGAACTTATTACGGATATCCTTTGTCCCACTCCGCGTTCGAAGCAGCGTCAGTTGCAGGCAACGTTGGGCTCAGCATTGGAATCACAACACCCTCCATGCCAGTTCTTATGAAAATCTACTACATCCTAGCCATGTATCTTGGAAGACTGGAATTTCTTTCTGTCTTTGCGATGATTGGTTATCTCGGAGGAGGCATCAAGAAAGCATGTCAAAAAGCATTAAAATCTTCTTCGTCACATTAATCCTTGCAGGTTTGGTTCCCCTCCATGCGGTGTATGCAGCACCAGTGAAAATCAACGACCTGATTGAGAAGGCAATGACTGTCGACGGGCAGACAGTAACGATCACGGCTGAAGCCATCGGTGAAAGGATGGACAGGACAGACGGTACATGGGTCAACGTCAATGACGGGTCAAATGCTATCGGAATCTGGATGCCAACTGATGAATCCAGACGAATTACGGTATTTGGAAGCTATAAGGAGAAAGGAGATACCCTGGAAATTACAGGGATCTTCAACAGGACTTGCAAGGAACACGGCGGTGAATCAGATCTGCACCTTCTCTCCATGAAAGTAATGAAAACTGGTGAAATTGTGCAAAATAAAATTTCCATAACAAAACTTGTCATCACCACCGTGCTCTTAGGTACAACACTTCTTCTCATTTTATTCTTTATAAATCAGTCCAAATATCTGAAAATGATGGCCAAAAAAAATGGCCAGAAAAACCACTTATAGGCTAAATAACTAACACCCCTAAATTAAAAATGCGATGCCAGATCATCTGTGCATCGCATTTGCTTTTTCTTTAAAATATCCCCTATGGCAAACTGGTTAAACAAACCTGTTTGCCATAGGGGATATTTTAATTTCTCTAGGGTAGTTCTGCAAAAGGCTTTTATGCTGCAGACTCGCTCATTTCTGTATCTTTCTCGAATTTCATGCGGTCAGAGGGATCAAGATTCAGAACAAAGCTTTTTTTGACATCGAGGAGATGCTCCAGATCACCGACAAACTCATACAAGGATGCCCGGTTTTCGAAATCTTCCCGTGTCGTCGGAAGTTCCATTGATTTGAAGATTTCCTTATATTCCACTAGTTCTGAGATGAGTTTATCTGTCGTATTCAGCTCATGCAACTGATCAGCGACAATTTTAGTCAGGGCTTCAACCATTTCGGTACGTTCGGTGTTCTTATAGATTTTTTTAGAGTATTTTTTCATATATCTCATGATCTCAAATTGAACACTTCTCATTTCGATATATTTTACGTAATAAGTCACATTCCTGATCAGATGATTCTCAGATTCCGCCAAAGCCCGTTCATAGGATAGCTTAAGCTTCTCTTCAAGATTTTTATAAAGCTCATCTTCCTTCTCAGAGGATGTATGCTTCTTAAGGCTTTCTGCCATATTGAGGAGAATTGCCTTTTGAAGCTTCTCAATTTCCAGAATATCTTCATTCAGTTTCTTTTCAAGGCTCGGCATCTGCAGATTCAACAGGAATCCAATTCCTGCACCGATGACCATCTGCATCATTTCATTCCCAAGCCATGGCAAGGAGACGGATTGAACAGCCAATAGATGGGAGACCAATACAGAACATGGGACGATTCCATCATTGAATTTCAGCTTTACCGCTATTGGTATGAAGATCAGAACATAAGCGCCAAAGGCTAATGCGGTAAAGCCAATCAATGAAAACATCACAGCCCCGATTGTAAGGGCAAGAACTGTAGACCCTAATCTCATGATTGCGAGGTCCCTCGATTTCCGCTTTGTCGTTTGAATGCTTAAGATCACGATGATACCGGAATTCACAGCATAACTAAGGCCAAGTCTCTGCGAAAGATAGATTGCAAGGGCTGCTCCCAATGCCGTCTTTACTGTCCGTAATCCGAATATATGCTTAATTCCATTCATTTATGGTCTGTTCTCCCATCATTTGCCACTATCAAGTGTTTTTCTCATTACTTAATATACATCACTCAAATAGCAATTACAAAGAAATTATGAATAATTTGTGTCCGGAAGACTCTTTTTACAATTCTTATTCGAAAAATCAAACGATATCAAATAGAAGTTAAGCACTTAAGCCTCAGCTATTCCTTGAATTAACATAGTCTTCAATTTCTTCGTCACAGAGGTTTGGATAATTTTCTTTTAATCCTTCCATCAGCACTTGAAGATACCTTTGACCAGCTTTGTTTTTCTGAAGAACATTGCGGTTGGTTACAGTCATTACAGGAATGCGGCTAAATGTCCCTAATTGTAGTTTACAGTTATACCATTTTGAATTTACTCCTGGCTCGTATCCCCCGTTTTCCTCCCGATAGAGATGTTCGAACTGTTCTTTAGAAATGAGATACGCAACCCCATAGGCTTTACCAGGCTTGGATGCGTCTAGAAACGAGACCCCCATCTCATCCCATGACCCCGATCGATTCCCATAATACATGTCATAAGGGATTTCATAAGCCATCTTGGCCCTAGGGGCTGTAGTATCAGTACATGGTTTATGGCCACTTTTCTGATTTCTAAAGGAACCTCCGTTGATGTAGCACATCATTCTCTCCTGAAGCATGTTGGATCCATAGGCCGCATACCAGACCAGATTACTGATGTCCCTATTATTCTTTCCCCAAGGCTGCATATTCGGTTCCACATAGTCTTTCTCATCCACCTCATGCAAATACACATAGACACCGACATTCGAAAGCGTCTGTCCTTCCATTACTATAGCCTCTCTCTTCAATGAATATAAGCTTCCTTCCCCTTCCAGGTGGTTTATTTTCGCCAAGGTTTCTGCATCTATGGCATAAACTTCACCTTTGACAAAATCACCATCCTTTTGTTTCACCCCAGGATAGCTGCCAAGATCGTATAGGGCATACCCGGACAAGCGTCCTTGACCCAGGTATCTGCTGCTGCCAAGATAGTATTCATGGTTATGGTTGCCGCGAAGCAGTGTCCCATAGACAAATATCACCGTATCCTTGTCCTTCACTTTCATCTTTTGGATGACGGCAGAAGCTTCTTTTATATAGTCTTCGCCATAATCACTTTTTAACACTCCAGATTGGACCTTAGCTTCCAAAAATGATTTAGCCTTCTTGAACATGGTGGTAAACTCAGGACAGACTTCCGGATATTTTTCAACGAACTCATGTAGATGTGCTGAGGCAAAAATATCCATGCTGTGAATCAAGCCGATGAGCGTATCATGTCCAGCTCCAGTAAATCCACGACCGGTGGCTCCCAGCAAGCCTTTCTTTAGTGTCTCCTCGAATCCTTCCAGCTTTGTCGCTTCATCTGGTCCGTACATCTTGACATAAGCCAGAATGGAAACCGCAATATAGCTCGGAGTGTAAAAGTATATAACTCTTGAGTCGCTTGGCATTGTTTCAGGTTCTGCAAATCCCCAGAACACCATTGCAGGATTTTTCGGAAGTGGCTTTCCATCTTCAATCAATTTTCGTGTGTATCTGACGACTTCGTCTTTATCAACGGTTCCTGAAAGAAGCTCGGTAACATTTTCTCTCATTTCCCTGATGATCTGGTTTAAATTCCTTGTATTGATTTCAGCTGGTCTGTAAAATGTGTTTTTCATTTTTTGTTCCTCCAAAGATTTCATTAGGTTCTTACCTTGATATCATTGTATTACACACTTTACTCAAGGGAAATGAAGCCGGGCTTCAGCTTTAGAACAAGCCATCTTCAGTATAAGCACTTCTCAAAATCTTCTTAAATAGTAGGCGATGATTTCCCTGATCCGAGGTGACTTCGATGCTCTCTCCTTTATAGGATCTTGGGATAAACCGACAGTTACTCAGAAACACAGTCGTTTCATCCTCGTTTTGATATTCGACGAAGCAGGACTTTTCATTCTTGATGCAGTCCATGACGACCCCGGCACCCTCAGTACTTCTGCACTCATACTCCGTTTGGAAGGTCTGAGTGATTTCTACATCAAGGTTCCTATACCAGGCAAGCTCATCCGGCATCAGGTTTGTCAGCACAAAAATGATCCTATCCTTGGCATAATCAGAAAGCTGCTGCCATATGGCTGCTGCAGATAGGGCGGCATAAGGTTTCAACGCAGGATCCTCACCCATTGCTTTCAAGCCTTTTAGGGTAGTGATGACCTGGGTCAGGTTAAAGGTTAGAAATAAGGGATGAACAGTGGACGCAAAGCTAAACCGGTCATTACTCCTTTGTGTTTCATTAATCACAAAGGGTTTCCCGCAGATCTGAATCGGGTCCCCCGAATTCCCGCGTAGCCTACCAAGGTCGTCATCAATGGTCCTCTTGCTGATCCAGAGTTCTTCAGACAAGCTGCTTACGGTGACTTCATTATTTTGAAGCACCTTCGCCAAATACATCTGACGTTCGAATGAATTGAAAATATCAATTTTGGGAAATTTAACCTCTGCATCAAAATGGTACTCTTTGTTAAGATACGCTAAAAACTGTGTAAGAATCTTAATTGCACTGCCCTTGTTGCTTGTATAGGACATGACAACTTCCTTGATGGCCATCTGCATTTCCGCTTCATCTAATCCTGAAGCCTTATATTTCTCCTGAAGCATCCCAAGCACATTTGATACAGTGCTTTTTGCAAAAGATTCATATTTAAAATAATCTTTGAGTTTTTTCGTTGTTAAGAAATCATTAATTGCGCTATTTAATTCTGGCATAGGTACCTCCACACATTTTATTATCGATTCGATGAATCGAGATCAGCAATTTTCAATAGAATATTGACCTCTTCATCCTCTATATTCCCTTACTATGATTTTACCTCAACTTCATGATAAACGAGTGTTACCTTCTATAATATTTAGATGATCCTAAACGACTTCGAGAAATGTATTATGATCCTGACCTCCTTCGTTTCATCCAATCAAGCTGATAATTGTGATATAGCACTTTACATCACTCGGAGTTTGCTCCATCTTTTTACCCTCCAAGATTAATGCATGGTGATCCAAAATCTTGTCATACAAATGATACAGAATATTCAAACCATTCTTCTATAATAATAGTAAGAAAGAAAAAAGTGAGGTGCTGACATGAAAAAGATTATCTTTATAGTCCTCGTGGGATTCATGAGTTTAAGTGCATGCTCAGTTAAGGATCAGCCTCCTGTTGAGACCGGTAATGGACAGGAAACGCCTCAGGAAGAACCTTCAGGCACTCCAGATAATGTTTCAGGTGAGAATAAGGAAGTGATTTTGGATTTTGAAGAGCGTCTGAAAACAGCTGATGATCCACTGGTTATAAAACCAGTGATGGAAGAGATTATGAAAACTGAATCAAAAGAAACCAATGATGCGGTTTTATCTGCTTACTTACGTTACCTTAAGGCTTATCAATTCATGGGCACGGATCCTTATTTTGATGAATTTCAAAAACTAGAGCCTTTCTTTGATCAGGGAACCCAAAAACTTTCTTTGGAATCGATAACCGATGCCTCCTTAAAAGACTTATTTACTCGTTTCGAAAGTATGGGCTATAAGTTTATTCAAGTGGAAGGCTCCGTCGAGCCCATCCTTAATTACCATTTCGTCGAAAATTACACGGCTTATCTTTCACCAGAAATGATTGACTATGGAAAATTCAAATCCTTGGAGTCCACTCAAATTTGGGCATCTGACGGCGGAATCGTCATCTCTATCGAAGAACTCGGCGATCGAATCGCCAGTGCTGAAGCATTTTTGAAGGCATATCCTGACGCTAAACAAAAATACGATGTTGTTCAGGATCTTAACAATTATCTTCATGGTTATTTCGGAGGATTGGACAACACGCCGGTTGTGGTAAACAACGAATCCAGTCCATCCTTCATCAAAGCCTATGAATCCTATTTAAACAACCATCCAGATACAGCCACAGCCAAAGTTTTACAATCCTATTACGATGAGCTTAAAGCCAATAACTTTGCTCAACCCTATGATGAGAATGATTTATCCAGCTTTACGAGCTTTAAAGATCGCGTAAATAAAATGACAACCGATGTGGTGAAGGAATTTGGAAACGTGACAAGTCAGGCGTATTTTTTAAAAGCAGCTGAAAATCTCAATTTGCGAAATGATCCACAAATAACCAGCGATATCCTTTGGGTCATCCAAAAAGGAACTATTGTCAAAGCCAGGATGATATGGAAAGACTGGGCGAGCGTTGAAACCGCTGGATGGATCGGATATGCTAAATTGGACTATCTTTCCCCGATAGTCCTAAATCCCGAGAAACATCGCATGACCAGTATGAATTTAAACCTCAGGCAAGAGCCATCGCTAGACAGTCCCATCCTCATGGTTATTCCAGCACAAACCATTGTAGAAGTCGAAAGCATTCTTAGCGATTGGGGTAAGATAACATATGCTGATAAGACCGGTTATGTTTCTATGACCTATTTAATCACCCCATAAGAGAAACCTCATCAACTTATGCCTTTGCCGTCAACATAAAGTAAAATGAGAGCCATTAAAATCTGATTGATTTTAATGGCTCTCATTTTATCGTGTTATTAATCTAAAAAATAATCATATCTTGAATTTCATTTGCTAGTCTTTCAAACCTGGCATGACCACTTTAATGAGCGTCACATTGAAGGAACTATGGTTGATCCACTCAATGCACTCTTGATCCATAACTAAGATACTGTCCCCTGGAAACAGCATCTCTTCCCCAACCTTAATCGCCTCTACTCCTTTTTCATAAAAATAAAGGGTGTTTTTTCCCTCTTCCATTATTGATGTTTCCGGGTAAATCATGAGAATCTCTATATCTCCACGCTTTCCATGATTCATCATCAAGTTAAAATCTCGGTTGACTCCTCTGCTAATTGTACGCTTTCCCCCGGAGAATCTATAAGGCTCATAAGGTGAAAGCAGAACCTTCTCCTCTCCATGAAGGAGGACCATTCTTTTTTCTAAGGGAACAATCACTCTTTCAATTCCTGGAAGTTCCGTGAATAATGATTCTTCAATCTCAATCGTTGCAGTGCTTATCCTGTAGTCAAACTGTTTTCTCATATAATTTCCATCTTCTGGATAAAGATAGATTTCAGTTGTGGTTCCACCAGTCCAGGAAGTGTTCTTATACTCTTTATTTCGTATGATTCTCATTCTTCCCCCTTGGATATTTTTATAAACCTTTTATTCAAATAGCTACATTTGCTTTGAGCCACTTTCTTTTCCATACGTATGAATCTGTCCTATTCTTGTACAATATGAAAAGACCCTGCTATATCTTTACCTGACTTCTTCTTCCATGTTTTATTCAAGCGATATCCCGATTAAAAATACTTGTGGCCCAAATGACTACAAGAATGGTCAGAACTGGAAGAAAAATGAATGCCTCTCCAACCTTGATATTGAATATTTCCCCTGAAACAAGCACACGGCCTGCTTCCACGGCATAATAAGTGGGATTGATATGGGCAATGTTGTTCAGCCATTTTGGCGCAAGTTCCATCGGTAAAAGCATTCCGGATAAGAGGAAGATGGGTAAATTAATTCCCTGGATGACTGGAGAAAGGCGGTCTTCATCTTTTAAAATGAGTCCAATTGCATTTCCAAAACTTGAAGTGCTCACGAGGACCATACAAAGGATCAGTTGAAACAGGATGTAACCAAGAGGATGCACTTGGAACCCAAAGGGAATGGCAATCAAGGTAAAAAAATTGACGATGATGAGGGTATTGACCATATCCCGCAATACCCTACCAGCAAGGATGGCGAATCGACTGGTGGGTGTTACTCTCAATCGCTCCACGACGCCGTTACGCACTTCATCGATCATATTATAACCCACGAAAAGTCCGTTTGAAAATGAAACAATCACCAGGAGCCCCGGAATGAATACGTTCATGACATTCCCCGCCATCAAACCAGGAAGGTTGGTTAATTTTGACAAAAGCGGAGAAAACAGCACGAGGTAAAGGATAGGACTTAATAGGCTCATGATGATATAGATCGGATTGCGCAAAGTCTCCATCATCTTGCGGCGAAAAAGCAGTCCGGTATCACGAAGTGTCTTCATTTGGATCCTCCTTTCGCATCGAGGTCACGAAGCGAGTAGCCCGTCTCATGAAGAAAGACATCATCCAGCGACGGAGCAGATAACGTGATGGTTTTCAAGATAACGCCTTTTTCTTCGAGGATTTTCAGCACAGAAGAGATCGCAACTGCACCGTCATCGACGTAGAGCCTGATGTGGCTGGTATCCATTTGCACCTCATTGATAAAATCAGTATTTCTAAGTGAAGTGATGAGATCTGATGTTTTTTCTTCAGCATTTTCAATCCCGATGATGATACAATCTCCTGCCACCCTTTTTTTCAGCTCATCTGGCGTTCCGACCGCAACAATTTTCCCATGGTCGATAATCGCCACACGGTCGCATAGGGCATCTGCCTCTTCCATATAGTGCGTGGTCAAAAGGATGGTTGTACCTTCTTCCCTTAGCCTCCTGATTTGCATCCACAGGTTCGTGCGATTCTGGGGGTCAAGCCCTGTTGTAGGTTCATCCAAAAAAAGGATCGTCGGACGGTTCATCAGTCCTAGTGCGACATCCAGACGTCTACGCTGTCCACCAGAATAAGTGTAGACAATTCGATCGGCGAATTCTACCAAATCCAAAAGCACTATGAGTTCTTCTGCCCGCTTTTTCGAATCATTTGTACGCATTCCATAAAGCTGACCTTGGAGAATAAGATTCTCCCTGCCCGTCGCTGGAGGATCAGAGCCTCCAGCCTGACTGACATATCCGATATGCCTTCTCACCTCATCGGCATCATTCTTTACATCAAATCCTGCGACTTCGGCTTCTCCCGAATCCTGAGTCAAAAGAGTCGTCACGATGCGAAGCGTGGTCGTCTTTCCAGCCCCATTCGGTCCTAAAAACCCAAAAATCTCCCCGGAATAAACCTCTAGGTCTACGCCATCTATGGCTTTAACCATACCTTTTTTAGAATGATAATATTTCTTCAAATCTTTAATGATAAGAACCCTCTTCTGCATTTCATCACTTCCTCTTCGCTTGAGCTCAGTTCTTGATGCTGCATTCTAAAAATTCGCATAGCAAAAGAGTTCGTCTACTCTTTTAGTCCTCCACAACTTCAACCACAACCTCGCCTTCGATAACTTCCGCCTGACAGGCCAGCCTATATCCCTTCTCGATTTTCTTCAAGCCCAGAACCTTCAATTCTTCCTTCGTTGGCTCTGAAAGTTTGCCTGAAAGGACTTTAACCTCGCATTTACCACATTTTCCATCACCATCACAAGAATCCTTCAACTTGACCCTGGTTTCCTTAGAGGCTTTAAGCAGTGTTTTCCCTTCCTTGACCTTAGTTTCACTTACAAATTTAACATTGACCGTCATATTCATTCCTCCTACAATCGCACACTTGCATTACGCTGAAAATAGTTCTACTACAATATTCTTTTCGACTTAACATCGCTAGCTTTAGTCTGTTTTAGAATAACCTTGCTTTTGAAATTTGAACTCTTTTAGTGTTTCCTGAATCCTCTTCTTCAGCCAGTTTTCATCAAATTCACTCTTAAAGAGAAATCGGGTTTCATTCTCAAATGTCCAGTCTTCCTCTTTGATTCCAGAGACTCTTTCATAAAGCTTCGAACCGGGGAGAGGATAAGGGACATTGAAGGAAATTTCGTCCAGACCCAAGGATAACGCGAATGCAAAGGTATCTTCGATCGTATCTTCGGTTTCCCCTGGATAACCCACGATGAAAAATCCGGAACACCTGATTCCATTTTCTGTGAAAACATCCACACCTTTCCGGATATTAGCGATATTCGTTCCCTTGCGCATTAGCTTAAGCACTTGATCATTCCCGGACTCAATTCCAAGATAAACCTTACTGCAACCTGCATTTTTCATTTTCTTTGCGATATCCTCTGTAATACTGTCTACCCTTGAAAGACAGCTCCAAGAAATCTTTAGGCTTTCCTTCGAAAGACGTTCACAGAACTCTTCCAAAAAACGGGAATCACAGGTAAACAGATCATCCGCAATCCAGAGCGAATCATACCCATAAGACATCAAGTCCCTAATCTCTTCGAAAATTCGATCGAGGCTCCGAAACCTCACCTGGTTTCCAAAGATGGGCTTCGAGCAAAAATCACAGGAATAAGGACATCCGTATGTCATCATGATGGTTGTCCTTTTTGTTCCCGTCGCATCGAGTGACATCTTCTGATAGCTTTCATGGGCGAATCCATTTCGGTCTGGAAGACAAGAATTGTCAATTTCTTCCTTGCTCAGATGTACAGCAGGTGAATCTATCTCTCCATGATCCAAGCTATGAATTCCCGGATAATTTTCAGGGGGAATTCCCTTCAGAAATTGAGTACTATCTGATGCTTTAAAATAGTCCGCGCAAAAATTTGGAAAACTAACGACTGCCTCCCCTTTGAAGACATAATCGAATCTTTCTGCAAACTTATTCGGATACAAGGTTGGTAGTGGCCCTCCAGCGACATAAAGCGCCTTCGGAAGGATGTTTTTCATCATTTCCAAAGAAAGCATCGCATTTTTAGTGAAGGTTGTCATGACATATATCCCGATAATCTGGGGATCATATTCCTCTGCAATTCTTATGGCCTCTTCCATGGACAAAAAGGTACAATCCAGTTTAAGCACCTCGATTTCCCTTTCCTTTAGCGCAGCAGAGAGTAGTGCTATCCCCAAAGGAGGAAAGAGCTGGTCGAGAACCACACCAGTATAAAAGTAAGGATAGACAAGCAGCACCTTTTTCATTCATACACCTCTCTAAATTTGATAGAATACCTGTAATTCACGAGGTCACCTTTGCTATTCATGATTTCACTTTCAAAGCCCGCCCACTGGTGTTCTTTTGAAATCTCACGTCCCCAGTAGATTGTGCTCTCTATGTTCTGAGGCACCTCAAATTCAATTATTTTAAAAGCAAGCGATTTTAATGGACTAAATAGTTCCGCACCCATTGGAACCCTTTGCCAACCGGGGGGAGGAAGTGTAGCCATCCCTTTGATCATCCCCTGGTTAAAGAGATTCCCTCCGAGTTCATTCATCACAAATATTTTGCAATCCGGTTTTTTCGTCTTGCAGCTGACATTGACGAAAACTTCGCTGTCTCCTACTTCATAGACAAGGTGAACTTCTCCGATAGGCAAGATTTCAGCAAAACTTACTTTCATTTGGAATACTTTAAAGAAAAATGTCCCCACTTTAAAAAATAGATCCTGTAATCTCTCTTGATTCATATATAGGTTAGTTCCCGAATAATCCATAATTCTCGTGATGAATTTGGACGGAATTCCAAATAGTGTCCAAATCAGTTTTTTATTCATGCTATAAACCGCCTCGAGCCGAGCCCCTTCCTCCTGGAAAGATTTTAAACTCCCAAAATGAGTGAATCCACCCTGCTGAACAGCGCACGCGCCTATTCCCATTCCCTCCTCCAAAAGAAGTTCTCCATCCCAATAGACGAGAAGTCCTCGATCCAGTCCTTCTGAAACGCCATTACCCTTATACTTTGGCGATAACTTAAAAGCAAGCATGAAACGTCCCCCTCTTTTTCTTTCAGATCAGCTATTGCTTTGTATGCCTCTATGTAATTTTCAATAATTATATCTTAAATTGATGACAAAATTAAAAACAGATATTAAATCAATTTGAAAGAAGAGAATGAGCACTTTGAAACTCATTGGAAAAACAAATACAAAACTAATGCGGTTTGATTACGCAATTTTAATCTAGTCAAATTTAGGATCTTCTTGCTTGAAGATCCTACGCAATGATTTTAAAGAAACTTTGTTGAACATCTGATAAAATGAAACAATCTAATCAAATTATTTACAATCGAATGGAAGGCGGAACATCATGATCCATGATATAGACCCAAGAATATTCAATAATAACTTTAAGAACAAGAAGCCAGAACCCCATGACCTTTTCCTTTCCTATGATGGAGACAAAGTACTTGTCAGAGAAGACAAGGATAAGCTTTGGTACCCCTCATTTTCTGATTTCGAAGAAAAATATCCTCATTTGATCGAGAATGCCACATTTCTGTTTTGCATTGACGACATCAACTATTATCTAACGGATGAAAAAGGACTTGATTCGGCTGAAGGATGGATATACGCCAGCACCAGCAGATTCAGGACCGAGTCTAAATACTGGCGCTCTTTTGCTGGTGTTGTAGGGTGGCAGCTGAATCGCTGGTATGCAAACCATAAGTTCTGCAGCAAATGCGGAAAAAAAGTGATTCATTCTGATAAGGAACGGATGCTCTATTGTGAATCCTGTGGATTTCAGACTTATCCCACCATATCTCCCTGTGTCATCGTTGCAGTTCATGACGGAAACCGTCTCCTTCTGACGAAGTACGCCGGTCGTGCCTATGCCAATTATGCACTTGTCGCAGGATTTGCTGAAATAGGCGAGAGTTTGGAGCAGACAGTCCTAAGAGAGGTTCAAGAGGAAGTGGGACTTAAGGTCAAAAACCTCAAATTCTACAAAAGCCAGCCTTGGCCTTTTACCGACACCTTACTCGTCGGTTTTTTCGCAGAACTTGAGGGTGACAACACGATTACTTTAGAAGAAAACGAGCTGGCCCTCGGAGTTTGGGTCGAAAAAGAAGATATTCCACCAGCAGAATTACATATAAGCCTCACCAGCGAGATGATGGAAGCTTTCCGGACAGATAACTTTAGAAGATAAATATGTTACGATGGTTATTTTTTCTTGAATTTACTCAAAAACAAACCTTTCAAACTATTGAATCGCAATAGCTTGAGAGGTTTTTTTGTGTTTTGCTTAATTCTGTTAGTACTTTACTAGATCACATCTTATTTTATGGCCATATCAATAAGCACGATCAATGTAAATCCGTCTTCCCTTTTCTTTCACTATATTGCGAAATATCATGGTTCTCAATGAATTCTGTCGTTATAAGATTAGATTATCAGCATATATTATTTTAATTTAATAGCACAAAAAGTTTATTTTATTATATTTGAATTATGCCTTTATAAAGATATATAATATAATAAAAAGCATATTGGAGGTAAAAATGAGTTTTGAAGAACAGATCAAAGACTATTCACAGAGGATTTTAAGCCTACAGAATAACATCAGCACTGAAGAGGCTACTAAGACATCACTAATCATGCCTTTTTTTCAGATTCTAGGTTATGATGTATTCAATCCTGCAGAATTCACGCCAGAATTTATTGCGGATGTCGGAATAAAAAAAGGTGAAAAAGTGGACTATTCAATCATGCAAAATGGTAATCCGGTAATTTTGATCGAAGCAAAATCGATTACCCAACGTCTGGAAAATCATGACTCACAATTATTCCGCTACTTTGGAACGACTACAGCAAAATTTGCAATACTAACCAATGGCATGATCTATAAATTCTTTACTGATCTAGATGAGCTGAATAAGATGGATTCAAAACCTTTCTTAGAAGTAGACATGATTGATGTTAAAGATTCACAAGTTATGGAACTCAAGAAATTCCATAAATCTAACTTTGATTTGGACAGTATAAAAGGTACCGCTTCTGAGCTAAAATACCTTGGCCTGATTCGCTCTGCCATGAAAGAGACGTTTACTGCATTACCAGATTCGTTTGTCCGATATGTTCTTTCTTCAAACGTTTATGAAGGCAGATTTACTCAAAATATCATGGATAAATTCACTCCATTAGTAAAAAAGGGGGTTACAACATACATAAATGAATTAGTTAATGAAAAAATTCAAACCGCTTTAAATACTCCAGAAAAAATTGAACCAAGCCTAACTGAAACAACAGAATCAGATGCGATTGAAAAACTGGATCTGATTGTAACCACAGAAAGAGAAATAGAAGCTTATTACATCATCAAATCTCTTTTGGTTGAAAATATTGACATGAAACGTGTAGGATATAAAGATACACGTAGTTACTTCGGTGTTCTTGTTGATCAAAAAGTAACCCGATGGATTTGTCGAGTTTATCTAACAGATACGCAGTCTTATCTTGTTATACGCGATACTGAAGACAAAGATCAACGCTATGAAATCAAAGATCTTAATGAAATCTATACTTTGAAGGATCTTCTAATAGAAAGATTAAAAACAATTATGTAACATTAAAGGGACTGTAGCATTGGCATGCTCTAGTCCCTTTAATGCTCTCTACTTTTTCACATTCAATAACTTAAAATATACCCTGCCGAAGCAGGGTATATTTTTACACCAAAGGTCCTTTCATTTCAAATATTATGCTGATTTTTCTTGGGCATCCAGTTGATCCCGTTCCTTCTGTTCCTCTACCAAAGTCCTCTTTGGGAGGATGATGTTCAGTACCAAAGCCATAACAGTTGCAATTACCACTGGAGATTTTCCAAAGACCATCATGAACCAGTCAGGGAAATTCACCAGTGATGCCGGAACCTGAGTCATACCCATTCCAAGAGCAACGGCAAGTCCGACAATGGTCATGTTTCGATTGGACATTTCATCCTGAGTAATCAGCTTGATTCCTGTCATCGTAATCATACCGAAGACAGAAATTGTAGCTCCGCCAAGTACCGCATAGGGAATAGTTGTCATAAACGCGCCAAACTTCGGAATAAAGCCAGCAACGATTAGGATGCTTGCTGCTATGACAAAAACTCTTCTTGCCACAACCTTTGTACTTGCAACAATCCCCACATTCTGGCTATAGGTTGCTGTTGGAAGGGCTCCAAAAAATGAGGCGATTACACTTGAAAGACCATAGGATTTGATTCCTCCAGCAAGCTCCTCGTCTGTTACTTCCCTATTGAAACCACCCACGGTAGTTGAAGAGAAGTCACCGACAGCCTGAATGGAGTTGACAATATACATGACAACCATGGAAATCGCCGCTGTAGGATAGAATTCAATTCCGAAGTGAAGAGGTTTTGGGATTGCAACCCAGTTTGCTGATGCAAGGGGTTCAAAGTTAACCATGCCTAATGCAAGCGCCAATAGGTATCCTACCCCGATTCCGACAAGAATGGAGGCCAGCTTAAAGATACCTTTTCCATAGGAATTGCACACGAGCACCGTAGCCATAACGATCATCGCCACAAGCCAATTCATTAACGAACCATAAGTCGGTTGACCAATGCCCCCGGCCATATAGTTGATTCCAATTGGATACAGGGAAAGGCCGATGGTGAGTACCACCGTTCCTGCAACAATTGGTGGAAAATACTTTCTGATGGGTTTTATAAAGAATCCCATGAGGATTGCAGCTAGAGACCCGATAAGCTGAGCCCCGAAGATTGATGCAATACCGTATTCTGTTCCAATGGCCAGTAGCACGGGGATATAGGAAAAAGAAATTCCCATGATGACTGGAAGCTTGGCCCCAATCTTCTTAAAGGCGAAAAGCTGCATGAACGTCGCAAGTCCTGCAATGAACATCCCTGTTTGTACCAAAAGGGTTCTCTCATCCATGGAGATCCCTGTAGCTGCAGCAACCATAATCGATGGGGTGACATTACCGACAATCATCGCAAGTACATGTTGTATTGCAAGAGGTACGGATTTCTCAAGACCTGGTTTTCCTTCATAGTCGAACAACGAAGTATTATTATTAATCATTTATCGCACTTCCTCTGTCTATTTTCGCAAATGGTCTTCAAAACTGCTTGAACCTATAGCGTAATTTCACTTATATGGTTCGATCGTTCAAGAAGACATCCCTATTTTGAGTTTTTTGTTTACAACAAAATTCCAATACTTCACCTGATCTTTAAGAAGCCATCTGAAATTCGTTGCAAAAACTGAGATAGGTGACTATTTTCATCGTAATCAACAAAAGAATGATGTGACTGCTTGCTTACTCAGCCCATTGACAGCCCGCGACTTTGCACAAGCTCGTATGATGAACCGACAGAAAAAAGAGAACACGATTTAAAAACGGATGTATATATCCATTGAAATTGTCTTCTCATAGAATGATTTCTACAACTTATCTTCCGGAAAAAAACAAGTCATATATCCTTCTTCGCAATCATTTATTCTTCCAGACCCATTCATTTCGAGGCATAAAACGCCAAGTCAATCATGGCCATTGTGGATTGCAAACGATACAGCAAGCAAATTCGCTTGTTAATCGTCTCTAATGAAAAATAATCGTTTTGTTTATAGATAACAATAAATGCACTTACTAATTTTAACACACTTCGAATTATTGTCAAAACTTATACAATTATACATTTTTTATTCACCCCTTATGTATTCCCCATGACCCTCTCATTTAAGCGTGATGAAGCAAAACGAAATAAAGAAGCGCAAACGTCAACCCTAATATGATAAAAGCAATTATGATGCTTTCAAACCGGTTGAAACAATTGTTGAAAAAACCTCCATGTGATACGATAAGCAAATGGATGTCTTTGTCCTTTTGGCTTTTTTTGCTCGCTTTGATAGAGCTAAACAAAATTTATGCTACAAACGGCTATGATTGAGATCATATTTGACCCATATTTAGAGGGAAAACTCACCGAAACAAGAACAATCACATTTGGGTTTTGTTCTTACGATATATTAGACGAATTTATAGGAAGGCTAGAAGGTAAGATGAAGAGAATAAATGAAGCTTTTAGTGATTATGAATCAGGTAAAAATATAGGCACCGCCCTTGTAGAAAGTGGCACATTAAAGAAAAACACCAAAACCATGGAAATGATCTTAAGGTCTGATAAATATATCGGCATCGATGAAATTGAAGGCCTCAACAGGTTTATTAAAGAAAGATTTTCACTAAATGATTCTAAGATCATTGTGAAGTATACAGAAGAAACCGATAAAAACCCGATAGAAAAGGAGCTTAAGTCCATCTTGTCCATGCTTTCCAACGGGCATCCTTTATTCAAGGCAGCCTTAAACAACAGTGATTATGAGATTACTGAGGATCGTATCAGTTTTACGTTTAAAATTACCATTTCAAGAATGCTCCGGAAACTGGGTTATGACAAAAAAATCCAGGATGCCGTGAGAAACCTCTATGGAACCTCCTATCAGATCAATTTTATAGATAATGTAGATAAAGAAGAACTGCTAAAGCTAAAGGATGATCACCTGGCTAAGGAAATTATGATGATCCAAAACACAGTGGTGGCACAACCAGTTGTTGTTCCTGTTAAATCTTCTAAAGAAGGAAGCAAAGATAGTGGAAATCCTTTCCTGATCCTTGGCAGAAACGCCAATTTCAAAGAGAAGGTTATCAAAGTGACGGATATTTCAGCCGATGAAGGAAAAGTCGCTTTGGCAGGTGAAATCTCCAATATTGACACAAGGGAATTAAAAAGCGGAAAAACCTTGGTTTCCTTTGATTTATATGACCGTACAAGCTCAATCAGCTGTAAATCCTTTCTTAAACCTGGGGAAAGCGAAGAAGTATTGGCAAAACTTAAAAAGGCCAAAACGGTCAAGCTCACCGGAAATGCAGGATACAGCAAATTTTCGGAAGAAATTGAAGTGATTGCCAATACCATCGTAGAAACAGTTTACGCTGAAAAATCCAGAAGACAGGACCATGCAGATATCAAGAGAGTTGAACTCCATATGCATACACAGATGAGTCAGATGGATGCCATGAGCAGCGCTACAGACCTCATCAAGAGAGCCATGAGCTGGGGCATGAAATCCATCGCCATTACTGACCACGGGGTGGTCCAGGCCTTTCCAGAAGCTCACAAGCTACTCGGACGTAATAATCCTGACATGAAAGTCATCTATGGTGTAGAGGCATACCTATTGCCGGATAAGAAACCGGCCGTAACCTCCCCGAAGGGACAATCTATTGATACAACCTACTGTGTATTGGATTTGGAAACCACCGGTTTCTCCGCAGCAACAGAAAAGATTACCGAAATTGGAATCATGAAGATTGAAAACGGAAAGGTCATCGATGAATTCAGCACATTTGTCAATCCTCAAAAACCCGTACCTTCAAGAGTTGTAGAAGTTACCGGCATTACTGACGATATGGTGAGGGATGCAAGAACCATCGATGAGGTATTCCCGGAAATTCTTGATTTCATCAAAGGCAGTGTGCTCGTTGCTCATAATGCCGAATTTGATCTTGGTTTTTTAAAGCACAATGCTAAAGTTCTGGGATTCGACTTCGATTTTACCTACATCGATACTTTGTCCCTGGCAAGAATGCTCTTCCCACACTTTAAAAGCTATAAGCTCGGAAGAGTGGCCAAAAATTTGGGCATCAAGGTCCTCGTCGCTCACAGAGCTTTGGATGATGTCGATACGACCGTCAAGGTCTTTAATTATATGGTTGATGAACTAAAACAAAGAGGCGCTGAAACCCTTGAAGATTTCGAGAGGGTTGCCTTGGATGAAGCGGCAGAAAAAGAAGAGTTCAAAAAGACAAAACCATACCATGCGATCATCCTCGCAAAAGATTATGTTGGACTGAAAAACTTGTACAAACTGATTTCCTACGCTCATCTTGATTATTTTTATAAGAAACCCCGTATTCCAAGAAGTATGTACAACCAATATTCCGAAGGTCTGATTCTCGGAAGCGCATGCAGCGAAGGAGAACTCTATCAGGCAATTCTACTTGGAAAATCGGAAGAGGAAATAGAAGCCATCGCCAAAGGGTATGATTATTTGGAAATTCAGCCTATCGCAAACAATGATTATCTCGTCAGGCAGGAACAGGTTCCGAGCAAAGAATATCTTCAAAAAATTTGCAAACGAATTGTTGCTTTGGGCACTAAACTCAATAAGCCCGTTGTTGCAACAGGTGATGTCCACTTCCTGGATCCTGAAGATGAAATCTACAGGCGAATCCTCGAAGCCGGACAGGGCTATTCAGATGCCGATAATCAGGCTCCTCTGTATCTGAAAACTACTGATGAGATGCTTCAAGAATTTTCCTATTTGGGAAGAGAAAAAGCCTTTGAAGTTGTCGTCACGAACACCAATAAAATATCCGATCTTTGCCAGCCCATCAGTCCGATTTCCTCAGAGAAATGCCCTCCCCACATCGAAGGCTGTGAGCAAACCATCAAAGATATCACTTTTGAAAAGGCACATGAGCTTTACGGAGATCCGTTGCCAGAGATTATTCAAAACAGACTCGACAGAGAGCTGGATTCCATCATAAAAAATGGCTTCTCCGTCATGTATATCATCGCTCAAAAATTGGTATGGAAATCCAACGAAGATGGTTATCTCGTAGGTTCAAGAGGCTCAGTCGGCTCCTCTGTTGTGGCATACATGACAGGGATAACCGAGGTAAATGCCCTTCCACCGCATTACAGATGCCCTAAGTGCAAGCACTCTGACTTTAGCGACTTTGGCTACCTGAACGGATTTGACCTTCCAGACATGCTTTGCCCAGTCTGTGGAGAACAAATGGCTAAGGATGGTATGGATATCCCGTTTGAAACGTTCCTTGGGTTTAACGGAGATAAGGAACCAGATATCGACTTGAACTTCTCTGGCGAGTATCAAGCCTATGCCCATAAATACACCGAAGTGATTTTCGGAAAAGGAACGACCTTCAAGGCGGGTACGATTGGAACCATTGCGGATAAAACCGCCTTTGGATATGTCCGGAAATATTACGAAGAACGAAACGTGAAAATCAACAAACCGGAGATTGTAAGAATTTCAAAAGGATGCACGGGGATCAAAAGAACGACCGGACAGCATCCTGGCGGAATCATCGTCGTGCCTAAAGGGAGAGAAATCTTTGAATTCTGCCCGATACAGCATCCTGCCGATGACTCGAACTCAGAAATCATCACCACGCATTTTGATTACCATTCTATTGACTCAAATTTATTGAAGTTAGATATCCTTGGCCATGACGACCCAACCGTCATCAGAATGCTTCAGGATCTTACCGGTGTGGATCCCCAAAAGATCCCTATGGATGACAAGATGACCATGTCATTATTTTCATCCACCAGAGCACTTGGGATCAGGCCTGAGCAAATCAATTCCAAGGTTGGAACCTTCGGTGTTCCTGAATTTGGGACGAAGTTCGTTAGAGGTATGCTCCTTGATACCCTGCCAAAGACATTTTCGGATTTATTATGCATCTCAGGACTTTCCCATGGCACAGATGTATGGATTGGAAATGCCAAGGATCTTATTGATGCTGGAACGGTAACCCTAAGTGAAGCGGTTTGTACCAGAGATGACATCATGACCTATCTCATGAGAAAAGGTCTCCCCCCAAATAGCGCCTTCAAAATCATGGAAACCGTCCGTAAGGGACAAGCGACGAAAAACCCCGAGAAATGGTTGGAATTTGAAGCTTTGATGAGGGAACACGATGTACCAGAGTGGTATATCAGTTCGTGTAAGAAGATTAAATATATGTTCCCAAAAGCACATGCTGCTGCTTATGTCATGATGGCATTTAGAATCGCATGGTTTAAGGTCCATATTCCCAAGGCTTACTACGCGGCATACTTTTCAATTAGAGCAAAGTCCTTTGATGCTGAATTCATGATCTTCGGAAAAGAGAAGGTTAAGGAAAAGCTTAAGGAAATTGAGATGATGGGTAATGATGCAGCGCCTAAGGATAAAGACATGTATGATGACCTTGAAATTGTTCTCGAAATGTACGAAAGAGGCATCAAATTATTACCGATTGATTTATATCGCTCAAGCGCCAACAAATTCCTTGTGGAGGAAGATGGCCTAAGGCCACCGTTCAACAGCATATCCGGCATGGGTGGTATCGCAGCAGAAAGCATTTATAATGCCGTTCACGAAGATGAGCCCATCATTTCCATCGATAACTTGAAGAAACGTGCCAAAATTGGAACTGGCGCCATCGAAATGCTTCGGAAATTCGGCTGCCTGAGCAATCTTGTCGAAAGCAACCAAGTCAGCTTTTTTGATGCCATCTAGTCTTTGCAACTGGAATAACAATGCGATCAGGAGATCATATGAATATAAAATTTTATCTGAACAATCATGAGTTCATTTCAGGGATGACCCTAAAGGACCCTTCTGAACTCGAAAATAACAATATGGCACTTCATGCCTGTATCCGTACAGAAGACGTCTTAAAGAACCGTAAAAAACTGGCCTTAAACGTTCATTGTGAATTAGAGAATTTCGTCTGTGCACATCAAAGCCATAGCGAGAATTTCCATCAGGTAACCGTCACGGATAAAGGAAAAGGTTCAATAACCGATGCGACTTCCATACCTGACACTGATGCACTGTATACGTATGAACCTAATCTTCTCTTATGTGCATTCACTGCTGACTGTGTACCCATTATCTTTCATGATAAAACGAGCGGCATCGTGGGTGTCATACATTCCGGATGGCAAGGAACTGTGAAGGAGATTACGCTTAAGGTATTTGAACGCATCAGGCAAGAGGGACAATGCGACCTAAAGAACCTTGATGTCCAAATTGGCGCTGCAATCAGCCAAAAGAAATTTGAGGTGGATCAGGATGTCTACCTGAAGTTTAAGAAACTTGGCTATACCGATGACTTCATTTACTTTGAGGACAATACGGGCAAGTATCATATCGATAATCAGAAAATCGTAAAAAAGCAGTGTGAGCTGGCAGGAATCCCTTCAGATCATATTCGCGTGGATGAAACCTGCACCTTCGAAAACCCAGATTACTTTTCCTACAGGCAAGATAGAAATTGTGGAAGACATCTTTCCTTCATCATGAAGAGAAGTTAAAGCTCAAAAGTGGTATTTTGTTGAAATCTATTTAAAAGCAATACTCCCCATAAGATATCCAGCAAGCCGCTGTGAGTCTTATGGGGAGTTTATTGTATTCTGGAATAACTCAAGAAAATCTGTTTCTCACGATAACCGCTTCTATTCACATAAAACAGAGAGGCACTTTTAAGCGGCGAAGCATATGGGAAAAACGAGTAAATAACGGTTGTATTCAATTTCAAATATTCAGAATTATTTGACAAGATTGAAAATTTCAGCTATAATTGTTATATTAAGAATTTTCACCTGTCATTTGGATGAATTAGTGGTGCAATTGAATCATGCATTTATGCTGATTTTATTGCGATTATTGAAGTGATTATCGGTTATTTATTCTTAGAAATAAAAAGCATCCCTATCAGGCAAAAGTGACTGAAGAAAGGAGTGAACTATTATGTTAAATACGATTATTATTATCTTGATTATATTATGGCTTTTAGGTGTAGTTACGGCAAACACCATGGGCGGACTGATCCATATCCTTCTTGTTATCGCGATTATCGTGGTTCTGGTTAGAGTGATCCAGGGGAAAAAAATACTGTAGCTAGTTCAATGCATATAGAAACAAATAAGAAATCAAAGTTAATAAAAAACAATTAAGATTAGACTCCCCTTAAGATTACAGCTAGTTGCTGGATATCTTAAGGGGAGTATTACTTGCGAAAAATAAAATTCAAAAAGTCTGGAAGTCTAAGTGTTCAAAGAACGACAAGCAGAAATGACAGCTCTTCATCAAAGCATTTCCTCAAAAAAGCGCATGGCATTCAAATTGAATACTTTTTCAATCTCGGACGCCGTAAATCCTCTCTTCTCCATAGTTGTAACTAATATCCCCATCTTTGAAGCGTCTTTCAACTCTAAAGTCTGGTCGATTCCGTCAAAATCAGATCCCAAAGCAATGATATCTAGTCCTGCCACTTTTCTAATATGTTCTATATGGTCAACGACAGCTTCCGCTGTACCTCTCTCTTTTAATCTCGCTAAATCGTTATCCAGAAAATCGAAGTAAAAGTTCATTCCAACAATTCCACCACGATTGGCTAAGACGCGAAGCATATCATCCGTAAGATTGCGAGGGTGAGGACACTCGATTCTTGAATTCGAGTGACTCGCAAGGAAAGGCTTATGCGTATATTTAGCCACATCTAGAAACCCCTCATCAGACAAATGGGAGACATCGATGATCATGCCAAGGCGCTCCATCTCCGACAAAAAGGCAATGCCTTGTTCCTTCAAGCCTTTGTTCGAAGAATCAACTACCTTCCCAAAAGGGGTAGCGGGCGAGCCTAAGGTGTTTTCATAGTTCCAAGTCAATGTCATCATTCGGGCACCTAAACGGTGGAGCATCCGAAGCACAGACAGATCGCCCATGCAAACCCCTCCATCTTCAATGGTCAGAAGTCCTGATATCTTTCCCTCTTCCTTATTTTTTCTGATATCCGAAAATTGATATACTGGAGCAATATCAGCTGCGTACTTGTCCATGATCTGATGAAAGATATCGATTTCCTGCAGCACCTCAAGCAATGGCGATTCTGGGCTTTTTTCAAAGTCGACGAATGCAGCAAAGCATTGAAGCAGATAGTCACCTTTCTTCAATTTTTCAAGATCAATATGCAGATCATTCTGATTGAACTTTTTATCTTTCTTTAACAAGCTGGATTTATTTAGTGCCATGAGCGTATCACAATGCAAATCAATTACTTTCATCTTTACTTCCTCTCTTTATAACATGCGTTTATGGGTTTACCCTACTAGGCTTTAAGCCGATTCTATGTCATCAAGTTTATTTCATTTATATTAATTCAGTCCTAGCTTTTCCCAACTTCAATTTTACTTAACCTTATTATAGAGTAAACCAAGCAATGTGACCCCATTTCATTGCTTGGTTTACTCTTTCTCTTAGATAACAACGTAAAATGGCCATACCTCTGTCCTTTAGACAAAACGTATGGCCACTCCTATTGATCGGATGAATTTTCTCTGCTAAAGTGATGGAGTTTCTTATCTTTCTTCCCTGAAGTAGTTCACCCCACAGCTTGCAGGCTGTGAATTCTCTTTTGACTTTCTGGCAGAAGAAATAATCAGAACCAAAGCAGTAATGATAAAAGGCAGCATATCATAAAATGCATTTGGTATCGTAATAACTGATTTTGGAACATAATACTTCAAGATATTGAATGCACCAAAAATGAATGAACCAAAAATCGCTTTATTCGGGCTCCATGATGCAAAAATGACGAGTGCCACTGCAATCCATCCCAGTCCATTTACACTGTTGCTCATCCAGACGCCACCATTAATGACCATAGAGCAATACGCTCCACCTATTCCACAGATTCCACCGCCCAGAAGTACATTGACATACTTCATCTTTGTGACATTAACCCCAACAGCATCTGCCGCTGATGGATTTTCACCAACCGCCTTTAGATTAAGTCCAAGCTTGGTATGGTTCAGATAAATTCCGCAGAGGATCGCAATGACAATTCCAAGATATACAAAAGGATTGTACTGAAATAACAGAGGTCCTATGACAGGAATCGTGCTAAGGCCCGGTATATTGAGATTACTTAATACTGAAGCAATTCCTTCCGGAAGCTTTAGCGAAGTGGTCTTTACACTAGTCAGCATGTATTCGCCGACAAAGTTTGAAATCCCAACACCAAATATGGATAAGGTAAGTCCTGTAACATTTTGATTCGCCATAAAGGTAATGGTAAGAATCGCATAGATCAGTGCTCCGGCAAGACCAGCAACGAAAGCTGCAACGAAAGCCAAGAAAAGGTTATCCGTCATGAACCCAGCCATGAAACCTGCGCAGGCACCCATAGCCATCATTCCTTCAACGCCCAGGTTCAAGTGGCCGGATTTCTCATTCATAATTTCACCAACCGTACCAAAGAGTAATGGTGTTCCAGCGAGCACGGCTGCACTAAGGAAGTTTAAAAACATATTCATTCTCTTACCCCTCCCTTAGCACGCAATAAAAATTTATATCGGATGAAGAATTCGCAGCCTAAAACAAAGAAAAGGATAATTCCCTGAAGGACAGCAGCTGAATAAGTGGAAACCCCGAAAGTAGACTGCATGACACTGCTTCCCTTCTCCAGAATACTGAAGAGAAATGAGATGACAAATATCCCGAATGGATTAAGGTCCGCAAGCCATGCAACGATGATAGCCGTAAATCCGACACCCCCTGCAACGGATGATGCAAGCGTCATATCAGAACCTGAGGCTTGAACCATTCCCGTTATACCTGCAATACCGCCGCTTAAGATCATGGTTCGAAGAACAATCTTCTTTACATTCATCCCGGCATATTTTGCAGTCGCCTCGCTTTCACCCACGACGCTGATTTCAAAGCCATGCTTTGTATAGACAAGATAGATAAAAGTGAGAATCACCATAACGATGGCAATAATCCAACCAATCTGGACACCGAAGACTTTATCCAATTGTGCATTGGAATTAAATCTTGCAATCTTTGGAAACCCTGAAGAACCAGGATCTTTCCAAGGACCATCCCTTAAAAAGGAGATGACATGAAGAGCAATATAGTTAAGCATCAACGTTAAGAGTGTCTCATTTGTTTGGAACTTCGCTTTAAAGTATGCCGGGATAAGCCCCCAGAGTCCACCACCAATAAATCCTGCAATAAGCATGACAACAAGAAGCAGTGCATGTGGCCAGTCATTGTGATAGAGCGCAAAATATGAGGCAAAAATCGCACCCATAATAATCTGACCTTCAGCACCAATATTCCAAAATCTCATTTTAAATGCCAAGGTTACACCAAGCGATGCCATAAGAAGTGGAATCATAATCTTTATCGTCGCCTGAATCGCCATTTTACTGCGAAAAGCACCGGATATAATTGTTGCATAGAGTTCAAAAGGATTGAACCCAATCAGCAGAATAAAAACACCTCCTGCAACAAGCGATAAGAGAAGTGCGATTAGTCGTAGTCTGATCACTTCTTTCCTTGAACGTTCTTTCCTTTTTACGGTACGAAGAAGCGGTTCTTTAACGTTTGCTTCCTTATTCATCAAAATCCACCTCTTCCAGACTGCGACCAGCCATCATAAATCCAATTTCTTCTTTTGTGGTATTCCTTGCATCGACAATCCCTTTTATCTCTCCGTGACAAAGGACAAGAATCCGGTCTGAGAGTTCTAGAAGAACATCCAGGTCTTCCCCGACAAAAAGAATAGCCACCCCTTTTTTCTTCTGCTCGTTTAACAAATCATAAATGAGGTAAGAAGAATTAATATCAAGTCCTCTAACGGGATACGCCGTAATGAGGACATTAGGCTTTGATTCGATTTCTCTTCCAAGTAAAACTTTCTGAACATTTCCGCCAGACATCATTCGAACAGGTGTATCTACGTTTGGCGTGACAATACACAGTTCTTGAACTAGCTCTTCTGCAAGTTTTCTTGAAGGACGACGATCAACAAACAACCCCTTGTTTTTCTTGTAAGATTTCAGCATAATGTTTTCCACCATGCCCATAGATCCTACAAGTCCCATGCCAAGCCTATCCTCAGGAACAAAGCTCATGCTGATTCCAAGATTGATGATTTCATCAGGGGACTTTCCAATGATGTTTTTCTTGTTGTAAAGGACTGCTCCTTCACTCACATCGATAAGTCCAGCCAGGGCTTCGCATAGCTCCTTCTGACCGCTTCCTGCAATTCCGGCAACCCCAAGGATTTCACCGCTTTTTAGATTAAAACTGACATTTTTCAGTCCGAAAATGCCATGTTCATTCTCGACAGAAAGGTCCATGACCTTCAAGATCGTCTTCTTCTCTTTAATCTCGGGTCTCGTAATTTCAAGGCTGACAGGTCTTCCAACCATAAGTTCGGTCAACTGCTGCTCATTGGTCTTTGCAGTCTCGACTGTTTCCACCAGTTTTCCTTTTCTTAAGATCGCTACTCGATCACTGATCTCCATTACCTCATTCAATTTATGGGTGATAATGATCACAGAACTCCCTTGATCTTTCATTTTTCTTAAGATGGAAAAAAGTTTTTCAGTTTCCTGGGGTGTAAGAACGGCTGTAGGTTCATCTAAGATCAGAATTTTTGCTCCACGATAAAGAACTTTCATGATTTCTACTGTCTGCTTCTCGCTGACGGACATCTTATAGATTTTTTTATCCAGATCGATTTCTAAACCAAACTGCTTACTGATTAATTCTGTCTTTTCTTTCAACACTTTACGTTTTGGAAGCTTTTCTTTGGTTCCAATAACAATATTATTCATGGCATCAAAAACTTCTACGAGTTTGAAATGCTGATGGATCATTCCAATTCCAAGATCAATAGCATCCATTGGCGAGCTGATTGCAACTTCTTTTCCAGCTACCGAAACTGTCCCCTTGTCGGGAAAGTAAATTCCAGACAATATATTCATTAGTGTCGTCTTACCCGATCCATTTTCTCCCAGCAAGGCCAGAATTTCACCGTACTTCACGTCGAGGTTGATGTCGTCGTTCGCGACAACACTTCCAAATGTTTTGGATATTCCTTTAAGTTCAATTGCTTTCGTCATAAATACTCCTATCTCAGTTTATTACAAGGCTCCACAAACGTTATCGAAAATAGAGCTATTCTTTTAGGTATGAAATAAAACAATGGGGCAGGTCAACTTATTTCAACTTTGAAATCAAGTGATGACCTGCCCCTTCACCTTACTTAAATATTACTTCAGTACTACGTTCTTGAAGTACCAGTTGATTCCTCCGGTAATTGTGGCATCATCCAATGTCTTTCCTGCTTCGCCAACAGTCTTTCCATCATTAGTCTCAATGACACCATCGAATACATTAAGGCTTCCATCAAGAATAGCTGCCTTTGCTGATTCCACTGCTTCTTTTGTTCCATCGGCAATCAGTGCTTCATTTAATGGTGCAATGTCAACAAGTCCTTCTTTCATCCCACCGTAGTAGTTTTCGCCTGTCCAAGTTCCATTGATTAAGTTCTCAACTGCGAAGGTATAGTATGCAGACCAATCCCAAACGGCTGAAGTTAAAGTAGCTTTAGGAGCATCCTTTGACATATCAGAGTTGTATCCGATTCCGAAGGCATTTGCCTTTTCAGCTTCAAGTTGTGGATTTGGTGTATCAACATGCTGTGCAAGAACATCAGCGCCCTCTGCAAGCAATGCTTTAGCCGCATTTGTCTCTTCACTTGGGGAGTACCAGCTATTTGTTACTTTCACATAAACCTTGGCATCTGGATTTACTGAATTGACGCCCATGGCAAATGCATTGATTCCTCCAGTAACTTCTGAGTTATCGACGCCCATTGCTGCAACATATCCAACGATATTGGACTCAGTCTTCAACCCAGCAACGATTCCTGAAAGGTATCTAGCCTGGTATATTCTGCCGAAGTAGTTATTGAGGTTGGTTCCATTACTCTTGTATCCTGTACCATGTGAGAAGATGACTTCTGGGTATTCTTCAGCCAAAGCTTCCATGGTATCCATATATCCCCAGCTTGTTCCGAAGATGATATTTGCACCTTCTTCAATGCACTCACGTATAGCCGTTTCAGTCGCTGTTGGGTCTGTATCGTTAACGTTGTTCTTACGAATGATCTGGCTGTCATCAAGTCCAAGCTCTTTCTGCATTCCTACAATTCCTTGATCATGTGCGAATGTATAACCGGATCCATCAGCTGGATTACCGATATGGATGACACCTACTTTGATGTCTTCCTTTGCAATCGCATCGAATATTCCTTCTGTTTTTGTTTCAACCGAAGTGTTCCCTTCTGCAGGTGTCTCTGCTACAGGGGTCTCTACCTCAGGTGTTGCCTGAGCCTTGCTGCCGCAAGCAGTGGCAACGGTAAGAACTAAAGTAAGTGCTGAAATCAAGCTGATAAGTTTTTTCATTTTTTCCTCCTAAGAATTCGATTAATACCGTTGGATAAAGTTAGATCAGTGCGATGATGTTATTTTTTGAAGATAAGCTGTAGATCTGCATCTCGCTTTCATCAGGAAACAATTAATATCCTGTCGAATTCGGATGCAATCTTCTACTTGCCCTGTAATGATTATCTCCGTACATTGAAAAACTCAATGTGGCCATGAATCCATACTATACGAATTATAATTTATTTTCAAGCATTTTCATTCGCCAAATTCATGATTTATTCATTTATCTTTTGATAACGTATACATCTGGTTATTCGCTTTTTTTACCCTTGGAAATTTGTGAATATCCCTACCATGATGTACCATGAATCTTCTCAATACATTTATCGTTCGTCTTTTTGCTCTTCATCTGAGTCTTTGATTATTGTGATCCTTCGGGTTAATCTTCTATATCGTGGATTTTAGAGATAATACGAATATATGCTTTTATGCATTTCGTTCATCAATTCATTCTACTTCCAAGTTTCATCTAAGATTCCTTGATTGTTGTGATTGTACTTTAAGAGGCTGCAAACAAAAAACGATTTGAAGACGCTTAAGAAAGTGCCTTCAAATCGTTTTTCTATTATTCTACAGGATGATCGCCATACTTTAAGGACTTTATTTTAAAATTCAGCCTCATGATTGAATGTCCTGAAATGCCTTGAGTTTTTCATTCAATTTTTTGTAGATGATCTTCATATAAGGTTCTGTGCAGGCTTCTAGTGCTTCATCCAGACCCATCCATCTAATTTCACTGTTTTCATCAGGACTTATCTTTGTCATTTCATTCTCATCTGCCGAAATGAGGTAAGTTACATTCAAATGCACATGTGTAGCTACGCGCTTACCCTTTTTTAAATGACCGTCAACACTGAGAATTTCAATGGAGAAGATCTCCTCGGATAAGGGCTTAATCTCTTTTAGTCCGGTCTCTTCTTCCGTTTCTTTTAAAGCAACATGCAAAAGGTCAAAATCGCCATCCGCATGCCCACCAATCCATGACCAGGACTGATAGATATTATGAAACGCCATGAGTACCTTTGTCTGTTCCTTGTTAACAATCCATGCCGATGCGCTAAAATGGGCGAATTCATTCTTTCTTTCCATCACATCGTCGAAAGCATCAAAATACTTCAGCATAACTTCCTTATCCTTATCTTCTTGTTCGTTATAAGGAATATATTGGTTAATTTCATTTCTTAAATTCAAGTCAATTCCTCCACTTAATCGTCAGGTTCTAATTACCCACGAATCTATCGTTCTAACGATAGTGGCATGAACCACAGAATTTCTCCTAAGGGTCATGCCACATCATTAGTATCCTTTAGCTAATCAATATAGTCTTCTAGAACTTTTGCAATGGATTTAGAAACTTCTTCAATTTCAAGCGTTCCATCCACTTTCTTGACAATTCCTTTCTTCTCAAAAAACGCAATGAGGGGTACGGTATACTCGGAATATACCTTCAGCCTTTCTTCTACAGCCTGAGGCAAATCATCCTTCCGCTGAATTAGGCCGGTTTGGCAAATATCACAAATATTGTCTACTTTCGGAGGATTAAATTCCACATGATAAGTTGCGCTACAATGTGGGCATATTCTTCTTCCCGGCATTCTTTCCTTAATGTATGAGGTTGGCACATCGATGAGAAGGGCAACATCCAGGGATTCTCCCGATTCTTCCAAAAAGCTGCAGAGAACTTCTGCCTGATTCACAGTTCTGGGAAATCCATCAAGAAGATATCCATCCTTCACATCGTTTTCCCTAAGCCTTGATTCGACAAGACTGATCGTAAGTTCATCCGGGACAAGCAGTCCTTTGTTCATGTACTCTTTTGCTTTAAGACCTAGCTCCGTCCCTTTTGATACATTCCTCATGAAGATATCTCCTGTAGAGATATGTGGGATTTTGAAGAGAGTACTGATATATTGGGCTTGGGTGCCTTTTCCTGCTCCTGGCGGACCGAGTAGCACGATTCTCATCTTTTCATCTCCTTGATTTTTTAGGATTTTTCTGTGCAGATTGAAACGTAAATTTTACTTTATCCTTGGAATGTGCTGGACATTCCCCATATCTTTACAATAGCATATTTATGCCAATCATTCCACATGTTCAAAAGCCATGACATAAGAATCAGGCATATCTTCATAAGATGTTGTTTACATTAAATTAATGTCTAAAGCGAATACCTCGTTGTACAATAGATGTATAGATTATTGAGAGTCATTAAACATAAAATGGGGGGAATTTTAAAATGGGAGAGAAAAATAAGGTCGCGAAAGAGATCATCAAAGATAACTTGGATTACATGAGTGAAAATCATAAGGAAATCTATGATGCCTACAAAAACTATGGTAAGCTGATTCACGAAAAAGGCGGACCACTCGAAGAAAAAACCCGTTGGTTAATCAAGGTAGCCCTATCCACAGAAGCTCAATATCCATATGCCCTAAGAACCCATATCCAAAAGGCTTTGATCTGCGGATGTTCGAAAGAAGAAATTGAACATGCCATCCTTCTCGTTGCCCCTACCGCAGGTTTTCCAAAAACCATGGAAGGTTTGCTTATTTTAAGGGATATCCTCGCGGAAGAGGAAGATTAGCTAAAAAATTTCCAGCATTCTAGATTTCCAATCTTCTAAAATTCAATTTCAAGAGGTTTTTCCGTTAAAGTAAATTTAGAAATTTTATCACCAATATAAAGGAAGCGCGAAAATTAAAAACCAATTTTCGCGCTTCCTTTATTGATCATATTTAACTGATAAATTCAAATGATAAATCCTAATTAATAATTCTTCTTGCTCCAATGATCTCGTAGTTGTTCAAGTGCCAAGTCAGGTCCTTGATTTCCACTGTCTTTCCAGCGCTTGGCGAATGAATCATCTGATTGTTTCCCATGTAGATCCCGATATGAGAAACCGAACCGTTGCCAAAATAAATCAGGTCTCCAGGTCTCATTTCACTTAAAGGTACCGCTGTTCCATAATTCGCCTGATCACCAGAAACTCTTGGGAGTGCAATGCCAAAATTTGCATAAACATACTTTGTAAATCCTGAACAATCAAATCCTTTACTAGGTGAATCGCCACCCCAAGTGTAAGGTGTGCCAAGGAGCGTCTTCGCAAAATTGATCACATCTGTTCCAGTAACACTCTGGGATACTTCAACAAGGTATTCATTTGAAGCCCAGCCGGTGTATCCGCCATAAACGATTTTATCCCATCCGTTTGAGGTTTCCAGCACTTGGACCTGTCCACCTGCAGGAATCGTCAAAACTCTCGCATAACCAGTACCTGGGCCAGTTCTCATGTTAAGGTTATATTTTGCAGCCTTATAAAGCGTTACTGGAACTGGTGCTGACGTTTGTGCCTCTGACGATAGATAGGTTGAAGATGCAAATCCGGTGTTGCCATTATATACGACCTTATCCCAGCCATTTGAACTTTCCAGCACTTCAACCTTTGATCCGTTTGGAATCACGGTAATTACACCATAGGATGTCCCGGCTCCCGTTCTCATGTTAAGGTTTGCTGTCGCAAACTTATATGTGGATACCTGGACTGGTACTTCCTGAGCACTGACATAGGCAGGATTTGCGGTAATATACATCCCACTATAAAGTCTGTACATCTCTCTGCCATCAACACTTACCTTATCTGAGATATTAAAGATTGCTCCTGAATTCACAATCTCAGCTCTGGCGCTCCAATTCGGTGCAGAATACGTCCATAGGCTACCAGCGGTGACCGTTACCGTACCTCTTACTTCTATCGCTTGAACAGACAGGGCTTCATTCCCTACTGAAAATAATCCAGCTACAGCAATAACAGAAGCAACCGTGGCGTGAACTAGCAATTTTCTTAAATTCAAACTTCTCATAAAATCCTCCAAATTAAACAAACAAAACAAGAACCAACTAAAAGCGGCGACAACTCGATCTAATAACTCACAATGAAATTATTTTATCATACTAATTTCTGATGTTCTCTTCTTCAAATGTGAACCTTTACGAATTCACAAATTCGGAATATCCTCCATCGAAAAAGCCATCTTCTAACCGTGCCTTCTTGTTCCTTAGTTTATATTCAGATGCTTAACCTCATTGCTTCAGCCATTTTTATGCAAATGAAAACTACAGTCGATCAAAACAATTTCTTGCCTTTTTCAACCGTAGTTTCATTTTGCCTTTGTGCTAAATGCTTAACCTTGTCTTTCTTCATTTTCATTAATCTATGCAAACAAAAGGCTACTCAAACCAGAAAGCATCCTTTCTGTCCTTTCACAATTTACTCGCGCGGAATCTTTGAAAACTTAAATATGTTCCCAAAAAATATATCCACAAAGTTAATATTTATGCACGATATTGGCCATTTATTCATAATAATGCATAGCCGGATTTCTGTCAACAGCTCACGACCTAAAATATTCTGCAATTCCTCTTCTCTTTCGCCACGCATTATCTTAGTTCTTATGGCCTTTCACAAAACACCACAAATACATTGTCCTCTTAATTTTTCATCATTTTATCCATTCTCCCCATCTGAGCTTTCCATTTAAAGTATAAAACCGACTATAGAGAATAATTATATTTATACAAAATTATACTTTACGCAATATGTCTAAACACTATATAATCAAGGAAGAAAGATTTAGAAGGATCGAGGTTCAAAGAATGGTAATGAACAATAAGCTTCCCCTGATCACAATTCTAATCGGCTGTATTACTCTTGCTGGCTGTCAATTTTTGCCGAGTGATTCTGCTCCCTTAGCTACACCCTCGGAAATTACGGAGAAAGCACAAATCCAAGTCAAAGCAGAGTCACAGATAGAACCTGAAAAAAAAGTCATTATTGCTGCTGTTGGGGATATAATGGTTCATCAGCCTCAATTTGTCGCGCAAGAAACCGGTGTGGGTGAGTATGATTTCACCAATAACTTCAAATATGTCAAACCCATCATCACAAATGCAGATTTGTCGATTGCGAATCTTGAAACTACAATTCTAAAAAGCAAATCGATTTCTACCTTCCCAACATTTAATTCTCCTCCGGAAATACTTGATGCACTTAAAAACACAGGCTTTGATCTCATTTCAACAATAAACAACCATTCTTTAGACACAGGCAAAAAAGGGGTTTTATCTACCCTTGAAGAACTACACTCAAGAGGATTTCTAACCATCGGAACTTATAAAGATGAGAATGAAGAGAAGTACACCATCAAAATCATCAACGAAATGAAAATAGGCTTTACTGCTTTCACTTCCGGTTATGTAACAGATCGGGATATTACGCTAAACACAATACCTTCCAAAGGTATAAAAGACCAGTTAAATGTCATGGATATAACAAATGTTAATGATGCCTTCAAAAAAATCAAAGTTCAGATAGAACAGATGAAGGTAGAAAAATGCGATTTTATCGTAGTGATCCTTCATTGGGGTACAGAGTATCAGGAATCACCAAACAGGTTTCAAAAAGAACTTGCCCAAAAACTCATTGACGAAGGAGTCGGACTTATCCTGGGTTCACATCCCCATTTGGTCCAATCCATGGAATTTATGAAATCAAGCGACAAAAGCCGTGAAGGTCTTGTAGTTTATTCCATGGGAAACTTTCTTTCTAATCAAAGAAATGAAATCCTTAATATTGAAGGTACAGAAAATGGATTGATTTCCATTACTACTCTTGCTAGAAATGAAAAAGGTAGTGTCTATATTGAAAAGGCGGAGTACATTCCAACCTGGGTCAACCTTTTCGAAAAGAATTCAAAATTCATCTATGAGATTGTCCCGATCAGCGAAGACACTTCCGAAACTTCGGTCCTCTTCAATGCAAGCGAGGATAAGCTGAAACGCTCACTGTCTCAGGCGAAAACAGCAATCAAAGATGAACAGGTTAAAATCTATGCTATCTCTCATTAGAATACCTAACCATTTCGATCGTTCATATTATATTTAGTTACAGAAGCCCTGGTTTTGCTTTTATAAGCAATGCTAGGGCTTCTGTTATTTATGGACTTACTTCAACTTATACCGTGGACCTAAGCTCGTAACTTCTTCTCTAAGCTTAACTTCTCTATTGTCTCAGGCTCATTCTTCTATTTCGGGTTCTAATTTGATGATAAGAATTCAAATTTTACAATAATATGTATATATGCAAACATTTACAACTAATAATCCCATAAAGTTGAATAATTACACAAATTGAAGATATTTGAAGAATACTCGCGAAATTATGATATTTAAACGAATACATCGTATTATTTCAGATGTGAAAACTCGATATTTATCAAATTTCATGTTGCATAATCATGTATAAAACTGTATTATTATGAAATCAGAGACTTAAATCTTAGGAGGAACTAAATGAAAACTTTTAGTATAAAAAAATTAACAGCGTTTTTGCTGGTAGCATCATCCCTTTTTGCTTTTACTGCATGTGGAACAAAGTCACCAACTTCTACTCCGGCTGAGACTCCGGCGACAAGCGAAACTCCAGCAGAGGCAGGAGAAGAAATGTCCCCTGTCATGAAGAGAGTCAAGGAAAGCGGAAAGCTTATCCTTGGAACAAGTGCTGACTACCCACCTTATGAATTCCATAAGTCAATTAACGGAAAAGATGAGATTGTCGGTTTTGATATAGAGGTTGCAAGAGAAATTGCAAAAGACCTTGGCGTAACCCTTGAGATCAAAGACATGAAGTTCGATGGACTGCTTGCAGCACTTGATCAAGGCGTCATCGATCTTGTCGTTGCTGGAATGTCCCCTACGCCTGAACGTGCGAAAAGCGTTGATTTTTCAGATGTATACTATCAATCAAAACAAATGCTGGTTGTAAGAGCTGAAGATAAGGATATCATCACTTCTAAAGATGCCATGAGCGGCAAGACAATCGGCGTGCAGAAGGGTGCCATTCAGGAAACCATCGCAGCTGAACAGTTCTCCACCTCAACCCCAATGGCTCTTGGTAAGATTTCGGACCTTGTTCTTGCACTAAAGAGCAAAAGAGTCGATGCAGCGATCATTGAGTATCCGGTTGCTTTGGCAAACACAAATGCTAACCCTGACCTGTTTATGACCGCGATTGAAATTCCTATGGAATCAGAAGGAACTGCGGCAGCAATGAAAAAGGGAAATCCCGATTTTGTTGAATCAGTCAACAAAACGTTAGAAAGACTGATTTCCGAAAAACTTATCGAACAATTTGTAGCAGATGCAAATGCATTAGTTGAACAAGAATAAAAAATACCATATACTAAATTAAAGGATGAGTTAGGTGATCGATTCGCCTAACTTTTCCCTTGTCTAGAGAATTAAAATTATCGTGTTGCATTTGAAGGTCCTGTAAGGAGGGAGAAAATGGATTTTAGTTTTTTATCAGAATATAAGTTATTCTTTATTGATGGTTTGAAATATACCATCATGTTAGCATTCTTCACTGTTATTATCGGTTCCATCTTCGGACTGCTGCTCTCTCTGATGAGGCTCAGCAAGAATAGACTACTGAAATTTATTGGCACGGCATATGTGGAGTTCATTAGAGGAACACCACTGATCCTGCAGCTGTATATCATCTTTTACGGATTGCCATTTCTTGGTGTAGTCCTGCCAGGTTTTAGCGCTGGAATAATCGCCTTGTCGATGAACAGCTCAGCCTATATTTCAGAAATTGTCAGAGCAGGCATCCAATCTGTAGACAAAGGACAAATGGAAGCCGCAAGATCCATCGGAATGAAGAAGCCAATGGCCATGAGATATATTATTATCCCGCAGGCCATCAAGACTATTCTTCCTGCCCTGGGCAATGAGTTCATCACTGTAATCAAGGAATCATCCATCGTCTCTGTTATCGGAATCCATGACCTCATGTACAACGCAGATACAGTAAGAGGCAATACTTTCAGAGTATTTGAACCGCTTATCATCGCTGCCCTCATGTATTTTGCTTTGACATTTGGACTTTCCAAGATTCTAGCTGTGTTTGAAAGGAGAATGAAGACCAGTGATTAGTGTAAAAAACCTACGTAAAAATTTCGGTAAGTTAGAAGTCCTTAAAGGGGTTAACGTCGAGATAAAGAAAGGCGAAGTTGTTGTGGTTATAGGACCTAGCGGTTCTGGAAAAAGCACATTTCTAAGATGCCTTAATCTGCTCGAAGAGCCAACAGATGGAGAAATCACTTTTGAAGGAATTTCCATCACGGACAAGAAAGTGGATATCGACAATATCAGGCAGAAAATGGGCATGGTATTTCAGCAGTTTAACCTGTTTCCTCATCTTTCCGTCCTTGAGAATATCACTTTAGGGCCAAGAAAATTGAAGAATCTATCAGTCGCTGCCGCGAATGAAATTGCTTTTACCCTCTTAAAGAGGATAGGCCTTGAAGACAAAGCCAATAATTTCCCTTCACAACTTTCAGGCGGACAGAAACAAAGAATTGCTATTGCCAGAGCACTAGCCATGTCCCCTGATGTGATGCTTTTTGATGAACCAACCTCTGCGCTGGATCCAGAAATGGTCGGAGAAGTTCTTGATGTCATGAAGAAGCTTGCATTTGAAGGAATGACTATGGTTGTTGTCACCCATGAAATGGGCTTTGCAAGAGAAATTGCTGATCGCGTCCTCTTTATGGATGAAGGACTGATCGTAGAGGAAAATATTCCTGCTGAGCTGTTCTCGAATCCTCAGCACCCAAGAACTAAAGACTTTCTGTCAAAGATCCTATAGAAATGACAGAGCTAAACGAAGGAGGAAGAGATGAAAAATAAAATCATCAAGGAAATTGAAGCATTAAAGGGAAATCTCGTTGATATTAGCGACTTTATCTATCATCACCCTGAAGCGGGAAATGAAGAATTCATGGCCGCTGCAAAACTTGTTGCCTTTCTCAAGAGTCATGGTTTCCAGGTAGAGGTAGGAATTGTAAATAAACCCACCTCCTTCAGAGCAATCTACGACAGCAAGAAAGAAGGACCTAATATCGCTTTTCTCTGTGAATATGATTCACTTCCTGAAATCGGCCACGGCTGTGGTCATAATATGATTGGAACCATGGGTGCCGGAGCCGGAGTTGCTTTAAGCAAAGTTCTGGACAGCATTGGAGGTAAAATCACCGTGCTCGGAACCCCAGCAGAAGAAACTGATGGTGCAAAGGTAGCCATGGCAAAAGAAGGAATCTTTAAAGATATCGACGTTGCCATGATTGTCCATCCTGGACAGGTAAGTGCTGAAAGCGGATACTCCCTGGCAATGGATGCTGTGCAGTTTGCATTTAAAGGAAAGACAAGCCACGCTGCAGCTGAGCCTGAAGCAGGTATAAACGCCTTGGATGGCGTCTTACTTACTTTTAACGGCATCAATGCATTAAGGCAACATGTGACTTCAGATGTAAGAATTCATGGCATCATCAAGGAAGGCGGTCTTGCTGCCAATATCGTACCAGACTACGCCGTTGCACAGTTTTATGTACGAGCGGCAACACGTGAAGGGCTGGATCCCGTTGTCGAAAAAGTGAAGAACATCGCAAGAGGGGCGTCACTCATGACCGGCGCTGAACTCACCATTACAAACTACGAAATCTCCTATGATAACCTAAAAACCAATGAAGTTCTTTCAAAGGCCTTCAGCAGCAACCTAGAATCTGTTGGCGTTGACGATATTACTCCGGCTAAATCGAGCTATGGCTCTATTGATATGGGTAATGTCAGCTATGTGGTTCCTGCCATCCATCCTTATCTTGGATTTGGATGTGGCAATGCAGCATCTCATAGCAGAGAATTCGCAGATGCCACTATAACAGAAACTGCGCACAATGCCTTGATCCAAGGTGCTTCCGCCATGGCCCTGACCGGTTATGATGTCATCACTGACAAGAATTTGCTTAAGCAGATTAAAGAAGAGTTCAACGCAAAATAGGATATAAAATGACCAGGCAAAATTATGCCTGGTCATTTTTTTGGTTTTACTTTAAAGCCATCATGTAACTCACTTCGCTAATATTTCTTTTTGATCAGGATGTAGGCGACGATGACCATCACAATGCAGGAAAGCACGATGATTCCAAGATAGGCTAACGGTGAAGTTTGGTAAGGCAATGCGATATTCATCCCATAGTAGCTGGTGATAATGGATGGGATTGCCAAGACAAGCGTAATAATCGCCAAAAATTTCATCACGATATTGAGATTATTGGAAATGATGGTTGCAAATGCATCCATGGTATTTCCCAAGATGTTGGAATAGACATCGGCCATATCTATAGCTTGTTTGTTTTCAATAATCACATCTTCAAGAAATTCTTCATCTTCGTCATTGATGTCAAGAATTTCCTTCGTCAGTTTAACCTCTTTGTCGTGGGCTCTCTTCACATAGAATCGTTTGAATCGTTCCAGCACAAATTCGTTTGACTTGAGGGAAGTCGTGAAGTAAACGAGACTTTTCTCAAGATTTAACAGCTTTACCAGCTCCTCGTTTCTCAGTGACTTCTTTACCCCCTGTTCAATCTCTACAGAACGTTTATCGATATCCTTGAGGTATTTTAAAAAGAGCCTGGCAATATTATAGAGAAGCTCAAGGGCAAGTCTTGTTCGGTTGTTCGTATTGTATTCCGGATGTGACCTGATGAGGTCCAGCGTCAGTTGATTCTCTTCCAAAGATACTGTGACGAGCATTTCATCAGTGATAATGATGCCAAATGGTACGGTGTTATACATGACAGGCATTTCTTCATGCTCTACGATTGGCATATTCACAAGAATTAGAACTTGCTCATCATCGATATCGATTCTAGAGCTCTCGTCGTAATCCAGTGATGCTTTCAAAAATTCAGTTCGAATGCCAAATTTATCCCCAATGAGGCTGATCTCCGCCTCCGTTGGATTAACAAGTTCAATCCAGAGATTTTTTTCATCAAGCGTACTGACTTCCATAATCTTCCCATAGGTTGACTTATATAACTTCATCACCGGCTTCACCTCCAACAAATTGAACAATGATCGAAGAACCAGTTTTCAAAATTCTATTCAGTTGTAATTTTTTATCGGTTATTTATGCATGGCTATCGTCACAATGGAGAGTGGAAGGCCGATAAAATCGCTGTAGCGATTTGCCTCCTTATAGATCAGCTCTTTCTCATAGGGAAAAGGGGTTGAAAAATTTAAATCCAGGTCTACCCCGTTCTTCCTAATTGTGGCTTTCCAGATTCCGGTAACTTTCCCGTCCACAATGATAATTGGGCTAAACATTCCGTTTTTACTTGGTACGATTTCTCCCAGCATTTCATGTTTCAGCACCTCGCTCCGATCTTTATAGGCAATCAAATATTCATCAAAAGAAGGAAGAAATCTCACGTTTGGTTCTTGATCGAACTTTATCTGTGCGCCGTTTTCAAAAATCCAGAACTCCTTTTCTCCAAGGATTTTTGAAGTCAGATTATTTCTGATCCTTTCAATGCCTACTCTTGCATCTTCAATCAGGAGTCCACCCCACCAGGCAAAATCATATACGGTTGCAGGTCCGCGGCTAGTGAAGTAACGCTCGGCTAGTTTACCTAAGGCTTCATCACGTGGGATTTCATCGAGTTTTGGCGATACATTATTGAGGAGCATGAAAAATTGCTTTTTCTCTTCCACTGGACCCATCGAAATCACACCGTCTTGAGCGATTCGCCATAAAATATGATAGCCCTTTTGATCCTTTGTCTCAACGCCCTCCTTTTCGAGGAGAGAAAACAGTTCCTGTCTTGTTCGCAGTTTTTCATCTTTAAGCTCTTCAACGAACATTTCTTTGCAATACTCAATCAGGCGATCATCGAGGTTCAGTTCTTTCATTCTTGACTGTGATTTTTGCCGCATGCGTTTTTCAGAAAGATTTAAAAGCCATCGGACGTCATCTGGAACCACAAAATGCAGCGTCCCTCTCATTGTCCAGGTTCTAATTATTCTCTTTTCTATAATTGCCTCTTCAACAGCTTTCTTTGTGGTAGCTTTTGTTCGCAGTCCAATAGCCCAGAGCGCGTGGTTATACTCCTGAGCTTGCATTGCACCCATCCACCTTACAGCTTCCGCTGGTGTCTCTGCCTTTACCCCTTCGATTTTTTGGTTTTGGAGCCTTTGATTTATAAGGTCGTCTATATTCAACTTAAATCTTCCTCCCCTTATATAAACATGGATAAATGTTCCCATACAAAAATCCCGATGTTCAGCTCGTTTAAGAAGCCTCTTCCGGGATTTTACCATAATAAATATTTATGCCGGATAGATACCCCTCCAGTATGTGTTTTCTATAAAAACTATGGCTCTTTAATGCTTTCTCTTATCTCGTAAGATCACTTGGCACCTCGATGCTTGTAAAGTTATTCAATCCGACAAGCTTTACAGAAACATTAAGTAAAGATTCAGTGGCCAGGATATTTTGTTTAAGCACAAGTGTCACGGAGTCAAATAAACTTGTATCCTTATTGATGGCAATGCTGAGGTCATATCCTGTAAGGTCCCATTGATCTATAGTGCTCTCTGAAAATTGAAATGCCTTTTTAAGGAATGCCTTGACCTCTTCCAGCGTAAAAGCATCATCTGTATGTAAAATGATCAGATTATCCTTTTCGCTTCGATCAAATACGGAGATGAATTTAATGGCATCTAAGAGATTCACTCCTTTAAGCGCCTCGCCATAAGCGATTGGATTGTAGCCTTCCTCACCCTTTACAGCGGGGATACCCTTTGCCCACCCCATTCCAAAAAAATTAACTTTATAATAGATATCATTCTTTTCTGTATAAACATCCATATCCACTGGAACAAAGCCAGTGTTTAAAGCCACATAAGAAAGCGTCTGAGCTGTGCTTGGAAGAATCTTTATATTTCCATTTAAGGCCATATTCAATCCACCAATTCCTATTCCACTTGTAAACTCAAATTCAAACGACTTTGCTGACTCCATTCGGTTATAACTTCTATAGGTCAGGCTATACCGGTTGTCACTAAAATAAAATATTCCAAAAGCGATGAGGATGAAGATAATGAGGCCTAACATTATTTTTACTGCTAAATTCTTCACTTCATTCTCCTTTCGTCAACCGCTGGACTTGAACTCAAGTCCGCTAATGGATCGCCTCTTTTTGAACAACCCAACCTCTTGTTAACCTTAATTTATCATACTTTATCCCCTTCTTGACCCCATATCAGATAACATTTTGTTAACATGCAATTAATCTTTTAGTACCTTCGATTACAAGCCTCTGTTTATCCTATGGGCATCACTATTGCTCGTATGAGTTGTTTTATTTTGACGATGTTTTTAAATCTTTTAGTTCATGTTAAGTTCACAGGCGTATATTAAGATTTGCAATATCGAATTTAGGAGGCAATCATATCAATGAATAAAAAAAGAAAGCCAAAATATAGAAAATGGATCATTATCATCATCGTTATAGGAGTGGTTGGATTAGGGGTAAACAATCTATTGACCCCTAAAGTCATCGCCTATGAATCCGCAGTTCCTGAGGTTAAGGACATAACCACTTACTATTCCTTTTCAGGGAATATCGATTCTAAAAACCGCGAAACCATTATCGCTGAAAGAACATCCCAGATCGATGTTCTTTATGTCTCCGAGGGCGAAATCGTCGAGTCAGGAAAGGATCTCATTAATCCAAGTTCCGGCGACAACCTTGAAGCTGGTATCAAGGGAGAAGTCAGCGAAATCTACATTAATGAAAACGACCAGGTATCTGCAGGCACAAAGCTGATGGAAATTGTAGATTATGAAAATCTGGAAGTGAGTGTCAAGGTAGATGAATATGAACTTGCAGCCATAGAAGCAGGCAAAGAGGTAACGGTGAAGGTAAATTCCTTGGACCAGGACATCAAGGGAACCATCGAAAGCGTTTCAAAGGAAGGCCAGGTTACAAATGGCGTAACCTACTTCATCGCCATTGTAACCCTGGAAAAAGATGATCGTCTGAAGGTGGGAATGTCTACAGAAATCACCATGACGAAAAACCAGGCCATTGGTGCAGTGACTCTCCCCATGACTGCAATCCAGTTTGAGGAGAACAATACGCCCTTTGTATTTCTTAAAGGAGTTGAAGGCGAACCTATCAAGACCCTGATTGAAACAGGCGTTAATGACGGTACGACAGTGGAAATCCTCAGCGGAGTTTCACTTGACGATCAAATCCTATATACTGCAAAAGTTTCAGAAAACAGCCTGGGTTTCGGAGGCGGAAACTCACCCATGGGGAACAGATCCTCGACGGACGGTGAGAACTAATGTCCGAAATACTAAGAATGGAAAATATCTTTAAGAGCTACTATATGGGCGATGAGGAACTTGAAGTCCTTCATGATGTCAATCTCAGCGTGCATTCAGGCGAGTTCTTATCCATCCTCGGCCCTTCAGGTTCCGGTAAGTCAACCATGATGAATATCATCGGATGCCTTGATGTTCCTTCATCCGGCAGCTATATCCTTTCAGGAAACACTCCGCTTGACCTTGATGAAGTTGAACTTGCCAGGGTAAGGAATAAAGAAATCGGATTTGTTTTCCAAAATTTCCAACTCCTGCCAAGGATGACTGCACTTCAAAATGTTGAGTTACCGCTTATTTATTCTAAACTCTCTATAACAGAAAGAAAGAAAAGGGCAAAACAGATGCTTGAGCGTGTAGGTCTTGGCGACAAGATCAAAAATCTTCCCAATCAGCTTTCAGGGGGTCAGCAGCAAAGAGTTGCCATCGCAAGAGCTCTGGTGACAAGACCCAGCATTCTTCTAGCCGATGAACCAACTGGGGCACTGGACCAAAAAACAGGCGCACAGGTCATGCAGCTTTTTGAGGACCTCAACAAGGAAGGCAGCACCATTATCATGATTACCCACGACGAGCATATCGCAAGGCACGCAAAACGTGTCGTGAAAATTCTCGATGGGTACCTGACAGAAGGAGGTGCTGAGGAATGATCTTCGAAAGCATAAGAATGTCTTGGGAAAATATCATTACGAACAAGCTCCGCTCTTTCCTTACGATGCTTGGGATAGTCATCGGCGTTGCATCAGTCATTGCGCTGATTACCATCGTTCAAGGTGCTACAAACAGCATTACAGAACAAATCAGCGGACTGGGCGTCAACAAGATCACCGTTAATGCCATCGGCACCCCCTTCAAGCAAGGCCTGACCGATGAAGACATCAATAAGGTCGGAGAACTTGATAATATCATCGGCATCTCACCGACGGTATCAGGCCGTATGAGCGTTGTCTATAATAATGTTGTGATGGAAGACCTCACCATTCAGGGAAAGAATGATGTTTACTTTAAAAACGACCCAGATTCCATCGTTACCGGAAGAGGAATAAATAGCCTTGACCTTGAAAACAAAAACCAGGTTGCAATTATCGGAAACAACATCGTTGATCAGCTTTTTTATGGTACAGATCCCGTTGGGAAAAACCTTCTTGTGAATGGGACAACCTATAAAGTCATCGGAACCCTCGCTTCGTCTAGTGTATTTGGTGCAGGAAGCAGCAATGACACGGTGATCATCCCCTATACGACCGCGATGAGGAGTCTCGGGATAAAGAACGTCACCTCCCTGGATGCATTCTTAGAAGATACAAATTTGGCTGATGATACCGTTGTTCAAATCAAGAATGTTCTAGACAGTGCATTTAACTATAAAGATGACGCCTACACGGTATTTAACATGGGGGATATGATTTCGTCATTTCAGACCATCACCTCCATGATGACGCTTCTCCTTGCTGGAATCGCAGCGATTTCCCTTGTTGTCGGGGGGATCGGGATCATGAACATGATGCTGGTGTCTGTAACCGAACGAAAGACCGAGATTGGCCTTAGAAAAGCCTTAGGTGCGACGCCGGGAATCATCCAGCTCCAATTCATCATCGAATCCATATTTCTTTCCATCTTCGGTGGAATCATCGGACTATTGCTAGGAGCCCTGATTGCCTATGTGGCTGCTTACTTTATCGGAACAAGTTTCTCTATTGCCATGTCGACCATATACATCGCCCTTGGATTCTCAGCCGCAGTCGGCATCATTTTTGGTTACATGCCTGCGAGAAAAGCGAGCAGACTAAATCCAATCGATGCCTTAAGAAGTCTTTAGAATTCAATTGATATTCAGGAATAAAAAATTTCGTGCTTAAACTTTTGGACCACATGAAGGAGGGAATTAAGATTGGTTGATATCTTGGTAGCAGAAGACAATGAAAATATACAAAAACTGATAACCGCATATCTTATCAGGGCGGGTTACCATGTCCATACCGCTTTCAATGGCGTGGAAGCCCTGGAGATCCTTGATAAGACAAACATCGACCTCTTGATTTCAGACATCATGATGCCAGAAATGGACGGGTATGCTTTAACCAAAGTCCTCAGGGACTCAAATTATGACATGCCTATCCTTATGGTTACAGCGAAGGAAACCTTGGATGACAAAAAGCTTGGTTTTTCTGTGGGTACCGATGACTATATGGTAAAGCCCATTGACTTTGATGAGATGCTTTTACGGGTTGCAGCGCTTCTTAGACGAGCAAAGATTTCAAATGAAAAGAGAATTGTAGTCGGTGAGGTCATTTTAGATGGCGAGGCCCTTACGGTAACGAGAAAAGACGAAGCCTTCCTCCTGCCAAAGAAAGAATTCTACTTGCTGTTCAAGCTGATGAGCTACCCGAATAAAATTTTTACCAGGCAAGATCTCATGGATAAGATATGGGGATTTGACAATGATACCGACGAAAGAACTGTGGATGTCCACATTAAAAGACTCAGAGAAAAATTTGACCATTTCACAGAATTCAAAATCGTTACCGTTAGAGGACTAGGTTATAAGGTGGAGAAAACCATATGAACAAAAAACGAAACCGATTTAGATTGAATTCGATCTCTACAAAGTTCACCCTATTCTTCCTCGTCATCTGGTGGACCTTAACTTCAATGACCTTTGGAACCATCTTCCATCTCATGGCAAGAAGCAACTTCATGAATTCAGAAATCCTCCAACCTCAACTATTTGAAGAATTCAAGGAATTAAGGGGAATCATTAATCTGATTTTTGTATCAAGCATTGTTTTGGGTTCCTTTATCATCTCCTTGTTTGTCAGACGAATTATCAAACCCATACAGGTTCTATCTTCAGCTTCAAAAGAAATTGCCAAAGGTAATTTTGATCTTGAAATAAAAATACAAAGTACCGATGAAATTGGCCAGTTGACGAAAGACTTTAACCTTATGGCAAAGGAATTGAAAAACATCGAATATATGAGAAATGACTTTGTTTCTAACGTTTCCCATGAGTTCAAGACACCAATCACTGCAATTAGAGGATTTGCTAAATTAATCCAAGATGATAACCCCAAAAAAGAAATCACGGATTATACAGAGATTATCATTGCAGAAAGTGATCGGTTATCCCAATTATCGACAAATCTGCTCAAACTATCAGATCTTGATTCTAAAACACTGCATGTTTATAGCAACCCATATTCTCTAGACGAGCAGATCAGAAAAATTATACTGATGCTTGAATCGCAGTGGTCTGAACATCATTTGAACTTAGATATCGATCTTGAAAAAATCAAATATTCCGGTGATGAACAGCTTTTGTTTGAAGTTTGGCTTAACTTGATCCAAAATGCGATTAAATTTTCAAAACCTCATGGAACAATAAAAATCGGTTTGCAAAATATCAGCGATCACATCAGATTCAGCATTGGTAATTTAGGTCCGATGCTGACCAGTGAGGATAAAGTCCGTATTTTCGAACGATTCTATAAAGGCGACAAATCTCACACGAATGAAGGAAGCGGTCTGGGTCTAGCCATCGTAAAGAAGATCGTCGAATTTGAAGGTGGACATATTTCTATTGAAAGCGAAGAACGCTATACGACCTTTACCGTATTACTTCATGAAGAATCTATTTAAAAGTTCCATTGCAGCATTAAGCAATATAAAAGGGAAAGGCCTCACCTTTCCCTTTTATATTGCTTAATTTACCTTTATTACAATCTGTAGTTCCATTTCAACTACTACTTTCTATTCTGCTCTTTCAAACAATATCCATTGATGATTAATGAATACGACAATATTCTCTCCATATTGAATATACTTTGACCCGATGTAGCCGAAATTTGTTTGACCGTTTTCGGTTGGTTTTTCATGTTGAAGCGTGGAAGAATGAACCTTTCCAATGATTTCAGAATCATCAAGGTCGATTGATATCACCTTTCCGGTATCGAGAAATAGGAGATCATAAGCCATAATCATCGGTCGGAGATCTGATAGTTCCTGTACTTCCTGCCTAGTGGTACAACCAGAACCAATAATAATTAGCAACAAAAAAATTGCGAAGGTCACTTTTTTCATTCATTTCCTCCAATTCACATCTGCTACAGCTGCATTCACAAAACACTATATACTTGTATTATACTAAAAATTCAAACTTTTTCCATCCGCCCTTCCCTGTTCATTTCATTAATTAACCCTATGCTACTTCATGAGGATCATAATAAACGCTAACGAAATAGTTTACGATCTGATCCTGAATGACTTCACCATCATGTTGAATAAATTAACAAAAAAACAAGGTATCCGTTTTTGGATACCTTGTTTTTTAATCGTCTTCTATAAATGATCATCCTTAGATGATAGTAATCACCTTAGATGATGGTAATCATCTTAGATGAATTCGGAATACAATTTGATTAACTCAGCGAGCTCTTCGTCATAATCCAAGTACTCATCTTCAGTCATGGCTTTGTTTTCATATTCATTCAGTTTTCTTAAATACTTCATTGCCTTTTCGCGGTGAAGAACGTAATCGCTGCAGATGTATGCCAGCTCTACAGCCTCTTTCGTTTCGCCGAATTTCTCCATCGCTTCTTCCAAAATCGATATGGAAATCGTGAAAGCATTCAAATCATAATAGCACTGAGCCAGGCTGAAAAGCACATCATAGGTCTCTTTCACTTTCCTCGCTGCATTGAAGTAAGGAATCGCATCCCTTGATTTCTCTTCTTCATACAACTCCCCACCTTGATCCATAAGCACATCATAACCGGCTATATTTTCCTCTTCAAGTGGCAGGGAATGAAGAAGTTTATCATCTACCTGGAAATGGACAAAAGGTCCATCATATTTCTCCATGAACTCCTTCACCCTTGGGACGAATTCACTCTGGGCATACTCGGATTTCGCATACCAGATGTTGGACTTGATTGCACCTTTGCTTGCACTTCTTGACTTGGTCTTCTTGATGGTAAATGTTCTTTCCTCTTCAGGCAATAGATAACAATCCTTGGCATCTGCCATAAAGTTAAAGTTCAGATACTCATCCTCAAACAGCGGAACGCTGACAAGATCACGATAAACTCTCGCATTATTGTACCAGCCGACAATTCTCATTTCCTCGCTGTCAATGGCAGCGCACCAGACAATCGTAAATCCATCTGCAGACTTTATCCCTTGAGGAATTCCCCTAAAATGCTTCTCCAGTGTGATACTTCCGGCAGAGCGAACGTATCCATAGCATCTGCCGTTAAAGTCACTAAAGTTATCTTTTTCAAAGACATCACTCGTGTCCCTGACAAATTGACCTTCATGCTTTGGCATGTCCTCTGGTGTAACCCCATTATAATATTTCATCCAGTCGATATTACAAAATATAAGATTCATCTTTTTTCTCCCTTATTTAAATTCCTTTACTCCCTGTTTGAAGTATTGATCTTCTTCAGGTGTATAACAATCCATACTCAGCTGTCGTATCTCTTCAGAATACTTTGCTGAAATTCTCATTCTTTATTAAGTATACTATATTTTTCGATAGTTTTAGTGAATTAGATGATGAATAATTCCAAGGAGAAAGACCATATTCCGAGAAAACGAGGCTAAATAACCATTAATTCTCCTGTAATCCGGCATGACCAGATAATCAGCTATGAGGTTTTCATTTTCTTTCAGAATTATACCCTGCAATGATTCGGTAAAAAATGTTGCCCTGATGGAGAAAATCTTCTCTATCAGGGCAACCGGATCATATTTTTACAGCGTCTTAACCGCTGTTATTTGATTGTAAGTTTGATGGTTTCCTTGTTTGCAAAGGAATCCTTGATTGCAGCGATGATATTGCCATGTGCATCGTTAAGACTCATGGTTGCACTTGAGGTAACATCAGCAAGCATTGATTTCTCTTCTGCGGTCAAAGCATCATACTTTGCCTTCTCAGCTGCATCTTCAGAAGCATCCTTTAAAGGTCTTCCGTTTTTGTCTGAAGTATACTTCTTAAACCATTCTTCAACTTCAGCTACGGTCTTTCCAACAAAAATCTTTTCAAAAGCATCCATCTGACTGGTCCATGTTCCGATACCAACCTTATAAGCGTCTCCTCTTGCTCTCTTGGTTACCCAGCTAGAGATTTCTGTCATAAAGTTTTCTTCAGTATCTTCAGTTTTACTATCTACTTTTTCATCATGGTTTGAATCGAAGTTATAACCACCCTGTCCTGGGAATCCACTAAAATGAGGCATTCCATCGCCATCATAGTTAGGTGTTGCCACTTCAAGCTGATCGATATGGATTGAAACGATCTTTCCATCTTTATCAAATAATGTGTTTGCAAACACTTGGTTTATGCTATAAACCTGAACACCTGTGTCATCTTTACCAGGTCCTATTCTCTCGCTGAACGCTACACCAAATCCTGATGAATCCGCTTCAGTAATTTCTAGTCCCTTTTTATTGTCATAAGCATTCTTGAGGGCTGCAAGGATATTTCCGTGGGCATCTTTAAGACTCATGGTTGCCCCTGAGGTAATATCAGCAAGCATCGTTTTCTCTTCTGCTGTTAAAGCGTCATACTTAGCTTTTTCTGCAGCATCTTCAGAACCATCTTTAAGTGGTCTTCCATTTTTGTCTGAAGTATATTTGCCAAACCATTCTTCAATTTCAGCTACAGTCTTTCCAACAAAAAGTTTTTCAAATGCATCCATCTGGCTGGTCCATGTTCCGATACCAACTTTATAGGCATCTCCTCTTGCTCTCTTGGTTTTCCAGAGTGCTATTTCCGCTTTTAAATTCTCTTCAGTGTCTTCAGTTTTACTATCTGCTTTTTCATCATGGTTTGAATCAAAACTATAGCCACCTTGTCCTGGGAATCCGCTTAAATGAGGCATTCCATCGCCGTCATAATTAGGGGTAGCTACTTCAAGCTGATCAACATAAATATAAAGGATCTTTCCATCAGCATCAAATAGGACATCAGCAAAGACTTCATTAATACTCCATACTTGCACTGATGTGTCATCTACGCCAGGTCCCTTTCTTCCGCTGCTGGCGAATCCAAAGCCCTGGAACACCTTAGATGCAGTTACGCTTCCAGGATCAGTTGTTTCAACAATTGGCCAAGGATTTGCTTTTGGATCCATCGCGTTTTTCACCGCATAGATCAGGCCTCTACTGGTAACTGTTGCCCCAGCGATAACATCTACATCCGCAGAGTTCTTCTCAACGAACTTGGCAGGAAGCTCAGTTACAGCCTTTCCACCGATTTCTTTAGTTTCCTTGTCTCCCTTTGCTTCAACTTTTGTAATTTTGTCCCCATCCATGGTTACAGTTACGGTAACATCTCCGCCATAACCTTTTCCAGTTCCTGTTAGCGTTTTTGCTTCTGCAGGAGTTTCGGCAGGTGTCTCCGTCGTGGTTTTCGGTCCCGTACAGGCAGCAAGACTTGCCAACATTGATGCTGCAAGAATTAAAGATAATAGTTTTTTCATTTTTTCCCCTCCGTTAAAATATTTTCCCTTCTGGTTAAAAATTTCTGAGTTTGAGGCAATAAACTTACCCTCACTTGCTATTTCATTAACAATTATACCCAATAATGATAAGGTTTTCAATCATAAGTTGCATCATTTACTAAATATCATTTTTATTTTTGTATCCTCTTTTGATCTCAAGTAGGCTTGCAAATTCTGAATACCTTCTAATCTGGCCCATGAACTTTCATCCTTCTATTCTCGTTTCCCTTTCATTCATAAGTAACTTCGTTTATTTTCAATTTATTCAAAACATTCACACTTTTTTCGAGTATAACTCACTCTTCATGGGCACTCTTGAAAACGAATAAAAATATTGTTATATTTTAGTTGAAATTGATTAACGAAATGTAGAAAGATTGTTAATTTTGTGGCATTACTGTGATTGAAAAAGGGGGTAATATCAATGTTCACAACTAAGGTATCCGTAGTCAAATGTGCAGACCTACCAGGAAATCCATCTTTTATTGGGGGAAAATTTGTTCGAATGGACGAAGATCTTGTAAAGATCAAGGCAGCAGTTAAAGATGCTGTTGAAAAAGCTATTGGTTCTCCTGATGCAATTATCAAGGAAGGACAAACCGTCCTGATCAAGCCAAATATTGCATTTTTAGCTCCTCCTGAAAGTTTTGCGGTTGTAGACCCACGTATGATCGAGGCAGTAGTATCTTATTTCAAAGAATACTCAAAAGCCAAAGAAGTCTGGGTTGGCGAAAATCCTTCATTAGGCATGCATGTTGGAAGGGCAAGGCCAGCTTTGGAAGCTGCCGGAACAACAGAAGCTGCAATGCGCGGCGGAGCAGACAAAGTCATATTCTTTGATGAAGAAGATGTTGTCGATGTTGATATCCCTGGTGCAACTTTCTTTAAAAAAGCACAAGTCTTCAAATCATTCCTTGATGCCGATGTTATCATCAACTTGCCAAAAATGAAAGTTCATATCGCTGGTACGGTTACCCTGGGATTGAAGAACTGGAACGGTATCGTTCCGAACGTTCATCCTTCAGATCAGCAGCAAGGTGTACATCGAATTGATTTAGGCCAAAAGATGGCTGATATGTATCGTCTGAGAAAATCAGACCTCACAATCGTCGATGCTCTTATCGGAATGGAAGGACAGGGCCCTCATGCGGGAACACCTGTTGAAATGAACCTGGTCATCGCTGGTACGGATACTGTAGCGGTTGATACCACTGCAGCTTACGTCATGGGCTTTGATGCGATGGAGATTCCTGCAATCAGGTGCGCAGGCGTTGAAGGTCTTGGCGAACATAAACTGGAGAATATTGAAATTATTGGTGAGAAATTGGATTCTGTTCAAAAATTCTTCAAGAGACCTAATAATGACCCAATCGGAATGTACAAGGACTTCACCGTTTTTGCACAGCAAACCTGCCCTGGCTGTTATGTCAATGTCAGAGGTGCACTGGATTCCTTTGTAAATGGAGTTCCAGACTTAAGTGCTTATGTTGATGAGGTCGGCTCTGTCGTCATCATCGGCGGCGGTGTTCCAGACTTTGAACCGGAATTTGCAAGAGGCAAGAATCTCTTTGTTACCGGCGACTGCTGGAAACTGTTCCCATCAAAAGATAAGGTAGAAGAGGCAGCAAAAATTGCAAAGACTGTAACATATTATCCTGGATGCTCTCCAGTGTATATCTTCAGTAAACTGAATGTAGACTTGCAGGCGCTTGCAAAAAAATAAGCTGTAGTTAATTCCACAGGTAAAATGAATGGGCGGTTGGAGAAAATATCTCCAACCGCCGTTTTATTTTATTCGGATTTGCATTTACAAAATCATAACGATTTATTTACAAATTCCTTTTGTACAAGCTCCATCATCTGCTATAAGGTTATCGTTTTAAGTTGGTCTAAAAGATTCCAAACCGCATTAAAATTGTTCAGCGCTTCTTTCCTGTTCATTTTTTTGCGTCAACCTTCTTCGTCCATGGACTTTTCCTATTATCTATTCTAATCAATCCAGTGGTTCATTAGGCGAAAATATTTCTCTGTCTAATCGTACTGATTTCATGATAGCTCAAAAGATGAGTGGCATCAATATCTCTAAAACTCTTCTTTCAGGCTTCTAAAAAAGAGTTTATCCAAAGTTTCTTTCGGATCTTTCTTTTCATATAGGACCGCATATACGGCTGCAGAAATCGGAAGGTCAACCTGATACTTCCTTGAGAGTTCCTTCATGGCTTTCACCGTATAGTAGCCTTCAGCAAGAGAGGTATATTCCTCTCCCCTGATAAAGCTCTCCCCAAATATTCTATTGTGGCTGAACTTTGAAAAGACAGTTGCTTCATAGTCTCCAAGGTGGCAAAGGCCATATGCGGAAAGTTCATTTCCGCCCATAGCTTTGATTAATCTCGAGACTTCTCTTGTGCCTCTCGACATCAAAGCCCCTTTAAGCGAGGAGAGATTAAGTCCATCAAGCATTCCTGCAGCGATTCCGATAACATTCTTCGCCGCAGCTCCAATCTCGTTTCCTAAAAGGTCGTTGCCATAATAAAATCTGATGAGGTCTCCAGAAAAAGCCGTGACCAGCATCTCTTTGATTTCGTCATCTTTTGAATCGATGACCATGCAATTGGGAATCCCTTTGTAGAACTCCTGGACATGCCCTGGCCCGAGCCATACCGCACTTCTCGAGGTCTCATCGATATATTCATCAAGAATTTCTGTCAGTCTGTCCCCGGTTTCAATTTCTATCCCCTTCATGCATAGAACAAATGTCTTTCCTTTAAGTCCATAAGGTCTTAATTCTTCCATAAGGCTTCGTAATCCCTGGGAATTTACAGAAATCACGATGATATCTGACTCCACGCAATGATTCAATTTTGTTTCCAATGCTATGCTTTCGGGTAGCTCAATCATTCCATTTGTTCTTGTCTCCAGAAACTCAAGCATATGTTTCGAGGTTTCCCGCCCATAGAGCTTCACCTGATGCCCGCTTTTGTCTAGGTACCACGCGATGAAAGAACCCCATCTGCCACATCCAATTACTGTAATCTTCATTTTTTCTCTCCTACTCTAAATGAATTTTCTCTTTGGTTTTTCTCTTAAATTATTCGTATCTTTTATTCTAATCATATTCAACCTGATAATCAAATATTAACAAGTAAATTAATCCTTTGTTAAGAGCTTTACTTCATTGTCTTAAAACTCGTAAAGGGATTACTTCTCCCCATAAGAGAGGAGCCTCCAAATTCACCTTCATGAATTGGAAGCTCCCTGTATTTTGACTGATTAAAAATCTTGCGTTCCTTTAAACTGTTAAGTCTCTATTTTGCCAGGACTTTGGCATAATAATCCGTTTCCAAGATCTTGGCCGAGTAATAAAATTTCCTGTCGATTTCGTCAGAGATTGCTTTTCTATAGTTATCATCAACACTCACCCCTTCATTGGGGATAAAGGCCTTAGTTACGGCATTATATTTTCCCTTGTCGGTGATAAAGCTTCTGTTGTTGAAGATGACTAAAGGATCAGTGTCTGAGAACATGTCAACCCCCATGAGAAGTCTTGAATCATAGTCCAGTCCGAGAAGGTTTGAAATTGTTGGGATGATGTCAAGGCTCGATACCGGGCGATCGATCGTTTCAGGCTCCATTCCTTCGGTATAAAGGATAAAATCACTCTTGTACAGTTCAAAGTTGCTTTCAACCTCATGTCCTGCGAGATTATCGATATCCACCTTCTCGAGGCCGTAAGGATAATGGTCTGCGCTGATTGCAATAAGGGTCTTATCAGCCACTCCTGCCTCCTCAAGCTTCTTCATGAGATATTCCAAGGCTTTGTCCAGTTCAATCTGCGTCGCCATATAAGCCTTTCCAGGTGCATTGTATGGCAACTCTGTCACCAGGTCCCTATTCTTTCTGGCAATGAAGTTTCCATCGTTGGAATAAAACATATGCCCGCTCACGGTCATGTAGTAAGCATGAAAAGGTTCGCTTCCGATATATTCATCCGTTGTCAGCTGCATCATTTCAAGGTCGGATTCTGGCCAGGTTTTTTTAACTTCGAGTCCATTTCCAAGACCTTTATAGGTGTAGCCTAAATTCGGGTGGGAAATGTCCCTCTTATAGTAATTATACGTATGGTTATGATAAGCGAGCGTCTTATAGCCTAAGTTTTTCAGCTGATTACCCATGGCGAATGGCATGGAGATCGAACCGGATTTGTACATGCTCCATACACCGCTCTTTGGAATAAGCCCAGTCGTCGCTACATATTCACCATCCGAGGTACTGACTCCCCAGATTGGATTGTAGAAATTCGTGAAATGATATCCTTCATTAAGCATTTTGTAAAGTGTTGGGGTGACATCCTTGTCAGCAGAAAAGCGTGAGAAAGCTTCCGCAGTAATTAGAATGAGGTTATACCCCTCATAAATGCCAGTCTTTTCATTCTTTTTGGTTACTTGCTTCGTGCTGAAATAGGTATGCATATTCTTAAGTTCGTCATTTTTTGCTTCTGCAATAAGTTTTTCAAAATCGATATCCATCGTATTGTCTTCATAAACAACTGGAGCTTCAACCGGTGTTTCGCTTATCGCAGTCTCCACAGGTTCCGTTGGCGTATTGGTCGGGTTGTTTACAATGGGCGGAGGTGGAGCTACTGTCGGATTGAAACCAAAGACTGTTCTTTGAAGATCAAGCCTCATGCTTGTCACAAGCCCTAGGCTGTCAACAGATGCTACCGGATAATTGTTGTTATAATACATGTCATAGGGAGAATTCTGGTCCTTATCTCCAAGTTTGATTCCAATGAGCGCAACACCGAAAATTAAGACAAACAAGCCTATGGTTAACCCTCTTTCTGGCCAGGTAAAGCGATAATGCGATTTCCTGCTCTTCATTTTCAAAACAATATACAAGATAAAAGGAGCAAAAATAAGGATTAACCAGAAGATATTGATGCGGATCATCGTCAGAATATCATTCATAAATTCCATAACCTGTGCACCATTACCCGCTGAATATAAGGTATAGAAGGTTTTAAAGATCTTATAATAAATAAACTGAGAGGAAAACAAGAGCGTCACCACGAACAGGATGACTCCCATAAGAATGGTTCTGAAGGTTCCTTTTAAAAGACTTGCCAGGAGATAAATAAGGAGGGCAGTGGAAATTCCAAATAAAACGGAATATACCATCCCTATGCTAAGCAATTTAACCTCTGTATTAATTCTTAGAATGATTTCTAAAAAAACAATTGTACCCATGAGATATAATAATAAATTGAAACCTTCCAGATATACTTTGCTGGTTTTCCCACTTCTAGTTCTCTGCCTTCTTGTCTGAGTCATTATACCCTCTCCTCTACATTCTGCATTTCAAAGTACTTTTGAATTTCTTCAAGCAACATGATTCTGAACAATTGATGAGGATAAGTCATGGAACCAAAGGATATCCTTTTTGTCACTTTACTGAGGACATTCTCTGATAATCCAAGGCTGCCACCAATGACAAACTGTATTTTTCCTTCAAGGGACCTGACCTTATCCATTTCATCTCTAAACTGAGATGAGGTTACTTTTTTACCGCTGATATCCATGGCGAGGCTCGTTGCCTTAGCATCCAAATATTTTAGGATGCTTTGCCCTTCCAGATCCTTGACCCTCGTCAGCTCCTTCTCGCCAGCCCCATCTTTATTCTTCTCATCTTTTAACTCAATGATTTTAATGCTTGAAACCTTACCAATATTTCGAGCAAATGTCGCTTCAGCTTTTCTTAGATATTCTTCCTTTAATTTCCCAATCGCAATGATTTCTATGTCCAGTTTTGAATTCATTCGTTCACCCTACTCTGTATACTTGAATGACAGCAGGATATCATCATAGTAACTAAGATTTTTTTCGATGTTTTCACTGCTGCTCCAGATGATTTCTTGAAAAAAGTGGGTATCATTTTGGAAAACCAAAAATTCATAGGTGATGCTGACTTCCTCAATCATTCCTTTGAGGTAAAACCGCTTTCCCTTTATTCCGTTGAATTCCACATCTTCCATGGCCGTAACCACGCCATCTTTTAAATCCCTTAATGTGGCTTCGCCGGCGAGTTCCGCATAATAAGCAAGTTCTATTGTTTTAGGAAGTGATTCTTTCTCATCTTTTAGTACTATATAGTACGAATTGTAGGATTTATTCACGAGTGAAAGTGAAGAGTCCGTGTGGAGCGAAACATCCTCTAGCCAGAGGTTTGTCGCCTCCAAGGTAAAATCTTCATCAATCCCTTTAAATATTTTTTTAGTTTCTTTCGTTTCTGGAATTTCAGCTACTGGTGATTCTACAAGGGTTTCTACAGGGGTTTCTACGGGTGTCTGCACCACATTATCCACCTTCTGGCATCCAGTAACCATAACCATGAGGACTACACCCAGGATAATCATTTCAATTTTCATTTTCATCTGCATATTCATTTGGAAAATCCAAACTGTCTCCTTCCTCAAATCCTTTGATCTTCATTAATATACTACCGAGAAGAAATCAACTAAAAGTATCAAAAAAGAAAAAACAGCCAAGTTTTATAAAATCTTTCTAGGAATCCTTTAAAATAAACAAAAAGCTCCTCAATCTCTAAGATTGAGGAGCTTACAAAGGTCATTTTTTTAGGATGCCTTACCATGGCACTTCTTGTACTTCTTGCCACTTCCGCATGGACATGGATCATTCCTACCAATCTTTACTTCATTTCTAACTGTTCTTGATTCCTTAGCAGCCTTCTTGATTTCTTCTTTCTTTTCAGCTGTAAGGATTTCATCCCACTCTTCGATGGTATAGAGATATTCTGCCTTTGCATCCAACATATTGTAGTATAATTTCTCCAAGTCAATGTCTAAAGTAAGCTCATCACTTTCCTTGACATTTTCAAGGTCTAAAGGCGTATTGAGGGAATCGTTGATTCCATCTGTAAATCCCATGACGAATTCAGGTGTGGTATTCATTTCTTTTGCCAGTTCGTCTATCTTATAGGTAAACTTCCCTGAATGATCTTGAAGCAGTTTTCTGTAGATGTTTCCTTCTACAGTGGAATATTCTTCCCAAAATGCTTTTTCTCCCTTGGTTCTTACATACTCAACGACCATGTCGTTCCATTTCTTGTACAAATTCATGCTGTAATTGCTCCTTTATTTTGAAAAATTGATCTTGACCAGTTCTATAGAGAAGACTACATTTCACTTCTCCTATTCTTCGTTTCCGTTTAAATCATCCGTATGGTTTGTGAATAATTCAAGCCGATAAGCAGATTTATTCTTGCAGTACGAACATATTCCGCTTTGATCTTCAACAATCACGGGAAATGTTTTGCTTTCCAAGATAAAATCATCTATGGCCATGTCATAGTCCTCAGTGCAGCTATATATCATTCTCATCTTATACCTCCAAATAACTGGATGGTCTCACTCTACTGGCTAATGACAATTCTACATCCAAACCCTTACCTATTTCAATCTTTTCTTCTAAAAGACAATTTTCTACAGTCTTGTAGGCAAGTTCAGGAATATTATTCGTTCCAGAAAGATGCCCAAGGACGATTTTCTTTTTTCCGTGCTTTAGAATCTCGATTGCCGCTTTCCCCGAATCAACATTGGACAAATGTCCGAGTTCACTGAGGATTCTTCTTTTCAGCTCATAAGGATAAGGCCCGAATTTTACCATTTCTACATCATGGTTGCTTTCGAGGAGAACGAGGTCAGAATCCTTGATATTTCTCCGGATTTCTTCAGTGAATACCCCGATATCTGTGGCCACGCTAATACGTTTCCCTCCATTTGCAATGGTATACCCCATGCAGGAGACGGAATCGTGAGGAACCTTGAATGTCGAAACTTCCATATCCCGAAGCGTGAAATCATCCCCAATGATCATGATGTTCCTTGGGCTGATTTTTCCAATCCACCTTTGCATCGCATTCCAGGTTTTCTCGTTGGCGTAGATTGGAATATTGTATTTGCGGGACATGATCCCAGCTCCTTTGACATGGTCCATATGTTCATGGGTAATAAAGATTCCATTAATCTCAAAAGGATTCTCTCCAATATTTTCCAAAGCACTTATAATGCTCTTCCCCGGTAATCCCGCATCGATGAGGATTTTGGTTTTCTCGGAAGATACAAAGATGCTATTTCCACTGGAACCGCTGTATAAGGAACAAAATATCATTTTAACACTTCCTAATATTGTTCAATTCGAATATCAGCACCCAAATTCTTAAATTTATTCTCAATATCGGGGTACCCTCTATAGATATGCTCGATGTCGTGGATTTCTGTCGTTCCTTCAGCGATAAGTCCTGCAATGACCATGGCGGCTCCAGCTCTAAGATCTGTCGCCCTCACTGTTGCCCCTGAAAGTTTTTCCACGCCTTCGATGATTGCTGTTCTACCTTCTACAAGGACTCTTGCGCCCATCTTCTTCAATTCATCCATATGCTTGAACCTTGATTCCCATATGCTTTCATTGATGATGCTTCTTCCCTTGGCGATGCTCATCAGCACACTCATAGGCTGCTGTACATCTGTTGGGAATCCTGGATAAGGTGAAGTCTTGATATTTATTGGCTTAAGGTTGCTTGGGTCTGAGGTGATGACGATGCTGTCATCCAGTTCTTCAACGCCTACGCCCATTTCTTCAAGCTTAGCCGAAATGGATTCCATGTGTTTAGGAATAATGTTCTTAATGGTAACCCTTCCGCCACACGCTGCTGTTGCAATCATGTAGGTTCCGGCTTCAATCTGATCTGGAATAACGCTATAATTGCAACCATTAAGTTCCTTAACGCCATTGATTCTGATAACATCAGTACCCGCGCCCTTAATGTCCGCACCCATGGTATTGAGGAAGTTAGCCACATCAACGACGTGAGGCTCCCTAGCCACGTTTTCAAGGATCGTCTGACCTTCAGCAAGGGTTGCAGCAAGCATGACATTAATAGTAGAACCCACTGACACAACATCAAAGAAGATGTTTGTTCCAATAAGGCGATCTGCCTTTGCGGTGATGGCACCGTGCTCCATGGTCACAACAGCACCAAGGGCTTCAAACCCCTTGATATGTTGGTCCATCGGCCTTACGCCGATTGCACATCCTCCAGGAAGTTCAACTGTTGCGCTCTTATATCTTCCAAGAAGTGCACCAACGAGATAATAAGATGCCCTCATTTTTCTAACATCTTCAGTATCTGCGACCACTTTCAGTTTTTCTGTACAATCAATTGAAAAAACATTCCCATTCTTTTCGATCTTTCCCCCAATGGATTCAATGATTCTTTCAAGACAATGAACATCATCGATATCCGGGATATTGTCAATTACGCAGATTCCCTTAGAAACCATGATTGCTGCAGGCAATATTGCTACTGCTGCATTTTTCGCACCACTAATTTCTACCTCACCAAAAAGTTTTGATCCACCATTAATTACTAGCTTTTCCATATATTCCACCTTTATTAATTATACTCATTTTAAATTTTACTCAATTCACCATAAGGCATGGGCACCCTTCTTTTGTCGATTTTAGAAAGATTATGGCTTTCAAGCCCTTTCCACAGTAATCCCATGATAAAATAACACAATACATTATATCATAAAAATTCTTCTTATGAAGCTACAATTTATGAACATTGTATCCGAGAGACGAATTCACAAAACAACCTCAACTGACTCCATTCAACCATCTCAGACCAATACCCTCATCATGCAAATAAATTTAGCCCAAATTTGCCTTTTTTACGGTAGTGACAAAAATGCCGATTACAACTGAAGATGTGATATAATGAAAAAAAACAACCACGGAGGCTTCCTATATGAAATATTATCTTGTTGCACTTCTGGATAAGGAATCAGGTAAAATTATTGAGAATTCCACCAGAAACCTCATTAAGAAAATAAAACCGAAAAAAAAGACCTCTTTTTATGGCGTTGTCATGGAGGCCGTTGAAGATCCCGATATTGTGAAGCTTGAAGAACTCGTGAGGGATATTTCAAAGTCCGTGAGACTTTTCAAATTAGACATTCTGGGAAACCTGACCTATGATGATGAATTTAAAACCATTGGTATCGATGTCGTTAACTTTGGATATATTAAGAGACTCGCAAGAAGTTTTAACTCCAAGCTTGGCCTGCATGGCTATAAAGTTAGGGATGAAGAGCTCATTGAAAAAAAAGAGAACGTACAGCTGATCCTTTACAATGGGGGAATTACGAAAGAGCTTGAGAGTTTTCAAAATATCCTCAAGAGAAATCAAGGCAGCATTTTTAAAGTTGATCGATTTGAAATTTGGAAAAACTTCAACTTTAAGAAAGATTCTGTTGTGGCCACTATTCCTCTTGTGGATCCAAATATCATTTCGTAGGGATAATCAGTCTATCGGGGACCTCACAAGGTCCTTTATTTTTCTGTAAATTTATGAATTCTTTAACTAAAAATTTAAATATCATCAATACAAGAACTTTATTTGTTATAATTCTCTTAGCAGGATTATGGGGGAATATTTATGAGCACAGTAATGTTAAGACCGTACAAATCAAATATCGTACCTTTATCAGCAGACTTTGTCGACTATTTCATGCCGAAGGCAAGAGGAGAGTATGTCAAGGTGTATATCATGGTCTTAAGGTATACGCAAATGGGAGAAGATGGCGTCACGACCGCATTTCTCGCAGAAATCCTTGGACTGCTCGAGACAGATGTCCTTAAAGCGCTGGAATATTGGGACAAGGTTGGCTTGATTTCCCTTCATACCATAGATGGACATGGCAACATGTCCATTGAGATTAAAGAAGGTCAGGCATTGATCAACACAAAGCTTGAACAAAAAAGCCCATCTCCCTATGAAGTCCAGGTTAAAGTTGAAGAACAAAACGAAGAACAAAGCGATGAAAATATTTCTGATCCAATGCTTTCAGAAATTTCGATGCTCATGGGAAGGCCTTTGTCTTCGTCTGACGCGGAAAAATTTCTCTATTTCAAGGAAAAATACAATTTCCCTGAAGAAGTCATCATCCTTCTTGTACAGCAATGCGTATCCAAAGGAAAAACCAGCATGAGGTATATTGAAACTGTGGCCATCAATTGGGAAAGTCAGGGAATCAAAACCACCGAGCTTGCCCAAAAGAATATCAAGAGTCATGAAGACAAGTGGATGAACTATAGAAAAGTTCTTACTTATCTTGGAATGAACGATAAGGATATTCCAAAACCCCAGGAAGATCTTCTGGAAAAATGGTTCTATACCTTTGAATTTACAACAGACATGATACTGAAAGCTTGCGATATCAGTTTCTCTACCTTAGGCAAGGTAGAAATGGGATATATCAATGGCATCCTTAGAAGTTGGCATAAAGATGGAATTAAGACACTTAAGGATATAGAAGACAGCGAGAAAAAACCACGAAAGACCAAATCGAAAAAACCGCAGAGCAAAGACTTCACGGAACGAGAATATGATTATGATGATTTGGAAAGAAAACTACTGGGGTGGGATAAATGATAAAAGGATACCATGGACTCATCATGAAAAAGTATGAGGAAATCCGTACCAACGAAAAGGAAGCCTTGGACGCCAGAAAAATGGAATTGACGAAAAAGGCGCCCGAACTGGAGTCAATAGAAAGAAATGTCGCCAGGCTGAGCATAGAGCTTGCCATGCTGAATTTTAAGAGGCACCTCAATCATGACGAAGAATTCAAGAAACTTAGGGCTGAAATTACCGAACATCGCGGACGAAGACTCGAAATCCTCTCTTCCCTCGGTTATCCCTTAGATTATCTTGATCAGCATTTTCATTGCGACAAATGCCAGGATACTGGCTACATTAGGCAAACTAAATGTAGCTGTTATAAGAGAAAACTAATTGATGTCTATCATATGACTTCAGATTTTAATGACCTGATCAAGGAATATACCTTCGATAAGTTTAAATTGGACCTATATAGTAAGGAAGCGGTCGGTTTTCCGATGTCGCCAAGAGATAATATGACGAATATCCTGGAATCGATCATGGGTTACATGAGAAATTTCAAAGAAACTGAAACCAACCTTCTCTTCTATGGCAGCCCAGGAACAGGAAAAACCTTCCTCTCCAGCTGCATAGCCAAAGAACTCCTCGATAAGGGAAATCTTGTCATTTACCGAACTTCCGACGGTCTCATTCAAAACCTTAAGGAAATCAAGTTCAACGATAATTTTGAGTTATTAGAACTCCTGATGAACTGCGACCTTCTCATTATCGATGACCTCGGAACTGAGCTGACGACAGATTTTTCAAAGGTAGAACTTTTCAATTTCCTCAACTCTAAACTGCTCAGGAAAAAGAAAATGCTCGTCTCCACAAACCTCACCATTGAAGATATCAAGAACAAGTATGACGAGAGAATCTACTCAAGGCTTGTCGGTGATTTTACACTTTACAAGTTCCTCGGAGATGATCTGAGAATTCAAAAGAATCATGAAAGAATAAGAAAAGCTCTGGGCTAACGCCTAGAGCTTTTCTTTTCAAATTAATATATTATTTGATGATTTTTATTGTCTCAATTGTATTTTATCCATTCAAAATAATATATATGTTCTTTGTAATGGATTTTATAGCATAGGTCAATCTTAAAATCCACTATGTTTATGGTCTATTTTGTACAGAAAAATTTTAAATTTTATCCACAGTCTGGCCATGTTTTTTGCGTTTTCAACACCGCAATGTGGATAACTCTGTTGATTACTATGGTTTTATCCACATTTTAGGACGTTTTTCCAACAAAAAGTTCATCTCATCGTGAGCATAAATTCTACAAATAACAATGGCTGTTCGTAAAAATCTTTCTTTACCAATAAAAAACTCGCTTATAAATAAGTGAGTTTTTTATTGAGTGGGTAAACGGAATGGAACCATCAGCCTGCTGATTATAAACCTCTTCTATTGCTTGTTGTATCTTTGGGTTCAATTTTGAATCGTTTGAATCCCATTTTCATGTGGAAAACACGCTCTATCTGTGCATAGGCAGTATCATCACAGCTTATCATAAAGCTTACCCTAGCATTTGCTACACCAAACGCGAGTGATTGTTGATAAACGGAAAGAACTCTTCCCTGTTCTTAGAGAATGGCATTTTCCTGATAACGTCACCGATCCGGACTTTTCCCGGGAAATACTTCCATTGGATTATTCTTAAACAGACGAT
>JBASOA010000005.1:0-2922 GCA_049657765.1 Clostridiaceae bacterium
GATCGATAGGTAGAGTATTAAAATAACCCTTGGAACAGCAAAAGGAATTGTTGGTAAAATCGCCGCCACACGTTAAACGGGTGGCGGCGATTTGTTTACAGGAGGCTGAATAGTCATCCGTGTAAATGGCAATAATCTCCACATAAAAGAATGGAGGTTATCCTATGAGAACATCAAAAAACATCCTTAGCGAAAAGGAAATGGAACTGGTCAGTCTGCTAATGCAGGACTGCAAAAACACAGGTGACATTCAGTCAAAGTTAAAGCGTCTATTTGCTGGAACAATTGAGCAAATGCTCGAAGCAGAAATGGATGAACATCTCGGGTATGAGAAACATGACGTAGCAGGCAACAATTCAGGCAATTCCCGCAATGGCTATAACCACAAGACCATTGTCAGCGATTACGGTGAGAGTGAGATAATCATTCCCCGTGATCGAAACGGTGAATTTGAGCCAAAAGTAATTGAGAAAAGGCAGACCCGGACAGATGAAATAGAGCAAAAAATAATGGCTATGTATCAAAAAGGCATGAGTCAGCGGGACATTGAAGACAATCTGCGCGAGATTTATGGAGCGGATGTGCCGCAAAGCCTGATTTCTAAAATCACGGACAAAATACTGCCTGAAGTCAATGAGTGGCAAAACCGTCCCCTTGAATCCATCTACCCAGTTATATTCTTTGACGGGATTGTGTTTAAGAGCCGGAAGGATAATCAGATAATTAACAAATGCGTGTACTCTGTGCTGGGTATAGATATGGAAGGCCATAAAGACATTTTGGGGACGTGGATAAGCGAAAATGAAAGTGCATCATTCTATGCGAGCATATGTGCAGACTTAAAAAAGAGGGGGGTTACAGACATTTTCATCGCTTGCCACGATAACCTGAAAGGGCTTGGAGACGCCATAAACGCTGTGTTTCCGAGGACGAAGCAGCAGCTTTGCATTGTCCACCAAGTGCGCAACTCGGCCAAGTTTGTACCATACAAGGACAGAAAGGCAGTATGCGCAGATCTCAAGAAAATATATGGAGCGGTAAATCTTGACGATGCCGAGTATGCAAAAGAAGAATTCAGGGAAAAATGGGATAAGAAGTATCCTTCGATAATGCGCTCTTGGGACATTAATTGGGCTGAACTCTCGACATTCTTTGAATACCCCCAAGAAATTCGTAAATTAGTCTATACAACCAATTCAGTTGAGGGATATCACAGGATGGTGCGTAAGTTCACGAAAACAAAGGCTATTTTCCCGACCGATGATTCCATACGGAAGGTTGTGTATCTGTCGGTTAAGGAAATACAAAAGAAATGGACGCAGCCGGTTCGTGATTGGGGGCTGGTATACAGCCAGGTTATGATATATTTCGAGGATAGATTCGCGGCCTAAGGCCACGATGAGGGCTCTGCCCTCAAACTCCCGGGGTTTATCCGCCGAAGGCTTACCGGTGAATTGGAAAAACGGCGAATCCGAAGACTCGCCGATCCACCGTATTAGCCGCAGCAAGCGTTGGGTCGCTCCCCAGCGTAGCCCGATTTATGCTGTAGTATAAGTATTGACAATTGAATGGTGAATTATTCCATTTACACTAAAGAATATTCACTCCCGCCCCTAAAAATGGCTGTTCAGTTAGCTGTGTCTTACGCAGTGAATGGAGTTAAATCATTTTTTTAAGCAGGGATGGTTTAAACAGTATCTCGTTTGCTGGTATCCTGCTAATGCCCAGCTTTTCAAGGACGTCGTATCCATAGATGAAGCCGAACATATTAAAAGGTGATTTATCGTTCAGCTTTTCTCTGGAGTAGGAGTTGATATGTGACATCATAAGTGAGATGTCACTTTGTGAAAATTCATCGAAAGATCTGCCTTTGGGCAGTATTTTTCTTATGAACTCATGATTCAACTCCACATTGGGCTTCTGGAATGATGCACAGGGGTCGCAGTAATATAACTTTGTTCTGTGGTTACCCTGTGCATCATTCTCCAACGCCTTGGGGTTTGAGAACTCCGAACCATTGTCTGCCTTAGGCCGAATTCGACCTAAGGCAGATTATAACGAAAAAAATACTATGCCGAAAATGTCAAGAAAACCATGTTATACATTGAATCCTATCTAATTTTTTCGGGATAGTATTTTTACTATTAGCGACTCCTATCATTATGATATAAACAAATATTATGTCTTAATGAAAAGGAGAAAATCAATGAGTACACCACTTAAAGCACTTATTGACAAAGCTATTCAGACACTTCAGGAAGCCAACTATCAGGAATCTACCATCTATGAATATCGGAAAACATTTTGCAATCTCATGCATGTGGCTGATAGCCTGCAGGCATCTTGTTACAGCTATGAATTGGGTGAAAAGTTTCGTAATGATACCATCAGCGAACGCACTGGAAAATGCAGCCTTTACCGCTGGAAACGACGGAACCGATGCGTGCAGATGTTCAACTGGTTTGAGGAACATGGCAATTTCAAGCTGGATGCTTTTATAGAAAGCAAGATTGACATGCCTTCAAGCGATGTTTACAATTGGCTTCTGAAAAAATACCTTGATTCACTTGCCAATGAAGGACTAAAAGCGAATACTATTGACTCTTTTCGAAATGTGTCATGCAAGTTTCTTCAGTTTCTCGAGCTAAGACAGTATCAGTCGATTGATGCTGCTCCTGCGGGCGTGGTTTATGATTTCATAGTTGATATCAGAAAAACATGGGCAGAGGAAAGCCTTCGCACTGCACTTAGCGGTCTCCGATCGTTCCTCACTTTTGCAGGGAATGAGGAGCATTATCTTGTAGCTATAAATGTCAGAACCATCAAGGCAAGGAAAATCATTCCGATACTTACACAGAAGGAAGAGGATTCTATCTGGGATACCTTACGGAATAATGATAAGATTACCCGGAGAGATAAGGC
>JBASOA010000006.1:0-17041 GCA_049657765.1 Clostridiaceae bacterium
AGGTTATGGTGATCGCTTCCTTATCAAGGTCCTCAATTTCATTTCTCACCACTTCATGCGGTTTGCTGACAGCTGTTTCAATATGTTTTTCATCGTATTGCTTTTTTACCCTGGTATCAATGAGGTTATATTTTACCCCGGAATCTATAAGTTCATCAAGCTTATCTGCGGTTATCAAGGGTCTACCCCCGTTAATGGCATTGTCTTGGATCATTCCTGTATACATGACCGGATCTTTAGTGGTGGAAAATGGAGGTGCATAGGCGAGATCCAGGTGAACCAGGTCGCTAACCTTAGCCCCGAAGGTGATGAGTGTGGCAAAAACGTCAATTCTCTTGTCTACGCCTTCTTCACCAACAATCTGAACACCAATGAGCCTTCCATCTTTCTTATCTGCAATAGATTTAATAACCATTTCCTTTCCGCCGAAATACTCTGGCTTGTTTGGCTTGATGTTATGGCTTACTGAGATGTCATACCCTTCTTTCAGTGCTTCTTTTTCAGTAAGTCCGGTTTGGGCTACAGTTAGGTTAAACACTTTGAAAATTCCAGTTCCAAGAATGCCTCTGAATTCAAGTTCTCCCCCACCTGCATTATTTCCTGCTATCCTTCCTGTTTTGTTTGCAGTGGATCCAAGAGGCCTATAGACTGGCTTGCCCGTAACCAAATGAAACTGTTCGATACAATCCCCAGCAGCATAGATATCTTTCTCTGACGTTTCCATCTTTGTATTTACCGTGATACCACCAAGGCTTCCTAATTTAATCCCTGCCTCCCGAGCCAAATCAACATTTGGCCTGACCCCTGTAGCGATGATGACTAGATCAGCTTCAACCTCTCGCTTATCGGCTAAAATGACCTTTCCATCCTCTATTTCATTTGCAGAATTTCCAGTAATCACCAAAACTCCATTTTTTTCCAAAGCCTTCTCTATATAGATTGCCATGTCTAAGTCCAGTCCTGGTGTCACTTGTGGCAGCATCTCCACCAAAGTTACGTCAATTCCAATATTTTTGAAATTCTCGGTAAGTTCAAGTCCAATGAATCCAGTCCCTACAATGACCGCTTTTTTAGGGTTTTTCTCATCGATAAACTTCTTTATTTTGTACATGTCTTCGATATTTCTCAAACTAAAAACATGCTCTTTTTCTTTCCCTTTGATTGGCGGGATTACGGACCTTGCGCCTGTTGCTATAATCAGTTTGTCATAGTGGTCTGTAAACACCTTGCCAGTCAATAAATTCTTAACTTCCAGCGTCTTTTTCACTTTGTCCAGGCTTAGAACTTCATGTCCGATAAAAATATCGACATTGTATTTTGTTTTAAAGAATAACGGATCTCGAGGTGTCAGTTTTTTACCATCCATTACCTCTCCTCCAAGAAAATAGGGCATGCCGCATCCGGAGTAGGAGATATAACTGTCTTTCTCATAAATGACTATTTCAGCGTCTTCTGTATTTCTTCTTGCTTTGGCTGCAGCTGATGTTCCTGCTGCTACAGCGCCTATAACCAATATTCTCATCTTATTTACCTCGTTTTTTATATTTTATTTACCACAATTTTTCCCTATGATTATAACTCATGATTGTTAACTTCAAGTTATTTAGGATGAACATTATGTTAACCCCTTTAAATAGGTCAAAGTATATTACCCTTGTTCAATGTACAAGATTAATTGAGGTTCACGTTCAAAAAGGCAGGCGACTATTCATTCCTACGAATAGACTCCTGCCTTTTGAAACTCATCTTTAAACCATTTACCGATAAAGTGTAAGAATACTGTAGAGAGCCTAATGTGTGGCCCTTCCTATTACTTCCGATATTTCTCCATCGCCTCTTCATACCAGGCGACATATTCATCCACGGTTATTTTACTCGCCAATTCACCAATTAGGTCATACGGAATGTCGTGCTTCTTTTTTAACCTGATACAGCTCTTGCCCATATCAAGCTTGGTTGTCACCCTCTTGGCGTATTCATCCTCGAACCACTTGTGAAGGTCCTTATTGGCATATAGTGCCATGTGGTATACCGCAATATGATTCTTCTGCGCTGCAATCCCAATGAACGGTAGTGGCTCTCCTGGGGTTGTATGATACCCTTTAGGGTATCTGCTTAAGGGTACGACGAAACCAATCATGCCAGAGCCGTTGGCTTCTTCAAATCCTTCTGGTAAATTTTTTTTAATCACTTCTCTCAGATTTCTGATGATTTCCCTCTGATCTTCAGGAATTAGATTTAAATATTCTTCGTGAGTTTTTGCATCATAGTACATTTTAGTCCTCCGTTTCAATCCTTCATCAATTTCAATAATTTTATCACATAAATATTAACTATAGAAAGAGATTCTATAGCTATACGATTAACGGTTTAGCCCTTATTGGAATTGAGAAATAAACAGAAGAATTTCTAACTATGTGCAGCGCTGGCAGCCGCTGCCGAAGCCATGGCACAGTCAATGGAAAGTACAACAGCTAATCCGATAAGTTCATCCTGAACGTTGCTGATCTCGAGGGTATAAAAGTCTCCCCAAGTGAACCATTCCTTTTGAATACTTACAATCTGATACCCATCGTGGGTGATCAGGTAATCATGGGCCATGAAATCTCCTTCGACATTCCAGTTAAGTCCCGCAATAGAATATTTAGGACGCAGGAAAGTAAATTCTTTAATGACTTCGGCTACTTCCCTGTCATTCATGTATACAATATACTTCGGTAGAAAGCTCCAGACTCGTTGCTCGATGAAAGCGACTTCTTCCCCCGCCATATTATAGATATGAAGCTTTTTACCCAGGGAGAAAATTTCCCCTTCCACTTGATATTTATCATTTCCAAATTCATCCTTAACGCTAAACCTGTCTCCCCAGGAAAACACCTTTTGCTTAATTAATAACTTCATCTATTTACCTCCATTACTCGGTTATTATCTTATCTTTTTAATGCGTAATTTTTTATTATTGCATGGGTTTATTTTCACTGTTTTTATCATAACTGATAACCTCAATTTGTACTTAACAAAAATGTTACAAATATTCTAAAAACAGTTCTGGTTTCAGCCTTTTAAGGACTGTTAACTCATCTTTCTTTTTGTGAGAACTTTAGCCATTGAAATGTCTAGAGATCCTTTCTACTCAGGAAACTAAATATTTGAAATGCTCTTTTGAAGTTATGTACGAATGTTTTATAGGTTTCATTCAAAGCCTTAAGTATAAAGTCAAATGTTGAAGATTACCTTTAGCTATGCTACTATTAATAATATATTAGTTATAAATGTTGTTTCTACGCCATGTTTCGGAGGAGGTCAATTTATGTTCAAGAAAAAGCTGTTTGAGCTAGAAGATATTTCGCTGCATTTGGACGAGTATTTGAGAAACATGTCTGCCGACGATGAAAACAAAGTAAATTTTGAAGTACTCATTCGTTCCAATCGCGTTCCATTGGATTATAGTTATGCCACAAGCAAAAAGAACACCCCTTTCCATATTTCAGGCATTGGGAAGATTTTTACCGCAACGCTGATTTCCCTACTTGTCGATCAAGGAAAACTTCAATTTAAAGATCCTATTTCAAAGTATTTAAGCAATAAGGAACTGGACTCTCTTTTTATTGTTGGAGGCGTTGATTATAGCGCTAAGGTCACCATCGAGCAGCTACTCGCCCATACTTCTGGAATTGCCGATTATTTTCAAGGACCAGTCCTCAGTGGAATCCCTTTTAAGGAAGATGTCTTTAGGAACAGAAATATATTTTGGAAACCAGAAATGCTTTTAAATTTCTCCAGAATAAACCAGGTTGCCGTAGCAAAACCAGGAGAAAAATTCAGTTATTCAGAAACTGGATACGTTCTTCTCGGACGACTCATCGAAAAAATAACAGGAAAATCTTATGCAGATAATGTTACTGCAGAATTTTTCCTGCCTCTGGGAATGAATGATTCCTATTTTTTATTCACCACCGAACCCCTTAATCAGCCAAAAAATCCAATAGAATTCATTTATCTTGACGGTGTGGAAATCAGTACGATCAGGAGCCTGAGCTTTGATTCTTCAGGTGGTGGCATTATCTCAACCACTGAAGATTTAATCAGATTTTATGAAGCTCTACGCCATGGAAAACTCATTAAAAAGGAAACCCTCTATTCTTTGGAAAATTTTACAAACAAATATAAAAGTGGAATATATTATGGATTAGGCATGATGGAAGTCCATTTTGAAGATTTTCTGATCCTCCTCAAGGAGCTTCCTCGAGTTACAGGCCACATCGGGTCATTTGGCACTCAGCTCTTTCATGATGCCCAAAACGATGCTTATATCGTCCTTAATTTATCTTCATCCAACAACGTCACCAAAAGTTTCAGGGTTCTTGTTGAAATTGAAAATACCATTAGGAAATATAATAAGTCCAAATCGAATAAGAAATCATAGAATGGAGTGAATGAAATGTCTCTAAACCAGATACTAATTGAAAAAATGCATAATGCTATTTTTTTAGGGGATGCAGAATACCTTTCGGAGCACCTTTCTGAAGATGTTGATTTAGAAATATTCGGGCGTGTTTCAACGCGGGGACAAAATGAAGTCATGGTTGTTCTTGATACCCTGAAAGCCATCCGAACAGAGGACTTCAATATGGACGATTTGATTACGCATGGTCTACACGCTGCAATGAATGGAATCTATGTTACTTTGGCTGAAAATGGAACTGCAAACACTTTCGCCTATTCGATGTTCTTGAAGTTAAACAAATTCAAGAATGGAAAGATCAATCGAATCAAATTATATATTGTGCCCCTGAGTGAGTAATGCCAAGATCTCCATATGTTCTGATCATAATAATCAGACGTAAAAAAAGTTGCCTCCACAAGTTTAGCTTGTGAAGGCAACTTTTTTGTTGATGGATTAGTGATTGAGAACTTTTCCCAAGAAGTCTTTTGCTCTGTCCGTTACCGGAGCAGTAAAGAAGACCTCAGGAGTAGCCTCTTCAACGATTTTCCCATCACACATAAATACAATCTTATCGCAAATCTCTCTGGCGAATCCCATTTCATGGGTAACGACCAACATCGTCATCCCAGATTTCGCAAGATTTCTCATGACATCAAGGACCTCCTTGATCATTTCAGGATCAAGGGCCGATGTTGGCTCATCGAAAAGCATAAGCTCCGGATCCATAGCGAGCGATCTCGCTATGGCAACCCTTTGCTGCTGCCCTCCAGACAATTGGGAAGGATAAGCTTCTATCTTATCTCCAAGTCCTAATGATACAAGGATCTCTCTTGCTTTCTTTTCGGCTTCAGCCTTCTTGATTTTTTTCACGTTTATCAGGGCTACAGTAACGTTTTGAAGCACGGTCAGGTGAGCGTACAAATTAAAGGATTGAAAAACAAATCCGATTTCCATGCGAGCCTTATTGATGTCGGTTTTCGCATCATGAATGCTTATCCCATCAACGAAAATTTCGCCCTGATCGATATTTTCAAGTGCATTGATCGAACGGATCAATGTGCTCTTTCCTGCACCACTTGGTCCAATGATGGCATAAACGCTTTGCTTTGGAATCTCTAAATTGATATCTGACAAGACCTTATTGTCTCCAAATGACTTTGAAACATGTTTTATGGAAATCAAATCACTCACTCCTTCTCTATTTTACCGTATACTTTCTCTCAATTAATCTGATGATCTGAGAAAGTGAAAATGTCATGACAAAGTACAGTAGTGCAATAAAGGTCCAGACCTCTACTGAACGAAATGTCGTTGCAACAAGGTTCTTCCCGATCAATGTGAGATCAACAACAGAAATCGTCGAAACCAAAGAAGAGTCCTTAATTAAGATAATCAGCTGTGAAGCCATTGGTGGCAGTACCATCTTCAATGCCTGGGGCAAAATGATGAGTCTCATGGCCTGCATGTAGCTCATGCCTGAAGAACGTGCCGCTTCCATCTGTCCTTTTGGAACGGATTGAATGCCGGACCTGACAATTTCAGCGATGAACGCGCCTGAAAATATAGCCAGCCCTAAAACCGCAGACCAGTAGGACCCTAATTTGAAGAACTGTCCCATGACAAAGTATATCCAAATAAGTAGCACTAGAAGCGGCACTCCACGAATGACTTCCACATAAACTGCAGCAATTGCTGACAATAGCTTATTCTTTGATACTCTTAACAGTCCAAACCCAATTCCGATGGGGATACTGATGAGGAGCGAGAGAACAGATATTTTTAAACTTAGTGCCGCCCCTTCAAGAAAAAGGCTTAAATTTTGGGTAACTACAGACCAATCGAGTACCATAGCAATTCCTCCTTACATCTATCAATCAAAATAAAATGTTTAATACCCATGATTTTCACACGGGTATTAAACAGAAATGAAAACCTACTTGGCGACTGTTGTCATCCAATCCGTCGAGTTAAACCATTTGTCAATTGAAGCCAGATCAGCTGGGCTGTTCTTGTATCCGCTTAAGAATGAGTTCAGCCATTGAACGGTTTCCAAGTCATTATATTTCACAGCAATTCCAAGATTCTCATTGGAGATCAGATCATAGATTCCTTTAACTTCACCTGGGTGCATCAGTTCAAACTGCTTGATTCCTGGTTCATCATAAACGATAGCATCAGCCTTGCCTTGTACAATGGCCATACTTGCCGTTGGGAAATCCGCAAAGTCTACAACTTCGGCATTTTTAAATAGCTGCTTTGCAAGTAATGCGCCAGTAGTTCCTTGTGATAGAGCGATGGTCTTCCCAGCAACGTCCAGATCCTTCCAGGATTTCGTTGTCGTATCTGTTGCTGAAACCATCAGGACTTGTCCTGTGGCAAAATAGGTATCGCTAAAGCTTACTGCAGCGGCACGGTCCCCTCTAATCGTCATACCTGCCAGCAAGATATCTATTTCACCAACTTGGAGTGCAGGAATCAGTCCGGAGAATTCGTATTGCTTAAATTCGACTTCAACGCCTAAGCTTTCACCAATGGCTTTTCCAAGGTCGATATCATATCCGATAAAATTACCATCGACATCAGTCATTTCAAAGGGCATATAGCCTGGGGCAGTACCGATAACAATCTTTTTACTCGTTTTGATTTTTTCAATAGTTGAGGCTACCTTAGGTGCTGAAGCTGATGCTGCACCATTTGAACACCCTGTGAATGTGAATAACATGATCATTCCAATGATTAGTGTGATTACCTTTTTCATTTTTTTACTCCTATCTTTTGTTTATTTTTGGTTTTTTTATCATACGGGGTCTCTATTTAAAAATACGCTCATGCAGTGGATGGCTCCCCATCCTTTCATGATTTCTGTGAGATCAACTTCAATGACCTCAATGTTAGCTTCTTCAAGCTTTTTCCTGGTATTAGGGCTCCCTGATGGCATGACAATCTTTCCAGGTTCCAGCGCAACCACATTGATGCACATCTTGTTTTTGATCTCTTCAATGTCGGTAACTTCTATGACTTTAAAGCCTTTATCGAGCAATGCTTTAACGACATCATAGGGAACCTGCCAGGGAAATAGCATCACGGTTTTTTTATCTACGAAATTAATCAGACCGTCGAGATGAGCATGACCATAAGGGATCTGCATATAAAGGATATCCGTTACACCCATTTTTCTTAATTCATACTCCACTTGGGAGGCGCCTTCCTTATTGGCTCTTGATCCAGTTCCAATGATGACCGTTTGCCGGTCCACCCACATGGCACATGCACCATCGAAGAATCCCTCTCCATTGATGGTTCTGACGATTGGCACTCCGAGTTTACTCAGTGCAAGTGCAGCGTAGCGTTCTTCTCCTCTTCTTGCAGCAATTCCTGGTCTGCAGACAATAGCGCCTTCTGGTGTCATAAAAACCAAATCTCTCATGAAGAGTGCATTCTGTTTATCTTCTCTTTGCTCTGAAACATAATGCACATTTGCACCATTATCCATATAGATTTGAGCCAGCAAGTCCTGCTCTTTTCTTGCGGTTTCAACGTCCATTGCCCCTTTCCATCTATAGTCGCCATAGTTATCATCATTCACGAGCTCTATCTCTTTCCCCGGTCTTCGCATGAGCACATCGCGAAGTTTTCCACATTCTGAGTCACAGTACCAGCTTCCCCAAAGAGTAGCCATTTCATCTATGAACTTGGTTTCTGATGGAAACCACCGTTCACCTTGGACATTTATCTTTCCCATTCTTCTATCAACCTCCCACTTTCAAATCTTTCAAAACCATTGTCTACCCTCTTTTTAGAAATGCTGTGGAACAGTGGATCGTTCCTCTGCCTTTGATGAATTCCGACATTTCCAGTGAGATTACCTTTATCCCGTTTTTTTCCAGCAGTTCCTTACTTTCTGGATTTCCTGAAGCCTGAACGATCAGTCCTGGCTTAATGGCCACAAAATTACATCCGAAGGTTTCTGTAACTTCTTTCGTTGATGGGGCTTCTAAAAGTTTGATTCCCTTTTTCATGAGCGCAGCACAAACATCATAAGGAACCTGAGAAGCATGAATCATCGCAATATCGTTACTTGCAAAATTCATCAGCCCATCAATATGGATATTGCTTGAAGGGATCTGCATAGGAATAACATTGTCTACCCCGATTCTTTTGAGCTCATACTCCACTTGCTCGAAACCTGATCGATTTGTTCTGCTGCTTGTTGCAAGAATTACCGTTTTTCGATCGACCCACATGGCATTTGCTCCTTCGAATATTCCATCTCCATTGATTGTCCTAAGAATTGGAACTCCGAGTTTGGCTAATGCCTGTGCGACATATCTTTCTTCTCCACGCCGCGCAGCCATACCAGGTCTTGTGATGATTGCCCCTTCAGGCGTCATGAACATGAGGTCTCTGCAATATACTGCATTTGGCCGGTCTTCCCTTTGTTCCTCCACGTAATAAACTTTTACGCCATGGTCAGTGTAGGTCTTAGCCATATCATCATGCTGTTTTCTAAAGAGTTCAGCGTTTACCTTATCTCTAAAACGAACCACGTCTGAATCGAAGTTTTCAATTTCTTTGCCTGGTCGCCGCAGGAGTACGGCCTTTAGATCATCTACCTCGGAGGCTACCCCAAAGTCTCCCCAGTAAAGCTTCATCTCCTCTTCAAAGCGGGTTTCCTCTGGGAACCATTTGTCCAAGGGGATTGGGACTTGCATATTTTCATTCATCTAATCTTTTCTCCTATCTACATTCTGGCCATCAATAATTCTGCACCGCTTAATGTATTGTTATGCAATATTTCTCATAATTATACATTCCTATGTTTTCCTTTGTCAACAGTATTTTTGAAATAAATTTGAAATTTGATCTATAATTCTTTTGATTTCACATTTGATAAATTTCACATTCTTGGCTTATACGAACAAATTTTCGAATAATGCTTAGTTGTTTTATTTCATTATCATATTTTTAATCTTATTTAGTAATATATAGTTAATCCCGTCTAAACGTATACATTTTTCAAGCATCACTTCAATCAATAAAAGTATAAATATACATTTGTTTCGAAAGTATAAATTAAAGTTTTCTCAAGAGTGATTTTGCGATCCATTTCTGACATAGGAATTATCCTGTAAATCAGCGCAAAAAAATAAGCCCAGTGAAGTTTAAAATCACTTGGCTTATCTCTTCAATATTTTTATAAACATGCTTAATGGTTACCTTTAGATCAACATTCTATGATGCAGTCAATTTTTAGCAGCCCGGAATCTTAATATTTTGGGCTTGACCTGAATCTTGATGTTTCACCGCATTTTCTTTATTTAACATGATCTCAAGGATAATCCTCTCTGTTTCAAAAGTACCCTGATTTCCCAATCTGCAAAGATTGTCTATCGTTTTTTCTGCATCATTTTCTATAATTCCTTCAGTGCAGCCTATGGATATTCCATTCATGGCAAGCTTTGCCGACATACAGGCTGCGCTTGTACATGTCGCCACTTTCAATGCACATCCGCCTTTTGCACCATCACATACCATTCCGGTAACATTTCCCAGCATGTTTTGAATGGCAGCTCTTGCTTCCTTTTTTCCACCACCCATGAGATATGTTAATCCACAACTGGCTCCGGTAGCTGCAATTGTCGCCCCGCAGAGAGCTGATAGTCGTCCAAATTTAGATTTGATATATATGGTTACCAATTGACTCAGGGTCGTTGCCCTCAAAAGCACTTCTTTCGATAAATTCGATCTTTCCCAGAAGGCGACGAGAGGCAATGTCGCGGTTATTCCTTGATTTCCACTTCCAGAATTACTCATGACTTTCATCAAAGAACCTGCCATTCTCGCATCGGACCCTCCCGCGGTTAACGCTATGGCATAGTTTACCATGTCATTTGAACTTGTTACGTCCTGCATAGTATCGTATATCGTCTTTCCAACCTTAAGTCCATAATTGTTTCTTATTCCTTCAAATCCAATCAAAGTATTAAGTCTTATGCTCTCCTCTATCTTTCCTAGGGAACCGAGATCGACTTCTTCAACAAATTTCCAAATCGAATCAATGTTAAGGTATGGATATTCGGAGTTTTCTTCGACAAACTTTTCTTCTTCTCCACCTAAAAGGATTTCTCCATTCACTTCGATATAGGTGATGTTGCTATGCCTGTCCTCAATAATGACTTTGGAATAGGCGTCTTTTGATCTTGCAATAACTTCAATATAGAGTTTTTTAGTCGTATCTGCTTTTTTTACAGAAACTCTCCCCTCTGAAATCATCTGTGCCGCTGTTTCAATATCAGATAGTTTTAATCCGCAAAGGACTTCGAGATTTCTATCAGAATCTCCAAGTGAACCTAAAGCTGCTGCCAGGTTCATTCCAGTCTTACCCGTTCCTGGTATGTATACACCCATGGCATTTTTAATGATGTTTCCACTAGCCGATACTTCAAGCGATATCCCTTGATCAACTTTAAGATATTTTCTTGCCACTGCTGCCGCAAGTGCAATTGAAATAGGTTCCGTACAACCTAAGGCAACCACAAGTTCCTTATCAAGGATATCTAAAAAATCTTTATTTTCCATCGTTCCTCCCCATGACTCTGCTTTGCAAATCAATGCTATAAATAATCTACTTCATTTCTCTTCTCTAAGTTTGATTATATCAGAATTCACAATGATTATCCTAAAGGACCACTTCATAAAAAATATGTTTTCATTTCATTCCTTTTGACTATAAAAACATCATAATTAATAATTTTTCCTTTAATAGACTTAACAAACAACAGATTTAAAGGAGATTTTTTAATGTTACTTTGTTATTTTTTTGAAATTATTTTTGTGTCCAACCATGTTATGATAAGGGTAGAAACAAAAGCAGAATATTCAGTCACCCTGTTAGTGAACTTCTTTTTTATCTTCGAACAATTGAAGAAAGGATGGAGTGGTCAAGATGAAAGTTAAAAAATTAATAATGACAACTATTGTTGTTCTGCCAATACTACTCCTCACGCTTTATGGTTGTGGAACGAATACCCAAGGAGTTATTCCTCCTGCTGAAAGCAGCATGGAAGAAGCTCCTAATACTGTCCCAGAACCATCATACGAAACTCCAGTGGAAGTATTACCTGTTGAGACTCCTGTAGTCACAGAGACTCCAGCGGAAGGTCCACAAACAGGTGAAATCCCAACGATCATAGAAACTCCTGTTGAACCAATTCCTGTTATATTATCTTACAGTATCGGGGATACCGGGGATCCTATTAAAGAAATTCAAACAAGCCTGAACAAATTTGGTTTTAGATTATCCGTTGATGGAAGCTTCGGAAACAACACACTTTGGGCGGTTAAAAAATTTCAGAGCATGAATAACATTTCTCAAACCGGAATCGTTGACCAAGTCACATTGGATAAATTAAGTCTTAATCCTACTAAAGAAACCACTTACGTACCACCGGTTACTCAAACTCCAACTCCTTCAACTACTGATGCGAGCATTGAAGATGCCGTCAATAAGAAAGGCTTAACCAGCTCAACTAATTATCTCATCTGGATTAACACTAAAAAACTTTACACCTATGTCTTCACTGGAAGTGAAGGTAACTGGAACTTAGTAAGGAGCATGAAATCTACAATTGGTAAAGACTCTACCCCAACAATCAAAGGTACTTTCACTGTGCAGGCCAAAGGTTCCTACTTTACCGTTCCAGATCACGAAGAATGGATCTGCAAGTACTATACACAATTTTATGGTGATTACCTTATCCACTCTGTAGTTTATGATACAAACGATAAGTTAATTGATGGAAGACTTGGGATGAGACTTTCCAAAGGCTGTGTAAGAGTGTCCTTGGATAATGCCAAATATGTTTACAACAATGTTCCCAGAAATTCAACAGTATATGTTGATTAAATAATTCCTCCAAAAAAAGAAAGTGGCATCTTCATTGATGTCACTTTTTTTGTTATTTTACTTTCTTAGAATGCTAATAATCCGCTGAAGAAATTTTCACTTCTCCAACGGATTATTAGTTATCTTAATATTAGGCCTGAAGTCTTTGTCTGCTTGAATAAACATCAAAATTATCACAGAGATTTTCATTCGCAAAGTACATTTTATAGAAGTATTCGTTGTTCAGGAGCAAGTCGCTGAATGTTCCTTCTTCCACCAATCTGCCTTGATCAAGTACAAATATTTTATCGTATTTATCGATTAATGATTTTGATAACTTACGACTGAAGGAAAGAACTGTCATTTCACGCATATTCAGAATTAATTCTTCGATCTCATAATCAACTTTATTATCACTTGATTCCGTTGTTTCATCGATAACAAGAATGGAAGAGTTTTTTACCAAAGCTCTAGCAATTGAAATCTTTTTCTTATCCCCATTTGAAAATGATTCATTTGATTCTGCACCATTTCCAGCATTTACAAGATTTTCCTTATTATTACGTAATCCAACTTTACCCATACTATCCCATACTTTCCTATCGTTATCATTTGAATTCAATGCGACATTGTTGTAAATCGTATCATTTATAATTGGAACGTTTGAACTTACAACTGATATTGTGTTGTTAAGATCAGTTGGCTTTACTTTCTTCAGATCGTCTTTCCCCAGAAAAACATTACCAATATAATCTTTGTTTTTCTTAAGCAAAATGTCTAATAAAGTAGATTTCCCTGATCCATCTGCACCAATAATAAGATACTTTTTTCCCTTTTCGATGTTCATATTGATATCATTCAGCACCATCTTGTTTTTCTCATAAGCGAAGCTTAAACCTTCTATAGTCAAACCTAAAACTGTAGCTTTCTTTTCCATAACATCATAATCAAGAAAAGATCTTTCATTTGTTGTCACTGAAACGTTCCCTCCAATTTCAAAGATTGTTTTTCGCTTACGAGCATCTTCAATTTCTTGAGAACCTAATGCTAATACAGCGAATATTAATTTTTGTTTAATTTGTTGTATACTCATTATTTTCTCCTTCAACTAATTTAGTAAATTGTCATTAGAATGTTATAGCCATCTTTCATAACAACTTATCCCGTCATGAAGAATGAAGATACCAACTATTGATGGACTAAGTGATTTTGGAATAGTCAACTTACCTGCTGAACATCTACCTGACCAGCTAGACGAGAATTACTCAGCTAATTCAGTAACTACTACTCTATTTACCGTTCTGAGTATACGTGGAACATCTTCCTGACCAGCATGTACTACCGTACTTGTCATGATCGTACTAAACAGGATTACCACCATTAGAGTTTTTGCAACAATTTTTTTCAACATTATTTTTCCTCCTTATATGTATATCTTATGTGATTTACTTTATTATACTATTATTCAGGAAATATAAACCCCGAACTTCTTCGGGGTTTGAGGTTTTTATTCCTATTATGTCGAAATTCATACCTGTTTTTCTAACTTTTTTCGGTTTTTACGAATTAGAACGATTCTAAATTGACTTCCATTCTTTGTTAAGCCTTACTTTATAAAATCTCATCATTTAGTTAATTCCATTTCACGACAATTTCTAAATTTATTAGTAGCGACGCTTTATTCGAACTTCAGTATATTTAATCGTAATTTTAGTATTTTTATTCAAATTATCTCTAAAGTTGAACGTTTTTAGTATTTTTCGTAAAATATAATCAATCACTAAGCAAATGTTAAGTGAAAACTATTTACTCATCAATAATTTTAAATCCATTTTTATTAATCTCACAAAATTCTATTGTTTAATAAACACTTATATTTCTTTGTTCTATCACTTAATCATATACATAACTATTTTTGTGTACTATAATTAATTTAATTAATGAATATCCTATAACGAGAGGTACATATGTTTATAAGTTATAACTTAATACAATTCGGAGAAAAACTAAAAAATGCAAGAAAAGAGTTGGGCTTAAGCCAGATTGATATTCAAAACTCTGCGGGCGTAAGTGTAGATGCACTTCGACGAATCGAAAAAGGCGAAGTTATTCCAAGGTATGAAACTTTGGAATTACTATCAGCACTTTACAAACAGGATTTACTTGAACTGCTTAAAAGTTCTAGAAATAATAAACTCTTGACCGAGTATTTTGACGAACTTGACGGTTTAATGACTTCATATGATGAAAAAAGAATGAAAATACTAGAAGACGATATTAGAAAAAGTTTTACGAATGATGATCGTTCTTCTATCGTCAATCCAAATGAAGTGATACAGTTTCTATTGTTAATCCGAGGAACCAATTTATATTATTCTAGAATTTCTGGTGATCAGGTAGATGCGAAGAATATTCTTTTAGATGCTATAAGACTTACAATTCCTAGCTTTAAAATAAATGAATTTAGAACCTATAATTATAGTTATATTGAACTAAGAATTTTACTATTTTTAAGTATCCTTACTGCACAAAATGACCAAGTAGAATTGAGCAATGATATTCTTTACTTTATTCTTGATCGATTACGAAACAGTTCCACTTCAAAATACTTAAGCCATCTAATTATTAAAATCTATTCGAATTTGTCTTATAATTATCATTTAATCGATAATCATATAAAGGTCATTGAAATTTGTGATGAGTGCATTTCGTATTGCCTTCGCCAAGAGACTACTTACGGGCTGTTTCTTTTGTATTATCGAAAAGGAATTGCTGAATTTCTACTAAAACGTGAGACATACATTGAAACCTTATACTCGTCCTTTTTTCTTCTTAAAATAACAAACAACCAGAATTTATTAGATATTTATTTGGAAGTCACTAAACAAACCTATAATATCGATATCGATATTTCGCCTTTTAATTCTTAATACCTCATTGAACCATAAGATCAAATTCTTTTCATGTGTTGATTATTCAATCACCATGAGCTAAGAATTGGCCTTATGGTTCATTTTTTATCTTGCATTTGATTTTGCGATAAAGCATAATGTTTTAATAAGCGAACAATACCTTCCCCAAATAATTAGCTTCAATAAAGCTGAAATATATAAATTAAGATAAATCTAATAAAATTATTCTAGATAAGACATGATAGCGAAAAGGGGCGAAATGAAGTGTACAAGGAGTTCTTCAAAATGATCAAAAGAAATAAACAAAACAACTCAATCATCATTGATGGTGTCGTAGGGGTTGGGAAAAGCAAACTTCTGGAAATTGTCTCAGAAGAGTTCGGTCTCAAAAAATTTTTAGAACCCGTTTCAGATAATCCAATCCTGGATAAGTTTTATCATGATCGAGGTAAATATGCATTTCCGCTCCAAATCTTTTTTCTCAATAAGAGATTCAGAATGCTTAAAGAAGCCGCAAGTCATACAGAACCTGTAATCATGGATAGAAGCATCTATGGAGACATCATATTTGCTAAGCTTCTAGCGGATGGCGGCGACATGGAGAAGGATGAATTCGAACTTTATATGGATCTTCTGGTCAATATGCTTGACCATATCGAACCCCCAAAACTTATGATCTACCTCAAAGCTGACACAGACACCGCCATAGAACGAATTAAGAAGCGTGGAAGAGATTACGAACAAATCGTCGAACGTGAATACTGGGAAAAATTAAATAAGGAGTACTCAAGTTACTTTAGCGAATACAATCTTTCTCCCCTACTTGTCATTGAGACAAAAGGGCTTGATTTTGTAGAAAACATGGATGATAGAGCCTATGTCATCGAACTGATCAGGGCCAAGCTTAAGGAAATTGATGGAAACAGTGATAGATGGAATAAATCGAAGTAAACATTTGAGCTTAGCTAGTCTAGGCTCTATTTTCTTGTAAAAAAATAGAAGGAACTTCTCCTTCTACTTTTGTGTTAAACATCAAAAACAAGACAATATTTAGAGTTCCTTTTTAATTGAGTAGCTTTAATGTACAGAACAGCGTGTCTCAACATCTTTCATTAAATACTTAGCTAAAATATCAATATTCATGCGCAAGCATCATTGTGCAATACTCTCCACTATCGATGACAAAGATATTCATATCAGCTGTCTCCTTAAGCTCAGAGATGATATGTTCTTTCTCATAAGTTGGAATTTCTTGTTTGTGGATAATCTTGACGGAGTTTTCATCGATACTTCTCATTTTGAAAACCTGTAAGTAGTCTTTCTCGATTTCCATGTTTTCAATCAGTCCCCAAATAAGAATTTGAAGATTTTGAGCTAAGTCACTATCGATTCCCTTGGTCATGTATTTTTCGCTGGTGAACATTTCTTTTTCCATTAATGCACCTCCGTGTTCTCTTTAAAGGATATTATCCACAGGAACTACGAAAGTATTCACTACATTCAAGGCTATATCCCATCAAATATTTAAATTTTGCAATGAATCTACAAACATTTTTATCTACAATTCAGTAATTAAGTAAGAACCCTAAACCTAAAAGAACTTCGCATCCGAAAGGAGGCTGCTCATTCAGGTTCAGGGTTCTCATTTTACGAAGTTAACTATACTAGTCAAAATTTGTCTTACGGTTTCCTTTGATAGATTTATTTTATATTTTCAATTTCCAAAATCAAATCATAAGCCTCGATGCCCTTTAATAAGACTTTCTCATCAAAATTGAAATGGCCGTTGTGTAAAGG
>JBASOA010000007.1:0-34743 GCA_049657765.1 Clostridiaceae bacterium
TCCGTTGGGTATGGCCATAACGTAATCGGTCTGATCAGTCCTAGGTTTACGCCCTCAGCCTTCGCAAGCTTAATAACATTCCTGCATATTCTTGAAGTCGTTCCAAATGCGACCAGAATGAGGTCAGCGTTTTCTGTATTTATCATCTCATAACGCACTTCATTCTCTTTGATGGTCTTGAATTTTTCTTGAAGATGGTTATTATGGACTTCAAGAAGTTCCGATTTCAAATAGAGAGAATTAATGACATTATGGTCTTTTCTACTGCCTTTTCCATTGGCTGCCCAAGTTTTCTCCGGGAGCACTCTTGTAGACACTCTTTCTTTGAACTCAACAGGTTCCATCATTTGTCCAAGCATTCCATCTCCGACGATCATTACAGGAGTCCTGTATAAATCAGCAACATCAAATCCTTCCTGGATAAGATCAACCATTTCCTGGATTGAAGATGGCGCATAAACCGGCATGTTGAAATCGCCGTGAGCTCCACCCTTGGTCGCCTGGAAATAATCCGATTGCGCTGCCTGGATTGAACCTAGTCCTGGTCCGCCTCTCATCATATTGATGATAATGCAAGGGAGCTCTGCCCCTGCAATATAGGAAATTCCTTCTGCCTTCAAACTGATTCCAGGTGACGATGAACTCGTCATGCATCTTACGCCTGTTCCAGCTGCACCGTAAACCATATTAATTGCTGCAATTTCACTTTCAGCCTGCAGAAAAACTCTCCCGATTAAAGGCATTTTCTTTGCCATATAGGCGGCAACCTCAGTTTGTGGTGTAATGGGATATCCGAAAAAACATTTGCAATTCGCTCGAATCGCAGCTTCTCCAATGGCTTCATTCCCCTTCATGAGTACTTTTTCGCTCATTATCGTCAACCTCCTACTTATAAACTGTAATGACTTGGTCAGGGCACATTCTGCCACAGGATGTACAACCTATGCATTTACTCATGAGGTCTTCTGGCACTCCAGCAGGTCTATAACCTTTTTCATTGATTCTATTTGTAAAACTGATGATTTTGGTCGGACAGGCAATGACACACTGTCCACAGCTCTTGCATCTTTCTTCCCTAAATACGACTCTTGGCATATACTCTCCCCCTCATTTTATTACCGCCATGGTGCTTTCATATAAATATCTATCGGAAGGATTTCTCCTTTTAGCTTACCTTTTAAATCTTCAACCAGATCCCTTCTCACTACTGTGTAGAGATGCGGAATTCCGAGCTCTTTTGAAAGATTGGAGACCATTAAGTCTCCTTTGATGATATCCTCTGCTTCCGTCTCATAGGACAAATTTGTGTTTGAAATGAGATGAGTGACTTTTAACCGAGAAGCTCTCTCGATATCATGCAGATATTCCTTGATTCCTTTTTCATCCGGTGTCATGGGACGCTGGGTGTTGATGACAAAATACATGTCATAAGGCGTTTCCTTGAAATGCCGGTTGAATTGGCCAAGGACTGTAGCGCCTCTGTCATCTCCGCCAATATCTATGATGAAGGAAGTATCGTCTCTAACGAATATCGTGCTCACTTCTCCTGGAACCACCATCAATTCCGCATTGGACCACTCAGGTTTTGCCGAAATCACTTCAATGCCCTCTTGAGCCAATTCTTCTTTAAAATCCCTGATACAAAAGAATGGATTTACAATATCAATGTCGACCAAAGACACTTTTTTCCCTTCATGATGAAGTTTCTTTGCAAGATTCATGGAAATTTCAGACTTACCGCTGCCAAAATGTCCCGTAATTACTGTGATTCTTTCCAAAAGCCATCCTCCATTTCTTGTTTTAACTTCATTCTAAACCAAAAAGTACGATAAATCTAATTTACAGATTCATGGTGAAACTTCAATTTCTCCACAGAATTAATGAATTGTTTCTTTTCTGAACTGAAGATTCACAACGTACTCTTCTATTTGTTATCAATGCAAGCTGTATACCTTTACAAATCGCGTTTTATCTTCATTTAAATTTTCTTCTCGTATTTTTACAATTTCATGATTTAGCACAAACTAATCCAAGGTGTACCTACTCATAAATCATCGCTTCTTCTTCGCCGTCCAATACTCTTACCGCAGCTTCAGCTAAAGCGAGTAGTTCATCTTCTCCAGGATAGATATGGATTTCTCCGAGAAATTCTACGCTTTCTTTGATTAATCCGACCATTTTCTTGGAGTAGGCAATCCCTCCGGTGATGAGGATTCCATCGATTTTACCTTTTAAAACCGTCGCCGCTGCCCCGATGTCCTTGGAAATCTGATAAGCCATGGCTTCATAAATCAGCTTCGCATAGGCATCACCCTCTTCTACCATGCTTTCCACCTGACGAACGTCGTTGGTCCCAAGATAGGAAACAAGTCCGCCTTTTCCCGTTAATTTCTTCAAGATTTCAGCCTTGGTATACTTTCCGTTAAAACATAGCTCAACTAGGCTCGCCGCGGGAAGAGTTCCTGCTCTTTCCGGTGAAAATGAACCTTCCCCGTTCAGTGCATTATTGACATCGATGACTTTCCCCTTTAAATGGGCGCCGACGCTTATTCCTCCTCCGAGATGAACAACGATTAAATGAAGATCCCTGTAGTTCAGATTTTTTTCCTTCGCAAATCGTCTGGCGACAGCCTTCTGATTCAAAGCATGAAAAATACTGATCCTTTCAATCTCTTTGAGGCCGGATATTCTCGCAAGATCCTGAAGTTCGTCAACAACAACAGGGTCTGCAATAAAGGATTCCTTCCCAAATTCCTCACCTAAGGAATGAGCAATGAGCGCACCTAAATTTGAGGCATGTTCTCCATATGCACTTTTCTTGATGTCTAGAAGCATGGTTTCATTTACCCTATAGGTTCCACTCTTCATCGGTTTTAAAACGCCGCCTCTTCCAACGAAAGCATCAAAGGTATCGAGAGAAATCCCATTCTCCTTGATGAGTTTTTTGATTTCATCCTTTCTCCATTCATACTGGTCGAATATGGTTTGAAATTTTTCAAGCGCTGAAGCGTCATGACTTAAAGTGAATGTGTTCACCTCTTTAATTCCCTCATAGATTCCTACTTTGGTTGATGTGGAGCCCGGATTAATCATCAGCAGTTTGTACATCATTTCCTCCTCAAATTAAATTTTCATTTTTCTTTTGTTTGATGACCTTTAACTTTATTTACTCATTTCCATGACCGATTCCATCTTTTAGAAACCTCATGATCCGGCTGGTTTTATTCAGGTTAGGCATGAAGTACCGCCATCGCTATGGAATTCACCTTGCTCTCGAAACTGTCAGCTCTTGACGTCACTACAACTGGAGCGTTTGCTCCGAGAAGAAGTCCACCAGACTTACTTTCTGTCGTAAAGGTCAGTGCTTTATAGAGAACATTTCCTGATTCAATGTTTGGCATCAGGAGGATATCAGCATACCCTGCAACAGGACTCTTGATCCCCTTATGCCTTGCCGCTTCAATGCTTAGGGCATTATCCAGCGCTAAAGGACCATCAATCAGACATCCCTTGATTTGTCCGCGGTCATTCATTTTAGAAAGCATTGCAGCATCTATTGTAGCCGGCATTGCATCATTGACAACCTCTACAGCACAAATGACTGCAACTTTGGGTGTTTCAATTCCCAGGCTTTGGACAAACTTCACTGCATTCTCCGTGATTGCAACCTTCTCCTTTAATCCTGGGTATGTATTCATCGCTGCATCTGTAACAAACAGCAGACGATCGAATCCAGGGATCTCAAATGCTGAGACATGACTAATAAGGTTCCCGCTGGCAAGTCCTCTTTCTTTATCAAGAACAGCCTTAAGAAGAAATTTTGTTTCAACGAGTCCTTTCATCAGAATTTGGGCTTCACCGTTTCGTACAAGCTCTGCCGCAATTTTTGATGATTCCACAGGGTTTATCTCCTCGATGATTCTAAAGGGATTTTCGATACCCATCTCTTCCAGGAGTCTTAAAATTTCTTTTTTATCTCCGACAAGAATGGCATCGCAAAGTCCCAAATCTCTTGATTTTACAATGGCCTTTAAAACTTCCAGATCTTCAGCCGCTGCAACAGCGACAGTCTTTGTTCCTACCGATAATTTAACCGCTTCAAGGATATCCTTAAAATTTTTCACTTAATACTTCCTCCTCATAAACCAGTGCTTTTTCTTCTTTTGCCAGAATTCTTCTTACCCCTTCATAGAGCGACTTCATCTCATATTCTCCTGGGACAACTTCTATTGGAGCAATAAATTCAACGTATTCCCTGATCATTGACGTCATCATGCTTGAATAGGCTAATCCCCCAGTAATGATGATTCTTTTGACCTCTCCCTTTAGTACTGCGGCTGATGCTCCGATTTCTTTAGCAATTTGATAAGCCATGGCCTCATAGACCTTCTTTGCATATTCATCGCCTTCTCCTATCCTTTTTTCGACGATTCTTGCGTCATTGGTTCCGAGATGGGAGATTAATCCGCCATTTCTCTGAAGGAGCTTGCTCAGAGATTTCATGGAATATTCTCCAGAAAAAGCATACTTTAATAGAACGCCATTAGGAAGGGTGCCTACCCTCTCGGGACTGAAAGGCCCTCCATGGTTGGCGTTATTGACGTCAATAAGCCTTCCTTTTGATAGCGGCCCAATAGAAAATCCGCTCCCCAGATGTGCAACAATAAAGTTATCCTGATTGAAGTCAAAGCCATTTTCTCTGCATATTTTTCGGGTTACCCCTTTGATATTCAGGTAGTGGGCAAGAGAACCCCGCTCTTCGTCTTTAAGACCTGTAAATCTGGCAAGTTCATTCATTTCATCGCAGGCCACAGGATCCACGATGTAAGCCTCTATACCGGCATCATCAGCGACTTCCTTGGCAAGTATCGCCCCAAGGTTTGCAGCATGTTCTCCTCTTATGGCATCTTCAAGGTCCTTGAGCATGACACTGTCAACCTTATACGTTCCACCCTTGATCGGTTTTAATAAGCCACCCCGGCCAGCTACGGCCGCTAAATCTTCTTTTTTAATTCCTTTGATTCTCAGTGCATTGATGATCGCCTCTTTTCTGATTGGCGCCTGATCGACAATTCGATCAAAGGATTTCAATTCGCTTGCATCATGCTCTACAACCTCATTGTAAATTTCCAGCGATTCCGTGCTGAATAGCGCAAGCTTTGTTGAAGTGGATCCTGGATTAATAACTAACACGTACTTCATGAAATTACCCCCCATGCCTCTCTAAGATTGATTCATTTATTGATACTTCAATCATAACAGAAACCCTTTACAATTGAAAACATCAAAACATGCTAATTTTCAGGCTGCAATTTACTATTTTGGAAAAAATCCAAGCGTTTATTAATAGAATTGATCACTTTAACAAATCTCTCCCTAAAAAGAGTTAAAGAAATCCACGTCTACCGATTACCTTTATGATTTCTTAGTTTTAAAGCAAGTCAAAATACTTTTGTGTACAACGAAGACCTGAAGATGATGTCTATCAAATTCAGGTCTTCAACTTTCTTCCTTAAGGTTATTCTCGTGAATTAATCAAAGGGTTTAAAGGTCTTGATGATTTCTTCCGCCACCTTGATACCATCCACTGCACTGGTGACAATGCCTCCGGCATATCCAGCGCCCTCTCCTATCGGATATGCGCCTTTAATGTTGACACTCTCCAAATTATCTCCTCTAATGATTCTAAGCGGAGAAGAGGTTCTTGTTTCCACGCCAGTAATGATTGAACCATGTCTTGCAAAGCCTTTGATTTTGCGATCAAAATCAAGGAATCCGGTTTTCAAAGCATCACTTATAATTTTTGGAAGCACCCTGTCCATTCTTACCATTTTGGTTCCTGGCGTGTATGTTGGGAGTACTCCGCCAAATTTCTTTGTAGTTTTTCCTTCAAGGAAATCCTCCACTCTCTGACATGGCGCAAAATAGTTTGCTCCACCCGACAAAAAGGCTTTCTTCTCCATTTCCCTTTGGAATTTTATCCCATCCAAAGGATGGTCTCCAAAATCTTTTGGGGTAACGGAAACAACTACTGCCGAGTTTGCATTGGCTCCATCTCTTTTGTAATTGCTCATTCCGTTGACGGCAAGCATGCCTTGTTCACTTGCTGCAGGTACGACAATACCACCGGGACACATGCAAAAACTGTAGATCCCTCTTCCATCACTGGATTTTGAAGTCAGCGAATATTCTGCAGGGCTCAGCAGTGGATTTCGATGATCTTTTCCATATTGATTTTCATTAATACGCCATTGCGCGTTTTCAACCCGGACGCCAACCGCCATAGACTTGGCAATCATTGAAAAACCACGGTTAAAAATCATTTCATAGGTATCTCTTGCACTATGACCAAGTGCGAGGATCAGCACATTGCAAGGAATCTCTTCACCTGAAGCAACGATTGAAACGACCTTGTTATTCTTGATATTGATATCTTCCAGTTTTGTATTGAACCGGACTTCGCCACCAAGGGAAATTATTTTTCTTCTCATCTCCATGACAACGCCTTTTAGGAGGTCTGTCCCGATATGAGGTTTTGACAGATAGGCAATCTCATCCGGTGCGCCTGCCTCGATAAATGCTTTCACGACTTCATTCACACGCAAATCCTTGATTCTCGTGGTTAATTTTCCATCTGAGTAGGTTCCCGCTCCACCTTCTCCGAACTGAATGTTCGATTCCGTATTGAGGCGTCCTGTTTTCATGAAATGGTTAACCGATTGATGTCTATTCTCTACCGCTTCACCTCTTTCAATAACCAGAGGGCGATATCCGGCCTGTGCAAGCTTTAATGCGGTAAACAAGCCTGAAGGACCAAAGCCCACGATAACCGGCCGATGCTCAAGCACTTTGCTTCCACGAGTGATTTCATCTGGAATGTACTCCTCGTAAGGCATAACATTCAGATTTCTATTCTGCTTTAATATTTTCTCTTCATCTTTATGCATCACTGCGATGCTGTAGATAAATTTAATCTCATCTTTTCTAGCGTCTATGGATTCCTTCAAGATGCTCAATTGGCCAATCTCAGTTTCTGCCACATTTAAAATTACTGCAGCCTTGGCTGCAAGATCTTTCTTCGCTTCGTTTAGGGTCAGTTCAATTCCATTTATTTTTATCATCATTTTTCTCCAAAAAGAAAGCCCACTAGGGCTTTCTTCAATCATTAAGGGGTTTCAGCATCAACAGGTGTTTCCACCTTTTTCGTCAGGGTAACAGAGATTATCTCCGGGCTATGTGAGGTTTCTACAACACCCACAGGCAATACGATTCGGGGGGTGATTTCATGAATTCCTTCCCCAAGTCCTGTAAGATCAAGCTCTGCAGTAATACTTTCTTCGGTAACTTCACTTAGTTTCGATTCAGTTCCACTCATGATGATGTTAATGGAATTGGAACTCAGAATCGGTTCGAGTCCAGCTGCGATTCCAATCGTCGTGAGCTTCTTCGAAACTGTCTTGGTGCCAAACGCTTCAACTTCAGCATGAACTGTTACTCTGGATTCGCCATCAACGGCGATGATTCCAGTGGGCAAGATGATGCCCTGAAGAAGATCCTTGGACTCTGTGATTGTAGCCAGCAGAATTTTCTCCGTATCTATACTTTTTATCTGTTCAAGAGTGGTATCAGGTCCGGCAATGGTAATTTCAGCGGGCTTAACGCTAAGTTCCTTAAGATCCAGCCCGTCGTTTAACTTGCCTTCAGAAGTAATATTGATTGGAACTTTCTTTGTATTGTATACCAGTACACTGACTTCCACGAAGAGCGGATTGACGATGACATTATTAACCGTATTTCCATTTTCATCCACAGGAACCAAAGCTACGATTTCTTTATAATCTTCGGCAAGCTTATCTTTAGTCCCGCTCGCAAGTAAGCTCGTTACACTATTGACATATTCAGCAGGACCTTTGATCGTTGCAGAACTAGGATTAACAGTAATTCCTCCAATATAAGAGCCTGCATTGGGAGAGGCCACATAGTCCGAGATTACACTGACTTCCCTTTCCACGTAATCATCCAGCTGGACAATTGCTTTTACTGAAGTATTTTGCGAGATATCAAGTCCGCTTGGAGAGGAGGTGATTTCTATAGGGACTTCGTTGTTTCCTTTCTTTAGCGCCATATCATTTAAGTCGGCTACAACCCTGAAATCGCTCGATACCGTCCGATAAACCTCAGACGCAGGACCTTTGACAGTTAGGGTCACCATAATTTCCTGATTGGGTAAAAGAGCCAGTTTTTGATCCTCGATGTTCGCAAGATTTTCGAGTTTTACCGGAACATTATAAACTTTCATCGTTTTTGTCGGATTTTCAACATTGATGATATATACCCAGATAGCAAAGGAGAGAATCACACTGGCAATTTTCAGGAAGAGATCTGACTTTTTTTCTTTAGCCATAAAGTAATCTTCTCCTTCCATGACTGTTTCTTCTCAATTTTACTGCTTAAAATCTTGATTAAGATTTTTTGAAGTCTTTCTTTGTCATAGTTTCTTACAAGTTTTCCGTTGAGTGCGAGGGAGATGGTTCCTGTTTCTTCGGAAACGATAAGCACCAAAGAATCCGATACTTCACTAAGTCCTAGAGCAGCGCGATGCCTTGTCCCCAATTTCTTGCTGATATCCTTGTTTCCGGTTAACGGAAGAACGCAGCCCGAAGCGATGATTCGATCACCACGAATGATAGTCGCTCCATCGTGAAGAGGGGTGTTCACCACGAAAATATTTTCAAGAAGAGCAGAAGAGACAACAGCATCAATCTTGATCCCATTATCAATGATATCTCCGAGTCCGGTATCCTGTTCAATGACAATTAGCGCTCCAGTTTTCGACTGGCTTAGATTATCCACAGCATTGACGATTTCAGTAACCACCTTAGTCAGCACATCTGCATCCCGCAGTATCCTTCGGTCATTAAAGGATGTTCGCCCCAGATGTTCAAGGACTCTCCTGATTTCCGGCTGAAAAATAATAATCATGGCAAGTACACCATAGATAATGATGTTTGAAAGAATCGTATAGACCATCGTCAGATTGAGGATATAACTCAGGACAATCAGAAGGACAATCAATATAATTCCTCTAATAAGAAGTTCAGCCCTGGTCTCTTTGATAATCTTATAGGTCTTGTAAATCAGATATGCCACAATCAAAATATCTATGATAGATGTTATATTTATATTCTTCACTGTATTTATCACTGTATTCAGTGTATCCAAAATACACCTCCTCGAGTTTTAGCTCTTCAATCACAATATACCTAAATTATACAATAAAACCTACTACAATTGTGATGAAATCTAGCCGATTCTTTCATTATACAAGGAAATAATTACATTATTGCCTTCATATCTTAGCAAAGTTTTACGATTATCTTAAAACTCTACCGAGGAGGATAGTTTTAAGTCAAAACCAGATGATAAAAAAAGAACCCAGGGACTAAGTCCATGGATTCTCATGATTACTTGTTTTTGTTGATGAACTGTGCAAGTTCTTCCTTAGGTCTGAAACCTACGATCTGATCCTTGACCACGCCATCCTTAAATGCCAGTAGTGTAGGGATACTTGTCACTCTATATCTTGCAGCCTGTTGTGGGCTATTATCAACGTTAAGCTTTACAAACTTAACATCATCAATTTCGTTGTCCAATTCCTCAAATAGTGGAGCCAGCATTTTACATGGTCCACACCATGGTGCCCAAAAATCAACTAATATAAGACCTTCGGCTTTTAAGACCTCAACTTCAAAATTTTCTCCTGTAATTTCGTTAATCATTTCATTACCTCCTTGATTGGTATATTATCCATTATACACATTCTTAAGATTTAGTGTAGTGAGAATTTTGAATTTCAAATATTCCACGGCAAAAATTTACGCCCTTCTGATTGAGGTCAACTTAAGTCTTCCAAACGATTACAATGCTGTCCAAAGAACCCGAAGGTTCTTCATTTTAAAGGGATTCAATCCATTCTGTTGCTTCTACCTTCAATAGCTGCTGTATTTTTTCCGCTGGATATGGGCTTTCCGCTCCACCTCTCTGAACAAGAACATATCTGTTGTTTCTTGTTCTAAAGAGAATTTCTTCATAACCCTTTGGATCTCCGAAATAGCTTTTAGCCACTCTTTTGATTTCAGTCGCATTTTCTAGGTTTGGCATCTTCTTCATTGTCATCATTTATTCTCCTTTCTTCAGAATTAAAAATATTATAACACCATTTAAAAATTTCATCAAAAATCTTGAACCCCAAATGCAAACCTCGATTTAGGGAATTTAAAAGGAGGCAGATTCCCGTATAAGGGACTGCCTCCAATGGATATTCTAAGCTTCAACTTTCTTGTAGATATCTAAGCTCAATTGTTTATTCCTGTTCAAGGATGATTTGCTTAGCGCGAGGAATTGATGAAGCGGACATGGAAAATTCGTCGAGACCATACTCAACAAGCTTTGCGATTGCGGTCTCATCTCCTGCCATTTCTCCACACATTCCACACCATTTTCCCTGAGAATGCGCACCATCAATGGTCATCTTGATCAATCTCAGCACTGCTGGATGCATTGGGTTATAAAGGTAAGATACTTTCTCACTCATTCTGTCTGCAGCCAGGGTGTATTGGATCAAATCATTGGTTCCAATAGAGAAGAAATCAACATGCTTTGCCAGTTCATCAGCCATTACTGCCGCTGATGGAATTTCAACCATGATTCCCCACTCAATATCTTCGCTGTATGCCTTTCCTTCGTTCTTCAACTCATTCTTGCACTCCTCAACCAAAACTTTTGATTGCTGGAATTCATCCAAAGAAGAGACCATAGGGAACATGACTTTCATATTTCCAAAAACTGATGCTCTTAAGAGTGCTCTCAGCTGAATCTTAAACAGGTCGGTCCGGTCAAGACAGAGCCTGATTGCCCGATAACCGAGGAATGGATTCATCTCATGAGGCATAACGAGGTAAGGGAGCTGCTTGTCTCCTCCGATATCTAAAGTTCTGATGACAACAGGCTTTCCTTCCATCTTTTCCAATACGTATTTATAGGAGCCGAATTGTTCTTCTTCTGTTGGCATCTCTTCCCTATCCATATAAAGGAATTCTGTTCTGAAAAGACCTACGCCGTCTCCGCCGTTTTCGATGACCTTCAGTACATCTTCAGGTTTTCCGATGTTGCCTGAAACTTCGATTCTCTTCCCTGATTTCGTAACTGTCTTAACATCCTTAAGTTTTTTCAGTTCTTCTTTCTCCTTGTTAAAGGCTTCCTGAAGAGCGACATACTTCTCTACGGTTTCATGATCAGGATCGATATGCACTGTACCCTCGATCCCATCAACAATCACAATATCACCATTTTTAACTACTTCTGTGATGTCTTTAAGTCCAACCACTGCAGGAATTTCCAAGGTTCTTGCCATGATTGCGCTATGGGAAGTCCTTCCTCCTACATTGGTAAGGAAAGCGATAACTTTCGTTCGATCCAGCTGAGCAGTATCTGAAGGCGTCAGATCATCGGCAATGACGATCGTGTTGGTTTCTTCAATATCAAAGCTGTCATCAATGCCTGCCAGGTTATTCATCAGTCTATTGGCAACATCCTTGATGTCTCCGCCTCTTTCTCTCATATACTCATCATCCATGGCATCAAAGATTGCAACGTATCTTTCCATAACATCGTGAGTACCCTTTAAAGCCGTCTTCTGATTGTTTTCAATCTCTTCTTCAATTGCACCAATAAATTCAGGATCATCAAACAACATCAGGTGTGCATCAAATACCATCGCTTTTTCTTCGCCCATGGACTCGAATGCCTTTTGCTTAATCTTTTCCAGCTGGGTTTTCGATTTTCCACATGCTTTTCTTAAAAGTTCTTTTTCCATGATCGGATCTTTCGCTTTTTCATCAGTGATGTGAAGCTCCTTGTGAGTTTTGATGTAAGCTTGTCCAATGGCATAACCTCTTGATGCCGGTGTTCCAATTTTCATTTTTACCCTCCTGCAATGATGTAATACAATTTGTTCTTACGATTTAATGGATTGTATCTAAATTTAATTTGAAATATTCATCTACATTTTTTTGCATGAAATTAATCAATTCGTAATGGGAATGGGTTTTATTCTTTTCGCAAAGCGCAGCATCCTCATGACAAAGATAGCACTTTCGCGGTTCATGGGAAAGCTCAATTCTCGTAATCGGAAATTCTTCATCATGGTCAAAGACATCCACGTTGACGAATCGTCCAAGGCCATGAGTCTGTTCAAGATAGATTGTGTTTTCTTTCAGTGTCCTCGAATCGCCTTTGACAACATAATAAATAACCGATCCTTCTTTCATGCTGCAAAACTTCGAGTAAAGAATTTTCTTTTGAAAGATTTCTTCAAACTGTTTTCCAACCTCGGTAATAATGAGTTCAGTCAACTCGTTATTCTTCATGATTCCTGGATAATTGATCCCTAGAGTAATGACGGGTGCATTAAATTCTTTATGCAATCCTTCAATACGCTGACATTTTCTTTTACGATAATTTTGAATTTCTTCGAAAAGTGCTGACGTCATTTTCTTTTCTGACAGTCCAAGTTCAACATATTCACCATTGTCTTTTGTTCTTAAATTTTCCAAATGATACCTTCTCCTTGTTTTCCCATAAGTTTGGAATAGAAACATTGAAAGAGCTGACTCTATTATTCTAACCTTGATTAAAAACGATTTGCCTCGTTGCTTTGTCTATTATCCGAAGAATTATTCATCCAATTCTTCTCCATTTTGACTTGTTCATTATATCACAAAGTACAAAAAAACTTATAGACGAAAAATTAAATCAACACCGAGGAAATTAATTTTCAAAAAAACAAAATCACCAAGTAGACCAAAATATCCCCCCGGTGATTTTAGTGAAACTAAATTATTTCGTTACGTTAAGTTTATATTAAGCCGTCCTGATAATCAAGTCCCGTGATTCTTATTATCATGATTAGACCAGAGGCATAAAAATCAAAATGTAACTCTTCCTTTTCCTTAGGATTTACTTTCCTCGGCATGTTTCCAATTCAGGTAATCTTCACGACCGATCTCGTAGAGATCATCTCCTCGGGCATCAATAATGACTGTAACAGGAAAATCCTTAACGACCAGTTTCCTGATGGCTTCAGGTCCTAGCTCCTCATAAGCTACAGTTTCCTGAGAAAGGATGGTCTTCTTGATTAGTGCACCAGCTCCGCCTATGGCAGCAAAATAAACTGCACCATGCTCGCGAATTTTTGCTTTCACTTCATCATTTCTTCTCCCTTTACCAATCATCCCAAGAAGTCCCAAATCAAGCAGTCTTGGCGTATAGGCATCCATTCTAAGGCTGGTTGTCGGTCCCGCGGAACCGATGACTTCTCCTGCTTTAGTCGGAGAAGGTCCCACGTAATAGATGACAGCCCCTTTAATATCAAATGGGAGTTCCTCATTTTTATCGAGGAGTTCCATCATTTTTTTATGGGCTGCATCCCTCGCTGCATAAATGGTGCCCGTGAGGTAAACATTATCCCCTGGCTTTAAATTTTCAATTGATTCTTTTGTAAGTGGCGTATTTAATTTGATATCCATCGCTTTTTTCCTCTAAATGATCTTAGAGTACTACCTCCTTATGTCTTGTTGCATGACAGTTGATATTGACCGCTACAGGAAGTCCGGCAATATGCGTTGGAAAATATTCGATACTCACTTTCAGTGCGGTCGTTTCTCCGCCGAATCCCTGAGGTCCAATCCCGAGGCTATTGATTTTATCCAGCATCTCGATTTCAAGGTCTTGATAAAAAGGATTCTCATTATACTGGTCGAGTTTTCTCATGAGGGCTTTTTTTGCTAAAAGGGTGCATTTGTCGAAAGTGCCGCCTATGCCTACGCCGACAACCATCGGTGGGCAAGCGTTTGGTCCAGCGAGTTCGACGGTTTCAAGAATGAAATCCTTGACGCCCTGGAGCCCTTCCGAAGGTTTAAGCATTTTAAGCCTGGACATATTTTCTGAGCCAAATCCTTTGGGTGCCACCATAATCTTAAGCTGATCCCCCGCAACCAAAGTGTAATGGATGACACCAGGCGTATTGTCTCCAGTGTTTTTTCGATTGAGCGGATCTGAAACTACAGATTTTCTGAGATAACCTTCTTCATAACCTTCACGGATTCCTTGATTTATCGCATCGTCCAAGAGTCCATTTTCGATATGGACCTCTTGACCGATCTCTACAAAAACAACAACCATTCCCGTATCCTGACACATGGGAACCATATCCCTTTCGGCAATTTGCGCATTTTCAATGATCATTCCCAGGGTGTTTGTTGCCAAGAGCCATTTTTCCTTCTTTTTATTTTCCTTTAAAGCAGTCAAAACATCTTCAGGCAGGAAATAATTTGCATCCATTACAAGGCTTTTTACTGCAAGTGCCACATCTTTACTATCAATATTTCTCATAAAATCCACCTTTTTGATTTTCTTGTTGGTTTCATTATATCAAACAAGCCATGGCGCGAAAAATCTTTCGGCCATGGCAAATTCACTCTATTTCCTCTAAGGGCTTATCCTAATGTTTATTTCTATTCACTAAAGCCATTACCCTATTCATTTCATTTCCTACGATCATGAATCCTTCATCAAAACCCATACCCGGTTTTGCAAGAACTTGTTTTGCTCCACAGGCCATGGCGATATTTGCACAGATTTCAGCACTTCTATTGGTTTCATTGCACGTTCCACCAAGATAAGCCCCAAGACCTTTTTCCTTGCAATAAAGGATCGCCTTGATGGAATTGTTGATTCCTCCAAGATCTGGCGTCTTTACCTGAATCATATGGCCTGCCTTGTTATCCGAAAAGTACACCACATCATCAAAAGTGTTGCACCATTCGTCTGCGACAAGTTCAACCTTAATCTCTCTTTCATCCAGCATTTTTGTAAGGTCTCTAAGCGCTTCCATCTGCTTTGTTCTATCGCCTACATCCATAGGACCTTCTATTCGAAGGCTAAATGGTTTTGCTGTTTCTTCCAAAGTCTTCAGATAATCTGCCATCTGCTCAAGATCCTGGTTGAAAATTCTTCCGATGGTGCCATAAACATCAAGATGAAAGACTGGATTATAATCCTCTTCAGTTCTGTAGGTGAGAACTCTATCCCTTAGCCACGCGATATAATTCTTCAGAATTTCGCCGTTTTCTCCTAGTTTTTCTTTGACGTTATTGATTAAGGCATGAGGCATGACATCCGTTTTTTTGATGATCATTTTATCTGCATTGTTATACCGGTCATCCCCACTCTGGGCAAATATCGGTATTTTCTTCAGTTCCACACCTGTCTCATACTCATTTTTGACGATTTCTGCCATGGTCAATCGGTTTGATTTGGCTGTAGCATCTAAAAGAGCCTGGGTGATTCCATATCTTATTGCTGTATGAAGTCTTTTCCCATCGATAAGAAGTTGATCCATCTCTTCAGCAAGTTCGATGAAACGATCAGTTTCTCTTCCGAGAAGATGTTTTTTTACTTCTCCTTCGATTATCGGGATAAAATCCTTCGCCAGGAAGAGAGGATCTCTTCCACCTGTACCGGAATACTGTACAGCTGCACAATCACCATAAGCGATTTCTCCATTTTCAAGGATCAGCATCACGGAAATACTTTCACCAGGTAGCCTGATGCTTGTAAAGCCTTCTGTTTTTGTATCACCTGTATACATAAAGCCATCATGGCCTGCCCCATCTACAATAGCTCTCTGATCATCAAAATAAAACCCTGTCCTACCTTCTGAACATACCAAATCAACGATTTTCATCTACAACTTCCTCCTCAGGTCTTCCAATTAAATTACCTTTTCCTACTGCAAAAACATCATCTATCGTCATTTGAAAAGTAACTTCTCTCTTTTCAAACTTTCCTCTTTCGATGAGTTTATCTTTATTGAAATCTATGATTTCCTTCGTGAACGGGAGATTTCCTGTCATGAGAAATCTTACTGCACCGTTATTGTCTCTTGCAGGCATCATCTTCCCATAGTTGTACTTGGATGGCGCAAAGGGAACATCAACGATGCCAAGCTTGAATGCTTCTATGACCCCTCTGGCCAAATCACCTTTTCCTACCTCAAAGACCTTTTCCATCATACATCTAGTTTCCGCTTTAATGACGTTGATTTCGTCTTGCAGTTCACTACTCATCGGCATCTGTTGTCCTTTAAGAAGCCTTAGGGTCATGATCGTATCCTTTAAGCCTTGGGAATTGGCTTCCTTTGTTGGAATTCCAATGGCTTCATGTGGGGTCTTTACAATGACTTTTGTTGCTCCAGCCATTGCTGCTGTAACCGCACCAAGAGAAATCACGCCAAAAGCCTTGGCCTCATCTTCAGGAAATCCGCCCATCCATTGATGGAAGACGGTTGTGACATATACCTTATCATAGCCGAATCTTTTTAAGTATTCATTGGTCTGCTGCTCAAGTGCTCTGATGGCAGCAACATCCTGAATGATATTCCCGCACTGTCCATAACCGACAGTAATGCTGGTTACCCCTTGCTCTGCAGCAAGAAGCGCTTCGATGATTGCAACGGTATTCGATATGGATGGTGGAACCAATGTCCCTGTCAGGGGACCAAAGGGTTCACGGTTAAGTTCGATTCCCTGTTCATTGTAAAATCCAACCAGCCTGTCGCAATATTGCCAGTCCCGGATACTTTTTTCCATTGATGCACTTTTGGCATAAGGAATGTTATAGCTAATTCCTCCACCTTCATTGGAAGTCCATCCGGAAGCATGGATAATCTCACTTAAAAGCCTTGCATCTGGTGTGCCGTGTCTGGCTTGGATAGGATTGCTCACGGCTTCATAAACCTTTCTGCAACCTCTGACGCCATGATTTACTGCTGGAAATCCATTAAGGAATGAACGCCCGGCTTTTATCGATTCATCTATACCTACCTGGCATTCATCGTACCTATTCTGCCTTGTATAGGAGTCGATGGTTGAAGGTAAAAGATCAGCTCCACCTTCATCCTCAAGAAATTTAAGAAGCTTGATGTGTTCATCGATTAACGCTACACCAGCTCTTGGCTGGGCTAAGGTGATTTTATCTTCCTTTGCTTTTTTTAGTTTTTTTGCAAAGTTTTTCTCGTCAGGAACTTTCTTTAAGTAATCCACTGCATCTGCAAGTTCTACTTCTTTACCTGTAGGCCACTGACCTAGGACGTCTTCCCTTATTCTAAAAAATTCTTCTTCAGACAGTTTTTTATTTCTTAAATCCATATTCTTCTCCTAACAAATCACCATATATTTTTTTAGCATGCGGAGCGCTTTGTTCTCGTCAATCATAGCGAGGAGACCTAAAGCAGATAAAACATATTTTTTGTCGATCATGTACTTTGGATTCTTTGGTTTTAGCGATTCGATGTCTTCTGCATTGAAAAGTCCAGCTTTTAAAATGTCGATTGGATTTAACGAATTGATAAGGACGCCTCCGGTTCCGATAAGATATGGAAGTTCCAAAAGATCCTTGCCTTCCTGAGAATACATCATTCCGAGCGGTGAATAAACCTGAGTTACGGTTCCAGCATGTCTTTTCATGGAAATATCCACGCAAATTTTTGCCATCACTTCATCAAAAGCAATGTCTTTATCTTCCGTCGGAATAAAGTCCGTATGATCATGTCGTTTTTGAAATTCTTCTTTCAGATCAATTTCATCAAGATGCAACAAATGATGCCGTTTCAAATAGCGTTTTCCTGCCGCTTCATATAAAGACAAGGAAGAGTATCGCATCCCGAGATCCCCTTCCACTGTTCTTTTGGAAATCGGTTCTTCGAGTCCGCGCAAAATAACAGAGGGTTTACTTGGTGCACCTTCGCAAACTGAATGGACATCTGTGGTGGCTCCACCGATATCGATCACTGCAAGGTCTCCAATTCCCTCTTCGTCTTTCGTCCCCAGGCTGAGTACTTCTGCAGCTTTAAGGACTGCTGCAGGTGTAGGCATTAAAACACCAGAAATGAAGGCTTTGACATTTCCCATGCCCTTGGCTTTCACAATATTTTCCATAAAAATACTCCTGATGGTTTCTCTCGCCGGGATGACATTAATATTATTCAAGTTAGGCATTACATTCTCGGTGATGTGATAGGTAACATGACCTTCGAAGATTTCCCTGATTTCATCGTTGCAGCTTTTATTTCCAGCGACAACAACTGGAATACTGATCTCCCCTTCCTTTAGCATTTTTGCGTTATGCAAAATAACATCAGTATTTCCTCCATTGGTTCCTCCTGCGAGAAGAATCATATCGGCTCCTGATGTTTTAATTTCTCTAATTTCGTCCTTGTTGAGCTTGAAGCTGTATACCCCGGTAACTCTTGCTCCAGCACCTAATGCAGCCCTTTTCGCGGCTTCCATGGTCAGTTCCGGCACAAGTCCGATGGCGATTATTTTTAATCCCCCAGCTGCAGAAGAACAAGCGACTTTTTTTACAAAATTAACCTCTTCCCCTAATTGGGGAAGAAGTTCAGCCATAGCTTTTCTATAACCATCCATAACGTCCGTTTCCACAGTTGTATATGATTTTGAAGTACCAATAATCAAGTCTTCCTCTACACTCACTGCAGTGAGCTTTGTGTATGTACTTCCAAAATCAATAAAAAGGTATGCATCCATAATAATTAAGCTCCAATAACTTCATTCATTTGTAAACCCAAGTCTTCTTTTAAATCCCTTATTGCAGTTTCTATCGAAGTATTTGGAGGATAGACCCGATCAAAGCCCATTTTCTCGAATCTTTTTTTGACTTCATTGAAATCTTGTTTGCCGACGACAATATTCCCACCGACATACAGTTTAATTCCTGATAAACCTGCTTCATCACATTTTTCTCTCATTCCTCTACAGTCAATCTCTCCATGTCCATATAAGGATGAAACCATGATGATATCAGCCTTGGTTTCAATTGCTGCGCTGATAAAATCTTCTTGTGGTGACAATACACCAATATTAACAACATTAAATCCTGCTTCTGTTAGGGAATAGTCCAATATTTTATTTCCGACCGCGTGACAGTCTGATCCAATAACACCCAGGACTATTGTTTTATTAACCATAACTTTAAATACACCCCTTAATTAATGCTTTCATCAGCAATCAGTAATTATGCATAATTGCTTTTCTCTACACTTAAATAATAACACAACTAAAACCGCTTTCAACCCTTGCATTTGAGATGTTTTGATTTTCAAACCTCTTGATTGCCATAATCATACAACTTTTTTGGACGAATTTTCCTGTGCCGATTCCGATTTGAATAAAGCAATTCGAACAAATTCATTTCTTTCATAAAATTGAAGTTTATCAGTCATTTTAAGGTTGAAATGTGCAACTTTTGAATCAAAGGGATTCATTCGAGAATTAATAATTATTCATCAAATATTTGGTTTTATGAATAATTATACCGATAAATATTTTTTAGCAATCTTATTTAAAGTATGATTTGTTTTACCAAAAGGTTACACCGGTACTTGATGAAATCTATGCTTGTGCTATGATTAGATTATTACTTGGACGCGTAACGTCTACAATGATTTGGTATTCAAAATGGCCAAAGGAGGATATTTTGATGAAAGAGATATCGATTAAGGAAATTGAGGGATTTCGTCTTGGCAACATGGAGGACAATGAAAATGGAACAGGTTGCACAGTAATTTTTGCAGAGAATGGCGCTGTTCCTGGAGTCGATGTAAGAGGTGGAGCACCTGGAACAAGGGAAACGGATCTGATCAAATCCGAAGAAATGATGCCTGAAATCAATGCTGTTGTCCTTGCGGGTGGAAGTGCATTCGGACTTGAGGCAGCTTCTGGTGTCATGGCTTATCTTGAAGAAAAGAATATCGGATACGAAACAGGATATTCTAAGGTTCCTATTGTGCCATCCGCTGTCCTTTTCGATTTAGCCTATAAAAATTCAAAAATCAGGCCTGACAAGAAAATGGGCTATGATGCCATGGCTATGGCTATAGAGGATAATTATAAAGATGGATCATGTGGTGCCGGTAGAGGAGCAACTGTAGGTAAGATCATGGGTATCAACGCATCCATGAAGTCCGGTATCGGATCTTACGCCATAGAGATCAACAGCCTTAAGATCGGAGCCGTTGTCGCAGTCAATGCTTTTGGTACAATCTATGAAGAGTCTCGCTTAATTGCTGGTCCATTAATGGACGGCCAAATTCTATCGACGGAAGATCTTTTGATCCAAGGGATGGAAGCTGGTTTTAGAGGAAATACCACCATCGGCTGCGTAATTTCAAATGCAAAAATTACAAAAAGCGGTGCAAATAAAATGGCTTCCATGGGTCATGATGGTTTTGCTAGGGCGATAAAGCCAATCCATACCATGGTTGATGGAGACACCCTCTTTTTCATGGCAAAAGGAGATCAGGAAATCGATCTTAACATCCTTGGCACCCTTACCGCTATCGTAGTGGAGAAGGCTGTGCATGCCGCAATTAAATCAGTGACTGAAGACGAACTTCTTAAAACTTACCACGATGTTTTTCCCGCTTTAGATAACGCCTAAACATTCTTATCTCATCCTCTACTCAAAAAAGGACAAAAGCATTGGCCTGTTTCCACCTCACGCTAAAGTGGAAACAGGCCAATAAAATTTGTGTGAATGATATATTCCATGCTCTAATAGCTTTAATTACCTCAAGTCTCTTATGGAACTAAATCCTTTTATCTTTCAACGATAATTGCGGTTCCCATTCCACCACCGATACATAAGGTTGCGAGGCCTGTCTTCACGTCTCTTTTTTGCATTTCATGCAATAGGGAAACGAGAATTCTCGCTCCAGAGCATCCGACCGGATGTCCAAGGGCTATAGCACCACCATTGACATTGACTTTCTCCATGTCGAAGTTAAGATCTTTAGCAACTGCAAGACTCTGCGATGCGAAAGCTTCATTCGCTTCAATCAGATCGATATCTTCGATGCTGATATTGGCAGCCTCCATGGCTTTCTTCGTTGCATAGAATGGTCCGTAACCCATAATGGATGGTTCTAAACCTCTAGAACCATAAGATAAAATTTTAGCCAAAGGTTTAAGTCCTAATTCTTCAGCCTTCTCTACACTCATGATGACTAAAGCTGCCGCTCCGTCATTAATCCCTGAGGCATTCCCTGCTGTTACAGTTCCATCTTTCTTAAATGCTGGTTTGAGTTTTCCAAGGCTCTCTTTGGTTGCTCCAAATCTTGGATACTCATCTTCTTCGAAGACAATATCACCCTTCTTTGTTTTGATTACTACGGGGACGATTTCATCCTTGAATTTCCCAGCCTTTATTGCAGCCTCTGCCTTTTGCTGTGAAGTCGCTGCAAACTCATCCTGCATTTCTCTGGTAAGTCCCCATTGTTCTGCGATATTTTCAGCGGTGACGCCCATATGATAGCCTTCGAAGGAATCATTCAGCGCATCTTGAAGCAAGCTGTCTAAGATTTCCCCATTCCCCATTCTTTGACCCCACCTTGTTGTAGGAAGAATATAAGGTGATGCGGACATATTTTCCATTCCACCTGCGACAATAATTTCAGCATCTCCTGATCTGATCATTTGAGCTGCAAGGCTTACCGCTCTTAATCCTGATCCACAGACCATGTTAAGGGTAAAACCAGGAATTTCAACCGGTAGTCCGGCATTAATAAGGGCATGTCTCGCGACATTTTGACCTTGTCCAGCCTGTATGACGTTTCCCATCACTACTTCATCAACAAGTTCGCTCTTCAGGTTCACACGGTTAAGTGCCTCTTTGATGACTATGGCACCCAGATCTATTGCAGATACATCTTTAAGCGCTCCTCCGAATTTACCTATAGCGGTTCTTACCGCACTTACAATAACTACATCTCTCATGATTACACTCTCCATAAAATTATTTTTAATAATGCTTATTTAAGCATTAGAGTTTTACTACCTCAGTAGAAATCGCTGACAACCAATCTACTGATGGCAGTGATCGAATGAATCGATCCCTCTTGAATTTGATATATTTTATGGTCATATCAAATTCTCGAATAATTATTACGGAATATCTGTCGGTTACGTTTACACTACTCTTATATTATCCCTGAAATTATACATTTATGCAATAAGTGAACCGGCCAAAACGAAAATAAACATGATGATAACATCATGTTTGTAATTTTCGCTTTTTACTCCTCATGAATTATCAATTTTTACCTGTTCATAGCAGAAAAAGCCCCATAAAACATAAACGTTTCATGGGGTTTAACATTGATTATATTAGTTCTATCTGTAAGATATTCTTTCTTAATTACATTCCCATTTGCCATCTTCAATAGAACATGACCCACCGGCATCACCGATTTGAAGATTTTGCAACTTATTTAGTGGGATTCCTTCGTCTTTTGAGATCTTCGCCAATACTTTTTCGATTGCCTCTTGTGACTGAGCACCAGAAATCGCATACTTCTGATTGATCACGAGGGTTGGTGCACTGCGAACGCCATAGGCTCTTACAAGCGCTAAGTCTTCTAGTACCGCTTTCTCAGTTTCATCGCTTTCAAACTGTTCTTTCCAATCTGTAAAGGAGATGCTCGTTTCCTTTACTGCTTCTTCTAATACAGCAAGTTCCTCGATGTTCTTGTTTTCAACAAACAACTTGTGTTGTATCCGATCGAACACATCCCAGTACATTCCATCTCCACCGACAAGTCCGGCAGCTTTTGCAGCTTTCAAGCCAGGTTGTGAGATAGGAAAATTGAAATCTGTATGGCGCATTCCTTCAATGTTGAAACGATGTTCATCATCATTTTCATTGGCATGAGCCCAATGTCCTAGGACTTCTGGCTTAACCGCTTCTCGGGAACCAAAGCTCTGTATAAAGTCTTCAGGTTCCCATCCTAATGCAAATGAGCGATGATTGATTTCGATATTGTTATACTTCTTTGCAATCAGACGCATTCTTGCAGACATGGGGAAACAAAAACTACAAATGGCATCATGGAAAAATTCTATTTTAATCATGGGTAGATCCTCCTATTTTAGATCAAGTCGTACTATTTTATTCATTAATGAAAGTGATACTCAGTGTCTAATATGTTATAGAAAAGAGAAATGTTCTTCTTTTAAAACCTGTATGATAACGGATTTACATTAAACTTTGCTATGAAGTTAAGTGATTGTTTACAATTTAATTTTATACTATAATGAAAATCAATCATACCAATAGTTTTCTAAAAATGTCGTTTATACAACACATTCGTGGATTTGTATGAAAAGTAGGAGGTAATATCTCATGACTCAACCAAATATGGACCCTCGAGCACTTCGTACTCGCAAATTAATTATGGACTCCTTTATCATTCTCTCAGAGAAAAAGGATTTTCCTGACATTACGGTAAAGGATATTACGACAGAAGCCATGATTAACCGAGCAACCTTCTATTATCATTTTGATGATAAATATGATTTATTAGACAAGGCATTATCAGAAGTATTATTGGTTAATCTGTCTTCTGAAAAGTACGAAGTAAATGAACTAAGTGAAGAAGCAATCACTAGTATTTTCATCGCGATCACAAACTTTCAAAAATCATTATCCAATCGCTGCCACGGAGGATATGAAGATACAATTTCCCGCATCATTCGGGACCAACTTGAAATCATCTTCTATAAAATGCTCTTAAAACACCGTGAAACTGAAAACAAGCAAGCCCTGAAGGTTACTGCTGTGGTGTTAAGCTGGGGACTTTACGGTGCTTCTGTAGATTGGAGAAAAAATATTAAAAAGATACCACCAGAAGAATTTATCAAATTAGCAATCCCTTATATCCTGTCTGGAATTGAGGGAACTATTCACCCTTAAATGATTTGCATCCTGTTAAAGTCGGCGACGGCCAGCTTCCTATTGTTCTTCTCGCAATTGCTTGTGCCTTTTTCTAACAGGAGAGTTCCAATTATTTCGCTAAAAATACTCATGTTTACCGACGAACACCTCATATATTCTCTGGTATCTATACCCCTTTTTGATTACCGAGCTATCTTTAATCAAAATCCCTATTTCAACCAAATTATTGATAATCTTCGATACTACATTAACTGATACCCCTGACTCTTCTTCTACTTCTTTCTTGGTAAATACAATTTGTCTCATGATTACAGGCATAATCTTATAAACAGAATTTCCTCGGATAGATTCAATTTTTTTCATATCTTCTTTGTGTATTTCTTTGATTCTATTTAATTTATTGATATATGATGTACACTGATCAATTACACACTGTAAAAAGAATTTGATGAACCCTGCTAAATTACCCCTCCTACTCTCCATTAAACTCCTCTGATATGAGGGTTTATATAGCTCAATCACTTCTGATAAATACAAAATTGGTTTAGCCTCTTCTAGCATTGCCATTTGAATTGGAATTAACGCCCTACCGAGGCGTCCATTTCCGTCTTTGTATGCATGGATTGTTTCAAACTGGGCATGAGAAATGGCAACATTTATTAATAGCGGATCTATGAATGCATCTTTCATATATTCATACAGATTATTTAATAAATCAATTACATCCTCTGGCACTGGTGGCACAAATATAGAATCTTCCATTCCAACACCACGTTGACCAATCCAATTCTGTGTTGTTCTTACTTGTCCCGGGGTTTTTTCAGCACCTCTCACGCTACTTAGTAAAATTTCATGCATTCTATTTACCAAATATATGCTAATCACTTTCTGATTGGACAATTCACTATAAGCAAACTCTATCGCCTTTTTCAAATTTTGAATTTCTAAGTTTTCATCTGTCTTTTCTAAATATTTTAAGTAGAACATTTCATCCTGTGAGATCTGGGTTCCCTCAATCTGCGTTGATTTATAACTTTCGCTAAGTAATACAGAATCAAGAAAATATTTAGAGTCAAATTCTAAAGTATTTAGTAGCGACTTGTATTCTCCATATTTTTCATTCGATTCAGCTAGTAATCTAAGTAATTCTTTATCTATTTTATATTCTAATGGAAGCTTTTTTGCTTGATATGGTTCCATTTCACTGCCTCCTCGTCTTTTTTAGTAATATTATACCTCTATTTAAACAAAAAATCACTGTTTTTCAAAAATACAGTGATTTTTTGTTGTTCAAGGCTTTAGAATTTTATATCATGATAATTCTTAGGAATTAGGGGTGCATACCCTCCCAAATCCAAAACATTTGATAACTACAACCGACTTGATTTAACTTTGTGTATTGTGTGTGTATTGCGCGTGTATTATGCAAGAAAATGCTAAGGTTTTGAGAGGTTTTTGAAAAAGAAAAAACCCCCGAAATCCAACGATTCCAGGGGTTTGCATTTTCGTAATTCTTATCTCTTTGAGAACTGTGGGCTCTTTCTGGCTTTCTTCAAACCGTACTTCTTTCTTTCCTTCATTCTAGGGTCTCTAGTAACGAATCCAGCCTTCTTCAGTTCTGGTCTTAATGTGATGTCTGCTTTCATTAGGGCTCTGGTGATACCATGTCTGATAGCTCCAGCCTGTCCTGTTAGTCCACCACCGTGAACATTAACTACAACATCATATGAGCTCTTTGTGTTTGTCAGCACTAGTGGCTGATTAACAGTTGTTCTCAGAGTCTCAAGGTTAAAATAATTATCGAATTCTCTCTTGTTAACAGTAACCTTACCTGATCCAGGTACCAATATTACTCTCGCAACAGATTTCTTTCTTCTTCCAGTTGCCATATATTGAACTTTTGTCATTATTATTTCTCCTCCCAGTTTAGTACTTTAACTCAAGAACTTCTGGGTTCTGAGCTTCATGAGGGTGATTTTCACCTCTGTACACTTTAAGCTTCGTTAGGGTCTTTCTTCCTAGTGATCCCTTTGGAAGCATTCTTCTTACTGCCTCTGAGAAAGCTAGTTCAGGCTTCTTGGCAAGTACTTCTCTGTAAGGAGTTTCCTTAAGTCCGCCTGGATAGTTTGAGTGATGGTACATCATCTTCTGATCAAGTTTCTTTCCTGTAAGGATAACCTTCTCAGCGTTGATTATGATAACAAAATCTCCTACGTCCACGCTAGGGGTGAACTCAGGCTTGTTTTTTCCTCTTAATATTGATGCTACCTGGCTGGCAACTCTTCCGAGTGGCTTTCCTGCAGCGTCAACAACATACCACTTTTGGGTGTATGTTCCTTCTTTTGCGTAATAAGATGTATTCATTTTTTTCCTCCCGAAACTCCACAATTGGGGTTCCTATTAATATTTAATTCTTAGGTTTTACTCCATTGTGTGACCCGGGGCTAGTGGATCAACACAAACAATATGCAAACACAATTATCTTACGACAACCTACCACAGAAGTCAATAACATTAGTTTGCAAATCTTCACCTAAACATTATACATGATAAACGGTAATTTTGGAACCGTTAGATTTATGAAATTTAATAAATTTTTTCGCCCACGGGAATTGAATCTCTAAGGCATGCTGCGCCTATAGTTGACATTAATATCGTCTTCGTTTTCGGCGCTGTTTTCATAATAAACTTTCTCAAGATACAGTCCTCTTGCAGGCAAGACCATCGATCTTCCGCGAATTCCAGTTTTAAAAATCTCAAGGATGTCTGCAGATGTCACTTTGCCTAAACCGGCATCAAGAAGCGTACCTGCGATAATCCTTGCCATATTGTAGAGGAATCCTGATGCGGTGATATAAATGATGAGAAAATCTCCATTTTCAACAATGGTGATGTTCCTCATATCCTTTAAGGGATTCGGGTCTGTGCTTCCTATGGTCTTAAATCCAGTAAAATCTTTAAGACCTAGAAATGCAGCGCTCGCTTCCTTCATCAGTTCAACATCGAGCTTGTACCTGATGAGATATGCCTGGTTCCGATAAAGCGCCGAAGGATTCTGCCTTCTTAAAAAGTGGTACGAATAGGTTTTCCCCTGGGAAGAAAACCGGGCATCGAAGTCATCCGGCATCAGCATGGATTCCTGTGCCTTTAGATCGTCTGGCAGGTATTGGTTTAGTGCTACTGCAATCTTATGTGGCGGGATCGTCGTGCTTGTCTTGAAGGACACTGGATAGCTTCTGGCGTGTACCCCTGCATCTGTCCTTGACGACCCGGAGATCTTAGTCTCTTCCTTAAATAATTTATATAGTGCTTTTTCTAACTCCTCTTGAACCGTTCGCTGATCGCTTTGGCGTTGAAAGCCATGAAAATCAGTGCCGTCATATTCAAGATATAAAAGGATTTTCAAATTTTCTCCTCCTACAATCGAAAATTTTTATTCAAGCAAGGACCATTTCCGTCGCCAGCAAATGGTCCCTGTTTATGATCTTTTTTTATTACAAGAGACTGGTAAACCTTAAACTATAGGTTCCAGCCACAAGGATGAAGAAAATAAGGAAAGCAAGGATGTCCCTTCTCTCATACTTCAGCTGCTTCATCCTGGTTCTTCCTTCTCCTCCCCTGTAGCTTCTGGCTTCCATGGCCATGGCAAGCTCTTCTGCTCTCCTGAAGGAGGAAATGAACAGTGGTACAAGAAGAGGGATAAGGCTTTTGGCCTTTTTGATGATATTGGGCGATTCAAAATCAGCTCCTCTTGCCATCTGAGCTTTCATGATCTTATCCGTCTCATCCATCAGGGTTGGAATAAACCTCAGGGCGATACTCATCATCATGGCAAGCTCATGAGCCGGTACGCCGATCTTCTTGAAAGGCTTTAAAAGACTTTCAATTCCGTCCGTTAGCTCTATGGGCGAAGTGGTCAGGGTCAGGATTGATGTGCCCATGATGAGGAAAATAAGCCTGAAGGTCATGAACAGTGCCTGATATACACCTTCCCGATAAATTTTAAAGATCCAGACATCGACAAGAAGCGTCGCCTCTGTTCCTTTCGTCACAAACATATTAAGGAAAGCGGTAAAAATAATTAAAACAAATACGGGTTTTATTCCCTTGTAAATAAATTTCGGGGATAACTTGGCCACAGCGACCATAAGAGCAATGAATGCAAAGACCAAGACATATCCTGTAAAATTCTTGACCAGGAATAAATTCACAATAAATAAGATCGAAATCATAATCTTTGTTCTGGGATCAAGTTTATGGATAAAAGAATCTCCAGGAATATATTGTCCAATGGTGATATTTTTAATCATTTTTCTGTCCTCCTTTGCCAAGATATCTTAGGATTTCAGCTTTTGCTTCTTCAACAGTAAAAATATCTTCTCTGACAGAAAATCCTTTTTCTTTCAGTTTCTTCATGAGATAGGTAATTTGCGGAGCACCCAGTCCAACACTTTCAAGCATGTCCACCTTCGTGAATACTTCTCTTGGCGTTCCCTTCATGATGACCTTGGCATCGCTCATGACAATGACCTCTTCAGCGATGTCAGCAACGTCTTCCATGGAGTGGGTGACGAGAATGACGGTCAGCTTATACTCTTCATGGAGTTTACGTAGTTGGTTCAGGATATCGTCTCTGCCTCTTGGATCAAGTCCGGCAATCGGTTCGTCCAAGATGAGAACTTTAGGTTCCATGGCAACAACGCCCGCAATGGCTACTCTTCTTTTTTGTCCGCCTGAGATTTCAAACGGGGATAGGTCCTTATATTTTTCATAATCCAGTCCGACAATTTTCATTGCCCTCTTCACTTTTTTCGAAACCTCTTCCGGAGACAAGCCAAGATTGGTCGGTCCGAAGGCGATGTCTTTTTCGATGGTTTCCTCAAAAAGCTGATATTCCGGATATTGGAAAACGAGCCCTACTCTTTTTCTGATTTCACTCATGACCGTTTTCTTATCCGTGATGTCGATGCCGTCGATGAATATTTTACCTGTTGTAGGCTTTAGAAGGCCGTTAAGGTGCTGGATTAATGTGGACTTTCCGGATCCGGTATGCCCAATCAGGGCGTAAAACTTCCCTTCTTCCAGTTCAAGATTGATGTTATCTAAAGCAACGGTCTCAAATGGTGTTTTAGGCATGTAGATATGGGTTAAATTTTCTATTTTAATTGACATAATGCCTCCACCATTTCATCTATATTTAGTATTCCTTCTGGGAGGTCTACACCTTCTTTTCTTAATTCATGGGCAAGTTCCGTCACTTGAGGAACATCAAGTCCTATAGAATGAATCAAATCAATTTGCTTGAACACATTCCTTGGGGTGTCATCAATGATGATTTTGCCTTCTTCCATGACGACAATACGATCGCCTTGGACAGCCTCTTCCATGAAATGGGTAATATGAACAACAGTGATGTTATAGACTTCGTTAAGTTCCTTGATGGTCTTCATGACCTCGGATCTTCCTGAGGGGTCCAGCATAGCTGTGGGTTCATCCAGGATGATGATCTTTGGTCTCATGGCAATAATGCCCGCTATGGCAACTCTTTGCTTTTGGCCGCCAGAGAGAAGGTGTGGGGCGTGTTTTCTAAATTCGTACATATTGACTTCTTTTAAAGCCTGATCTACACGCTTTCTGATTTCACCAGATTCGATGCCCAGATTTTCGGGACCAAAGGCGACATCTTCTTCTACAACCGTTGCAACCATCTGGTTGTCAGGGTTTTGGAAGACCATTCCGGCTCTTCTCCTCACTTCCCAGGTATTTTCAGGAAGCGTTGCATCGATGGTGTCGATATATATTTTTCCGCCCGTAGGCAAAAGAAGTGCGTTGATATGTTTGGCAAATGTAGACTTGCCTGAACCATTATGTCCGAGAACCACAACAAACTCACCCTGTTTAATGGTGAGGTTGATTCCACTTAAGGAATATTCTCTTTCTTCATCCTCGTTATCATCATAGTAATGGGTAAGGTCTACAGCTCTGATCATTTCCTTATCGCTATTTTTCAAGTTTTCTTCCATTTTGACCTCCTGTGATAAGCACTAAAAGTATTTCACTTTATAATTTTACTACTTACCCTTGTTAGTTTATCATAATTATGGAAAAAAGGGACTAAGTTTGAACTTAATCCCTTACTTCATTTCAAAGGGAAGTCATGCTTCCTCTTTATATTAAACCAGCTCTAGTATTGCTACTTCGGCACCGTCGCCTCTTCTTGGTCCTACCTTGTAAATTCTGGTATAACCACCGTTTCTTTCAGCATACTTAGGTGCGATGTTATCGAACAGGTTCTTAACAACCTCTTCTTCTGTAACAAATGCGAGGACTTGTCTTCTAGCATGAAGATCTCCTCTCTTTGCAAGAGTAATCATCTTTTCAGCTAAATTCTTGGTTTCTTTTGCTCTGTAAAATGTTGTTTCAATCTTACCGTGCTTCAGGAAACTTGTTACAAGACTTCTCAGCATTGCCATTCTTTGGTCCGTTGGACGACCTAACTTTCTTAATGTAGTCATTTACTTACCTCCTTTACTCGTCAGTGGACTTTAGAGATAAATCTAAGTCCTTTAACTTTCTTTCTACTTCTTCAAGAGATTTCTTTCCAAGGTTTCTTACCTTCATCATGTCTTCCATGGTTTTCTGGGTAAGCTCATGGACAGTGTTGATTCCTGCTCTCTTTAAGCAGTTGTAGGATCTAACGGAAAGGTCAAGTTCTTCAATAGTCATTTCAAGAACTTTTTCCTTTTTGTCATCTTCCTTCTCTACCATGACTTCAACGTCATTGGCATGATTTGTCAGTGTCATGAACAGTTTAAAGTGCTCAATAAGTACTTTAGCTGCAAGACTTATGGCTTCTTCTGTCAAAATGGTACCATTGGTCCATATCTCAAGAGTCAACTTATCATAGTCCGTAATCTGTCCGACTCTTGTGTTATCCACTGTAAAATTAACTCTTTTCACAGGGGTATATATTGAATCCATAGGGATTGTGGATAATGCCAAAGCATCAGACTTATTTCTAGCCTGGGAGACGTATCCCCTTCCTCTGTCCACATTGATTTCAACATATAGCTTTGCATCCTCTTCCAGGGTGGCAATATAAAGATCTTTGTTGATAATCTCTACATCACCATCTGTTTTAATATCTCCGCCTGTTACAACGCAAGGTCCCTTGGCATCTATATAGATCTTTCTAGGGCCTTCTCCGTTCATTTTGATATACATTCCCTTAAGGTTTAAGATGATTTCAGTTACGTCTTCTCTTACGCCTGGGACTGTGGAGAACTCATGAAGTACTCCGTCTATCTTAATGGATGAAGGTGCAACACCGGGTAGTGAGGATAAAAGCATTCTTCTCAATGCATTACCTAGAGTAATTCCATAGCCTCTTTCAAGAGGTTCTACTACGAACTTACCATAGGTTCCATCTTCGCTTGTTTCTACACACTGAATTTTTGGTTTTTCTATTTCAAACATTTATAACCCTCCTTAGAATATTGGCAACTATCTTGAGGGCAACTGATTCTCTTAGATCCCAGATCTATTGTCCAGGTAACTCTTTAAGAATTTAAAGTTATACTCTTCTTCTCTTAGGAGGTCTGCAACCATTATGTGGAATTGGTGTAACATCCTTGATTAGAGTAACTTCAAGTCCTGCAGCCTGTAGTGATCTTATAGCTGCTTCTCTACCTGAACCAGGTCCCTTAACATAAACTTCAACACTCTTAAGGCCATGCTCCATTGCTGCTTTGGCTGCTGTTTCTGCTGCGCCCTGAGCTGCAAATGGGGTGCTCTTTCTTGAACCCTTGAATCCTAAGGCTCCTGAGCTTGACCAGGAAAGAACATTACCTGCTGGATCAGTTATTGTAATGATTGAATTGTTGAAAGTTGATTGAATATGAGCCTGACCATGTTCAATGTTCTTACGCTCTCTTCTTCTTCTTACTACTCTTTTTGTATTTTTAGCTGCTGCCATTGTCTTCCCTCCTTACTTCTTCTTATTTGCGATGGTCTTTCTAGGACCCTTTCTTGTTCTCGCATTGGTCTTGGTTTTCTGGCCTCTTACTGGAAGGCCCTTTCTATGTCTTATTCCTCTATAGCATCCAATTTCAACAAGTCTCTTGATGTTAAGAGCAACTTCTCTACGTAAGTCACCTTCAACTTTAACGTTCTTGCTGATATAGTCTCTTATTGCATTTACTTCTTCTTCAGAAAGATCCTTGACTCTAATGTCTCCATTGACGCCAGTCTCTTTGAGAATGTTCTTTGCAGTTGATAAGCCGATGCCATAAATGTATGTAAGACCTACTTCAACTCTTTTTGCCTTTGGTAAGTCAACACCTGATATTCTTGCCATTAAAATTTACACCTCCTGGTATACTTGTAACTTTCTTATTATTAGCCTTGCTTTTGCTTGTGCTTAGGGTTCTCGCAAATAACCATTACTCTTCCTTTTCTTTTGATTACCTTGCACTTTTCGCAAATAGGCTTAACTGATGGTCTAACTTTCATCTCGCTAACCCTCCTTATTTACTTTGCTCTCCAAGTTATACGTCCTTTTGATAGGTCGTATGGACTTAACTCAATAGTTACTCTGTCCCCTGGAAGAATTCTGATAAAGTTCATTCTTAATTTTCCTGAGAGATGTGCACTTATGATATGGCCACTTTCGAGCTCCACCACAAATTGTGCGTTTGGCAGTGATTCTTTCACCACGCCCTGCATCTCTATAACATCTTCTTTTGACATAAGGTAATCATACCTCCTTTGCCTCAAGCTGTAACAGCTTGAATATATTTGTTAAGCATTTTTCATCCTGATTCATAATTCCAAGAATTATTTCCTCGTCTGCTTTCGTAATAATACAAAGATGTTTTTTGTTCTTTCTTTTTTGTCTCTTAAAATCGAATTTCTTTCCATCTACTAGGGTTACGAAATAGTCATCGATGACATTGCCTATAATGTACAACTTATTCTTATCTCTTCCCAATTTAGACTTCACTACAAATCCAACTAAATCTTTGTCCAATATTACTTCACTCCAGTTTATCTAGCAGGATATCATTTTTCTTAATAGATCAATTGACCCTGCCGTCAATTAAACAAGTGTTGTGATCACAGGTCCGTTCTCAGTGATGATTATCGTGTTTTCATAATGTGCGGATAACAGTCCATCGCTAGTTACCGTTGTCCAGTTATCTCCCATTACTCTAACATGGTAAGTACCGAGATTCACCATGGGTTCGATGGCGAGTGCCATGCCTGCCCTAAGTTTCGGCCCTTTATGCGCCACGCCATAGTTAGGTATGCTTGGATCTTCGTGAAGGTCTCTACCGATACCATGTCCGGTAAAATCCCTCACCACACTCAGACCGTTTGCTTCAACGTACGTTTGAATTGCATTTGAAATGTCGCCCAATCTCTGGCCAACCTTTGCAAATTCAATCCCCTTAAAGAAACTTTCCTCAGTTATCCTGATGAGTCGATCCGCTTCACTTGAAACTTCACCAACTCTAAAGGTTCTTGCTGCATCACCGTGAAATCCGTTAAGGCGTGCTCCGCAGTCAACACTGATGATATCCCCTTCCCTAAGGATGATCTCCTTACTGGGAATACCGTGTATAACCACATTGTTCACCGAAGCGCATATTGAACCGGTAAATCCGTTGTAATTCTTGAATGATGGAATTGCTCCATGACTCATTATAAATTCTTCACAGATTTTGTCCAGTGCAAGAGTGGAAATTCCTGGTCTAATATGAGACTCAATCATATTGAGTGTTTCTCCAACCAGTCTTCCAGATTCTATCATTAACTCTATTTCCCTAGAGTTTTTTATGTTGATCATTTATTATCACCTAGTATTTCAATTATTTCCTCGAAAACCTCGTTTATCGCTTTAGTTCCATCCACTGACTTCAAGATTCCTTTTTGTGTATAGTACTCTATCAGCGGTAGTGTTTGAAAATCATAGATATCCAGTCTTTCTTGAACCGTTTCCTCGGTATCGTCTTTCCTTTGGATCAAGGATGATCCGCAGTCGTCACAAATTCCTTTTTGTGTCGGTGGATTGAATTCTAAGTGGTAAGATGCGCCACAGTTAGGACAAACCCTTCTGCCGGTCATTCTCTTAATAATGAATCCTCTAGGGACTTTGATGAGTAGTGCTGCATCGATTTTCTGATTTTCTTCCTTCAATAGTTCTTCCAAAACATCTGCCTGATATATGGTTCTTGGAAATCCATCCAGTAGAAAACCATTTTTTGTGTCTTCTTCTTTCAGCCTATTTTTCACGAGGTCAATCGTAACATTATCTGGAACCAGAAGTCCCTTATCCATGTAACTCTTGGCCAAAATCCCAAGCTCGGTTCCATTGGAGATATTCATTCTGAATATATCCCCGGTAGAGATATGAGGAATGGAATATTTGTTACTTATAGACTGTGCCTGGGTGCCTTTTCCTGCTCCAGGAGAACCCAATAAAATAATTCTCAACGGCTATCATCTCCAAATAATTTTACTATTTCAGGAATCCTTTGTAATGTCTCATTACAAGCTGTGATTCCAGTTGCCTCATTGTGTCAAGTGCCACACCAGCCATGATGAAGATTACGGTTCCTCCAAAGGAAAGTCCTTTGAATGAGGTAAATCCATCAAGTATGATTGGGAAAACAGCGATGAGTGCTGCGAATAAACCACCGATGATTGCGACTCTTGTCAGTATTCTCTCAATGTACTTCTCTGTTGCTATGCCTGGTCTTATACCAGCAACATAACCACCGGACTTGGCCATGTTTTCAGCCATTTCCTCAGGTTTCATTGTAATCTGCATGTAGAACCAAGAGAAGAAGATCACCAATACCACATATACAATGA
>JBASOA010000008.1:0-19505 GCA_049657765.1 Clostridiaceae bacterium
ATGCAGTATCCCATGAACCTGGCCAAGATCAATTCACTCAAGGTAGTTCGCCAGGGTGATTTTGTTGCTTTTCTTCTTGTTGGTGCGATTAATGAGAACATGGACGCTAACGAAGAGGATGCCAAGAAGTTCGCAGAAAATGAAGTGGAAAAGGGAGTCAATGCGTTTAACGACCTTTTCAAATAGATGAGGGATTAAAATGGTTTTTAGCAGCATAACTTTTTTGTTCTATTTTTTACCCGCGATGATTGTGATCTATTTTTTTGCACCGAATCGACTAAAGAACTTCGTCATGATTATCGCGAGCTTTGTTTTCTATGCCTGGGGTGAGGTGCGGTTTGTTCCGATTATGCTGCTGCTCTCTGTTGTGGATTTTGTATGTGCAAAGTTCATGGAACGGCACCGTGATCATGAAGAGAAACGACGGATTTATATGTTAATCGCGATATGCAGTAATTTAGGTGTACTTATTTATTTTAAGTACACCAATTTTTTAATGAGTAACTTATATGGATTGTTCGGGATGGAATCTCCATTTCTTCAAATCATACTTCCCATAGGCGTATCCTTTAACTCCTTTCAATCCATCTCCTATGCCATTGATGTATATAGGGGTACAACAAGTTGTGAAAAGAAATATTACAACTACTTGGCCTATACAACGCTTTTTCCTCAGATTATCGCGGGACCAATCGTCAGGTACGTGACAGTAGAAAATGACTTGGACGATCATAAGCTCACCATGGACACCTTTTCCACAGGGATTCGACGCTTTATTCTGGGATTAGGGAAAAAAGTCCTGATCGCTAACAATGTAGGTCTATTGTGGAGTCGAATATCCGAGGGAGCTGCCGGAGAAGCCTCCGTGCTTTTATACTGGATAGGAATAGCGGCATATACATTTCAGATATACTTCGACTTTTCTGGTTACTCCGATATGGCCATTGGTCTGGCAAGGATATTTGGACTTAGCTTTGACGAAAACTTCAACTATCCCTATATCTCCCAAAGTATAACGGAGTTCTGGCGACGATGGCATATCACTCTTGGCGCTTGGTTTCGTGACTATGTGTATATCCCCCTCGGGGGGAATAAGGGCTCAAAGCTTAGGCATCTTCGAAACCTCATGATTGTATGGGCTTTGACAGGTTTTTGGCATGGATCTTCTTGGAATTTCATTCTCTGGGGGCTGTACTTTGCAGTGATATTGATTACGGAGAAAACCTTTTTGCTTAAGCTCCTGCATAAGCTGCCAGAGGTGTTCAGGCATATCTACACGCTTCTCCTGGTGATGATCGGTTGGGTAATCTTCTATTTCGAGAATCTTCGTACGGGGCTGTCTTATTTAAAGGGAATGTTTGGATTGGGTAACATGCCCTTCTATAACAGTCAAGCGCTGTATTATCTCATAAGCTACAGCATCCTTTTTGCTTTGGCTGCATACTTTTCTACCCCGCATTTTAAAAGGGTGTTAGATTCTGCGGAGAACATCACCAAGGGAGGGGTCTCTGTCTTTGCCTCCTTCGCTTATGTGTTTACTTTCCTTGGAAGCGTGGCTTATCTCGTGGATAGCACCTATAATCCGTTTTTGTATTTTAGATTCTAATGGGGTGAAAAAATGAAAAGTTCCTTCAATAAAATATTTTTCTTTATTTTCGCCTTCGTGTGGGCGGGTCTTATCCTATGGAATATAACAACACCTTCAAAAGTTTTTTCCGAAAATGAAAATAGATACCTGGCTGTGCTTCCTAAGCTAACCGGGGAAAAGTTTATAAATGGAGAATATATGAATGGCTTGGATGAATATGTCGATGATCAGTTCGTCATACGAGATGAGTGGATTGGCATAAAAGTGGTTCTTGAGAGGGCAATACTTAAGCAGGAGATTAATTCTGTCTATTTTGCAAAGGACAACTATCTGATTGAAAAGCATAATGATAGCGATGTCTCGGAAGAACAAGCGGAGAAGAACAGAGATGATGTACTGGAATTTATCAAGAAACAGGAATCTATACTTGGAAAAGACCGGGTGAAGTTTATGCTAGTACCGACAGCCTCAGAAATCTTGACGGATAAGTTGCCGCTTTTTGCTGCAGGCTCCGGCTATAATCAAAATGCTTACTTGGACAAGATGGCTTCCGTCATATCAAAGGGTTCTCTTATTGATGTCAGAAACATCCTCAATAAGCATAAGGATGAATATATTTATTATCGAACAGATCATCACTGGACGACCCTAGGCGCATATTATGCGTATGTGCAATGGGCGGAGACATTAGAGTTTAATCCGATAGACAAGGAACAGTTTGATATTCACCTGGTTTCTGATCAATTTTATGGTACTTTGCATTCGAAGGTTAATACTAATGTGAAACCTGATGACCTTTATTTGTATGAACTAAAGGAGGAGATGAGTTACCATTTAACGTATAACTTGGTGGACAAGACAGATACCTTATATGATTTGAAAAAACTAGAAGGAAAAGACAAATACTCCGTTTATATGGGTGGTAACAATGCATTAATAGAAGTTCAAACCAATAATATGAATGGAAGAAAGCTTTTGGTCATTAAGGATTCCTATGCCCATTCCTGTGTTCCTTTTATGGTGAATCATTTTGAGAAGACCTATATGATTGACCTGCGCTACTATAACGGAGACATGGATGATTTTATTTTAGACAATGAAATAACAGATGTACTTGTATTATATAACGTGATGGGCTTTGTAGAAGATGTAAATATTGGAAAGCTAGTGTACTAGAGAAGCTGAACTTAAGTTGTCTTAACTCAAAATTTTGTATATTAGGAATAACGTTTAATTGTCTTGTTTTTCAGCTAAATTGAAAACAGCATATCGCAGTGGAGAGAAGCCCAAATTATGCGGTCTTTCCTCCACTGCGTTTTTTTGTTTCGGATACAGTGATTATTTTTGAATTTCCTTATGGGTCTGTTGTGAATGCCTGTAATCCTTAGGGGTACAACCTAAGTAGCGTTTGAAAGTCTTTGAGAAGTAGTTTACATCAGGAATGCCACAATATTGAGCAATGGTCTGAATTTGGAGTGCAGTGCTTCGCAAGAGCTGTGATGCCTGCTTCATGCGTCTACTGTTTACATAGTCAGTCAACGTCATGCCTACCTCTTTCTTGAAAAGGGTAGAAAGATAGCCCGAAGATATATTCTGCAATGCTGCCAGTGAGTGTAGTGAGAGATCAGCAGACAAATCAAAATCAATGAAAATCAATGTCGTACGAATGAAAAAGGAGTAATTTAACGAGGAGTGTTTGGTTACCAATCGGCAATAAGTGGAGATCATTTCAGTCATAATCTTGTAACCTGCTGGAACCGACCCGGCTATTTCGATTCTTTGAGCGAATTCTGAAGATACGCGATCCAGGTATATAGGGTGAACGGATCCTTGTTCTGCAGCTTTTCGCATCAATGTATTCATAATGACACAATAGTTTTTCATATTGCGGAGCGGGTCACTGACACGTTGCTGCATGGTAAGCTCACTGAAATTTGAGAGCATCGATTCTGCTTTATGGGACATTCCGAGAGAAACTGCATGAATCAGTTCATTCTCATAGGCATACCGCCGTTCCATAATCTCCATAGTCAATAGTGTGTTTTTTGAAGGATAGGAATTCTCCTCCAAAGAGATGGTGTGAGGAAGATCCTCATCTTCTTTCAGATTTACCATAGTGTATGCTTCAGTGCTTCCCCACAGGGTCTCAGCAAAGGAGTTGATAACAGACAGCAAAAAACTGTCATCGTTGAAAAAGGGAACACTGCTGTAATAGTTCTCTAACTCATTAAATAATTGTGGAGGGACAGAAAAACGCTCCGCTTCTTGAAGAAGCTGTTTATGGCTTAGATTAACAGACCTGTAGGGGCCAATGAGTAAGACCGATGCAGGTTCTTCAGGAAGCATCAGATAAAGATATTTGCAGAAAAAAACATCTGTCAGCTTGTAGATGGTGTTTTGCATAGCTTGAAAAGGTTGTTCCTGAAACAAATAGGAATACTCTTCTTTGCGGCCAAGAAAATTCCGTATACCCAAATCCAGATATTCTTGTGGAGGTTTTTCTTGAGAAAGCTGAAAGAACTGTAAATTCATCTTTTTTAGAATGCTTTGCAAAAATTTAAGCTCTAATTGATACCCCATATTAACCTCCAGTATTTCCCATAGAAGTAAAAACAGTACGAATAGTATTCTAATCATTATTATCGCATGACAATTCAATTATTCAATAAGTAAGATGAAAAAAATACTAAAACTTCTAAAAATTTTACTCACTGTGAAAACCTTTACCTGATAATATGGAACTACAGTACCAGTAGAACAAGAAGTAATTGCCGCTGTTATTTAAAAATGGGGGGATTTTAATGAAAAAGGAAATTCAAATTGACGAAAGAGGCTATCGCAAGTATGGGATGCGTGATAGTCTCGCATATGCCGCCGGTGATTTTGGCTGCAACATGAGTTTTGCCCTAAAGGGCACAATGGCACTATTCTGGACCCAATTTATGCAAATGGATTCCATTTTATTTGCTTCACTATTAATAGTGGTGCAGATTTGGGACGCTATCAATGACCCACTCATCGGCTACATCATTGATGCAGACCAGCGTAAGTATAAGCGCAATAAGTTTCTGTCCTATATCTTTGTAGGCTCTGTTGGTCTTATTGTTGGAGGAGCTCTTTGTTTCATACCTTGGCAAGGCGCGCCTGCTGTAGCGAAGGTTATCATCTTTATTTGTGGATATGTATTGTGGGATGCCTTTTATACCATCGCAAATGTTCCCTATGGTTCTTTGCTATCCATGATTTCTAATGAGCCTGCTGATCGGGCTTCCTTATCAGCATGGCGGTCAGTAGGTTCTTTGGCCGGAAATATCGTGCCTATGGTTATTCTTCCATTCCTCATTTTTGATGCAAATAACAACATCATTGGTGAGCGCGTATTTATGGTAGCGCTATTTATGGGTGCCATTGGATTCGTTGCCTTCCAGTTCATGATCAGGAACACAGAAGTCCGTGTGGAACTTCCAGTCAAGTGTAAGGAAGACCAGCCAAAATTCAATGGGTTTAAAGCCATGAGAAATTTCTTAGGAAACCGTCCCGCGGTTGGGGCTACCTTAGCAGCAATGGGGATGTTCCTAGGTATGCAGGGTGCTACTACAGCCGTTCAAGTTCTGTTTCAATCCTATTTTGCCAATGCCAAGATTTTAGGTATTGTTCAGCTCTTCTCTATGCTCCCCATCTTCCTATTTACGCCTTTGGCACGTAAGATGGTCCTTAAGTACGGAAAGAAAGAATTATCCGTTGTGGGTGCAATCTGCAGTTTGGTGGCTTGCGCAGCCATGTTGGTTTTATCGATAACTCCAGATTTTTCGGGACTCATTATTTATATGCTTTGCCAGTTGGTGAACAGTTTGGGGATGGGAATCTACTCCACAGTTTCTTGGGCTCTTATGGGAGATGCCATCGACTATAACGAGTGGAAAAATGGCGTCCGTGAAGAGGGCGTAACATATTCCCTTCATTCTTTCTTCCGTAAATTGGCACAAGGGATGGGGCCTGCTCTAGCACTAGTTATCATGGTTGCGCTGGGCTATGTGGAAGGTAATAAAGGGAATCAGACTTTTGATGTAGCTCTAAAAATGCGATATCTCGTGGCTGGTATGTATACCTTGAGTGCAGTTCTTCAATTTATTGGACTGGGTCTTGTTTACAACCTTGACAAAAAGAGACTGGCTAAGATGAATGCGGAGCTCAATGAGAGACGAGAACAGCCAGCTGTGTAACAACAGACTTCATACTATGGACATACACATGGAAAAGATTGCAGACAGATGATGTTCTGTCTGCATCTTCATAATAAACAATAAAGGAGACTTTAACTTGAAATCTTATTATAAATTTAATGATAAATGGGCTTTTACAAAACAGGCTACTGAAGTGCCTGTTACACTGCCAATGAACTGGGATTGGGTGAACCTACCCCACAGTTGGAATGCAATTGATGGCCAAGACGGTGGTAATGATTATTACCGCGGAACCTCCTATTATGCAAAAAAACTGGATAAGATGGATTTGCCACAAACTGACCGGTACTTCCTAGAAATTAACGGTGCAAACTCCTCAGCGGATGCCTATCTTAATGGCTTGCATTTAGCTCATCACGATGGAGGATACTCCACCTGGCGTATAGATATCACAGATCACCTGAATCGCGAAAACTTATTCGTTATCTCCGTAAACAATGCACCTAATGACAAAGTCTATCCCCAGGCTGCAGACTTTACCTTTTACGGTGGTTTGTATCGTGATGTGAATATCCTTTGTGTGAATGAAACGCATTTTGATTTAGAATATTTTGGTGGATCTGGACTAAAAGTCACTCCAGAGGTATGCGGTAAAAATGCAAATATAAAAATTGAAACTTGGGTTAAAAATTTTAAAGCTGGTCAGAAACTCCGATATTCCATTTCTGATGATCAAGGCGTAGAAATCAGCAAAGTAGAAACAGATAACACTAAGGTGACGATAGAAATATCTGATGTGCATCTTTGGCATGGTCGTAAAGACCCTTATCTCTACACTGCCAAAATTGAGATTTTAAGTAATATGGAAGCCATCGACACCGCTACTTCGCGGTTCGGCTGCCGTACTTTCCATATTGATCCTGAGAATGGCTTCATCCTCAATGGTGTGGAATATCCTCTCCGAGGGGTTTCTCGCCACCAAGATCGCTGGGGCATTGGAAATGCTCTTCTACCAGAGCATCACGAAGAAGATATGGATCTTATTTGCGAAGTTGGTTGTACGACGATTCGTCTCGCCCATTATCAGCATGATCAGTACTTCTATGATTTATGTGATGAACGGGGAATGATTGTCTGGGCCGAAATCCCCTATATTTCGCAACATATGCCTACTGCACGAGAGAATACCATTACCCAGATGAAAGAACTGATTATTCAGAATTACAATCATCCTTCCATCGTGGTCTGGGGCCTTTCCAATGAGATTAGTATGAAAGGAGATACCGATTCTGACCTCATTGAGAATCATCATATTTTGAATGATCTCTGCCATGAACTGGATAAGACCCGCCTTACAGTCATTGCTGCAGTTTCTCCTTGTCCCATAGACAGTCCTTATGTCCATATTTCAGACATAGTTTCCTATAATCACTACTTTGGATGGTACGGGGGTGATACTTCCATGAATGGTCCTTGGTTCGATCACTTCCATGAGAAGTATCCGAATTTACCAATCGGTTGCTCCGAATATGGCTGTGAAGCATTGGATTGGCATACCTCTAAACCATCACAAGGGGACTACACGGAAGAGTATCAGTCGTTCTATCATGAGGAATTGATCCGTCAGTTGTTTACCCGCAAATATATTTGGGCCACCCATGTGTGGAATATGTTTGATTTTGGTGCAGATGCCCGAAGTGAGGGAGGAGAAAACGGACAAAATCACAAAGGCCTGGTTACCTTCGACCGCAAGTACAAGAAAGATTCTTTCTATGCATACAAGGCTTGGCTGTCAGATGAGCCCTTTGTTCATCTTTGCAGCAAGCGATATGTCAATCGGGAAGAGGACGTGACAAAGGTTACAGTATATTCAAACCAACCGGTTGTAGAGCTATTTGCCAACGGTATATCTTTGGGTAAAAAAGAAGGAGAGTGTTTTTTCTACTTTGAAGTATCCAATATTGGAGAAACAACTCTTGTGGCCATTGCTGGTGAATGTAGAGATGAGAGCAAAATTAAAAAAGTGCAGAGCTTCGATGAATCCTACCGTCTGAAGGAGAAAAATGCGATTATAAATTGGTTTGACCTCACCATGCCTGAAGGATATTTCTCTCTCAATGACCAGATTGGAGATATTATAAAGACGATGGAAGGCAAGTTACTGTTCATGGGTATGTTTTCCAAACTGTTGCCAAAGAAGGGAGACAAAGTAGCGGGTGGATTTGAAATGAATGATGCGATGCTGGGTATGCTTAGGGGTTTTACTGTGCTAAGACTAAGTGGCATGATTGGCACTATGGGTATCAATTTGACAAAAGATGATTTGCTGGAACTAAATTCCAAGCTTAATAAAATCAAAAAAGGCTGATTTGCAGGAAAAGATTTGCAGTCAAGTAAATAATTGGACAGGGATAGGCAAAACATTATCGATAGAAAAGAAGTTGTCATAATTTCATCATAGGCATCGTACCGTGATCGGAATAACATTAAGGTTATTCTGATCACGGTATTGTTATATCATCAAATTGTTTTTGCTAGTCTGTGAGAAATGAAAAAATGATTAATAGCGGAAATAACGAATTGGTGTGTTTGTTAGGAACTGGCACTAGAAGTTTATTTGAAATGGAAGTTTTCAGAGTAGGTTGGATGTAGAATTTAAGCCGAAAGTTAATGAAGGAAGATAGTAAACTAGTCACTGATTAATGATTTTCATCATCTGTAGGGTGGGCTTCTTGGCCAATATCTCCAATGAGTCAAGTATACCTGAGCTAGACGGGTGGAATACAGCCTGAAAGCCTGGTTAACCTAAGGTTAGATTCATTTTGTTCTTTTCGTAGTTGTTGTAGCCTTTCACCTTGGGGAATGCGCTCGCTGCGTCCTTTAAATCTTGAGCAGGGGGATTGGGTTCGCGATGTCGGTTTCATCAGAAAGCGAGACGTAGGATGTAAGACCGATTTTGCCTTGTATTTCTTTTTTGGCTGAATGTACTCCGAATCGTTGCCGATTTAAATTGTGCCTCATCGGGTACCACATGGGATAGGTGATACCCGATGAGGCTTGTTTTTAGCTTAGGCTGCTTCAGTTGTCGATTTCCAGCAACTTTATTGGTTCCATGTCAATTGTTGATGGTATCGCTTTGCCCTTCTTTTGTTCTCGAAAGAAGTTTTTGCAGGCTTTATCCAGATTTAACTGTGCATAAGCTAGCGCCAGAGAATCCACTCTTTAGAAAGTCATGCTTATTATTGTACTGCTCGGGGGATTATGAAGAATCAGCCCTGAGTTATTCAAAATGCTTGATGTCGGCAAAGACCATGACATTGGGGATAAAGCAGACTTCTTTCAAATTCCTCATTACGTATGAACGAACTAAAACTAATGATGAATTCAGAGTCCATGCATTATTTATGGTGGATGCTTTCTATCATCATCAGAGATGGAATTTTTGGAACCAATGGAATGGATGAAGATTATAATAAAATCAGAAATAGCTTAAAGAGCTTGGCTTTTTACCGAATGTAGTATTAGTTAGGTTATTAATGAAATGAAGAAATATACATCACGAAGAAGTCAGGAGATTTTCATTAATTTAGAAAGCTCTTACTGTGAAAAGGCAAAACATTGTTTCTTTAGAATAAAATATGATAACATAACAATATGAGAACATTGCAACTTTTCAAAAAATTCTGATGGAGTGATTTTATGGCAAATGACTTGCAGGGAAATAAATTATTGTCGCTTGAAGAGGTTAAGGAATTGTGGTCGAAAACCTATAGTGATACCGGAAAACCGGACTGGTCACATATTTTTCCGTATTATCACGAGAATATTATCTTCCAGGATTCAATCCAGAAAATTGAAGGTAAATTAAAGTTTGAAGCCATGTGTAATCGGTTAGCCAAACGCTGCAACAATTTGAAAATGGATATCTACAATATTACTCAAACGGGGAATGTTGTAATGATGGATTGGAAGATGACCATGTCTTTTCGCTTTTTTCCTAGCAAGCCGATCTATGGTGCTACACGACTGACTTTTGACGGTGAAGGTATGATCATTGAACAGAGAGATTATTATGATCTCTGGGGAGATATTTATGATGAAATTCCAGTAATCAGAAGAATCTACCGTTGGTTTATGAGATCTTTTTTTGGATAGATTTTTTTGATAAGGAGATGTAATATGAAATTTAAACTTCCAGAAGAATTGATGTTCATGAAAAATGGTAAAGCTGTTCAAAAACATAGTAACGAATCTATGGATGGAAAACTTTGCGTTATCTCTGGCTCCACTTCTGGTGTTGGTTATGAGGCTGCAAAGGCCTTAGCTGCCTCTGGGGCGAATATCGTGATGGTGGTTAGAAACGAAAATAAAGCTCAGGCGGTTAAAAGCGAACTTGAAAGGAAGTATTCTATATTTGTCGATTACTTTATTGCTGATTTTTCTGATTTAAAACAAGTCGAAAAAGCAGCGAAGCAGATTTCCCATAAATATCCAAGAATTGATGTCTTAATCAACAGCGTTGGAATCCATTCCACTAAAAAAATCTTTAACAAAGACGGCATAGAAATGGTTTTTTGTGTAAATCACTTATCCACTTGTTTGATGACTAAATTGCTGTTGAACACAATGATTAAATCTTCGCCATCGCGTATTATTCAAGTCAACTCTGAGGGGCATCGATTTAGCGGAGTTAAATCGAATGATTTAAACTGGAACAATCATATTTACACTGGCTTAAGAAGTTATGGATCTTCAAAAACGGCACAACTCTTAACGGTATGGCAATTAGCTAAAGATTTGAAAGATAGTGGTGTTACGATAAATGCTATGCACCCAGGTGGTGTACGAACGAATATCGGTAATAATAATGGTAGATTATATCGATGGTTTTTACATCATGTCACGTGGCACTTTTTAAAAGATCCGAAGTTATCTGGTAAAGCAATTTATTATTTAGCTTCCGCGAATGAACTAAATAAGGTTAGTGGTAAATTCTTTAATCTGACGATTGAGGAAAAGCCGGCAAGGCACGCTATAGATCCGGAAAATCAAAAGACCATCTATGATTTAAGTATGAAAATGACGGGATTAATAGAAGAGGATGTATGATTAAATGAGATATGATGCGATTATAGTCGGCGGTGGAATCGCTGGATTGACAAGTGCAGCTTTTCTGACCAAAGAAGGATTTAACATATTACTTTGCGAAAAAGAAGACCACATTGGTGGTTTAGTAAGTTCGTTCTATTATGATGGCTTTCTTTATGATGCTGGTGTTAGAGGGATTGTTGATTCAGGAATTGTAAAACCGATGTTAAAGCAGCTTGGCATAGAGGTAGAATTTGTGAAAAGCACAGTGAGCATTGGAATTGAAAAAGAGATGATACGAGTTGAAACCATTGACAGTTTAAAAGATTATCAAGATATGCTTCATGCGCTTTATCCTGAGAATAATAAAGATATTGACCTTATCCTTATAGAGATCAGGAAAGTTATGGACTACATGGATATTTTATATGGCATTGAAAATCCTCTGTTCAAAGATTTAAAGAAAGATAAGGAATATATTTTTAAAACTTTACTTCCGTGGCTATTTAAATTCCTGTCGAAAGCAGGGAAAATAAAAGCTTTCAATTCACCAGTATATGATTATCTCAGTCAACTTACCGACAATCAATCGTTAATCGATATAATCAGCCAGCATTTTTTTCAAAAGACGCCAGCTTCTTTCGCATTAAGTTATTTCAGCTTGTATTTGGATTATGAATATCCTGTTAGAGGAACGTTCGATTTGGTAGACAAGATAAAAGATTATATCAACGAATCTGGGGGGATCATCCAAACGGGGATTAAAATCACAAAAATTAACTATTTCAACAAATCAATTACTGACCTGAATCATCAAGTATACGAATATGATCAGTTGATTTGGGCAGCTGATCTTAATCAGCTATATAAGGCTATTGATATGGATACCATTAATGACAGCAAACTCAATAAAGGAATTCTAGAACAAAAGAAACTTCTTAGCGGGAAAAGAGGAGGAGATTCAATTTATTCGCTCTTTTTAGCTGTTGATTTGGATAAGGAGTACTTTCGAAAAAAATCCAGTGGTCATTTGTTTTATACGCCCAATAAGCATGGGCAGTCAAAAGTTTTCGAGAAACTAAAGATCATAAGTAAAGCAACGGATAAAAATGAGATTTTCAATTGGATGAATGAATATCTCGAATATACTACCTATGAAATTGCCATACCTTCATTACGAAATGAAGAACTTGCTCCAAAAGGGAAAACTGGATTAGTGGTGAGCGTTTTGATGGATTATGATTTTATCAGCAATATCAAGGCTTTAGGTTTTTATGAGGAATTCAAGAATTTTACCGAAGAAAAGATCATTACTGTTCTTGACAATAGTATATATAAAAATATAAGGGAAAAAGTCATCCATCGCTTTAGCTCTTCACCTCTCACCATCGAAAGAATAAGCGGCAATCTCGATGGTGGCATAACTGGTTGGGCTTTTACCAATGATCTCATACCAGCCGTAACAAAGATGACTAAAATCAAGAACACCTGCTACACGCCAATTCCAGATATATTGCAAGCTGGTCAATGGACCTTTAGTCCTTCGGGTTTGCCAATCAGCATCCTCACTGGAAAGATTGCTGCAGATGAGGCAGCCGAGAGGCTAAGGAAATGAAAAACATTGTTCTCTATAAAAGCAGGTATGGAAACACTTTTTCAATACGCTACATGAATTGTAGAAGAATTAGATTGGGAAATGAGAGATTTTTCAAAATTTAAAAAAGAAAAAATAAATAACTACCAAAATATATTTTTGTAATGGGATATATGAGAAAAATGAACAAGAGTAAAAAAGTTTTTGAATGGTTCAAAGAAAAACCAATCATTATATTTGCTTGTGCTGACAAACATAATGTTGAAAAAGATATCAATGATATCAAAAAGAACAACTTCAATGAAGAACAGTTAAGACTTCATTAATTCTTTTACTTACCTGGTGGTGTTAATTTTGCTAAAGTGAACAGTGTTTTTAAAATAATGCTAAGTGTATTTAAGAAATTCATGGAAAAGAAGAATAAAATAACAGATGAAGCAGCTATTCTAGAGGGCTTTTACAATCCAACTAATTATGTTGTTAAAAGAGATTGAAGCCATTGTTGCCTATGCTAAACCGTTTTAGATAGTAGTTCGTATTAGACAATTAAGTTTGAATATTAGGCTTTCAAAAAATAATAATGTTTATTTTGAGGTGAAACCTTCAATGAGCCATGCTTGTTGAATTATTCGAATATTGCTGATTTAAATATTTGATCTGAGTGTCTATCTAAAGGGGTCTAAAATCTCAATTTAATTAGGCAACCTCCGATATTTCCGCAGTTCTTGAGGCCACTATTCGTAGTGCCTCTTTTTTGCGTTAGTGTTGGCACTAAATCTCGATGATGATGTTTGGATAGAATTCTTGTCAGACTAACTCATTTGCTTCGTATTCTTTTTAATGATCGGTGATTTCAACAGCATGGATGAAGAGGCGACCATCTTTAATTCCATAATTGCATGTAACAAGCGTCAGTATATGGTCTGTTTCAGTAACCGAGACATCCAGTAAATGAACAGAATACTCCTTAAGCAGGCTCACATATTGGAGGAATTCCTCACCGGAGATTCCTACAGGGAGAATTGCCCCATCAGGAGGAGAGACGTGTACAGAAAAGATGCGGTAGTGTCTCTCCGTATAGGGATCTGAAAAGACAATCTCTGAATGAGCATCGAGATATTTTTTTGATAGATATCGATCCAAATCACCGAACATATAACCGCTTTCCGTATAGTGTCCGTAGAGCACTGTATGGGAATCAACTCCCATGCCAACATTCCTATAGTCCATGAAAATTGATCCAAGTTCATTCTTCTTTTTCTCGAAACTGTGCTCGAGGTAATAAGTGTTGTCACTTCCTCTTGCAACGGGGTAGTTAACCTTCGTGTCCCCTATGGTAAGCCATCCTGCAAAATCTGGATTGATGCTGAAGTATTTTGCAAAAGGATTCGATGCGATTGGGATTTTTTCATTTATTATACTGGGGAAAGGTTCTATTGATGTTTCTTGATTATCCTGAGGGCTAGGATAAGGCAGAATATCCTCTGTGGTTTCAGAGCGGCTTTCCGCTAGGGCCTCATAGGCTTCCTGACCAGCTTCTAATTCATATTTTGAGGACAAGCTATCCTGATATAAGAATAGCTGTACGAGGAATAGGAGGAAGAGGCCAAGAAGTATGTATTTCTTTTTCATGAAGATTACCTCCAGACTGTTAAAAAATCCCAACAAATAATAACAATTCTTAATTGATATTGTAAATCAATAATCTTAATGCTATTATAATCTCACTATATTTTAATATCAAATGAAATATCTATGAAAAGGAGAATGAAATGAAAAAGATGATCAAGAAAATCTCGCTGCTGTTATCAATTTTTCTGATTTCTGTGAGTTTCTCCGCATTCGCTTCTGCGCCAAGCAAAGATATCGTCGATACTGCTGTTGGAAATTCCGATTTTAGCATCCTCGTCAGTGCATTGCAGAAAGCAAAACTTGTTGATACCTTGAAAGGAACAGGTCCATTCACTGTTTTCGCACCAACGAATGCTGCATTTGAAAAACTTCTTGCAGATCTGAATATAACAGCGGCAGAACTCCTTGCACAGCCTGACCTTGCAAAAGTCCTGACCTATCATGTCGTTTCGGGAAAAGTGATGTCAACTGATTTGAAGAATGGTCTTGAAGCAGCTACTGTGAACGGAGAGAAAATCAAATTTGATCTGACCTCAGGTGCCATGGTCAATAAATCCAAAATCACGACAGCTGACCTTGAGGCGACCAATGGCGTAATCCATGTCATCGATACCGTATTGGTCCCTACAAACTTCAAGCTTCAGGAAGTTAAACTCGATGAAGATGGTGTTGCGGATACAGGTATCCCTGCAACATTTCCATTTCTTATTCCGATGCTTTTGACCGGAGGTGCAGCACTACTTGTCTTCAGAAAAAAAGAGGCATAGTAGCCGGAATGCTAAAAGTCTAAAAATGATCAATGAAAATACAAATCCTGCAGATAATCATGGCTTCATGATATCTGCAGGATTTTATTCGCCTAGGATGGACGATAACCTGGTGGTGAAAATCTACTACATTACTAGACTAAGGCAATGGTGTCCACCGGGGTGGAATCTGAAGAGATCTTGATGTCTGGGAGAGAAGTCTTGACGAGCAAACACCTTTCAATGGATTTTCAAGAGTATTACCTCAAACAATGGTTCAGAGTTTTGGGTTTTATCTGTGTAAATAGAGGAGTACTATGGCATTCCTATCCTACTAAGCTAGGTGCAGAGCGATTTAAGTGTCGGCCTTGAGGGTAAATGTCAGAGGGTTTAGAGCGGTCAATTTGGATGTTTTTCTAATTTTGTCGGGGTAAGTGGATGGTGATCAATACTTAATGTTTGGTTGAAGAATGGCTGTGTTATAGACTAAATAAAACAATCAACATGTATTGATTTTTATAGTCATTATTGTAACTGAATTAGAGAAAGTAAGAATAAAGTCACTTACGGATAAATTAGAATGGTGTAAACTGACGATTGCTGTGATGCTCAGGATTGAAAAGTATACATAAAATATTAAGTTGAATAGTAGAAACGCGATGGAAATTAGCTGGTAGAGGATAGCAATCCAGAAATCATATCCATTGAATCATTTCAAATAGGTTTATCAAAAAATTGCATATTAAAAAGAAGGGACAATCTTCAGACTTCCTGAAATACTGGTGTTTTGAATTTGATGTAGAAAATGCGAGACTCTATATGCTTCGGAAATATAATCCGTTTTTTACCAGTTAGCAAAAACTAATCGTCTATGTTATCCTATATAAGTAAAAATTCAAATGGAGGAGACATAATAATATGGCACACAACAGAATAATATGTACAAAAAATAACGTTGATTATCTATCAATTAGAAAAGCGATGACTACTGGTGCAAGAACAGTATATGAATTAATTGAACTTACAGGAGTATGTTCAGAGTGTGAAGGATGTAAAAGCGAATTAAATGCTATACTTTCTTCTGTATGTGGTTGTAAGAATGCTTCTCTAGAAGCAGTTCTAAAAGCAGTTAAAAATGGTGCTGATACAGTAGAAAAGGTTGGAGAGATGACAGGCGCTGGGACAGGTATAAACGAAGAAACTGGCGAAGCATGTGGAAAATGTAAGGGTCTCATCCAAAACATTATAGATCTAGGAAGATAAATAAACTTAAAGTTTTAGTTCAGATATTCATAAGTGTTAAATTTTCTAGGCTTAGGGCGATATGTACCATAAGTACGCTTATAGTAAAACATACGAGACAGTTGACATCGTAATGGTGTATCTTCATCCTGATACTGGCTTCTAATAGTTTGACATGTGTCCCAGATTGGGTAAGTCTCTAAATACTGTCATTGACATATTCCTGTGAACGGATAAACGAAAACACAGAACTGATAACAAACTCAGCCTGTCAGGCAACGTGAGATAGTAGCTCTATTGTAGAAAAAGTGAAAATAATAATCTTTGAAAATAGCTTATCTAAGCGGTTTTCAAAGATTATTTTTTAAGACAAGAATATTTCGCGAAAAAATCGTAAGGAGACATTGTAGGTATGCAATATCAAATAGCTCAAGAAAATTACACATAGAAATATTTGACTTGGATAGTATATAAGCTTCGGTTTTCTAATTAATATAGCGGGTTTAAAAACATGAGAGTTTAGACGCATAAGTGATGGGTGATAGAATTGGAATCGTATTACTAAGTGCTTTGAAGAGAATAATTTGCGGACCATCTATAAGTTGATCAATTGTCCTCTTAGAGTACACTGAGGGTAAGATCGTATCCTTTTCTAAGAAAAGCACAGTCTTATTTTCAAATAAAAACTATGTCATCATATAACAAGAGCCGATCAAAATGACCGGCTCTTGTTATATCAGTTAAGAATCAGTTATCCAGCTTTTTATAGAAATAGCCCACAGGTAATCCAAGAAAGAGGAATCTTGCTGCAATAAACATAACTACGATGAAGAGGTAATAAAAAGAATCTTCTTTACCTGGGGAAATCATAGGAACATCAATGAGGATTACGGCAATGACCAGAATGATGGAATTTAGTAATAAGGATTTAGGGATTGGACTCTTTGTTGGAATCTTTAGGAAAAAACGAAGTAAGATATAGCTGACGCAGAATCCGAAAATAACCCCGGCAAGCAAAGAGCCAAACCAAACCGTTTGTATGCTCCAATTTGAGTTCGCAGCTCTATACTTTGTTGCGATAGGAAGAAGGGAGGTTACAATGCTAGTCACCCAAAACACTATGCCTTCAGCAATAGTTAATTTGTATAGCTTCTTGAAAAACTCAGATGACTTCTGTCGCTTGTTTTGATCTGTGGTTTGGATTTTCATTTACTCACCTTCAATCATATGGTTTGAAAAAGAGTGTTCCTAACGCTAAGGCAGTGGGGAACCAGGGGGCTGATCATTAACTCTCCTGATAAAAGCCAGGGATAAGTGAAAACTCTGCTATGAAACTAGATGACGTGTTTTGTCAGATTCATGTTAAATATCATATCATTTTAGCCTCATCAATCATGCTGAAATGATAGTTTTTTCGATTAACAGTAAAGTTAATAATCTTTGAAAATAGCTTGTTCAAGCTGTTTTCAAAGATTACTTTTTTGATATAGATATTTTACAAGATTCGAAAGAAAACCATGTTGATATGCAAACAATTAACTAGAAAGATAAAGTACATAAATATTTGACTGGGATAGGAGTAACCAGGTTTCGAATTAGGAAATTACAACAAAATTTCAATAAATGAGGATATGTTTACTAAAATATAGCTGGAAGGTAATATTTTATAGAATTGATATCTGGAAAAATACACATATACAATAAGGATACTTTTAGTATTGATGAAAATTTCAAATTACGCGCACTGTAGGAAGTATAATTAACAATATAGAGATATAATAGGAATGCAGTCTGTTAATAACTAATATAGAGAGAGAATTTGCATGATTGGTTTAACTCTAGCCTTTATGATAGAAGTTGTTGCATTAGCCAGCTGTGGGTACTTGGAGGCGATGTTATTTAACACGCGTATTCTAAAAATTGTTGGAGCTGTTGTTTGTATAGGGATTATGGTTTTTATGTGGGGAAATTTCTTTTCTCAGAAAGCAGATCATCGCTTAGTAATGCCTGGCATTTTTGTTGGAAAATTTATTTTTCTCTTGATACCAAGCTATATTTTATTATATAAAAAGAATTTTATTGGGCAGCAATATGGGCTGCCATAATAATTATTCATTTGGTAACATCTGCATTGCAAAAACTAATTTATGACCAATTGAAATATTCATCAAGATATATTGGATTTCAGTAATTGATTCAATGTATTTTTGATTGATATTAACTGAAATAGAGTATGCTCTTCATTTTTTATAAAGTGGAGTAAACTTCAAATCAAGACGATTGTTAGCAACAAACCGTAATTAGGGATATAAGTATTATAGCCGCATGTGAGCTTAACAACACATGTTGTGAAAATAATTGGTTAGAACATTCAAAGTAAATATAAATTATAAAAATTATTTAAGGGGGAATACAATGAAAAAGCGTAAATGGGGGAAAAAGAAAATACTGAAAATTTTCTTAGCCATAATTTTAGTTGTTGCTATTGGGATAGGGGGCTATGCGATTTATGGTTCATATAAGCTTAACCAGTTATCTACGATGACATTTGATGAAATGATGGATTATACGACAAAAGATAATAAAGATGCAGTAATTACAGTAGGAATCATACAGAACGGTAAAATAACATATGATGTCTATGGCAAGGATGGAATGAAATTAGCTCCAGTAGAACATATCTATGAAATAGGATCCATTACAAAAACATTCACGACCTCATTGCTTAGTAAGGCAATAAGTGAAGATAAAATCAGCCTGGACAGTTCGATAGATGAGTATCTGAATCTTCCGAGCAAGGGCTACTATCCAACAATCCGGAGACTTGTGACGCATATGTCGGGTTATAAGCCATATTATTTCGAAAAGCCAATGATTTCTAACTTTTTCAGTGGAGTAAATGACTTTAATGGAATATCGGAAGAAATGCTTATAGAACGACTCGGGAAGATCAATCTGAAGGATTCCGACTATTCATTTGAGTATTCCAATTTTGGGATGTCCGTCATCGGAGTTGTGCTCGAGCAAATATATAATGAAGATTTTACAACACTCATGAATAAGTATGTTTCTGGAGATCTGGGACTTCTAAATACCAGGATTTCAGATGGTTCCGGTGACTTGAGCAATTATTGGACTTGGTCAAAATCAGATGCCTATATGCCTGCCGGAGCTCTCTTATCGAATATTACAGATATGATGGGGTATGTAGAGATGCAAATGAATGAAAATCCAGATTATTTGGACATGGCTCATGATTCATTAGCCATAGTGAACGGATCAAACGCGAGTTATGAAAAAATGGGTATTAGGATCGATGACTTTGGCATCGGTTGGATGATTGATAAGGAAAAAAAGATTGTTTGGCATAATGGTGGAACTGATCATTATAATAGTTACATTGGATTTGACAAAGAAAAGCAGGTTGGAGT
>JBASOA010000009.1:0-2604 GCA_049657765.1 Clostridiaceae bacterium
ATTATTGTCGTCTTGATTATTGTGAAAACCGGTCTGCAGATCTTGATCGATGGGGCACGTGTCCTGCTGGATGCTTCGATTGGTTATGAGACATTGAGCAAAGTTGAAAAAATCATTATAGATGCGCCACAGGTTGTCAAGCTGAAATCGCTGACTGGTCGGAATTCCGGAAGATTCAAGTTTATTGAAGCTTCAATTGTTCTCAAAACACATAACCTTGATAAAGCTCACCTGATCGTTGAACAGATTGAGAAACAAGCTCGGAATGAGATCAAGGATATCAACCGAGTCATGATACAATATGAGCCGCTGCAAAAGCCAGAGACTGTTTACGCACTGCCATTGACGGAGGATCGTGCCGCTATTAGTGCCCATTTTGGCGAAGCACCCCATTTCTTATTAATCACTGTCAAAGCCGGAGAAAAGATCGTCAGTAATACAAATATTTTGGATAATCCGTTTGGCCAAGTCGAAAGGGGCAAAGGGATCCTTGCGGCTGAATTGCTGGTGCAAAATGGTGTGGATGTTGTCGTTGTCAAGATGGATTTCGCAAGTAAGGGTCCGTTCTATGTCTTTGCCGATGCCAATGTTGAAGTCATTCAATCCCAGGAAGAAACACCGAAAGACGCACTTAAGAGCCTTGGATTGGAAATACCTGCAGGACTTGATCTGGTAAAAATAACAAAATTTACTGCAGGAAAACTGCCTTGAAGGAGAAAATGAATCATGCAGAGATTTAGCACCTTCACCTGGATTTCGATTTTCGCCCTGAGTGCTATGCTGGTCAACAGCCTTGGTATTTGGTTCATTTATAAACATCGGGAATGGGCAGAAAAATCGAAAGAATATTTTATGTGTTTTGCTGCAGGGGTTCTGATTACTTCACCATTAATCATGGCGTTTCCTCAAGCTGTGGCAAAGAACCCGGATGCCGGACTCGCGGCACTGACCGGATTCATTTTTATGTTTTTCAGCAACAGGTTCATCAAAAACAGAACCAAACAGCCTGAGCTGGCTTTTGGCATTACTGCCCTGGGAGGGATAGGGATTCATTCCTTTATCGATGGTATAATTTATTCTGTTACCTTCAGCGCAAGTACTCTGATCGGGGTATTAGCAGGGGTTGGCTTGGTTGCGCACGAATTCGCCGAAGGGATCATCACTTTCTCCTTTTTAGTAAAAGGAGGAATCAGCGCTAAGAAAGCAATAGTCTATGCTTTTCTTGTCGCGTCCCTGACAACCCCTGTTGGTGCGTTTATCGCTTATCCTTTCGTCAGCAACCTGAACGACGCTGTTTTAGGACTTGCTCTTGGTTTTGTAGTCGGCGTTTTGATTTATGTCTCGGCATCGCACCTTTTGCCAGAAACGAGGAAAAACGAGAGACCCCATTCATATCTGGTATTTTTAGCGGGCATCATGTTCTCACTGCTTCTATTCTTCATCAAATAGCTCCATGTTTATGATAGAAGAAACGGTCAGGCCAAACCTGGAAAGGAGAGTATAGCTTAAATGAAAGCCCTCAAGATGGACCACAAATATTTTAAATATCCTGAGGAATGCAGTACGTTAGAGCAGTTTATCGAATATGTGAACAGTGGGAATCCCGCACGATTCGTCCCGCTGATCGAGTATCTGCACGACCATTGCCTGGAACCGTATTTCATCAAGTCCGAAACGGCATTCAGTTATGTGAACATGGGCCAGGTCTATACCATTCAGGAGATCAATATTACTGTATTCTCAAAAGAAGAATACAAGAGGCGCCTTGAACTTGCGGTTCAAGACCACTGCCTGAACTGTGAGCTTTATCGCGAAGACCGATTTTGGGAAGATCCATTCTATTTTGGCGACAAAATCAGTCTGGACGGAAAGTGTCCACTCAAGATGCCGATCTGAAACTGATCTGGAAATGCTTGGCAAGGGCTGTTCGCAGGCAAAGCCTGTTACTCGCCCATGCAACTAGTGTTTAATTGCATAAATTAGATATTGTATTTCTGATCTGAGATCCATTGACCTCTCGCTTTTTCCACTCGAACGGCTCTGCATATAGGTGTTCACTGTGCTTGGCTTCGCCCGCTTTTCCTTGACTAAGTACCACAAGAACTTCCGAATGTCGTGTTCATCGAGTTGATCTACAGGACGATTACAGAATTTCAGGAATACTCGCGCCGTTTGCGTATAACTGTCCAATGTGTTCTGTGACAATCCGCGAAGCAGAATGTCTTCTCTCATGCGTGATACAACCTGTTCATTGCTTTCCATATCAGTCTCCTTAGAATTTATTAGCAGCATAACTGCTCAATCAGTCTAAGGCATAGACTTCCGTAAAGACATGTTTGTCAAGAAACAGCGCTCTTTAAATTCGAGCGAAACCACCGCGATAGCGGTTTTGTCCAATTGAACTTATGGAAAGATGGGGATTATGAAAAGTATTTTGTGAATATAGCGGCATGTAACACCCCCGCTTAATCGTTGCGGCCGCAGCATTTCTTGTACTTTTTCCCGCTGCCGCATGGACAGGGGTCATTCCGGCCGGGCTTTCTGCCGACGCTTGGCAACACACGCAGTACCGGACGTCCATAGCTGTCTGTCATCTCACTGGAA
>JBASOA010000010.1:0-4214 GCA_049657765.1 Clostridiaceae bacterium
TTCAGAATGCGGACAGGGGATTACCTTGTTGGTGTTGAAGCAAAGGATTTTCAGGGGACTTCCGTTATGCTTCTCGAGTATAAAGGAAAAAACATCCTGAGAAAGACGAGAAACCTTAACAATGGAAATGTTGAATTGCTGACTTTTAATGAGAAACAGGTGTCGGAAATCGTGACGATCAAGAACATCAAACCGATACTTAAAATTTTCAAGGTAGAATTCAATCTATAATCTCATTGAGTTATCGACAGGAATGTGAAAATGTTGTGGATAAATCCACTAATTTACCGATAACCAAAGGGATTGAATTGCAATATCTTATGCAGTTTAGCCACAGAAACGAAAGAAGTTATCCACATAATGTGGATAACTTCTTCTTTTCTATGGATAACTATTATTCCATGATAAAGTTATGCACAGGTCAGTCAAAACAAAAATGACTGATTTCAACAGTTGATGAACAAATGTAAAAATAATGTTTCTAAGGAAAGTTATTGTAGAGTTAATTACATCTTCTTCCGCTGAAATTTACTGAAAAGATAGATAATATGGTATGATTGGTGTATAGATGGACGAGTAGTACTAAAACAGTCATATCTTTCATGAACAAATTAAGGCTTGTTTTTGCATAGGCTGAAAATTGCAATACTGTTACCTTATTGCAGTAATCAATTCATTTGATTCGAAACTAAATACAACTTAATTGTGTGAGCTGAGCCTATTGTTCATCCATTGTTCCTCAAATGTTAATAGAAATTTAGAATGCCAAACTACACACATTATATAATGTTCTTAAGGAATAAGTTTTTGTAAAAAAACAATAAGAAATCATTTGAGGAAGAAGGGATTATGAGATGAACTATAGAAATAAATTAATAATTGCTGGAATCGCAGTTTTATCGCTGGCTCTGGGAGCTTGTGGCAATACCCAGAAATACAACAACACTGATGACCCGATTGTCTTAGGCTCTTTTGTGGATACGGAGGGAGGAATCCTTGGGAATATGATTCTTCTCGCTCTTGAAGACAAGGGATACCTGATCGAAGACAAGGTGCAGTTTGGAACCCCTGATGTTCAACGGAATGCACTTTTACAGGGTGAACTGGATATGGGTGTGGATTATACAGGAAACGGACAGTTTTATGCGAAAGGGTTAAGTGAAGAGATTTGGAGAAGTTCGGAAGACGGGTATAAGGCAATCAAGGATTATGATGAAAAAGAAAACAGCCTGATTTGGCTTGCTCCTGCTAAGGCAAACAATACGGAAGCACTTGCTGTAAAGAAGGAATTTGCAGAACTTAACGGACTGAAGACTGTCGAGGATCTGGCAAAATATGTTAATGAGGGCAAAGAGGTTAAACTGATAACCTCTCAGCTTTTTGCGGAGAAAGAGGCAGGACTTGTTGGGTTGGAAAAAGCTTATGGATTTAAATTGAAAGAGGATCAAATGATCCTTCTTCCCCATGGCAATACGGCAGAAACGTTGAAAGCTCTAGCCAATGGGACGGATAATGTGAATGTGGCTTTAGCATACGCAACGGATGGCTCCCTCGTTGACCTTGGACTTGTCATTTTAGAGGATCCCCTATCCATTCCTCCTGTATACGAACCTTCTGCTGTCATCAGAAAGGAAGTTCTCGATAAGTATCCTGATATCAAGGGAATCGTCGAAAATGCCTTTTCTTTTCTCACCAAGGAAAATTTACAGGAAATGAATAAACGGGTCATTGTAGACGGCGTATCGCCAAAGGTTGTCGCAGATGAATTTCTTAGAGCAAACAAAATCATTGATGATGCCACGCAGTATTAGCGGACAAAATATCGGATGAAGGGGACTGACAGTTGGGACGCATTAAGGATAAGCCACTACTTATATTTTCGCTGGTTGGGCTATTGAGTAACCTCTTTTTACCCCTGGTAGAAATTAAACCGAATAGAATTTCAAATGGTATACAGATGAGTGCGTTTGAGTTTATCGGACTTTCTCAACTCATCATCACAGGATTTTGGGTAATTTTAGTTTTCCTCTCCTTATATTCCCATGGAAAGAAAAGCCTCTTTGTATTTTACATAGGGGCTGTTTCTATTGTCATGCAGATTTTACTAATGGGGATTAAGGGAAATGAGATCGTTTCGGGCAATCTTTCCATTCGAGTGACATTTGCTTCTTCCTTCTATATTGGCCTTCTTATGCTCTACCTCACGATGTCAGAAAGCTTCGATTCGCTGAAGGAAAGAAAGATGCTGGGAATCCTTGGTATAGGAATTATTCTTCTTGGGCTGTTTTTTGCATTTCGTGGAGGCTTATTCTCCTCATTTTCCATTATCAAGGAATTTGAAGTCAAGAAGGACCAGTTTTTTGTCAGCTTGTGGACCCATGCCTTTTTGTCATTTGGTTCTGTCCTTGCAGGAGCGCTTATTGCAATCCCTTTAGGGTATCTTTCCTATAGGAGAAAGAACCTGGAAAATGTGGTCATGGTTCCTCTGAGCATTCTTGAAACCATACCTTCACTTTCTCTTTTTGCAATACTTTTGGTTCCCCTTGCGAATCTAGGCAAAAACAGCTTTTTTAATAGCATTGGCGTTAGTGGCATCGGTTGGGCACCCGCATTTGTAGCCCTTACCCTCTATACCCTTCTTCCCATTGGAAGAAATACCCTTGTTGGTTTTTCATCAGTGGATAAGAACGTTATCGAAGCTGCCAAAGGAATGGGCATGAACAGTAAAGAAATTTTGCTTAAAATTGAATTTCCGCTTTCTTTTCCGCTGATTCTTACAGGAATTAGGATTGCGTTGGTGCAGACCATCGGAGGTGCTGTTCTTGCAGGACTTGTTGGTGGAGGCGGTCTTGGAAGCTTTGTCTTTCTGGGCCTTGCAGAAGCCTCGCCAGATCTCATTCTTCTTGGGGTAATCCCCATTGTCGCCATCACCCTTTTGATGGATGGTTCACTGAAAGCAGTCTACAAAACGCTAAGGAGGAAAGTAGAATGATCAAATTAAGCAATGTCTCAAAAAGCTATGATGGTCATGAAGCCGTTAAGAATATTTCCCTTCACATCAAAAAGGGTGAGTTTATTATCCTTCTTGGCCCATCTGGTTGTGGTAAATCAACCACGTTAAGGCTTATTAACAAGATGATTGAAAGGTCTAGCGGAGAAATCTACGTGCAAGATGAAAATATTGATTCCATCAAGGAAGAAACCTTGAGAAAAAATATAGGCTATGTGATCCAGAGTATCGGCCTCTTTCCCCATATGACAGTTGCCCTGAATATCTCCACCGTACCTCTACTAAAAAAATGGGATAAGAAAAGGATTGAAGAAAGAACAGAGGAAATGCTCAGCCTTGTCGGTCTTTCTCCTAAGGTATACCTAAAAAAGTATCCTCATGAACTTTCTGGTGGTGAAGCCCAAAGGATTGGTGTGGCAAGAGCACTTGCTTCCGATCCGGAAATCTTACTCATGGATGAACCGTTTGGCGCGGTAGATCCCATAAACCGTGTCCGTTTACAAAAGGAATTTAAGGAAATTCAGAAAAAACTCCATAAGACTGTAATCTTCGTTACGCATGATGTAGAAGAGGCATTATTCCTTGGAGACAGGATCTGTATCATGAGAGAGGGAGAGATTATTCAAGTGGATACGCCATCGGAAATTGTCCTTCATCCCAAAGATGAGTTTATTCGTGACTTTTTCCAGGGGGAAGGCGTGCTAAGTTTACTTGGACGATACAATGCCAAGGACTTTATCGAAGAGATTCCTGCAACGGGAGAAAGTTTAGCTGAAAATGCCACCTTAAAGGAAGCTCTTTCAGAGATTATTCTCAGACAAAACGAAAGGATTCCAATGAAGGATGGTAGCATTTCTCTTCAAGTCATTATGGAAGCGGTATGGAGGGGAGAACATGAAAAAGTTTAATAAGACTCTTTTTAGTTCCCTGATTCTATCCGTAATTCTATTGGTTTTACTTATTTATTCGAAAAATTTTGAGGGAATTTTAAATCAACTTTTCAGTGCGAAATTTCCTTCAGGTTCAAGGACTCCTCTTCATGTCTTGTTTTTGGAGCACTTGGAGATGGTACTCATTTCAAGTCTGATCGCAATTATTGCTGGATTTCTCCTGGGCGTATTTGTCACAACAAAATATGGAAGTGTATTTAAAGATTCTCTTTTAAAATTGGTGAATCTTGGTCAGGCCTTTCCTTCTGCAGCAC
>JBASOA010000011.1:0-39389 GCA_049657765.1 Clostridiaceae bacterium
TCTTCAAATCTTCATATTTTCTTGAAAGTCTTTTTTGCGCTCTTTTAAGTTTCTTTTCTAAGTCTTTTACACATTTGGTCTTATTGATGTTGAGGAAGGGTTTGTCCATCGTATTGACGATGGCAAAATCTTTAATCCCAAGGTCTATGCCAAGACCCACTCCCATGGGCTTGTTCGTCTCGTTTTCTTCGGTTTCGACTAAAACGGAAACGTAGTATCTTCCTGCTTTTTTAGAAACATGTCCACTCCTGACCTTTACATGCGATGGGATATACCCTTTTTCCTTTAACCGCACAAATCCCAAGGTGGGTATCTTTATTTTGTGCCGATCTACGATCCAATCTGCAGCGTTGTTTTTGGGGAAGTATGCTTTTACGTCGGATTTGCTTTTCTTTTTAAATCGGGGGAACTTTGATTGCTTTTTAAAGAACTTTTTAAATGCCTTCTCTCCATTCATGATGGACTGTTTGCTTGCCTTACTGCTTACTTCCTTGATCCATTGATATTCTGGATGGTTTGGGATGAAGTCATTATTTAGCCATTTTGAAAAATCATATCCAGACATGAATCTTTTATCTTCTTCGTAAATTTCCTTGTTTTTTGCAAGATAAAAATTGTAAATAAATCGACTTACGCCAATGGTTCTATTTATTTTGCCAATTTGTTCCTGCGTTGGGTTGATCTCTGTCTTGTAACTCCTTAACCACATGGTCATCATATCTACTCACCTCCTGCAGATAGTATACCACAGGGTAGAACATATATTCTGTTTTTTTCTTGATGGCAACACTATATTTTCCGACAATCCCGCCTATTTCTTTGGAGAGCAAGTCGTGAACCAGTTCTTCCTGTGGGGATCGTTTTTCATGATTTACGATAATGATCTCAATCCCATGGGACTTCAAGAACCTTTCAAACCTGTCTTCTTGTGCAATGAGAAATTTACCGGTGAAACTCTTGTATAAATAATCGTTTTGCCATGTTTTGAATTTCCATCACCCATGTAATCCATGTATTGTTTATGCGTATAATATCGCCGATCAGATGGGGAAAGATATACCTTTAATTTCCCATCGTTGTCCCACCGTTGCAAAGTTTTTACAGAAACCCCACAAGTGCAGCAAATTCATTCGGTTTATAGATATCTATAAAAAATCTCTCCTTTATGTACACGCAATACCATGTGTGTCAACCTTTGTCAGTGTTTTCGTTAATGATTACTAATCTCCTTATATTTCCCCACTGTATATCCACTACTTGTCTCCCCACATGCGGGTACAAGGTTTTTTGTCTACTTTGCAAAGTCAGAAGGCGTCAAACCTGTATATTTTTTAAATACAGCATAAAAATGTTTATATTCGTTAAAGCCAACCTTCTCTCCTATTTCACTTACCCTAAACCTACCCGTACTTAATAGCTTTACGGATTGTTGTATTCGATGTTCATTGAGAAGTTCAAGGAAGGTATGGTTTGTGGTTTCCTTAAACTTACGGCTTAAATAGCTCGCACTAACCCCAAGTTCCTCTGCAACCAACTCGATACTGATTCGTTCAGCGAAGTGATCCCTGATTTTCTCTAATGAAATCTTAACATAATAATTCTTCCCAGAATCACCTAAGAGGTAATTATTTAATATATTGGCATTTTCATCGTTTTTTCGAAGGGATTCTTCTATTTTTCTCGTCCCGAGAAGTTCCCGATTTACCTTTTCAATGGATGATTTAATTTTTTCTTCCGAAACAGGTTTAAGCAAGTAATCGGAAACCCTTAGCTCAATAGCTTTCTTGGCATAATCAAATTCTGCATAACTTGTGAGAAGCAGACTTTTGAACTTTATTTTATCCATGGCGCTTTTTATCATGTCAATTCCATTCATGATAGGCATTTTAATATCTGAGATGACGATATCAGGGGATAACTCTAGAATTTTTTTAAGACCTTCTTGCCCGTTTGCAGCATCTGCAATGACAACGCAGCCCATACTCAGCCAATCGATGGTGTGAACTAAACCATTTCTGATGATATCTTCATCCTCTACAATGATAATCTTAAGCATCTAAACCCTCCTGGGTGTTTCTTGAATTTTTGTAGACAATAGGTAGGAAGACTCTAAGCTCCGTTCCTTCATTTAAACTACTCTCGATGGTAATCCCATACGCTTTACCATACCTCAGCTGAATTCTCCTATGGATGTTATAGAGCCCGGAATGCGTACTCTCATTAACTTCTTCAACCAGAAGTAGCCTGATGTTCTTCAGCGTCTCTTCTTCCATCCCAAATCCATTATCTTTACAAATAAGGACAAGGTAATCATCCATTCTTTTACAGCTGATATAAACCCGAAGTTCATCTTGCTTTTCAAATCCGTACTTTACCGCATTTTCAATCATGGGCTGAATAATTAATTTAGGGATCAGGCAGTCTAAAAATTCTTCCGGAATATCAATATCATAATTAAACCTTCTGTTATAGCGATACTTCATGATGCTGAGATAATTGTCCGTATAGACAATATCCTCGTTTAAGGTAACCACTTCCTGCGTATTATCCAGGCTATACCTCAAGATCGTTGACAGATTGAGCGTCATGGTACTCGCCGATTCTCCATCAAACTTAGACATAAACCTGATATTATCCAATGTATTATAGATAAAATGCGGATTGAACTGCGACTGAAGCTGTTTAATTTGAGAGATGGACAGCCTTTCGGTCATTTCCTGATTTCTTTCACTTTGAACTTTAAGGCTCTCAACCATCACATTAAAAGATTCTGCAATCGCTTCAAATTCATCATTGCTATCAAGGTTCACCCTGGTCTCCAAATCACCAGATCTCGCCATTTCAAAGGCACTGGTAATCTTATCCAGGTCTTTAGTTTTATTGATGGCCATCCTCTTTGTGCTATAGAGCACCAGTACAACCATCAAAGTGAATACAAAGATAATCGTTAAACCGAGATATGTAAATAACTCAACTTGATTAGAGATCGTCTTTATGGAATAAATATATAGTTTCCCCCCTAAGATCTTGCTTGATCTGAAATGATAACTCGAATTCTCCGTACTCACTCTCCCTACGGGTTCACTGCCGTGCAATGAAAATCGCTGCAAATTATCGAGGAAATCATAGTTGTTTGTTAAAAACACCTGGCCATTGGCATCTGTCATGATGCTTTGCGATTGAAGCTTTGATAGTTGAATGAGAAACTGACTGCTCTCCAGGGTAATGACCACATACCCTTTAATTTTCCCGTCTACAATAATACTCTTGCCAATAATAAGCTCCATCTCATTGGAATCCCCGTTGATTACTCTTACCGCAATATCTTTTGGATCTTTTTTCATTGTCCAGTAGATTCCCCAGTTAGAATAGCTTTTACCATCCAGAAAATAAGGAAGACTTTTCTTCCCTGAAATGATGGGATTATATTCTGCATCAAGCACATAAAGGTAGGCAGTCCGTCCAAGGCTGTTTGAAACCCCATAGAATTCATTGAAGATTTTAGCTTTTATCGTATTGCTCGATCCATTCATCAGAATGGATTCATCCTTAGCAACACCTTCAGCAAAGTCCATGTAGGAGGATACTGTTTTTGAAACCTCCGAAGTCAGAAGATTGTTCTCGCTTTTCGTTGTTCTCTCCACATCGATTTTCCAATATCCCCAGAACATAAAAAGTAGCAGAAATGTTAAAAGTACGGCAGGGATAAAAGCGTAAAGAAGAAGCGTTTTTCGGATATCATCCTTGAAATAGCTGTGCCTTCTTCTTTCCATACTTTTATCCTCCCGTACCTTGAAACTTTGTTATCTGTTCAATGAAATGAATTCTAAAGACCGAGGTCCTTCTTTGATCTAATTGATTGTAAGCGGCATTCATTTTAAATTTTTCAAACCTATTTTTAATTATACTACAAACTTACATCTTTGCTTCCTGAAACCTTAAAGAAGATCAGAAGTGATGCAACCGTCGTTAGCGTCAGAATACTTGCAAGTGCTGCTGCTGTACCATAGCTTGCCCTGATAACTTCTGTATAGATGGCAACAGACATTGTTCTTGTGCTTCCTGTATAAAGAATGATTGAAGCACTCAATTCATTGATGATGGTAATCCAGCTCAAAATCGCACCAGAGAGGACGCCAGGCAGCATCATGACTGCGGTGACCTTGAAGAAAGACTTTACAGGAGAGTCTCCAAGGCTGATCGAAGCTTCTTCCATGCTTGGGCTGATCTGGTAAAGAATAGCCGAGCTTGAACGAAGTGTATATGGCATTCTCCTCACCACGAAGGCTACAATCACAATTGTTGCTGTTCCGCTTAAGATCAGAGGCTTGTCATTGAACGAAATGAGGAGGGTGATACCAAGAACAGAGCCTGGAATGATATAAGGGAACATGGTTAAGGTATCGATAAGTTCAGTGATCTTACTCTTTCTTCTTGTGGTGAGATATGCAATGAACATGGACATAATGACAATGATGATAATCGCGATGATGCCAAACTTATACGTATTGATGATTGGCGTTCCGAGGTTACTGAAAATCTTTTTGTAACTCTCAAGGGAGAAGCCTTTGACGAATATCGCGCCATTTGTTGCTTTGAATGAGGTATAGATTACCGTCATCTGTGGGATGATGGAAACTAGTACAATCGCATAAAGAAGAACATGGGCGAGAACATTTTTCCATCCTGTAAGCTCTTTTGCCTGGATGGGTCTTAATGAACTCATGGTAAAGGACTTCTTGTTCACGATATATTTTTGCAGAAGGAACATAAAGGAAGTGATGATGACGAGAATGACCGCGATAGCTGCGGCAAAATTCGCCGATCCCCCTACTTCACTGATAAATTCATTGTAGATCAGCACAGGCATAACCACAAATCCTTCACCGATAAGCATTGGCGTACCAAAGTCCGCAAGCGCATTCATGAATACGATAAGGGAGCCGGCAAGTATGGTTGGAGTGATCAAAGGTAAAATTACGGTAAATACCTTCTTCACGCCACTGCATCCAAGGCTTTCACTGGCTTCGATGAGGGAGGCATCGACCTTCTTAAGCGTTCCCTTGGTATACATATAGATATACGGATAAAGCTTTAAGGTCAAGACGAGAAGTACTCCTCCAAATCCATAACTGGAACCGAGGTCAATGCCTAAGGTCTCTCTAAAGAACGTTGTAACCACTCCGCTTCTTCCGGCGAGAAGAACCCAGGAGTATGCACCAATGAATGGTGGAGACAGCATGGAGATGATGACGAGGATATCAAGCAATCCCTTGCCCTTGATCTTATAGGCTGTCGTAATATAAGCCATCGGAGCACCAATAAGCACTGCAAGTAAGGTTGTCAGCGTTGTCACCTTAAAACTGTTTCCAAGTGCCCTCATATAGTACTTCTTGGAAAGGAACTTCTGAAAATTGACCCAGCTGAAATTCTGAAGCTTAGGGTCCTTAAACGCACTGACAAAAAGGGAAAGAAGCGGGTAGATGATAAAAAGCGAAAAAATAAGAACGATAATGATGGTCATTGCAGACCAAAAATTAAACCGACGTTTCTTACCCATGCTTAATCACATCCTTGATTAAGCTCATCTCCCCGTTTTCGCTGAAAACATTGATTTTATTGCGATTAGGCTTTAAGGACAGGGTATCGCCTACTTCATAAAGTTTCTCCGTCTGTCCGAGGTCCTGTGAAAATTCAATGGAAGGCTGATGGGGTAGAATCATATTCTCATCAAGTGACAGTTCATAGACGATATATCGTCCGAGGAACGTACGATTCTTCACCTTGACCTCGAGGCAGCCCTCTTCCATAGAAAACTCTTCCGGCCTGATGGCGATCGTCAGCTTTTCATCGAGACTTAAATTGCTGGAGAGATTATCCATATACATTTTGTAGCCACTTTCGAACTGTACATAGGCTCCCTTTTCATCTTTGCCATACTTCCCGTTAAAAAGATTGGAATGGCCGATAAATGTCGCAACAAAGGTATTGTAAGGGCGGGTATAGATGATTTCAGGCTTTCCGATTTGTTGGATGATTCCGCCTTTCATGACGGCAATTCGATCTGAAATCGCCAGTGCCTCTTCCTGGTCATGTGTAACATAGACGGTAGTGATTCCCACTTGTTTCTGGACATCACGGATTGCGCTTCTCATCTCTATTCTCAGTTTCGCATCAAGGTTCGAAAGAGGTTCATCCATGAGTAGTACACTGGGATGGATAACGATGGCTCTTGCTAGAGCTACTCTTTGCTGCTGTCCACCAGATAGATTTTCAGGTAGTCGATCTTCGTATTCTTTGATCTTCACCACATCAAGGATCTCATCTACTTTTTCCTTCATGATTTTCTTATCTATTTTCCTGATTTTCAGACCGTACTCTACATTTTGCCTGACCGTTAAGTGTGGAAAAATAGCATAGTTTTGGAACACCATACCGATGTTTCTCTTATGGGCGGGAATATCGTTGATGATATTCTCATCAAAACTGAATTCCCCACCTTCAATAGTGTTGAATCCGGCAATCATTCTTAAAAGTGTTGTTTTTCCACAACCGGATGGTCCTAGGAGAGTAAAGAATTCCCCATTTTTAATTTCCACATTAAGGTCAGGAATAACAGTGACTGGTCCAAATTTTTTAACGGCATGCTTTACGCCAATAGAATTACTCATAACATTCTCCTTCTTCTTGATTAATGAACCCTAAGATTTTAATATTAAAGCCCACAACAGCGTTGTGAGCTTTAAAGAATTCGTCAACCTATCATCTTTAGATTTTGATTTTAGTAGTTTGTAAAAATATCGTTGAATTTTTCAAGCCATGGAGCCTTATTTTCAACTACAACTTCTTCTTCATCATAAATGATGTTCATGTCTTCTTTTGCTTCCATATAATCAGGTGCTGCAACATCTGTTCTAACAGATCTTCTGTTCAGCTGCTCAACGATGATGGTCTGAGCTTCCTTGCTTGTGATAAAGTCGATGAATGCCTTGGCATTGTCCATGTTGACTGCGCCCTTGATGATATAAACACCATCTGGCTTGGAGATTACGCCTTCTTCCATATAAACAAGTTCAACTGGTGCGCCATCAGCAACATACTTGGCTCCACCTTCTTCAAACGTAAGTCCAACTACATATTCGCCATCAGCAACGCCCTTATAAACCGCTGAGGATCCGCTTAGAAGCTTTCCATCAAGGTTCTGGATAAACTTATCTACATAATCCCATCCCTTTTCAGGATCTCCTTTGCCCATGGCATAAAGCATATTGATCAGATGTTCATAAGCGGAGGATGACTTGGATGGATCGGCCATAGCGATCTTTCCCTTTAATTCTGGCTTCAAGAGATCTTCATAGCCTTTGATCTCGATGTTTCCCACTAAATTGGTGTTAACCATCAGTACACTTGGAATATCTGTAAATCTTGTTAGAGGTCCTTCAGTATTCTTAAAGTCTTCCTGAACAAAACCTTCATTGGCACTCTTGTAGTTCTCGAAAAGGTTCATTACAGGCTTAACTGTTGAAAGTGAACCACCCCAGAAAATATCTCCAAGTGGGTTTGCCTGCTCTGATTCAACTCTCTTTAAAAGTTCACCGGTTCCAGCAGCAATAACTTCAACTTTGATTCCGCTCTGGGTTTCAAATTCGCTGACTAATGGATTGATAAACTCAAGTGGATGTGGACAATAAACAACAAGGTTTCCACCAGTTGTCACTGGAGTTTCTGCAGCGGTTTCTGCAGGTGTCTCTGTTTTAGTTTCCACTGGTGTATTAGCAGGCGTTTCTGCTTTCGTTCCACAAGCGGCAAGTGATAAAAGCATTACTGTAGATAAGACTAATGATGCGATTTTCTTCATATAATTCGTCCCCCCTAGATTTTATATCTTAATTTTACCTATATGTAAACGTTATAAAAACCGATAATTCTCTAAAAATATCCGAAAAAATGAACTCATCCTAAAGATAACGAACAAATCCCCGATTTCAGGAACAGTTTTAATCCTATCGCTTGCCCATATAGATATGTCCTGCAAGACAAAAGAGATCATCGAAGGTGAAGAACGCCGTTCTTCCTTAGATGATCTCTCTAACAATTTAACTCTATTTATTCTCACTTGGAATCAAGTATCCTTATGAAATACGCTAAGCCTACAATGCTTTTGCAAGGGCAATATTCGCGATATTTGAAATATTGGACTTGATGTCCCTCTCGAAAATTTCTTCTGCATTCTCCACATAGGATTTAGAAATATTCAAGGTACCTGCAGTGATAAACTTCTTCTGAACAGGTGATGCGGAAGTAACAAGATCTGAAACCTCTTCCAGAGATTCTTTGTACTTGAGATCTGAAACCTTGCTCACGAGGTTTTTCTGTACATCCCTGATTCTTTCCTTCACTAAGTTCTTCTTCTCTGCCAGGTCATAGGCAATTCGGAGAAGCATATAGTTACGTTCTGTAATGAGCCTTTCTTCATTGCTCAGGGTGTTGATGACAAATCTTAATGCCTTGGAGACATTGTTAAGGTAGATGGAAGTGGTCTCTGAGCCTACCAGGAAGGCGAGCAGCCCCCTAAGCGTCGTCTCAAGGATGTCTTCTATATCTTCTTCTCCAAGGTTCAGGAACGAACCATCAGCCTGCTGGTTTTTCGCAAGGACTCTTAAGAGATTGTCCCTGTCATACTTGATGGCATCCTTGGCTTGCTTATGACTAAGGCCAGTGGAAGCCATCTTCTCTCTGATGTTGACATCAAAGCTATAAGCCGCCTCATCGAGGAAATATCCTCTTACAAGGTTAGACATCGTGGTTTCGGACATTTCCATCGGAACAATTTTATTCAGTCCGATACCCATGACGGGATCTTCAACGGTTTCCAGCATAATGAAACTTGTCTCTGAGGAGATGATGGAATACTCCTTGGAAATTTCAAGAATCTCTTCTTTAATCTGTTCCTCTTCCACACCTCTTACGAGTCTTGCCTTCTCCATCAGAGATTCTATTCTCTTTCTTGCCCATACCTTTCGGATAAGATGGGAACTCTCTTCAATTTCAAGCTTATCAAGATCAATATGCATGGTGTAGTCGACATCATCCACAACACCCTTGATATCGATGTTTCCACCGATCTCGCCATCAACCAGCGCAAAAATTGTAAAGGGTTCTCTATCATACAGGTAGGTTATGGTTCCCGGGTAAGTCTTTTCGATGACCATATCCCCGAAGTCAATTTCTGTGACATCAAGCTGTGGATTATGAATTCGATTGAACTGTCTTAAAATAATATCATCTATTCTTTCGCCTTCATCAATAAATTCTGGTCTTCCATTACCCACTTCAGCCAGTTTGTTGATAAAGAAGCTGTTCACTTCAGTATCCATGCCGATAGGGAAAATTCGGTTATCGCCTACGTTTGTTCTGACATAATCAAGCACTTCGTCTTCATCTACGACATTATCGTCAGTGAAGAGGAATATGGTGCTCTCTTCTTCCTCATCCGCTTCGCGGATGGCATCCTTAATCGCTTCGAAGGTGCTATCCCCTTCTAGCGTTGTAAGTCCTTCAATCCACTCCGTGGCGGCATTCAGGTTTTCTTTTGTGAATTTCACTTTTCCGTTACTCGAAAACTTATAAACATCTTCGTTGTAAGCGATGATGTTGAACTTATCGCCTTCTTCAAGACTTCTAAGGGCAATCAGCACTGCATTCTTAGACTCTTCAAGCTTGAACCCCTTCATTGAAATAGAGGTATCAATAATGAAGGAATAATTTGTCGTGTAATCCACTTGGATGTCTGGTAATGTAGGGAAAAGTTTCAGCATGAGGATGGCTTTTTCCTGCTCATCTTCATAGTAGCTATAACCCATTCCTGATGCTGCCTGAGGCTTCATCTCTCTCAGTTTAAGAATAAAGTCATGATCAAGTGTCTGGGCTTTGGTCGCGATGATTTTTGATAAGGTGTCATCTTCCCTTTCCACTTTGATCTTATGGCTTGGCGACTTGAAGTCAAGTTTGGAGAAAGATTCAATCAGTAAGGAAAGATAGAAATCCACTTCTTCAACTTCCTCTTCCTCTTCCTCATTGCCGACATAATAAACAGGGTCGACAATAGACGGGATGTACAGCGTCAGCGTATCATCCTCATAGGTCAATTGGTCCATATAGGAAATCTTCAGGTTTACTTTTTCATTTGGCAGGATATTGCCTACCGTAATCGTAAAGAACTCATCATCTTTCTGCTCAAGAGTCAGAGTATTTATTCCCTTCTCCTTGCTTTCTTCCAGCGTTCTAAGAACAGCCCCTTTATCCTCGATCATCGCCTTGAGGTTTCTTCCCCCCAGATTGATTTCGATTCCTGTAATCAGGGATGTGGTAGGTGCAGGAAAACTGTACACCCCTTCAATATTCTCATTTGTTGTATTCCTGTAATCCTGTGAGATGGTGTACTCTATATACTCGCCACAGATATTTCCTGTGACATTCAGTCGGTTCAATTTCACTAATTTATTGTCTTTATCAGCCAGTCCGTATTTAACCATTTTTTCTACCTCCTCGAAAGGCAATTTATTACTCCCATTATAGACTAAAAAGGTATCGACATAAAAGGGGGAATTGACTTATTCTCCTGTATTTCGTCGAAAAGAAATGTATCAGGCTTAAAAAAGCTCATCAGTCAGGGCTCTTTGTGCGTAAATCTGATTTTACGTCCTGAACACCGTGATCTTTACGCCTCTTTCAAAAAAATCCCTTAAACGAAAATAAGTGCCGAAGCACTTATTCGTTGGTTCTGAATGAATCAGAAGCTTTATTGGTGAGACTACTTTGGCAATAGGTATTGCATTTCCAGTTAACCGAAGATGTATACCCCTATCCCGCTTCATCTCATGTAGACCTTATCAGGACCACTTTCATAGTATAAGCAATGGCTCGTAAAAAATCAAGATTTCCATCGAAAAATAAGATTCTCCAAATATAAATTTAACAAAGTTTTAATAATATATGAGAATCATAATCATTTAAACAAAATAAGATATCTATTAAAGTGTTTTTAAACACTAAATAGATATCTTACTAATAAACAAAGACTAAAACAAAATGTGTTATCTTCTTTCTTCCAGATTGATCACTTTATTTTTATGTTCATGGTTTCTAATATGCCTCGAGCAATACTCATAATTTCCATCACATGATGAGCAATATCTAAATTCCATGTTTGGATCATCTTTCTCCGTCATACCACAAGTGGTACACTTATGAATCGTCATGATTTTCGTATTGATCTTCGCCGCTTCGATGTTTCTTCTCATCTTCTGAGTTTTATTTCGCCTTTTTGAATCCTTTAGGAATCCAGGACCAAAGAAAATCAGGAAGTTCGCCATGGAAATCAAAATGATGACCTTAAGGACCACGCTGGCTGTAACGAGTTCATAGAGAACAAATAAGCCATAAAGATAACCAAGGTACTTTACCTTCACTGGGATAATAAAGTAGATGTTCACCATATTCTCAGGGAAAGTAAAGGCATAAGCCAAGAAAAGCGTCATATTAAGGTAGGTTGTTGTTGTAAACCCAAGTACAAATCCACCGATAATCGTGAACAGTAATCCCATAAAATAATAGGTATTGAATCTTGCAGTTCCCCACGCCATTTCAAGTACTCTTCCGATATAGAAATAGAAGAAGAGGCTGATGAGCACGAGAAAACTACCGGAGCCCGGTAAGAAGATAAAGGTAATCAATCGCCAGACCTGACCCTGAAGGATCAAGTTCCGGTCAAAATAGAGCAGGCTGCTAAGAAGGTTTCCTGAGGCTAAATCCACAAGAAAGACCATTAGCGAACCCAGCATAATGTATTTCATTAAATCTTTTACGGCAAACTTTGCCACAAATCGTTCGATCTTATCTAAAAATTTCATATAAACTCCCAATTTCGTATATTTTAGTTCCTCATTTGAATTCTAATCAGAATAGCAAAAATCGTTTAAAAACTCCTTAAGCTACCACCAATTGTAACATAACTTCCATGTTTGTAGAAAAATATTTAGGGGATAGACTCTTTACTCATTTCCCCTGAACAGTAATTTTAACCTTTCACTTCCTTGCTGACATCACATTGATCATTTTCTTCATCATAACATTACTGATGGGAACTTAAACGCCTAACATCACCCATTTGAACGAGTTAACCATGATATAAAAATAACAATAATCTAGAGTACTTCTAACCTTCTCTATCCTATTTCTATTAAAGATCGCTCCCTTTGTTCCCTGATCATCGAACTCATCAGCTATTTCGACCTTATAATTAGATATAACTTGGTACCTAAGTGTTACTGAGTAAAAACAAAAATTACTATCTCATATCTACTTGTTAAATAAAAAACTATAAAGAAATAGATTGGAAATCGTTTAACATTTGTTAATAATACGTTATAATTTAGGTGTTGAATCGATTTCATCTCTATGATGATCGATCGTAAATTCAAGGGGGGAACACATTTTGAAAATTTCAGGAAAGAAGAAAACCGCTCTATTAACTGCCCTATTCATCTCCGTAGGAATATTAGCAGGTTGTAGTGCGAAGGCAACAGAAAAAGGAAATGTCATGATCTACACCTCAATTTATCCAGACATCATTGAACTCATGAAGCCTGTGCTTGAAGAAAAATTCCCTGATATTACCGTAGAATGGTTTCAAGGCGGAACAGAAAGCGTTGTGACAAAAATCACCGGAGAAATTGAAGCAAAGAGCATCGAGGCTGACCTTCTAATGGTCGCTGATCCATCCTATTACCTGACACTTGAAAAACAGGAGCTTCTCGAAAAATATGATTTTGCTGAAAGAGCAAAAACAACCATGAAAGATGAAGAAGGATATTGGACTGGCGTAAGAATTTCAAATATGATCATCGCCTACAATACTGATTTGGTTACTGAAGCAGATGCGCCAAAATCCTTTGAAGATCTGCTCGATCCAAAATGGCAGGGTAAAATTGCAATGCCAAGCCCACTTCTTTCCGGAACAGCTTTCGTAGCAGCCGGTGCCCTTTCCGAGAAATATGGCTGGGAATATTTTGATAAGCTAAAAGCTAACGGCGTTGTCGTTGAAAAAGGAAACTCCGCAGTTCAATCTAAGCTACTCACTGGAGAATATGCCGTCGCGATGATCCTTGAAGAAAATATCCTAAAACTAGCTGATGCCGGTGAACCTGTCAAGGTTGTATACCCATCTGACGGAACCATCGTCATCCCAAGTCCTATCGCTATGTTCAAGGCTTCTGAAAATAAGGACGCTGCCAAGAAGATCATGGAGTGGTTCCTGACAACAGAAGGACAAGAACTAATCGTTAAGGGTTGGATGCATTCCGTAAGAGAAGATGTCGCTTCACCTAAGGGTGCAGAAGCACTTTCAAGCTTTATCGGAACAAAGATGGAAACCAACTGGGAGATGTTCTCAACAGATTCAGAAACCATCAAGAGTACCTTCAGCAAGAAAGTACTAGAGTAACCATCTGAGCTCATCATCGTATCTGGAAATTTAAACATGAGGTGAAGGGATTCCTTCACCTCATTAACTTAAGAATAGGAGACTAAAAATGAATCAAATTACTGAAAGTGAAGGCAAGAAGAAGGCCATTCTGCCTAAAAAAGGAGAAGGAATTGCGCTAAAGACTGTAATGATTGGAATGAGCGTACTCTTCCTTGTCTATTTCATCCTAATTCCCATGGTAAATCTCATCATTAGAAGCGTATTCGTCGATGGGTCATTGGATTTCAGCAATTATACCAAAGTTTACTCTGAATCCGTAAACTGGAATGCACTCATCAATACCGTCAAGTTCGCTTCACTGACCATGGTTCTGAGCCTTATGATCACCTTTCCTTTGGCATGGCTTGTTGGAAGGACTGACCTCCCCTTTAAAAAATTCTTCAGAACCTTATTTGTCACAACTTATATGATTCCACCCTATGTTGGTGCTATCGCCTGGACTCAGCTTCTAAACCCAAAGGTAGGATACCTGAATAAAATTCTCATCTCTTTGTTCAGTCTGAAATCAGCCCCATTCAACATCTATACCGGTGGCGGACTTATCTGGGTGCTTACCCTGTTTTATTCCCCCTTTGCATTCATCACGATTTCAAGGGCTTTAGAGAAGATGGATCCTACACTTGAAGAAGCTTCAAGAATATCCGGAGCCTCTCCGCTAAAAACCCTGTTTAAAGTAACAATTCCCCTGATGCTACCAAGCATCCTGGCTGGTGGTCTTCTTGTATTCATCGCAGCGGGTTCCTGCTACGGAATTCCAGCCATCGTTGGTATGCCTGGAGGAATTGAGGTTATCACTACTAGAATCGTATCCTATGTCTATATGGGAACAGGGAAAGGCGTACAAGAAGCTACAGCCCTAGCCGTTTCATTGATGCTCATCGGAAACCTGGTTCTTGTCAGTACGGGATTCATCCAAAACAAACGTGATTATGTGACTATCTCCGGTAAATCCACGCATCCGAATACGGTGGAGATGGGCGTTTGGAAATGGCCAGCATTTGTTATCACTTCACTGTATGGCATTATTGCGGTGTTTATCCCTTTATTCTCCATACTCGTGACCTCACTGATCAAGTCTCTTTCGAAACCCATCACTTTTGCAAACTTATCCTTCCATAACTGGATCAATGTCATCACCAGGAGTCAATTCCTTGTACCAATAAAAAACAGTCTGATTACGGCAACCGTCACCGCGACCATCGGAATACTTCTCGCTCTTATGGTGTCTTACCTTGTGGTCAAGACCAAGGTCAAGTATAAAGGTGTACCCGATTACCTCGTCACCATCGGTGGCGCAACCCCAAGCGTTGTCATCGCCTTGGCCCTTATCGTTGGATTCTCAGGGCAGCTCGGACTTAACCTTTACTCTTCCCTGACAATTCTTATCGTCGCTTATCTCGTCAAGTACCTAACCATGGGCGTAAGGACAATTTCAGCTTCCATCGCTCAGGTCCATATTTCCCTGGAAGAAGCTGCACTGAACTCAGGCGCAAACTTCTATCAGGCTTTCAAAGATATCATGATGCCTCTTATACGGCCTTCCATTATAGCAGGATGGTTCCTCATCTTTATGCCCTCCTTCTATGAACTGACGATGTCCATTCTCCTCTATGGATCAAGGACAAAAACAATTGGAGTACTCCTCTATGAACTTGAAACTTACGCGGATCCTCAGAGTGCTTCCGTACTAGCTGTATTGATTCTATCCGTAGTCCTTGTGGGAAATCTCTTGGTTCGAAAAATATCCAAGGGAAATGTCGGAATATAACGAAGGAGTGTAGAAAAATGGCACAGATAAAACTTGAAAACATCACCAAAAAATTTGGCGGGGTCACCGCTGTCAATAACTTTAATGCAACAATAAGCGATGGGGAGTTCATCTCCATCCTTGGTCCATCGGGTTGCGGAAAAACAACCGTACTTCGGATGATCGCAGGATTTGAAAAAGCAACAGATGGCAAGGTATCCATCGATGAGAAAATCATCCTGGAAGCAAAAGAGGGCAAAATGATAAGCTTCATCCCTCCAGAAAAAAGAGGAGTGGGCATGGTTTTCCAAAGCTACGCTGTCTGGCCTCACATGAACGTCTTTGACAATGTTGGTTATCCATTGAAGATTAAAAAATTGAAGAAAGATGTCATCCGGGAAAAAGTTCTCAAAGCCCTAGAAATGGTTCATCTCTCTGAATATGTAGACCGGATGCCCAATCAGCTTTCCGGAGGACAGCAGCAAAGAGTTGCCTTGGCAAGAGCCCTGGTCTCTGAACCTACTCTTCTCCTTTTAGACGAACCCCTCTCTAATCTTGATGCCAAGCTTCGTGAAGCGATGAGATTTGAAATCAAGGAACTTCAACTAAAGCTCGGCATCACTGTGGTTTATGTGACCCATGACCAAAGTGAAGCCATGGCCATGAGCGATCAGATCATCGTCATGAGTAAGGGCGTCATTCAGCAAATCGGAACGCCGATGAATATCTATGAAACACCCGTGAATGATACAGTCGCAGACTTTATCGGACTCGTCAACTTCATTGAATCCGATGTGACTAAAGGAAAGGTTCGTTCAGAGAAGCTCAACTTCGAAATTAACGGAACCTATGATTTTGAAGGTAAAGGAATTCTAGCCATAAGGCCCGAAAATATTGAAATCACAACGGGTCCTTATGACCTTGAAGGGATCATGGAAGCTAGATCGTATCTTGGAGATTCAGTAGATTATAGAATCAATGTTAACGGTGAAATCATCAGACTGATCGATTCTGTAGAGAATATGGTCAACCTCAATAAAGGGGATACTGTGCATCTGAAAATCCATAAATCCATGGTTTTTCCTGCAAGATAACCTCGAAGACATGACCGCTACAATTCCATACAAAATAATGGGACTGTCTCAAAACTAGGCTATAGAGCCAGTTCTGGGTCAGTCCCATTATTCTTGCTTTAATGATCCAAAAACTCTTATATCTTAGAGTGATTAATCTGAGTCGAATGTACTGTGACGAAATGATTTCTATCGGATGTTTCTATAAATCTCACTTCTGTGACCTACTGTCAAAATGAGAATTGTAATCCGCTCATCTTCAATCTCTGCAATGAGCCGATAATCACCTATCCGATATCGCCATTGACCACTTCGATTCGCTGAAGGACCTTTCCCGAATTGTCTAGGATCAGCACAACCTTCTAGATTTTTTCCAATCCAAGCCAGGATGAGTCTCCTCGTATGATTATCAATTTTCTTTAGTTCTTTTATTGCCTGTTCAGTGTAATCAACAGAATACATCACTTATCCTCCAACATCTGAACAACTTCGGTATGGGAATATGTTACAGGATTTTTACGGTATTCTTTGATTGCTTTTTCATAAATTGCAAGATCATACTCATCTTCAATACGTTCTAAAACAGTCTGTCGAATCAATTCTGAAACAGACATTTTTTTGAGTTCCGCATAACTTTTGATTAAAGCAGATTCATCATCATTAAGTCTTAAAGAGATTGACATTCAAATCACCTCACTTCGTTGTAATACATTGCAGTACAAAGAAGGATAGTTTGTCAAGATACAATAAAAACCCCATCTAATTTTACGTATAAACAATCTACCTTAAACAATTTTTTATCCAAATTTATATTCTGAGGCAGGGCGATTATAGAAGGTATTTTCTCTATTTTTCCAGCCCTGAATTTCTATAACCTAAACTCATTTTATATTTCGCAAGCGATCATCATCGCTATCTATCAGTCCCTGCTTACGAGGACTTCCATCCCTACTGCAATCTTCCCCCCATTTATCACTTTAGCAAACCTAACTTCTTCCATCAGAAAACACTCAGCTCCTTCCTGGGCCAGTTTACATATTTCAGGATAACACTTTTTTCTAACTGGGCTAAGTTCGAGCATCGCATCACCAATTTTTAGTTTCGCATCATCCTCTAAGGTCTCTAGGCTCATTTCCTCAATTACCATATTTTCATGGAATTTACTAAAGCACACCCCCTTGGTCACAGGTGAATGCATCCAATCTTTCGCTTTTTTTGAGATTAAGGTGAGCTGTCGTTCCCCACCAGTCGCATGGTAGTCTCCATGCATCCCTATGTCTTTGATCAGGGTTACCTCATCCAGTTGCTTACCTTTAAGACCTCTCTCCCTATACGAGGTAAGTTGTTCCACTCTGCTCACAGGTGTATCCTCCTAGTTCCATAAGCCTCTTCTTCCACTCTTCGCTTTTTAAGATAGCAACGAAGGCCTGAACCATTGGAAGTTCTAAATATTTTGCGGGAAGAGCGAAATCATAATCCTCAACGCCGATTTCCACAAAATCCAGCCCCATGGCTCTTGCTGCTGAAAGAATCCCAAGACCTGCATCTGCGCTGTCACTTTGGACCAGTGCTGCAAGAGCCATGTGCGTTGCCGCTTCCCGGTCGTATCCGTTGATTTCTTCAGGGTTTATCCCTAAGGTTTTTAGCTTGTAATCAAAGAGAATTCGGGTTCCCGCACCCCTTTGACGGTTCACGTAACGGATTTTTTTCAGATCCTCAATGGACTTAATGCCAAGGGGATTCCCCTTTTTCACCATCAGCCCCTGAACCCGCTGAACCCCCTTGATGATGGCCATAGGTTCATCGAACAGTTTATAAAGATATGAGGTGTTATACTCACCTGTAGCCTCGTCCAAGAGGTGAATCGGAGCCATATGGGCTTCCTTGCGCTTCAGTGCCATGAGTCCCCCCATGCTCCCCACATGCGTGCTGGAGACGAACATGTTCGTATAAAGGTTTGGCATCATATCCGCCATGACATCAAGGATCAGGTCGTGACTTCCAATTAAAACTAACGTATGATTGACTTCTTCTTTATCCTTGTAGAGTTCCACCTGCACGGTTTCTCCTGCTTCAACGCCCTCGCTGTTTTGCTCAATGACGCAGAAACCATCGGCCCTTACGAGTGACATAGCAGCACCTGCGCCTCTTGCGAGAGGTGATGCCACAACCTTCCCCTCTACCAGTCCAACCTTCACCCTTATATACTCCTTATGCTTCAAACTCGAAACCATTCTTTTGGAAATCACAGCCTCGATGGTTTTCCTGGTAGCTTCTGTTGACTGATTAAGCAAAGCCAAAACGGGGGTGACAAAATTTTCAAAACCTATATAGGCAGATACCGGATAGCCAGGCAGTCCGATGACCGGTTTGCCCTCTACAATGGCGAGGATGACAGGTTTTCCAGGCTTTATCGCGACGCCATGCACTAAGACCTCTCCAATTTCCCTTAGTATTTCAACCGTGTAATCATCTCTTCCTGCACTTGAGCCAGCATTCACGATGACCATGTCATAAAGTTTTATGGCCTCTTTGATCTTACCCTTGATTTTTTCATAGTCATCTTCAATGGGGGGAAAACGATGCGCTACCCCACCTTCGACGGTAATCATATTTTCAAACATTCTCGAATTGGATTCGATGATGCTTCCATCCACGGGTGTTTCCGTGGGTTCGATAATTTCTGTTCCTGTCGGAAAAATTGCGACCTCCGCTCTTTTTACGACCTCCAGCTCCAAGATTCCTGCGGAGAGTAAAACAGCGATGTCGATGGGACGGATCTTGTGACGACTCGGAAGAATCATCTCCCCCGCCACAATGTCTTCTCCAATGGGCCTAATGTCCTTCCAGGGACTTACGGAGCTGAGAATCCTAACCTTGCCTTTCTCATGTTCCATGAGGTCCTCCGCCATGATGACTGCATTATAAGGATACTTTACCGGATCTCCGGTATCTACCACGACATAATCTTCCCCTTCAGTAAGTTCCACTGGACTTATTTCTGTCGCCCCATAGGTCCGCTCTGCGATGACAGCAATGCCATCCATAGCAGAGGCATTAAAGAGCGGAGAGCAGTACTTGGCATAGACCGCATCTTTTGTTACCCGATTCAGGGCATCAACCACTGGAATTCTCTCTTCCTTAATCTTGAGGACTTTTTTAATCGCTTCCTTATAGATTTTAAGCGCCTCATCTACTGGTGTTGTACTTAAATATAGATTTCTCTTCCCCATCTCTCTCTCCTTAGAACAATTGAACTTTAACCAGTTCTCCCGGTTTCAGTCCCTCTTTATTCACTGCGATCATCGTATACCCATCTGCTTTTGTTAACGTCGTAATGAGTCCTGACTTTCCGAAAATCGGACGGGCCAGATATCCCTCTTTACTTTCTATAAGCTCAATTAACTGGCAAGTGGCCTTTCCCGGCGCACTAGGGACATTTGTCTCCATGGCAGCCATGATTTCTTTCCGTTTCTTCTTTCCGGTCAGTTTCTCAAGAATCCAAACCCCAAAGAGCTCAAAGACCATCATCGCCGCTACAGGATGTCCAGGAAGTCCAATGAGGATGGTCCTCGTTTCTTTGTCATATCCCCCAATGGTCGGCTTGCCAGGCTTCAGTGCAATCCCATGAGTGAACACCCCTGGTGTTCCGAGCTCATCAATGACCTTGGCTGTCACATCTTTCTTCCCCTGAGAACTTCCTCCGGATACAATGACCATGTCACTGTCCTCCATCGCCTCTTTGACAGTGTTCTTCAAAAGCTCTTCCTCATCCTTAAGAACGAGGGAACGAACAACCTTGAACCCATGTTTTTTAGCAAGTGCTTCCAACGTATAAGTGTTGATATCATTAATCTGGCCCAAAGTTCGTTTCATCCCCACATCCACCAGTTCGTCCCCTGTAGAAATCACGGTTAGCCTCATTTCTTGATATACACTGACTTCAAGTATTCCTGCAGAAGCCAGTGCACCGATCTCCTGCGCCCGAATCACTGCGCCGCGTGACAAAAGGAGTGCATCGCCAAGCACGTCTTCTCCAATGCCAACCACATTCCTCCCTGGAGATACCGCATCGTATAAGGCGATATGATCTTTATCAAAGGGTTCCGAGTACTCAACCATCACCATGGCATCCGCGCCTTCTGGAAGCATTCCGCCTGTGGGAACATACGCGCATTGCCCGCTTTTAAGCTTCGATTTCGCTTCCTCGCCCATCACTACCTCTTCCATAACTTCCATGAATGAAGGAAGGCTTTCCGTGGCGCCCTCGGTATCCTTAGCCCGTACGGCATAGCCGTCCACGGTGGAACGCCTGAAATCCGGAACTGGATTCAAAGCATAAACATCCGCTGAAAGCACTCTGCCTAAAGCCTCAGTTATTTTCACTTTCTCTGATTCAAGCCTCCAATCCCCAATGGCTTTCATCATCTTCTCCCTTGCTTCTTCTAATGTATCTACCACCAATAACTTCAATCGTTTCCCCTCATTTCTATCATTTGGGTTCTCATATAGTTTCTAACAATCTCATTTTTAGATTTCAAAAAAACATCCTCTGCCGTTCCGCTTTCTACCAGTCTTCCATCCGAGAAGAAATGGACATGATCGCACATCTTATAGAGATGAGGCAGCTGATGACTGATGAGGATAAAGGTTTTAGGATTCTCTCGCTGCATGTCAAGAATCATCTTCTCAAAAAGCTCAGCACTCTCCATATCGAGATTAGATAATGTCTCATCGATAATCACGAACTTTGGACTAAAAATCAACGCCCTGATCAAGGACACTTTTTGCCGCTCACCACTTGAAAGGCTCTTTGCATGCTGTTCCTTCTTTCCGAGCAGTCCACAAAGCTTTAGAAGTTCATCAACCTCTTTCTCATCAATTTTTCTTTTCCTGATTCGAAGAGGGTAGACGATATTTTCATAGACTGAGGTGTGCAGAAGATAAGGCCTTTGAGAAGTCATCGTCATGTCTGTAACCATCAAATCTCCACAATCAATTAGCCCGCTATCCTTAGGCAGGATTCCCATGATGAGCTTAGCGAGTGTGGTCTTTCCACAGCCGTTTCCTCCGACAAAGCCATGGATAGCACCTTCCTCAAGGTTAAGACTCGAAATCCGAAGCGTAAAGTCACCGATCTTCTTTTCCAAATCAGTAATTCTCATCGATTGTCTCCTCCTTTCGAAAGTAATCAGCCATCCATTGGAGGATAAAGGCCATAATGAGGAGGATAATCCCAAGCGTCACGCCTTCAGTAAAGATTCCCTGACTCTTTAAGAGCGAAATCGCTGTAGTCATCGTTCTTGTGTTGCCTTTGATATTTCCCCCGACAAGCATCACAGCCCCGACTTCACTTATCGATCGCCCAAAACCTGTAACAATGGCAAAGTAGATCTCATGCTTCATTTCCTTAATAAGAAGGAGACTAGTCTGCCATTTGCTTGCACCCATGGTCCTTGCAAACTGCCTGATCGAAGGTGCCGTGCGTGCAGCATGGGCATAGACCATACCTGAAATAATGGGTGTAATAATCAGGGTTTGGGCGAGAATCATGCCTCTTATGGTAAAGAGCAAGGAAAGGGAGCCCAACGGCCCTCTTCTCATCAAAAGAAGGTACACCAAAAGTCCAATGACCACCGGGGGTACCCCCATCAGTGTCCTGTTTATTCGGATGATGATCTTCTTCCCCCAAAAATGATGTCGCTCGAGCAAAAGGCCAAGGGTGATGCCCAAAACCGCCGAAATGAACGTCGAGGAGATGGCCATGATAAAGGTCACCTTTATCGCGTCCAGCGCACCAATATTTGCAAAAAAGCTCTCCAGTCCTGCTAGTAGTTCATTCATTCCAGTCCTCCTCGTCAGCCTTCATCATTTAAATAATTTTTATTTGCCTGCATTTGGCGTGAATAAAGCCTGTCCATAATCCTTAATGCCATACTCACCTATCGCTGTCTGTGTTTTTTCGGAACAAACCCATTCGATAAAGGCATTCGCCCCATCATTGTTGACCTCAGGATACTTCACTGGACTTACGGCAATCACACCATACTGATTCAACAAATCTTTTGCACCTTCTGAGATCACTTCCAGTTCTAACCCTAGTGTCGCATCATTTTTCTGTTTCAGGTAGGTTCCTCGATCGCTTAAACAGTAGGCCTTTTTTTCATCAGCCATCGTCAGTGTCGCGCCCATTCCCTGTCCGGATTCGATGTAATTTGGATTTACTTTTGGATCGATCCCGATCGCTTTCCAAATGTTCTTTTCCTTCTTGTCAGTCCCTGAATCGTCCCCTCTGTTGATGAACGGAAGTTTTTCTTCAGTAATCTGGGTAAAGACTTTACTAATGTCGTCCGTATGGGCGATGCCATCTTTAGGGCCAACAAGAACATAGTCGTTATACATCACAGCAAATCTTTCAACACCGAAACCATCAGCAACAAATTTTTCCTCGCTTGCCTTTGCATGTACAAGTACAATGTCAACCTGTCCGTCTTCTCCCATCTTCAGCGCTTCTCCTGTGCCAACAGCAGTCCATTCCAACGTATAACCTGTCTCTTCCTTGAAAAGTGGTGCAAGATAATCGAGTAGCCCCGTATCCGCAGTACTCGTAGTTGTCGCCATCATCAGTTTGCCTTTATCAAGGACTACTGGAGTCTCGCTTGTTTCAGTGATTGTCTCAACGGGTGTCTCTGGATTAGCTGCCATTTTGCTGGAACACCCCGTAAAGAATGATGCAGTCATCATAAGGGTCAGTGCGGTTACCATCGATTTTCTCATCTTGTACCCCCAATTTATATTCATATTTTAAAATTGAAAACCACTTCCTGCTCATTATTCCAAAATTGACATCTCATCGCCTTCACTTATGGTTCCGCCCCTTAGAACTCTTGTGAACACCCCTTCTCTTGGCATGATGCAATCACCCATCAACTGAAAAATCTCACAACCCTTGTGACATTCTTTCCCAATCTGAGTCAGTTCTAAAATCACCTCATTGCAGGCAAACTTGGTCCCTAGGGGAAGCTTTCTAAAATCAAACCCCTGAACAATAAGATTTTCACCGAAATCTCCGTCCTTGACCATTGCCCCTTTTGCCTTAAAGGCTTCAATTTTGTCATAAGATAAGAGGCTCACCTGACGATGCCATTTTCCCGCGTGCGCATCATGTTCTATTCCAAACTCCTCGATGAGCGTTACGCTATGGACATTCCTCTTTTGAACCCCTTTAATCTCACTGATGTTTGTAGCCAGTACTTTCCCCATTTTTCTTCCCCCTCTATTTTCTTGCACAGTTTGATGCTTCTCCTGAAAGAATTTCCAGTCCATGCCCGAGTTCGCCGATGATGAATTCAAGGCTTTCCCTTACCGCTTTCGGACTTCCTGGCAGATTGACGATGAGTGTGTTTTTTCGTATTCCTGCAGCCGCCCGACTCAGCATCGCTCTTTTCGTGAACTGCATGCTATAGGCACGAATCGCTTCAGGAATTCCTGGTAAACTTCTCTCGGTGATGGCGATGGTCGCTTCGGGCATACAGTCTCTCTTGGAGAAACCCGTCCCGCCGGTCGTTACTATGAGCTCAGCAAAGCTTCCATCCGCGATTCTCTTCATCTCTTCACTAAGCATCGCCTCATCATCAGGAAGCATCGTATAGTGAACCACCTCATAACCATTGGCTTCTACAATCTCCCTAATCACCGGCCCACTAAGGTCTTCCCTCTGCCCCATATAACCGGAATCACTTGCAGTAATGATTGCTACTCTATTCATATCCTCTTCTAACCTCCAATTTGCGACATGGTGTGATGCTCTTCCTCTTCAATATGATCACTTAAGAAGATATGCCCAACGGGTTTCTCTTCTATGGCTAAAGTGATGTTCTCTTTGATTTCACTGTCCGTTGCGCCAGAGCGCAAGAGTTTTCTTAAATCCCTTCCTGTATCGTATTGAAGGCAGCTTTTCAGGTATCCTTCCGCCGTTAGGCGTATACGATTACATGACCCGCAGAACTTATGACTTATTGCGCTGATAAATCCGACTTTTCCTTGGAATCCCTCAATCGAATAATAATGTCCGGGGCCGAATCCAAGGGCTTCTTCGAAAGGCACCATTATCCCGAATTTCTTCTGGAGCCTTTCAATGATTTGCATTTCACTTAAGAATTGATACTTCTTTCCTTGTCCGATTGGCATCACTTCAATGAAACGGATATGAACTTTATTGTCCTTGGCCAATTCTGCGATTTCTTCAAGATTCTGTCCTTCGAGTCCCAAAGGCAGACAATTGAGTTTCAGCGAGATTTCAGGATAAGTCAGTGCCTTTTGGATCCCCCGATAAACCTCGTTGAACGAATCTCTCCTAGTAATCTCCTCGAATTTTCTTCGATTCAAGGTATCGAGGCTGATATTTACTCCATTGATTCCAGCAGCTGCAAGTTCATCCATTTGGGCTTCAAGGAGCACACCATTGGTCGTCAGCGTCACCTTTTCAATGCCCTCAATAGCCTTAATCTTCCTGACCAGTTCCACAAAATCCTTTCTAACGAGCGGTTCTCCTCCCGTAAGTTTTACTTTTCTAATGCCTAAATCTGCTAATATCCTGCAGAGTCTTTCAATCTCTTCAAACGTAAGAAGGTCTTCATGGCTTGCCATAGGAATCCCTTTTTCCGGCATGCAGTAAATACATCTCAAGTTACAGCGATCTGTAACGGATATTCGGACATAGTCGATTGTTCTTCCTTGTGCGTCGATCATCATGATATCCCCCATTCTGACTGTCTTTTTTAGGTAAATAAACTGTTATTATCACTTTCTATTTATTACATTAACCTAAGCCCTGATGAGCCTTACAGGAATCACTGATTTCAAGTTCGATGCGATCGATGGTGCAATTGATTCCATCATACTGGAGCATCGTCCCAAAGAGCGTGCTGTCCATTCCGAGAATGATCTTCATGCATTCATTTGCCTGCAATGTTCCAATGACTCCTGCGGTTGTCCCAATAATCGGAACTGGCGTTTTAATCACCATATGTTCATAGCCCATGCATTCAAGGCAAGCGGATTCTCGTCTTATGCTCATAATCCAGCCATAAAATCCCTGTACTCCGGCTTCTACCAGAGGAATATTTTCTTTAAGACATTCTCTGCCGAGGAGTATCCGGGTATTGATATTATCCACACAATCAAGCACAACATCTGCGCCGCTAATGATCCTTTCAGTATTTTCTGCGGTTAATTTTTCTTGGATGCCCACGACTTCGATTTGGTCATTCAAATCCAAAAGCCGCTCTTTTGCAGAAACTACCTTGGGTCTTCCGATATCTTTTGTGCCATGGAGAAACTGACGATTTAGGTTTGTTTCACTTACTTCATCACAATCGATGATGATGAGTTTGCCTATCCCTGCACTGGCCAAGTACGTCAGTGCAGGACTTCCGAGACCTCCACAACCGACAACGACTACCGTCGCCTGGCTGAGCTTTTCCTGTCCTTTGTCTCCTATTCCCTGCATCATCCTCTGGCGCTCATATCGCATCTCATCCTCCTCCGACTGGTGGAAAGATGGCTAGAATATCTCCGTCCTTGATACTGTCGCTAACTTTTGAGTGACGTCCGTTAATCAGGTAGATGGCCACCTGTTCATGAGGAATATTAACGAAGTCCAACACTTCTCCAGCGATTTTAAATTGATTTGAATCTAGATACAGTATCTTTTCCCTGCCTTCCCTGAAGGTGGCAAACAGTCTTACTTCAATCATGATTTTGTCCCCCCTGTCTTGATTAATGACTTATCTTCTAAAAAAATATCCTGACAGGAACCTAGACCTCCTTATCTTCGGAGATCTACGACCTGTCAGGATATATCAAAGACTACTTATATTATTTTTTGAGCAAAGACCTTATTTACTTGTTCCTAAAATCTTGTTAGTCCAGACCCAGTCTTACCAAAGTATCCTGTGTTGGGAATGCATTTTCCCATCCACGAGCCTCATAGTATTCAGGCAAAGTGATGCTTAACTTACTCACCATGCCTTTGGAAGGTCCGTCTACGATAGGCTCCTCAGTTAGACGTTTCGGCAGCCTGTCATCCTCTGATTTCATCCCAGCTTCCTTGTTGAACAAACGCTCTAAATTGTAGATTCGCTCTCCTACAACAAGCAACTCTTCTGGTGTATATGTCGTCCCTGTACCTGCATTAAGTAGATTTGCATAATCAGGCGCACCTAATGCAAACGACGTGAACAAACATAACCCCATCGAGTCGATAACAGCGGTCAAGTCTTGAAAAGTCTTGGTCCAAAATGCTTTTCCTTCGGTTGCAGTACGATCCAACGCTACAGGCATTCCGAGTATTTCCGGAGAAATGGTATACGCACGCACATGGCAGGCACCACGGTTGCTCGTCGCATAACCAAGGCCAATGCCTTGAATACCACGCCCATCATATGCAGGCATCTCCAACTTTTTAACACTCATTGAAAATTCAGGATGGCCATAGTGTTCACATAGACGATGAGATCCGTCTGCCATCAATTTGGCTAATGTTCCCTGACCTTCACCCATTCTCCTGGTCCACTCGATTACCGCTTCAGAACTACCCCATACTAAAGGAATTCCATCGCACTCTTCTTCTTTAATATACCCTTTTTGATAAAGTTCCATAGCCGCAGCTATAGTACAAGGGGTAGATATCGCATCTAGCCCATATTCATTGCACAGATAATTTGCCATATTGATTGTAGGGAGATCACTGATTCCGCAGTTGCTTCCATATGCCCATAGTGGTTCATATTCTGGGCCTCCGGTTTCCTTGCCATTTATGCTGATCACGCGGCCGCAACCGATTGGGCATCGATGACAATAACTCGTCTTCTCTAAATAATTTTCTTTAAGGGTCTCGCCAGAAATATCATCAGCCTTTTCAAAATAGGAACCTTGCCAGTTATTTACGGGGAATGATCCGGTATTGTTGATGATATTGACAAGTACTGCAGTGCCATAGGTAGGAAGTCCCGTACTTGTAACGCCATTTTCTCTGATTTTTTTGATGCATTCCGCTGTCGTTTCTTTCAGCTTTGCCGCATCGAAAGGTTCCATCACGTTCTTTGTGGAACTGACAGAAATGGCTTTCAGATTCTTTGAACCCATCACAGCACCTACGCCGCTTCTTCCTGCAGCGCGGTCTTTGTCATTGATCACTGCAGCAATTAGAGACTGATTCTCACCTGCTGGTCCGATGTTCAGCACAGAACACTTCGGGTGCATTTCCTTGAGCAAGTCATCCAATGACTCACTAAGCATACCGACAAATGGCTCCGCCGAAAGGATTTCAATTTTTTCATCTTCAATATTAAGGTAAACTGGCTTTTCAGATTTTCCTTCAACAATTAAAGCATCCCATCCGGCATATTTGAGCTTTGCGCCCCATTTTCCACCGGAGTTTGAACTTGCAATCATATTGTTGAGTGGAGACTTTGTGACGACCATATAACGGCCTGATGTAGGTGAATTTGTCCCTGCAATTGCCCCTGTGGCGAAAACAATTTTATTCTGTTCAGATAAAGGCTCAACCGTTGCGATACCTTCATCATAAAGAATCTTTGTTCCCAGTCCTCTTCCCCCGATATACTTTTTTGCCAGGTCAAGGTCAAGAACTTCTGTCTTAATCTCTCCAGTGGAAAGATTAATTCTTGCGAGTTTTCCATTGTAAGCTGTTGTCATGAATACCGACCTCCTTAAATTGGCGCACGCATTCCAAGAGCGTGCATTGTTAGATAATAACAATACCAGCAACAAGGAATCCTTTCCAAATACGGGAGGCATTAATTTAGCGGTTAATACCCATTGGTCATATCCCCTATAGATATGACTCGGATCCTATACAAATTATATAATATTTTGAATTTTTCTACAATGCTTAAGCTGTATTGAGGCTAAATATTGTGAAAACGTTAACTTCGGGTATTATATTTTGTTAATTTTTGCGAATTCTTCCTTAGAGAGGAGATTAATACAACATTGGGTTATCCTAAAAAAATGTGAATCCTCTATTTTATCCCGCAATGAACGAACTGTGACTAATCCCAGTCCTCTATAATGGTTACCTTCCTTTCTGTTGCATTGAGCTCAATCTCACAGCCTATCGGCAAAGTAAGCATCGGATGGGTATGACAGCAGTCAAAATCTGCAATAATGGGCAGCTTCGTTTCTCCGAGTACCTCAAGTAGCACTTCGTAAGGTTTTCTTCCCGTTTTTGAATCGTCAAAAAGTTCATGTTTTCCAAGAATTATCCCGGAAATCTTGGAAAAGACACCATTTACCTTCAAGAAAGCAAAACTTCTTTCGATGGTTGCGATGTCCTTTAGACTATCTTCAATGAAAAGAATGTCTCCATCCTTAATTTCTGGCATGTACTTGCTACCCCATATTCCTTGGATCGTATTTAAGTTTCCACCCATCACTCTGCCTCTGACGACCCCTTCAAAAACGGTGATCCATTCATTCCTTCTTCCTACCTTGCTTCTCTCTTGAGTTTCCCACTTGAGATACTCCTCTGTCCAATATTCAGGGATTTCATAGACATGGGGGGTTTTAGTCTCATCCATAATCATTTCCTTGAAATACGCATAGGTCTGATCAACAAATGGGGGGAACTCGCCAAATGAAGCCACCATTGCCGGTCCATAATAAGTGCTTAATCCTGTTTGTGCATAGATTGCAAGCAAGATTGCGGTGATGTCAGAATAACCGATGATTATTTTGGGATTTCTCTTTAATGCCTCATAGTCGATATAGGGAAGAATGGAATTAGAATTCATTCCCCCAATGGTAGACATGATGCATTTTACCTCTGGATTCCGAATTAATTCATTGAGTTCATCTGCGCGTTCCTTAATACTTCCAGAGCGGTAAAAATCATGTTTCCCCGTAAGCTTCCCTTCAATGATCCGAAACCCTTTTTCACTCAAGTATTTCTTTGCACGCTCAAATCGTTTCGGACTTGAAAAGGTAATCGGTGAAGATGGTGAAAAAATACCAATAGCGTCTCCAACTTTTAATTTATTCAGCTGTTTCATTTTATCCTCCTCAAATATAGTTCATCTGCACTAAAATAGAATCACTTATTTCTTATTATTATAGATCATCTTCGTTTAGGAACAAATGCATGATCTTGGAATCACGGACTGATGTTTATGCTGATTGTCATTTCATTTTTCAACAAGTTATGAGGAGCGAAATTGTTCTATGATTGTCTTAAACCACTTCTTTTGAGTGAACCATTGAAAACTAATCTCTCTTAATTCTTTAAAATCATAAAATAATTAAGGTTTTTTTCAATCTTTTCCAATGGTAATCCCAAAGATTCTTGTCTATACTTTTCTAGAGTGTTACAATTTGAATAGTGCAGGGATAAAGTACATTCCTTAAGGACATCGAGCCTAAGCTTTAAGGCCATCAGGCAATCGATACATGAAGATGACACCTGCCAATTAATATCAATAAGACATCATTTTGGAGGCAAATATGAAATATTTCTGGAAAGGCATTTGGTTTATTCAAGCCTTTATCTCCCGTTTAATCCCTATGATACTTTTTTTCATTGCACACGCCATTGGCGAAGTTTATATCTATAATTGGGATCCGTTGGATTTTTTAAACATTAAAGGTATCCCCAATATGTTCGGCTCTTATCTTTTTCTTTATGGTGCATTAGGACTGATCATTATGGTCCTGTTCTTCATGAAACTTCCGATTATCGCAAGAACCATGACCATAGGAATTATCATCTCCCAGGTATTTTTCTTCCTGCAAAGATGGAATAACTACATTTATGATACCAATGCAGTCGATCCATTCTACAGATTCTACATGGGTATCCTTGTTTCCATCATCGCCGGATTTGTTCTTCAGGTATTTTGGAAAATGATTCTTAGCTTAGGTAAGGATGTAAGCTATAAATGGACTTTAAGAAGATCTAGTATTCGCAATAAAAAACAAAGCGCATCAAAGCAAATAAAAAAATAATTCAACTCAAAAACCTCTTTTATTCCCTGAGACAACAGGAATTAAAAGAGGTTTGCTTTTTTGTTACCGCTCGAGTTTATCACTTCTAGATTTTATGTTCCTTTTAACGATAGCTTATACGCCCTCGATATTTTCTTCATCTAAAGGAAAAGTTACAATCATTTTAGTTCCCTTTCCTAGAGAACTTTCAACTTTAATTTCTCCATGATGGGTTTCAACAATCCATTTTGCAATAGAAAGACCAAGTCCTGAACCTGCCTTATCCTTGGTTCTGGCTTTATCTGCCACATAGAACCTCTCGAAAATCTTGTCAATATCCTCTTGTGGAATTCCCTCTCCATCATCACTCACGATCAACGTGTAGAAACCATCCATTTTCTTGGCTTCCAGGGAAATCGAAGAACCTTCCCTGGTGAATTTCACGCTATTTTCGATAAAGATTCTCACCAGCTGCTTGATCATTCTCCTATCTTGGAAGACTTCAAAGTTATCCCCTAGAACAGGAAATTTCCGATCAGCAACGCTTAAGCTGGAGTCTTTGGAAATTTCTTCCAGTAGTTCGTGAATGTTAAACACTTTCCTAATAAGCTGCATTTTCTTATTTTCGCCTTTAGCGATAAATAGAAGATTTTCCACTAGCATGCTCATATTATCCGTTTCAGATCTGATCGCTCCAATGGCTTCATTGAGGATTTCGGGATCATCTTTACCCCAACGCATCAAAAGATCATTGTATCCCTTGATCACCGTTAACGGTGTTCTAAGTTCATGAGAAGCATCAGAAACAAATTTGGCCTGCTTGGAATACGCATCATCAAGCCTGTCCAAAAGTCCGTTGAAGGTTTCAGACAGCTCCTTTAATTCATCTTGAACCGGTGGACCAATAATTCTGTCATGGATATTGCCAGGACCTATGGCCGCAGCGGACTTCGTCATATCAAGTATCGGGGAAAAGCTCTGTTTCGAGATAAAATACCCCACAATATAACTCACAAAAACACCGAGGAGAGAAGCAATAATAAGGGTCACCAGAGTGACCGAATTGATAAAGGTAAATACCGACAAGTCCTTAACTACAGTTACGGTATAGACTTCACTTGGGCCAGCGACCTTCTCAGAAGTGGAAATGAGATTCTTTGAAACCTCATCACCTTTGTCATAATGTTTTTCAAGCACATATTTCCCCGCCACGGAAGACAGGGAGAAATTATCTAAAGAAGTCACCTTCGACCCAGTGCTACTTACCTCCACATAAAGTGGAAAGACAACCCCTGAGCCTCTTAAGGATTCTTCCGTAACATTTTCTCCCGCTGTAATCTTCTGTGAGATATCACTCAAAATGAGCTGCACCTCATTACTTGCATTTAAGCGGTTGTAGAAGAGTGTAGACAAGTATACAGCAAAATTAATAATCAGAAGGATTGCCGTAAAAATCAAAGCATATTTCCAAGTGATCTTAGTGGATAGCTTCAGTCTTTTCATTTTCTACCCTACTTTATGATATAGCCGGCTCCCCTGACTGTATGGATGAGCTTATCCTCATATCCGTCGTCAAGTTTGCTTCTTAAGAATCTGATATACACGTCAACGACATTCGTTTCGCCTTCGAAATCAAATCCCCATACGTTATTAAGAATCTTTTCTCTGGTTAGGACAATTCCCTGATTTTCAAGAAGATAAGCGAGAAGATCAAACTCCTTCTTTGTCAGCTCCTTAAGCATGCCATCCCGATACACTTCATAGGTTTCACGATTCAGGCTGAGTCCTTTAAATTTGAGCTGCTTTTCTTCCACAACGGTATTTTCCTTCTTCCTGAATAAAACCCTTAGCCTTGCAAGTAATTCTTCCATCTCAAAAGGCTTTGTCATGTAATCATCAGCGCCGATATCAAGACCCTTGACCTTGTCTTGCAGCCCATCTCTTGCGGTAATCATAATAATCGGAACATCAGTAAAGGTCCTTGCCCTTTTGGTCACCTCAATGCCATCGACAATGGGAATCATCAGATCGAGGAGCATGACATCATAATGATTGTTCATGAGGTTCATGAGCGCCGTCTGTCCGTCCGAGACAATATCTACATTGTAACCTTCATGTTCGAGCTCAAGCTCCATAAACCTCGCTAGTTTTCTTTCATCTTCTACGATGAGAATATTCTTCATTTAAACACATCCTCTGATTATCTAAATTTAGCTGCCTGCCTTACTTCTCAAAAAGGGTTAGATACTCTTCATACCCTTCCTCTTTCATCTTATCTTTCGGAATGAACTGCATAGCTGCTGAATTCATGCAATACCTTAATCCGCCCTTGTCCTTTGGACCATCATCGAAGACATGTCCAAGATGAGAATCTGAAGCTTTAGATTTCACTTCGACCCTATGCATCCCGAAGGTGAAATCCGCTTTTTCTTTCAGACTTTTCTTCTCGATAGGCTTCGTAAAACTTGGCCAGCCACAGCCTGCATCATATTGATCCGTGCTTGAGAAAAGAGGTTCTCCGGTATACAGGTCAACATAAATCCCTTCCTGCTCGTTGTCGAAATAGGCATTCTTGAAAGGCATCTCGGTTACCCCTTCCTGAGTAACCTTTTTTTGAAGTTCCGTGAGTTCTTTCTCCACTTCGCTTCTATCTCTTAAATGGTAATCTCTTCTTTTCATTTTTTGGCCTCCAAACCAAACAGATCAAGGATATATCTGATGTTCTGCTCATTCTTCCCCCAGTCCGTTACCGTCTTTTTTACTGTCGATTCGGATTGGATAAAAATCTCCGTCAGATTCTCCTCAACTTTTGTTAAATTGATGGTCATCACTTCTCCGTTGGACTTGAGCGTCCTGTTAAAGGTAATGACAATATTCCCGCTATCTTCTTGAAGTTCGCTCGAGGTAACAATAACTGCCTGCATTTTTCTGAAGAAACTTTCAATACGGTTAAAAACATCGTTGATTCCTTTTTGTACGCTGACTTCTCTCATTTTTATAACTGCCATAATAAACACCACCGCTTTCACTTTGATAGAACCTTATGTTCCAACTATTCACTCTTATTTTACCACATCTATATACTTACTACCCTCTTTTACACTTAAAGGACTAAGTTTATGCCGACCAATAAATTCCCGGACAAAACCCGGATTGGTCTTTGAATATTCACGAAGAACCCACCCAATGGCCTTATCGATGAAAAACTCACGGGTATCTGCATTGGAGAGAATTGCTTCTGCTAAAAACTCCTCATCCATCTTGTCTTTGTACTTCAGCTGGAAGAGAATGCTGATCCGTCTTAACCAGATGCTATCCTCATAAATGAGCCCTCTGAGCCTTTCTTTAACCTCTTTGTCTCTTAGTGCCATTGGACCATAGATTAAAGGCCCAATGGAGTCTATCGTATCCCACCACGGGTCGATAAGACTCAGTTCCTTAATCTGATCAAAGTCTTGAATGGAGAGATCTTTCTGAAATTTTGTCAGGATTCCGATGGCCACATATTTGTATTCCCTCTCCGGTTTGTTGTAGAGCGTAACAATATCTTCCATAGAAAGCACTTTCAGTCCTTTTAAATATTCTTTGACCAGTTCTCTTCTCTCTGGCGTCTTTATCCCAAGGAAGGAAAACTGATTTCTCATGTAATTCTCCATCCATTTTTTATTTTCTTCATTCCCATGATTCTTTAGTAGAAGAATCAGTTCGCTTAGTTCCATGATGATATCCTCCTTAACATAGTGCAGCGTCTATCCTAAAAACGGCAGATTGATGAGTCCAAACATCTGAAATCCGATGGTGTTGATGGCGAAATTCGCAAACATATGAACCATGTAGGAATTGTAGATGTTGCCATTCCGCTCATTGATGAGATTAAAGAAGATTCCGGAAAGGAATAGACCGATAATGCCAAGGACAATGATGAGCGGACTTGTCCATCCCCGTACCATGGATAAATGATACAGGGCGAAAAAAGCACTGCTCATCACGTAGGCAAATAGCTTCCCCTTGTGATCCCTCAGTTTGAGGCTTCCAAATCCCCTAAAGAAAAATTCTTCCAGGAATGAGTTGAAGAAAGAGATGTATAAGGCAACAAACACAAAGTTCGATTTATCTACATTCATGTTGGCCTTTAAGGCTCCCTCGATAGAATCAAGGTCAATGAAGCCCTTGATGACCACATAAAGGAGGAGAAGGAACACATAAACCAAAATTCCAAGGATGATGGATTTCAGTAGACTTTTATCCACTTTCCCTTTTTTCAATACGCTAAAAAGGCTGAAGCCCGGATTAAGCATGGAGAATACAAAGGGTACCAGGATGAATAAGGACACTTTGATGATTGAACGCCTGAAATAACCTAAATTCAGGTAAACATCCACACCATACATGATGAGGCAGATGATGAGAATGAGAAGCACTTGAAGGACGCTCATCCGTTTGTCTTTCTTTGTATAGAAAATATCTTTCATGTTTTCCCCCTAATGTCTGATCGTTCTAGTTATGTTTGGGTTACTCTTTAGTTTTTGACGCCATGGAAGTCTTTGAGATGTATTTTTCCATGAGCAGGTGGTTCTTTCCAATTGGCGAAACCATTGTAAATCCCTCATCCAAATACATCTTCACTGACCCCGTGTATTGTGGCCTATCAATACCAGGAATGTCCAAAGGAAAAGCTTCTACCTTTCCCCCACCCATTTCTTCAATGAGTGTTAAGGCTGCGGACAGGACCTTTTTGGAAAGGCCTTCTTTCCTATGATCCTTATCGGTAAAAATACAGCAGATTCTCCAGTCTGGTTTTTCTTTTAGAGGAAGCGCCAGCTTCCCATAGGCTCGGTTTCGATTAATTTGTTCGAATAGATTAGCCTTCCCAAACTCACACCAGGCAACGGGAAGGTCATCCTCATAGTAGATTACACCCGTTGAAGTGCCACCAAATACCCTTTGCCGATGAAAATCTCTTCTTTCCTCTTTTTGCATCTTTTGAAACTGAGATGAAGAGCATTGATGAAAAGTACACCAGCAGCCACCACTAACGCCTCTGTGTTTTTCAAACATCGCTTCAAAATCTGGCCAGGTTTCTTCACTCATCAGTTTATAGTGTTCTTTACCGATTTTAGGTTCAATCTTCATCTTTAACACTCCCCTCCAAAAGTATTTCCCCTTCTCTACAGGTAATATTCCTTGTAGTTTCCAAAATACCTTTATTTACCCCGTCTCCTTATTTTATACAAGTAATGGAAATATCATTTTACACGCTCACTTTTGCCTCCGCCTCATTCAATGGAGGAAGATGGATAACTTAAGCGTGTTTCAAACCTATATGATATTATTCAAAAAGCTATCAGTTTATTTTTACTAAATATTAATCTAATTATAATATATCTATTTTAGAATAATATAGAAATTTAAAAAAATAAAGCATGAGGTGAATTATGGAAAAAGTTTTGGAAGTATCCCATCTCCATAAACGAATTGGTAATAAAGAAATCATAAAAGACATTTCCTTCTACATCCGTGAGGGAGAAATATTTGGATTCCTCGGACCCAACGGTGCCGGAAAAACCACCACCATACGAATGATGGTCGATCTGATCTCCATGGATAGTGGAAGCATTAAAATATTAGGCAACGACATTAAGACAAACCGGGAAAAGACACTAAAAAATATCGGTGCAGTGGTTGAAAACCCTGAACTCTACAGTTACCTTTCAGGGCTCGAAAATCTAAGACAAATTGCCAGAATCAGAAATATTCCACAATCAAAGATCGATGAAGTGATTCGTTTACTGGGGCTCGAAGGCCGGATCAAAGACAAGATGAGTAAGTATTCCCTGGGCATGAAGCAAAGGCTCGGACTTGCTGCAGCACTCCTTTCAGATCCCAAGCTCCTGATCCTCGATGAACCGACCAATGGCCTTGATCCGAATGGAATCATCGAGTTTAGAGCCATTCTTAAAAAGCTGGCCAAGGAAAAAGGAATGGCAGTGTTCGTTTCTTCCCATATCCTTGGAGAAATCCAGCAGCTATGTGATACGGTGGCCTTCATTGAAGGCGGAAAGATTACCGCCATCGAAAGTCTGGAGAAGATCAAAAACTCCCTTCATTTTATCTTGGAGACTCCTGTCACGGAAGAAACTACGAAGCTCCTCAAAGAAAATGGGGACATCAAATCTGTAAAAGAGGACACGAATTATTACTTCCTGGAACTTGAAGGAAATCGCCCTGACCTCTTGCTTAAGACACTTATTCTTGCGGGAATTCCTGTATTCTCCTTTGCAAGACACATGAAGGAACTCGAAGAAAGATATCTTGAAGTCATCAAGGGAGGAATCCAATAATGTTTTTAGGACTCGTAAAAAATGAACTCATCAAAATATTTGCCAAGAAAAAGACCTATATCATCCTTCTCCTCTTCGTTGCCCTTTCTGTAGTCATTGCCGTGATTGCACAAAAGAGCGAAGAATCATACCTCCAAAGCATCGACCCAGCCTATAAGATAGAAAATATCGAAAGAGAAATTGGCTATCAGGCGGAGTACCTCGAATACATCAAGAAGAATACCGAGATGACAGAAGCAGACAAAAAAAGAGAACTTGATAACAATGCCTCCTACATGACTTCCCTTGAAACTGATTTAGCTGCGGCTAAGGCACTTCTCGAAAGCAATAAAACTTACGACTGGGTTACTGATGCCAACGAACAACTTGTCGATCTAAAGGAGCAGCTTATTGCGACTGACGATCAGCAATTTAAAATCCAATTGGAACAACAAATCCAAAAACTTGAGGTTCATCTGGAAAACAATATCCCCATTAATGAAGAAAATTTAAATACAGGATTCAATTACCTCAAACTAAGCATTACCGTAATCATGTCTGGATTCCTGGCTTTCGGCCTCATCTTGTTTTCAGGTGACGTCATGAGTGGAGAATATAACCCAGGCACTCTGAAATTCCTTCTGATTCAGCCTGTAACACGAATTAAAGTGCTTCTCAGCAAATACCTTGTTACCGTAGCCGCATCCACTGGACTCATTCTGGGCTTCCAGGTGTTATTTGCCCTAGGCGTTGGTATCGTTAAGGGTTTTGGAAGTGTTAATCTCCCCCTCTTCATTGGACAGAAATTTGAAGCAATCCTCCAAAACGGAGAAATGAATTTTCTTCAAATCAAGGGAACGGGAAACTTCATCGGACAGGGAGAATATCTTCTTCGCGGACTTTTCCTCGAAGTCCTTCTCATTGCAACCATGGTTGCCTTCGTTACGATGATTTCTGTGGTCACGAAATCCACAGTGATTTCCTTCACTGTCCTTATTGCGACACTTTTAGGCACAAATATCCTCTATACCCTCTCAACAACTTATAGACAAGTAAGTGCCTATATTTTCCTTCATCATACGAATATTGATGGAATCCTCTCCGGTAATGTCATCATGGAAACGCACAATCTAAACTTTACCTATTCCCTCTCCATCATTGTTCTACTAGTTTCATGTCTTGCCTTCCTTGGCATAGCCATGACAGTATTCAAGAAAAGAGACATTCTGATATAATAAAAGAAAGTTAGTGATTTGTATTCGTAAAAGAATACCTTGGAGGATTCATGGAAAATTATTCGTTTAGCGCAGATGAACTGGAAAGCCTCATGAAAAAAGATAAGAAACTGGCGAAAGCCATTACTGAAATTGGAGAGATCAAAAGAGAGATTAATCCAAACCTTTTCGAGAGTCTAGTGAATAACATCGTCGGTCAGCAAATTTCAATGAAAGCGCAGGATACGGTGTGGAAAAGATTCCTCAATCACTTTACAGCAATCACACCTGAGAATATTTTCAAGGCGAGCGTTGAGGAAATTCAAAGCCTTGGTATCAGCACAAGAAAAGCAATCTACATCCATAAGGCTGCTGAAAAGGTCCACAGTGGAGAACTCGATATCCACAAATTGTGGGAGATGAATGATGATGAGGTCTGTAAAACCCTTGTTTCCCTTGATGGGATCGGACTCTGGACTGCTGAAATGCTCATGATCTTCTCTATGGGTCGAAAGGATATCCTAAGCTTTGGAGATCTCGCCATCAAGCGGGGCATGATCAACCTCTATGGCCATAAGGAAATCACCAAGGAAAGATTTGAAAAATACCGCAGGCGTTATTCTCCCCATGGAACCCTCGCCTCCATGTACCTTTGGGAGCTTTCAAAAGACATCTACAAATAACACTACTATATGCAGAAACAAGGCAACTCAAGGCTTTATCGAATTTATCGATTCAAGCCTGAGTTGCCTTATTAATTTGGAACAAAATCCTTTCCTTCCTGTTTAACTTAATTTGTCATCTCATCCCTTTACGCCAGTAAGAAAGGCCCACCCAATTTTTGAGGAATGATCTTAAACTCACTACTAAAAATAGTGGGATTCACAAAAAATTAAAACTTCAAGCTATTGACAAAGTTTTGACTAATACGTATTTTCATATTAACATATTCAAATATGAGAATATGAGGATTAAACATCCCTTGGAGGTAAAATAAATGCAAATTTTTGAATGGCTTAATAATCAAGTTTTAAAAATGGAGTGGTTAAACAACCTGGTAAACCACTTGGTTGAAAATGTATTCGGACTAAATACAGAGGAGCGTCTTGGTGCCAGCATCCAATTTTTTATATATGATGTCTTAAAAATCTTCATTCTGCTTTCAGTTTTAATATTCATCACTGGCTATATCCAAAGCTTCTTCCCTCCTGAGCGAAGTAAAAAAATTCTCGGTAGATTCAATGGAATAAGCGGAAATATTCTAGCTGCACTCCTTGGAACGGTTACGGCTTTTTGCTCCTGTTCTTCAATCCCTCTTTTCATCGGATTCACCAGTTCTGGACATCCGATTGGAACGAGTTTTTCATTTCTTATTTCTTCTCCCCTTGTAGACCTTGCTTCTGTGTTTTTACTCGCCAGCATCTTCAACTGGAAAATTGCGCTAGCCTATGTTTTTATGGGCGTTCTCCTGGCGGTTGTTGGGGG
>JBASOA010000012.1:0-23914 GCA_049657765.1 Clostridiaceae bacterium
AATCTTTACTCCATCGATTACAAATGAAATTTCATAGGCATTCGATTCAAACCCATCAATTGGGTAGTCTATTTTTTTCACTTCAAGAAGCGGTTTATTACCAAAAGCGTTAATTGGAACCACTACACTTATATTTGTTACTTCATCCGCTAATGTGTAGTATTCTTCGGATTCTACCAACCCATTGATTGAATGCTCAAGTGCCAGTATTGTTTCAATTATTTCAGTCTTTGTTGCATCCTTGTCCATTAAAATCATTATCGCTGACTTTATCGCCTTTTCGAAAGTCTTAATACTTTCTTCAGTCATTCCTGCTATAGAAGTGTTCTTTGCAACTTCTATTTTTGATTTTAAAACACTTATGCCCATTTCAGGATTGTCTACAAGTGTTATCTCATTTCTGTCTCTGACTCTGATTCTGTTGCCTTCAGGATCTATTGAAGATAATCCTATGGCATTCACTGTATCTCCAACTTTGATTTCAGGCATCATTACTTCAGTTCCGATATATCCATCAATGAATACTCGCACAGACTGTCCACTCGCATCCTCAAGTATGATAGATTCCACAACTTTAAGGTCAATATTGATTTCCTTAACGATGCCCTCTACTTGAACGAGGAGTCCTAGATTTTCAGCCACTTCCTTAGTAGACATAAATTTCGGTGCGATTGGATTGATTGTTTCATCGACATATTCAATTGTATCAATATTTAGCTGTCGTTCGCCTTGATAAGATGATGTTCGACCAGTGATCATTACTTTTTGTCCTGCTTGATAATTTCCAGCGATTGGGAAAATATTTATTCCCCCAGTCTCATCTTGGATATATCCACTATCAAAGAACGCAGTGCTACGATCAAATCCACTTGCATTGCTTGTTAATGTACCCATTATTGTAAATTGGAGTCCTTCCTTTGCTGCTTGAACATCCTTGATGGATGTAATCACAGGGTCACCCTTGATTTCATCAATAATGTTAGAGAAAATCATGAAATTGGCATTTCTTGAAGATTCCTCTATTAACATTTCAGCGGTAACTTCAAAGTTTGAAAAGAAAGTTACACCACTTGTAATCAAGAATCCTCCACCCGGAAGTATCTCTTCTGTTACAATACTGACTTCATCCTTTGTTACAACAACTTGGTCAGTTTCGTATACTGGAACATAAGCAGATCCAGTAAAGTTCTTCGTGTAGTTTGCACCCCATGTTGAGGCATAACCCCTTACAACTTCAGTTGCACCATTCGCAATTACAGGTCCAGCATTATAAGAGCTAAACGTCTTATCTGTTCCGGAAATGATTCCTTTTCCAAAAATGGAATCTTCATTATAGTTTTCAGCATCACTGAATTTTAATCTGTATGCTTCATTGGATTTTTTTTCATTGTCTACAACAATACCATCGGCTATTCTGGCTTTAGCGCCAATTGCAGTCAAAATCGTATTTGATATTGTTGCTGCCTTCATGGTTTCATCCGGTGGATTTCCACGATCTGACTTAGAAGTCAAAAGTATATTTCCGCCTTTGTCGGCATAGTCTTTAATCGCGAGGATTTCATCAGCGGTATAGTTATTTACCAGCTTACCGAATCCCAAATAGGGTACGGTAAGAACAAGTAATTCTGTTCCTTCAAGAATTGCAGCCGTAATAGGCGTTGTGATTCTTTTTACTCTCGCCCCTTTTCCCCCAGCAATACTTGTGAAGTAAGCATCATTATCCTTATAATCTCCCGCAATATAGAAATTGTCGTGAGCAGCATCGATGAGAATATCCACAACACTCGAATTGTCATAAACATTGAGAATGATAGACTTCGTAAATGCCATCTTGACCCCACCGAGAGTTGCTTCAATATTAACCGTCAAAGTCTGTTTTCCAACCTTTGTTGGAATAAAATCATAGGTTATATTTTTCTCCGTATCTTTTGCAACTGTAATCAAAGCAGGACTTTCAGTCTTTACGACTTCACCATCTATAGAATATACAATCTTGTCCAATACTAGGTCAGTATTTTCGAAATTGTATACTTTAGTGGAGAACATAGAAGTTTCACCAACGATGTCCATCGAAGTATTCTTTGTAATACTTGTAATACCAACAAGAGTTACCTCTTTTGTCCAAACTGGTGCAGTTACAGCGATATCTCCATCAGCTTGTTCTACCATGATGTAGTAATAGGAATAATTATTCGGTATTGTAACTTCAACCTTACCTGAATTTACGTTAAGTGTCTTTGTATAAGCGACGATTCCACCATTTACGATGACACTTACCTTACCAATAACATCCGCAGAGTCAGGATCATTTAAAGTAACCGCTAAGTTAATATCCATAGGGGCATTTTTTAAAGTACTCCCCATTGGAGAGTTATTTACGGTATACTCAATCTCAAAATTATTATCTTCAGTTGAGTAAACCATCATGTTCTCAATGGCTTCTGTCAAAGATTCAGTTGTCAAAGAGTCAGCTAATACAACTGTTCTTGTTGTATTTGCAGAACCCCAATTGCCTTTATGGTTATCCTGACCATTGGATGGCGCAAGATGCCAACCTTTATCTAAAGCTTGTGTATAGTATTCGTAACTTGGGAAATAGCCGGAAGCTCCAACAGGACCTTCACCATTTCCAACCTCAATTAAATTGATTTCATTATCGATCGCCGGATCGAGATAACCAAAATCATCGAATGTTCCAAATGTTGACCCTGGATGATTGAACTGAGAAAAAGCACTTGTCTGTGTTTTAAGAAGTTCATAATATGCTTTGAGTCCAACACCATTTTTTGCATTTAATGCAGGATTATTCCGGCTTACAATTCCATTGGAATTAAACGTATTAATGTGCCCAGGTCCGCCGCTCCATGTCATTTCATAGCCATAGATGGCAAGGAAATCCTCGGTGGTATAATCATCAAAGATGCTCTTATAATAAGCCCATTTGCTCATTTCAGGTTTAACGCCTGACATTAGCCCTGAATTTGGATTATCGAATGAAGCGAGATTTATTGTACTATCAAAATAGTTACTATGATCTGTCAACGCTAAGAAATCCAAATTTTCCACTTTTTCAGCATATGCCAATGCTTGTTCTGGTGTTCCCGAACCATCAGAATAATTTGTATGCGCATGCAACTGTCCAAAATAGAACTTATATGTTGGTTCTCCAACAGTAAATGTCCATTCATAAGCATCAGATTGAATGCCATCTTCTCTTGTGATCAACACTTTTGCATTCACTTTACCGTCTATCATAGCAGCCGTAGGTTTATAGGTTGCTATATTTCCATTAACCGTCATGAGGAATGGCGTTCCGCCATTAAGCGTCAGCTCAACTTTAGGATTTGAGCCTGCATTTTCAAAAGCAATTCTGAATTCAGGCATTTTTTCTGCATTCGTTGAACTATTTGCTTCTGGCAATACAGTAAGAACTTGTGGCTTGTTCTCTACAAGAACGTCAGCTATAGCTGTACTTACGTTGCCATTGACATCTTCTGCGGTAAACTTAAGTGTCAACTTATCCGTGGTAACCATGTTTCCTGGGATAGTTGTCTTGTACGTTCCGGTTATATCATCCTTAATGAGAGTTAGCGAAGCTGATTCTACTTCTGCAACAGTATAAGTCATTGTAACTGTTTTTACTCCAACGTTATCCGTTACATCGACAGAAACGAGATAATCAATTAATGACTTTGCTGGTATGAATTCAGAAAGCTTGATGATTGGCTTATCAATATCGATGACTGGACCGTTTAAATAAGTGAGATCAGGAGTATGGGTAACAAAATCAACACTATTATATCCTGTGTAAGGGTTAGGTATTGATGCCCTGATAATTGAGGTTGAATTACTTATTATTGGTGCAGCTGCAGTTCCCAAAAATGCGCTAGCAGTTGGGCCTACACCAAGATAATCCACAACATTAGGATAGGTTTCTAAAAAATTGTCTGGCATATTGGCAATAGCTATTTTTGTCAAATCTTTACAAAGTGCGAGTTTAAAATTTGCACCAGACATGGAAATAGTCGTTATTGCATCTGGTTCAGGTACCGCTGGTAGCGCTGTATTAGCTCCAGCTGCACATTCAATTACATAATATTCACCAGGCTTAATCTTCCCAATAAGTACAAAGGTATTGTTAAAAACTCCTGTAGCTGAGGCATATTGGATTGACCAGCCATTCAAGTCTACTTCATCAGTGGAAATATTTTTCAAGACGATATAGTCATTCTTATATATGGCTCCTGTGTTTCCACCTCCGCCATAGGCTTCATAAATTACAACTGGACCTTTTCCAGTATCTAAGACAGTAGCTTGAACCTTTTGCATTGGGATCATTGAAAAGATGAATACCAATGCGACCAACCATATAGCTATTTTACTATTCTGAAATTTTCTCATGATTATTTCATTCCTTTCGCATCGCTCACGGCAATAAACTTTATCAATTCTTGCGCCAGAACGTGATTTAGTATCGTTGCATCATAGGGAATCATCAAATTGTTAATCACGTAGAAGTGTGCGGAATTCACCTTATATTTGAGGTGGCTTATTAAAGACCATCTCAAAGTTGTTCCCGTACAGGCTATCTGTTCATGCTATCCAAACTTGTTTATTGTCACCTCCTATGGTTTTTTTCATTATTTCGACTTTCAATTTACATTAACTATTTATTTCCGAACCCCCCTTTTTATGCGATATTTTTGATCATAAATTCAAAATATATTTACTGATTTCAATTAAAAATTTAGCAATATCTATTTAAAATTTTATATATATCAAATCAGAATTTACTTTGATTATGAAAGTAATTACATATAAAGTTAACGTTTCTGTGAATATTATTGTACTTTATATATCAAGGCAATTCAAGCATTGTTAGAATTTTAAATATATTCGGACAATAGTAAAACCCGTTGAATTTCAACGGGTTTTACTATTGTCGCTTATTTTGAATAATGGTAATAACTATATTCATCCTTCATACATTAAGGCTAAATTAATCTATGATTAGAATAAAATCATCTCAGTCTTTATACTAATAATCTTAAAAAATCACTTTATTCTATCGCATATTTATTCTCTACTTAAACGTTTTGGGTTTAAAGCTTGGCGTCATATTTTTCCAAGTAGCATAACTTCCCTTCTACCCTGGTACTTTCAAAAAGAACCAAGCGATCAACAGAAATATGATGACCGATTTTAGGTATTAAACCATTTATTTGTTCAAGCTTAAATGCCTCTCGGTCAAATCTAGCATTTCTGATAAGCGTGATGTGAGGCGTATATGGCATCGCTTCTGCATTAAATCCGTTAGCTAAGAGCAAGTCCTTCAAAAGAGCATGACATTTTTGGAGTTCTTCATTAACTTTAATCCCCAACCAGATAATATTTCCTTTTCGTTTACTGAAAATCCCAAGTTCATCAAATTGAAGATAAAATGGGCTAAGCTTGCTTGCCGCCTCATCCAAGATTTCTTTCAATTTATCAATTCTTTCTTCTTCAATACTGCCCAAGAAGTGAATTGTAATATGGTGATTTTCAACGGGAACGAGGCTCCCTGAAATAATTTTAGTTTTTACAACTTCCTCGATTTCATTAATCTTTTGTTTTATCTCTTCAGTAAAACTAATTCCCAAGAATAATCTCATTCCATCAACCCCTTATTTTAAAGAAGGTAATCGAGATTCTCGACTACCTTCTTTAATCTCTTTTTGATTTTCTGCTCTAAATTACCTCATGTTCAATTTTAAAGGTTGATCCTCTTCTAAAGGCGTTTATATTTTCTTCAATGGCTTTTTCGGGAACATTTTCTCGAAGTACGAACTGCCAGGTATCCTCTGAAATTTCAAGGAATGTCGACAATAGTCCAATAAGGATTGTATTCGCTGCTTTTATATTTCCTGATAGCTTTGCCTCTTTCATCGCATCGATTTCGATAACGTTGAATTTCTCTTTGAGCTGCTTTATTGCCTCATATGGATATTCTTCTACCTCGAGCAGAACTGGTGTAGGATGCACCTCTATGGTATTGAGGATAATGATTCCACCATCCTTGAGATTATGGCTCCACCTTAATGCCTCAAGAGGTTCCATACCAAGAAGAATATCCCCTTCTTTTGGTAAAATGTTAGGAGAGTGGACATGATCTCCGAATTTTATCGTTCCAAAAACAGTACCACCTCTTTGTGAAAGTCCAACGACATCATTGGTTTTGACATCATAGCCTTCCCTAAATGCAGCCTCTGCGATGATTTTAGTGGCGAGGACCAGACCCTGTCCACCGACTCCTGCAATAATGATATTTTTCTTCAACATCTTTATTCCCCCTTAACCGATCGCTTGATGGCATTAACCGGGCAAACTTGCGCACAGACACTACAGCCTACACACATATCCTGATCTATTGAAGATTTAAGTTTTTCTATTCCCTGATACTCTTTCATTCTTATCGGTGGACAGTTGGTCTTTACGCAACTTCTACATGCGATACAGATTTTAGGATCCACATAATAATTCGGTTCCTTAATTTTAAACTTCAAGGCACAAGGTCTTGTAGCAATGATTACAGATATGCCTTTTTTCATTGTTTCCTCTTTAAGCGTATCTCTAAACAGATTGTAATTAAATTGATCGACGTATTGGACATTCGTGATTCCCATGGTGTTAAGGAGTTCTTTAATGTCAACATGCATGTCGTCATTGACATCATATTTACCAGATGAACCGTTTTGCTGTCCGCCAGTCATCGCTGTCGTACCATTTTCCAGAACAATAAAGGTCATGTTATCATTTTCTTCTTGTTGATGAAGGAGATTAACAAACCCTGTCATACCGGAATGGAAAAATGTTCCATCTCCGATTACAGAAACCAATGGCTTGTCGTTGCCACTTCTTCTCATCGCTTTATTCATCCCTTTTGTTATGCCCAGCGTTGCACCCATACTGATCATTGTATGAGCAGCCTTGAAAGCAGGCAGGACTGCCATAGAGTAACAACCGATATCACCCATGACAGTGACGTTCATCTTCTTTAAGATATCAAATACAGGCCTGTGAGGGCATCCAGCGCAAAACATCGGTGGTCTTCCAACAACATTTTCAGGTTCATCTGTCTCAGAACTTTTAGCTTCAACGATCCCCGCTTTAACTAATCCTCTTTCAATATCTTCACTATTTAATTCCCCCGTAAAAGAAAAGAATTCTTTACCTTCACATTCGATTCCCATTAACTTCAGCTCGTTCTCAATAAAAGGCATCATTTCTTCTAGGACAATAATCCTGTCATATTTCTCGTGTAGTTCCATCAGTTTTCTTCTGGATAACGGAAATATCAATCCTGGTCTATAGATTGATATCGGAAGATCAAGTTCTAGCAGGTTATAGTAGACAAGTCCTGAGGCAATGACAAGAACTTTCGAACCATTAACTTCTTGGAGCAGATTAAATGGTGCATCGTATGCATAATCGCTCAATGACTTTAATCTATCTCTCATGGCATACTGACGTGCATGCGTAAATGGCGGAAGCATCGTATACTTTGAGTTGTCAGGGACAAATCCCTTTGGTTCGTGGCTTTCTCTATCTTGAAGCTCAACAATTCCTCTTCCATGGCAGACTCTTGATGTGATATCAAGCAGCATAGGGATCTCGAATTTTTCAGAAAGCGTTAGGGATTGTTTCGTAAATTCTTTTGCTTCTTCAGTGCTTCCTGGATAAAATATACCCATGTTGGCAAACTTCCCAAGGATACGGTTATCTTGTTCATTCTGAGAACTTGCCATTCCAGGGTCATCCCCTGAAACCAAAAGAAAACCGCCATTCATTGGTGTTTGCGTAAAAGTCATTAAAGGATCCATGGCAACATTTACGCCAACATGTTTCATCGAAACCATTGACCTTGCACCATAGAAAGAGCCCCCGATAGCAACCTCTAGTGCAACTTTTTCGTTCACGCTAAACTCTGCATAGATTTCTTTGTATTTTTTCACAGTTTCCATAAGTTCTACTGTAGGTGATCCTGGATAGGATGATGCGATTAATCCACCAGCTTCATAGAAGCCTCTTGCTACCGCTTCATTTCCAGTCAATACTTTCTTATTTTCTGACATGAATTTTCCCTCCCCCAATTGTGATGTAATCATATTTTACCATCTATTTTCTAAATTTTGAATTAATTTCACAGAGAAATGCCTTTTCGTTGAAATCATCACAAAAAAGCGACGCTTTAAAAATCTAGAGATAGCTGTTGCGGTCCTTCCATAAAGTTTAAATAGGTTCTAAAAGCTGTAGCCAATGTATAATTTTGCTCTAAATTTTCTTTTGTATCAAAAATAAAACGTTCATTTTCATTTTGCACATGAACATAATATCCTTGGAGAATCCATTCAATATGAGTAAAAACAACTTTTCTATCTTTAATCATATGGAGGTCACTTACAACAAATCCCATTTCTTCGACGACTGTTCTTGCCTCATCCAGCGTATAAAAACCTTCAACATTTGGAATTTCAAATAGTCCCGCGAGTAAATTTTGATCATCTCTTTTTCTTACCGCAAATTTATCTTCATATTGTAAGATGAATACAGTTTTCTCCTGAATAACTCTCTCCTTAGCCTTGCTTTTAAAAGGAATCTTATCCTGAAGGTTCAATTTATTGCTGAGGCAAAGATCTTTAACCGGACAAAGTCCACATTTGGGGCTTCCTTTTGGGATACAGATTAATGCCCCTAATTCAATTAAACCTTGATTGAAATCTCCAACCTCTGTTTCTGGAAGTACTGATTTAACAGCTTCTTTAAGCTTTTTTTGGAATTTCAAATCCCTTAGGTCCTCTTCTTTAGCTGTAAGCCTAGCAAAAACACGAAATACATTCCCATCTACTGCAGGTACTTTTTGACCAAAGGCTTCTGAGGCAATTGCTCCGGCAGTATACTCTCCAATTCCTTTAAGTTTAATCAGTTCGTCGTAAGTCTCTGGGATTTGTCCATTGTAATTCGACATGATATTAATAGCCGTTTCTCTGATGTTCCTTATCCTTGAATAGTAACCGAGCCCTTCCCAATACTTCATCAATTCATCTTCATCTGAACTTGCCAGAGACTCTATGGTTGGGTATTTTTCCATAAAGTTATTAAAATATGGAATCACAGTATCTACACGAGTTTGCTGAAGCATAATTTCTGAAATCCAGATTCTGTATGGGGATGGTTCTTCCCGCCACGGCATTTCCCTTCGAAAACCTTTATACCATGTTAAGATTTTATGTTGAAAATCTTCTCTTTCAGTTTCATTCCAATTGATGAATTGATCCTCATTAGGGTCAGTTCCCATATTACTTTTGTTTATCTTCATTTCAATTAAACACTAACCTTTCTTTTTTCTTTTAAGTTTTCTTGAGATATCGGATTTTGTCATTAACCCTTTGCATTTTTTCAAAGCAAAAGGTGTAATCCAATTACACCTTTACTCGTAACCATTTCAGCTAAGGAAATCACCCTGGCCTACCGATTCTTCTTAAATCTCAATCTATAAAAGATACTCCTGTGGAACTGACTAAGAAGTAACGCTTGTTTTGGCTACTATAAATCTCCATTAAGCTACAAATCTTATCCGAAAAAGTAACGAGATAAGATTCTTTATATCTAGGAAATTTAAGGGTCAATGGCCACATATGCTTGATAATAATATCCCTCTCTATCCTGCTAAGCTTGTACAATTTTTCTGCATTACGTAATGCAGTTTTGGGATGATGAAAACCGTGCAATCTCTTCCTTTCATAATTTTTATCATGCCAATCATAAAGAAAAAAATCATGAAGCATTGCACCGAAAACAAGGCTTTTCTCGTCTATACTAAGATGAAGTTTCTTAGCGAGGTAAAAGCTTCTATAGGCTACATGAAGACAATGGTCGTATGTTGTGATATCTCCATGTTGTATAAATTTCTTCATTTCCATAACCTCTGGTTTGAGCGCGATTTCACTAACAATCTCAATAAATCTATCTTGATCGGCCTTGCTTAATTTCATCTTACTTCACACCTTTTCATATAAACGGCCGTAATTTTGTCCTTATTTCTTTATTATCTTCTTTATATCATAGCGCAAATTCTTTAAATTTCAATGGATGAGCTTTCCGGAGATTCTACGAAGTCTCCATAATTCTTTGAAATTTGACTCATCTATTACAACCTGCGAACAGAAAATCGATCTGATAATTTCATTTTCATTAAAAAAAGAGTACTATTGATGTAGTATTATTTTTAGGACGGTGATTCAAATGATTGCTGTGATAGCAGGAACCCCAATAGATACTTCCATGGGCGTAAAATTTGTTGAAGAAAATGGCTTTAAAGCAATAGGATATTCCATTTCCAGGACACCTGAAGAACAAAGTCTTCTACAGGTTGTTTATCCTGATAAATTATACCTGATGGTATTAGAACTGATTACAACCTTAAAATCTGATGGTATAGAGACAGTTTTCGTTTATTGCAATTCTTTATCTGCCGCTGTAGATATGGATAAAATCTCGAATGCGCTTAAAATTCGAATCATTACACCTCTTCAGATCTATGTTGAATTAGGAAAAGAATATCATTGCCTTGGTGTGATTGCCGCGAACAACCAGAGCACCTATGGAATTGAGCGTGCTATTCAGGAAAAGCATCGAGAGACACAGGTCATTGGAACTGGAATGCTCAAACTGGTCAATGCTGTGGAGAGGGGTCTACCCCCGAAAGAACTCATCGAATTCTATCATTTGGATGAACTTCTTAATTTCTATGCTAACGTTGGTTGTGAAGCGATAATTTTAGGCTGCACACATTTTTCTTATTTCTATGAAGAACTGAATAAAATCAGTCCTCTTCCCCTCATTGATCCCACAAAAAGTATGCTTTTAAAAATATAGAAGTAGCCTATTTCATCTCATTGAAGACTTTTTGCAGATTAACTGAAAATAGAAGCAATAGGAACTTCCAAATGGAAGTTCCTATTGCTTCTATTTAGTTACTGTATTTCCATGTTATTCTCATGATTTATTTGATAGTATCTATTTTTTATTTCTTGTCAAAACATCAAAAACGACTGCGAGTATAAGAATTGCACCTCTTATCATGTATTGATAGGAAATACCGACATTTAATAAGTTCATCCCACTTGTTAGTGATGCCATAACCAATGCACCTATGATTGAACCAGTAACCTTTCCTACACCACCAGCTGCAGAAACACCACCAACATAAGCTGATGCAATGGCGTCAAGCTCAAATGATGTACCTGCAGTTGTTGTCGCAGATTGAAGTCTAGCTGTAAATAAAATACCAGAAAGAGCTGCAAGCATACTCATGGATGCGAAAACAAAAAGTGTAACTTTTTTTACATCGATACCACTTAACGTAGACGCTTCAGAGTTTCCCCCAACGGCATAAATATGTCTTCCAAGTACGGTCTTTGTTGTAAGGAAATGATATACAGCGACAACAATTGCTACGATGACAACTGTCCAGGATATTCCATTATATTTGGAAAGAATCCAGGTAACATAGGCGATAATTGCAGAAACAAAAACTAGTTTAATATAGAATATTTTTATAGGAACGACTTCAAAATTATACTTTAGTTTGTTTCTTCGGTTACTGAATTGTGAATAGATATAGAGCACTATCCCAATTAAACCAATGAGTAAAGTTATCGTATGATAACCGCTAATTAATGATAAATCTGGGATAAACCCATTACCGATAGCGTTGAACGATCGATTTGGAACTATGATCGTACCCGTTCTTGAAGTAACCTGCAAAAGCGCTCCTCTAAAGATGAGCATTCCAGCCAAAGAAACAACAAATGCAGGAATTTTCATTGTTGATACCAGAAAACCATTAAATAACCCGATAAAAATTCCTAAAATTAAGATTATAGGAATGACAACGAGCACTGGAAGTTTATATTCGGTGAGCAAAAGCGCTGCTACCGCACCAAGGAACCCAGCAACGAAACCAACAGACAAATCAATGTGTTTGATGATTAAGACCAAGGTCATGCCTACTGCTAGTACCGCTATATACCCCATCGAATTGATGAGATTACTTATATTTCTTGGTGACATAAATACGCCATCACTAAGAAATGAGAAAACAAGCATGATCAAGAATAATGCGATGAACATACCGTAATCTCTAATATTCTTCTTAAGCATGGTTTTTAAGTCATTAAAAAGTTCCATATATATCCCCCTCTCATGTTAGTATTTTCATTAATATACGGTAGCCATTTCCATAATCTTATCCTGCGTGGCTTCACTAGCTAAAATTTCACCAGTAATCTTACCTTTTGAAACGACATAAATACGATCACTCATTCCTAAGACTTCTGGAAGCTCTGATGAAATCATGATTATACTCAAGCCTTGCTTGATCAAGTCGTTCATAATGGTATAAATTTCAAATTTTGCCCCAACATCTATTCCCCTTGTAGGTTCATCAAGAATCAGGATTTTTGGTTCTGTGTTTAGCCATTTTGCGATTGAAACTTTTTGTTGATTACCTCCGCTTAGATTGAGGAGTAGCTGTTCAATACTTGGTGTCCTGATATCTAAAGATTTTCGATAATGTTCACCCTTATTGATTTCTTCATTTTTATTAATTACACCATTTCTTGCCAAAGCTTTTAAATTAGCCAGCGTGATGTTACTCTTGATATCTTGTAGTAAAATAAGCCCTTCAGCCTTTCTATCTTCGGTAACATAAGCTATACCTGCTTTGATGGCATCTTTCGGATGTGTGAAATTCATTTTTATCCCATGGACAAAAATATCCCCCTGTAACCTGAATCCTTTTGGATTACCGAAAATACTAGTAGCGAGTTCTGTTCTTCCTGCTCCAATAAGTCCTGCTATACCAACCACTTCACCAGTTCTTGCATAGATATTGATATCATCTAAAAGCTGTTTTCCTGTTGCAGGATCTATAGCGCTGAGATTTTTCACCTCAAGAATTTTATCACTGAAGGTCTTGCTTTCTCTTTTAGGAAAGATATCATCAATTGCTCTTCCTACCATGTTTCTAATGAGGGTCGCTTCTGTAATTTCACCTTTTTCAGAAAAAAGCGAACAAATAGTTTTACCGTCACGCAGCACAGTAACTGTATCTGCAATTTCAATGACTTCTTTGAGTTTATGAGAAATCATGATGGACGTTACGCCCTCTTCTTTGAGTTCTTTCAAAAGTCTAAGAAGATTTTCAGAATCATCTTCATTTAGCGCTGCAGTAGGTTCATCCAAAATGATGAGATTGGCATTTTTACTGAAAGCTTTTGCAATTTCAACAAGCTGTTTTCTACCAACACCCAAATCCTTAATTTTAATTTCAGGATTAATTCTAAGTCTGACTTTGTCTAACATTTCTTGAGATTTTCTAATCGTCTCATTCCAATTGATAAACCTTCCATTTCTAATTTCATGACCCAAATAGATATTTTCATATACAGTTAATTCTGGAATAAGTGCCAATTCCTGATAAATAATAGCAACCCCAGCTTTCTCGCTGTCATGTATGCCTTGAAACTTTTGAATTTGTCCATTCAAAACAATATCCCCACTATAATCTCCATAGGGATACACTCCTGAAAGCACCTTCATCAGTGTAGATTTTCCTGCGCCATTTTCACCTACGACACAATGAATTTCTCCTCTTTTGACTTTAAAACTAACATTATCTAGTGCTTTAACGCCTGGAAATTCCTTGGTGATATTGTTCATTTCCAGTATATAGTCGGTTTTAAGGGATTTCTCCATATTGCAACCACCCCTTTCGTGAATGATAACTGATAGTGATCCTTCGACATTGAAATGCGATTTTATCATTTAATAAATTCAATATTATAATAGTGAAAGTCCTGAGACTTTCACTATTATATTCCACTTTCTATTATTAAATAAATAACAAGTAATTTCTATTTAAGTCCCGTGAAATCTGAAGCATTGTAATACTTGGAATCAATCAATGCTGATTGCACATTGTCCTTGTCGACTACGATAACTTCAGTCTGCTTTGCTTTTACATCTACTTTTTTGTTATTGTAGGAACCAGTAGTTGGAGGGGTCTCTCCCTTTAGGATTGCAACTGCCATTGCGATTGAATCCTTAACTAGAGTTCTGACATCTTTAAATACGGTCATGGACTGTTTTCCGTCTATAATGTACTGAACTGATGCTTTTTCAGCATCCTGTCCTGTAACGACGTAGCTCTTGACATCACCGTCAGCTGCAAAGGTGTCAGCGATTGATCTTGCAGTTCCATCATTAGGAGCCAGGATGTATACGTCTCCCTTATCAGCTGCACTTGCGGCCGTAAGATTTGACTCTGCTTTATTCTTTGCTTCATTAAAATCCCAGTTGGTTGTAACTTGACCAATGATCTTTGCCATTTCATCTCTTGTCAGTTTTGCTTTTGACTGCAAACCAACAGCTTCTGCTGAATTCTTGATTACAAATGTTCCATCAGCGATCTTAGGCTGAAGAACTGACCATGCACCCTCAAAGAATAGGAACGCATTGTTATCTGATGCAGCACCTGCGTACAGATATAATGGGTTATCTTTTCCAGTGGCATTGTCGATCAAATATTGGCCTTGAGCAGCGCCGACAGCGATTGAATCGAATGTAACGTAATAATTTACTGCATCAGTACCTGTAATTAACCTATCATATGAAATAACCTTTACGCCTTCCTTTGCTGCTGCTTCTGCAGCTGCAGCTGCTGCGTCTCCATCTTGTGGACAGATAATCAGAACTTTAATTCCTTTGGTCAGAAGAGATTCTACATTTTCTTTTTCCTTGGCTGAAGAACCCTGACTAAAAAGAATTTCTACGGAGTAATCAGTATCGGCTAAAGCTTCATTAAATCTAGTTTCATCTTGAACCCATCTAGGTTCATCTTTTGTTGGGAGAACTATACCAATGTCAATCTTATTGTCTGTGGTTTTCGCTCCGGATGAACAACCGATCATAAGCAGCATGAAACAAGCCATAAGGGCAGACAACAGCATAAGTTTACGATTTTTTTTCATCTTTATTCCCCTTTCTTTTCTGTGGTATAAATGCTCATAATACCAATAAGACGAATAAACCAAATATTCAATATTTTATATCTACAAATTGACTATTAGATTTAGATTCACATATATTGATTATTCGCACCATACTTCACAAATTAACATACTATATGAATTGTATGTTTACAAACTCATTGTAATCTCTTGTGGAAACGTTGTCAACGGAGATTTTTTTCGTTAATAACCTATCAATAATTTAATGATTACATTCCTAGATCAGTCAATGAAATTTTTTCTCCTTTACTTTTAATGAATAAAGAAAGTGATAAGGACTTCTCGATTCTTATGAGATTGTCCCAAAATCCTGAATATGTTATGATTTAAAAATAACTGTTTTTGATGGGTATAAAACAAGGTTAAGAATCATACGGACCTTCAGCAAATCATAGTAACCTGTTGAAAATTATAAAAATACCTAAAAACAAACCTAAACATGATAGGGGGATTTACTTGAAGATATATCATACAAGAGGAGTCCATTGCATCGATTGTGCCAAAAGACTTCAATATAAATTAAGAAACTTAGAGAATAATGACGATGCCCTTGTGGATTATGGCACACACCATCTTTATCTTTCAGACAATGTCGACATGGTTGAAGCAAAGAAGATATTTGCACAAGAAAACATTTTGGTCTTTCCTGCAACCACGGAAGAAGAGGAAACTGAAAAGTTGGAAGTGGAAAACCATGGTCATGGGCATGATCATACCCATCACCTATATGATCCCGAGCGTTCGACCAAAAACATCAAGATAGTTTTTTTCATCAATCTGATATTCTCAATTATGGAATTTGTCTTTGGCGTCCTTTTTAACAGTTTTGCCATCCTTTCAGATGCTGTGCATGATCTGGGAGATTCTATCTCTGTAGGGCTGGCATGGTTTTTCCAAAAGTATTCCCAGGAAGAAGCAAATAGCGTATTTAGTTTTGGTCATCAACGGTTTTCTATTATGGGTGCAATCATCACCTCCATTGTTCTTTTAACAGGCTCCCTGATCATGCTGATCAGAAGCATACCGCTTCTTTTAAACCCTCAAAAGGTAAACGCCGAGGGTATGTTTGTTCTCTCTCTCTTCGCCATTGCTATGAACGGCTACGCCGCATGGTTATTGAGCCGGGGAAGATCAAAAAGTGAGAGTGTTTTAAATCTCCACATGCTTGAAGATGTACTTGGGTGGATTGGGGTACTTATTGTAAGTACTGTAGTAAGATACACAGGTTGGTATATTCTTGATCCTATCCTTTCCATTGGAATATCGCTTTTTATTTTTATTAAGGCACTTCCCCATTTCATCGGAGCCATTAAAATTCTTCTTCAGGCTGTTCCTGATAATGTAGACATCAATCGCCTGAGAAACGATATCCTTGAAATTGAAGATGTCCATGCAGTCTCTCATCTACACATCTGGTCTATAGATGGTGAAGAGAACGCCATGACCTTAACGTTTTTTACCACTATAAATGACATGGCTAAAATTGAAGAAATCAAAGATGAGATTAAATTTCTCACAAAAGAGATTAGCGTAGCCCATATCACTATTGAAGCCATTTTGGATATTGAAAAAACAATTCAGCATGATCCTGAATCATAAGTTATCGCGAAAAAAAGTAACGATAAAATATAATTTTTGGTCTCTAATTATATGTAAGAAAAAAGACATGATGTAATTTTCGCAAATTACTTCATGTCTTACTTTTTATTAATACAATATCATCTTCTCGCTTACATGGGCATATTCATTTTTTTGTTTTAGCTTTATTTCTTCCTTCTTCACTGAGAACCATCTTATGGTCACGCGTAAATTCCTTAATGTCATTTAAAGGTCTAAACCTTAATGCTGACCAGTCATCATCAATCGCAATTTGTCTTACTGGTTCATAAGAATATTCTCCCATGACTTCCCATCCCCTGTCTCTCGTGATATCAGATTTATAGTTTTTAGATGATTTTTTAGGATAGCAAAGCCAAATCAAGGAATCCTTATTCACTTTTCCCATTAAGGCTTCAATAACTTCCATAATTTCACTCTGTTTTGTAAAGAACGCAAGGACAAATAAAACAGGTTCATCACCTTCTAAATTCTCGCTCACTTCCATAATTTTACTGATTTCCGCTTTAGTTTTTTGAAAAGAATCAGGAGGATTAATGAGATGAATTTTAGTTTGGGTTTTAAAATTCAACTTTTTTAGTAGCTCCATGATTTATACCCCTTTCGCCTTCTTCGATTCGATTCGTTATAATACACCTTCACCATCAAAATCAGGAATAAAACTTTCATCCTGGGTCTCTTCTTCTTGCGTATAGGCATTCCTGATTCCAAGCATAAGTGCATAGGAAATCAGTTCATCATATTCTTTCTTTGTCACCTTACGATTGATTTCAGGATATTTTTCTACAGTGACGAGTGGTGTGTATTGATTCATGATGCTGATGTAGATATGATGTCTAAAATTTTCATGCAGATAATCCAGAATATCCTTAGAATCCTCCAAATATCCAGGTAGACTCAAATGCCTTACGATTGTTCCTTTTTTGATGATCCCATCCGGAAAGAATTGTGGTTTTCCTGTCTGCCTCACCATTTCTTTAATCGTCTCTTTTGCAAAAATTGAATAATCCGCACAATGGGAATAGCGATTTGCAATTTCATCATTCATATACTTAAAATCAGGCAGGTAGATATCAACATAACCCTCAAGGAGCTCTATGGTTTCCTTTTTTTCGTATCCACTGGAGTTATACACAATCGGAATCATAAGTCCATGCTCTTTTGCGATATCCAAGGCATTGATGATTTGGGGAACATAATGGCTTGGGGTAACCAGATTAATGTTGTTTGCTCCCTCTTCCTGAAGTTCAAGAAAAATCTCACTCAGTCTTTCCACCGTGATGGTTTTTCCTTTTAGTCCTTTGGCAATTTCATGATTCTGACAGAAAACGCAGCCCATAGCACAACCGGAGAAAAATACGGCCCCTGAGCCATTCTCTCCCGATATGCAAGGCTCTTCCCACATGTGGATCGCTGCCCTCGCTACGACCAATTCACTTGTTACCCTGCAATACCCCACCTTACCTTCATTTCGATTCACATGGCAATTTCTAGGGCAAAGGGCGCAACTCTCTAGTAATTCATCATTTTTCATTGATCTTCCTTCATTCCAATCACTTTTTCAAGTCTTCTCTTCTAGTCTATTTTTTCAACTTGAATTCTTAGGACGGTCTTCATTTTATTTGGTTCAACTCTCCTGACGTCAGAAATATATATTTCCTTGTGAGTTTTCGATTTCCTTATCAGCCGGTTCTTCAAGCAATAATCATCTAAGATTCTAAAGGTTTTAGGTTCTTCATCGTAAGGTCCGACATGCATGATTTGAAGTGATAATCCTTCATCAAAAGGGCCAAAAGTGACTTTATCTAGAAACCTTTGAGGTTTCGTTTTTTTCACGGTCTCTATCACTTCATTCGCTAACGCATCATCTACAAAATCAGGCTGTCTGATCATGATTGTATAGACAAGATCATTCTTGTTAAACTTCCCCATGGTTCTCTTCTCTTCTTTAAGGTCCCAAAACCCTTCAAGCGGAAATACGGTATAGTCATAATACCCTTCAGGTGTTTTCCCTTTTTTCGGCATCATCTTCACCGAATAGGACAATGAATAGAGTGCTTGAACGGACTCTGCAAAATCATCCGCATTGGGGTTACCCTCTCCACTTATAAGAAAATACTTGTACTCAGGAACCTCAATCATTTGCGGCTTTTGAGCGGGGAGGTAAATTTCTTTGTCCATTTTTTTCCATTCATACTTCATCTTTTCAGCCTCCAACATTTTTATGATTTTGGGGAATTCAATATTGTGGATTTAGTTCTATTATGACCTAATCAGAAATTTATTTCTCAGAAGTTCTTTTTTCTCTTCTGTCAGTTCAAGTGCATACAGAAGATAATTATCAAGGGTTCCATATATTTTCTCCGCTTCCATAAAAGAGAGAAGAAGAAATTTTTCATGGACTGAATTGAGGATCCTGAAGCTCATCTCGTCTTTTTCACTCATTCTTGTTTTTAAGTTCTCATTGATTTCCCTAATTTCCTGTTCAACAGAATCTTTCCGGTAATGATTACTTAAAACATAATCATACGCGATGAGTTCATTGCTTGCACCAAGAATATAGAGGAGCAAGGCACTCGCGATACCTGTCCGATCCTTTCCTGCAGTACAATGAACATACATTGATCCTTCCTCAAGTTCTATCGCTTCCTTAAAGAAGCGCTTTAGTGCATCGGTTGGCGCAGGTTTTGTGGTAAACGCCGAATAAAGTTCTTCCATGAGTTCATCCGAGGTATGTTCATTCATTTTTTTTACCATATCCTGGGGATCTCCGTTAAAATCAAAGGTATCACCGATGATATCCAAGTGGATATGACGTACCCCTTCTATTTCCTGATCAGGCAAATTATTGATTTCTCTTATGGAACGTAAATCTATGACTAACTTTAAATTATAATCATGAAGAAGTTTTGCCTTGTCCTCTGGCGACAATTTACTGAGTTCTCCACCTCTAAGGATAAGCCTCGGTTTAATGACGCCTAGAGATGTTCGATATCCTCCATATTCTCTTGCATTCAATACACTCTTCAATGGAATGGGTGTACCTAAAAAATCTGATTCTCTAAGCAATTATTTATCTCTCCTTCATCACTTTATTATTCGCAATCAACTCATAAGCCACGATTAATTCTGTCTTTTATCTACATTATATAGGAAATCTCACTTATTTAAAATCCAATGATAAAAGCGAATAGCAATCGAATGGACAGATGATTTAAGCATCTGTCCAAGAAAATACAGCCTATTAACTTATGAGATGGCATCAAAATTCTTTAAGAATATAAGATTATTGATGGTGATCTCACCTTTCCACCAATTTTCTGAAATAGCAAATTGCTCCATGTATGCATTCCATTCCCAATTGATCTCCCAAACCCCATCCTCATTTCTGGTATTTAGAAGATATATGATTTCTTCAGCTACTAATTTAGAATAAGATTCGTACAAAGGAGACATTTTAGACTTTAAGAAAGTTGAAGGCCTCGCATTGTAGCCTCCCCATTTTAAATGGTCTTTCTCGATGACGCTATCAATCGCTTTATAGAGATGTTCATCATCCAGATATTCTACAAGGCTTGTAAGGCAGATGACTTCATGCATAGTTAGATTTCTGTTTTTAATAAAGTCTTCCTTCAATTCTTCGAGAATATTTAAAGCGAGTAGATAAAATTCACTTTCAGGATCTCCAAAATGAAGAATGAATTCGATCAAGGACGCCGTTGGATTGTAGTCGGAATATCCATCGGTATCTTCATGATAGGTCCACCAAGGTGCATGTGGATAATTATTATTTTCAGGGACTGTAATCTGCCACCTTTTGTTTTTGAAGTTCTTCCCGCTTTCGAGGTAGTTCAAGATACCCTGTATAAGATCGGAATGCTTGTCTTCATATCCGACTTCTCTTAGAATCTCTACTGCCCGATTAGTTTCAATCGGCGAAGAATTGGGATTCCATGAATCTGCCTCCAGGCCATATCCAAAGCCTCCATCATCATTCTGGTAGGTCCTAAGAATATCAACGACCTCTTGACTGTTCCCTTGTTCAAAGTGATACTTCCATCGTGCAAATGTAATGGGTCTTGCATTTCTATACATCCATAATCTGGCTTTTTCCAAAATCTCACTTTTCGATTCCATAACATCCTCCTCTTAACGCTTATGGTGTTCGCTTTATGATTGTGGTGAAATCATCATTAGATGATTATTGATCTCTATTCTAACGACATCTGTAAGAATGACTTAATTATCCGCACAGCCTGTAGGCGACCGATCAATCTCCTCCTACAGCTATATTAATCTCTAACATCCTTAAGATTTAGCCGAGCTTTTCGGTATCGTAAAGATTACTTTTTACTTCCTTTTCGAAGTTCAGTAACTTTTCCTTAACATCCAGTCCACCCTCATAACCCACTAACTTACCGTTTGCTCCGATAACCCTGTGGCATGGGACGATGATTGAAATCTTATTCTTATTATTCGCATTCCCTATTGCTCTTGAGCCCAAAGGGTTTCCAACCGCTTCCGCGATTTCCTTATAAGATCTGGTCTCCCCAAATGGAATTTGAAGTAGCGCGTTCCAAACTTTTATTTGAAAGTCAGTTCCCTCCATTTTCAAAGGCAAGTCGAAGCTTAGGCGAGTTCCTTCGAAGTATTCCTTTAGCTGCTGTCCAGCCTTTTTTAGGAGATCGGTCTCAACAATTTTGCTGTCTGATCTTCTTACTTCGCCAAAATGAACATAGGTAATGCAATTATCTGATTCCTCAATCGTCATGCGTCCGATGGTTGTATCATAGAAAAATATATTGCTCATAAGAACTCTCCTCTTTTTCTTTTATTTTAACAGATTTTATAAGGAATTACTTTTGCATTCTTACTTTTATCAAAAATAAAGAAAGAAGTCGATTCCTAAAAATCGACTTCTTTCTCTTTATCTGGTAGGACGAACAGGACTCGAACCTGCGACTTCCACCTCGTCAAGGTGGCACTCTCCCAGCTGAGTTATCATCCCATAATTAGCACCGGAGTGCTTGCTGCTTTTATATTATATCACATCAAGTTCTAATCATATAGCCATTTTCCTATATTTTTTTCGTTTTTTCCATGAAAAAGTTCTTTCTAAATGATTGACAAAATCATTAAATACACTATGCAATGAATATGGACGTATTGAATCATGATAAAACAAGCAACGTTTTTATTCTTGCTCTGTAAATATTCAATTTCGCCAATTGATTATTTTCCGGTATTAATATGATTTCCGAGTATTTGCTTCTCATCGATCAGGGTCTTGCAATCACTGAAAGTTTTAAATCGCTCTAGTGCAACCTGAAGATTTTCACATAAATCCTGATCTAAGGATATTCCTTCTTCAAGCCAAATGTTCTTAAAAAGAAGCGCTTTTTCTTTTCTCTGATTCAAGAGTTCGATCCTGCCAATAAACGTATTGCCTCTGATGACTGGCAGTGTGTAATAGCCAAATTTCCTTTGCTCTGCAGGCGTATATATCTCCCACTTGTAATCGAAGTTATACAAAGCCTTGATGAGTTTTCGATCCCAAATGAGATTATCAAGGGGTGCCAAAAACTCTACTCTTTCTAATAAAGGGTTATTTTTTAAGGAGTCTTCAAGTTCGGCTTTATCTCTTTCGCTAAGGTATAGCGGTTCTTTCACTCCTTCTACCGTAACCTTAATGATCTTCTCTTCAAGATGAAGTTCATGGAAAATCTTGATTCTTTCTTTCGATTTAAGATTCCGAATCATGAGGAAGGCATCGGAAGGCTTATCCCAGAGGAGGCCTATGGCTTCTATTCTCCTAAGAACTCGCCATTTATTGAAGTCATGGTCATCCTTAAATGGATCTTTATGATTAAAGTTAGTATCTTCTAGCAAACCATCGGTCAAGGCATAGTATTTCCTTGTTCCATTTTTATGGTGTATGATGGTATCCCCCTGATAGTAGAGCACCTCAAGAATAGCTCTGGAAAGTTTTGATTTATTTCCCCAATCCCATTCTATGGTATTATTGAATCCAATGTCGGAAGAACTGACAAACCCCTTTGCCTTGATGATTTCCAAGACTTCAGCAGCGATACCCTTTGTCTCCTGATGTTTTAAACCCCTCTCCCTGAATTCATCACGAACTCTACGAAAATATGGCCAAAGCTCTACCGGATAAATGGCAAGGCTTTTGTCAAAATGATCGAGAAGCCTTCGATCCTCATAAAGTAGTTCATACAGCATTTCTTTTTTGAATCCTTCAACTCTCGATTGCAAAACAAGTTCAGGATTTTTGCCGCACACATCTATCGGATCAAACTGGATGCAGCCGACAGAATTAATGAATTCCATTACCCCTTCTTTTCCAATATATCTTTTTTCTCCTTTAAGGCCATGTTTGAAAAAAAGAAAATTCCGCGCTTGTTCTTTTGTCAAATATAGATGTTCGCTCATGATTACGCTCCTATATCTTATTTGTCTACTAGGGTTTCGCTATGCTTTGGTGTTTATATTTTAGTTTCCGTCAATAATTTCTTTGATTCTTGATAAAACCCTCTGAACTAGCCACAATCTTGCAACCTTAATTTAAATAAACCCAACTAATTTGAAAGATTATCTTGTATCTAATGCAATTGTGTGTAAAATTAAAGTATTACAACAAATGAAGGAGGCGACTTATGTATAATGTAACACTAATTCCCGGAGATGGGATAGGTCCTGAGATAATAGCATCTGCAGTAAGAGTGCTTGAATCAACTGGTCTTAAATTTTCCTTTGACACACAGAATGCAGGTGAGGCTGAATATAACTTGAAGGGCAAACTAATTCCCGACAGCCTGTTCGAGAGTTTTGAACGAAACAAAGTCGCTCTTAAAGGTCCAATAACAACACCAATCGGAAAAGGATTCAGAAGTCTTAATGTTGAACTTAGAAAAAAATATGATCTGTTTACCAATGTCAGGCCTGTAAGAAACTTGGGAAATGTTGCAAGTGTATTTAAGATGGTTGATCTCGTGATTTTCAGAGAAAACACTGAGGACCTCTATGCCGGAGTGGAAGAGATGATCAGTCCAGATGAAGCGCATTCCATAAAGATCATTACGAGGCCAAAGTCAAAAAGGATTGCAGAAGCAGCTTTTTCCTACGCAACCAGAACCGGCAGGAAAAAAGTTACCGTGGTCACCAAAGCC
>JBASOA010000013.1:0-30256 GCA_049657765.1 Clostridiaceae bacterium
GTACATATGTTAGGGGACGATATTAGTTCTTTAGATGCCGGTGTTAGCGTTAATTCAATAGAAGGAGATGTGCATCCAGGAGATTATACAATTTTAAAGACATCAGCTATTTCTAAAGGTAAATTTAATCCATTAGAAAGTAAGTTAATACGCCCAAGGGATTTAGTTAGAGCAAAATTAAATCCTAAAGCAAATAGTATAATAATTAGTAGAATGAATACACCTGAGCTAGTTGGTGAATGTGGGTATGTTGAAAAAGACTATAGCACTATTTTTCTTCCAGATAGACTATGGCAAACAACTCTGTCTAGAAACAGTAATCTCAATTGTAAATGGCTTAATTACATGTTAAATACTTATAAATATAGAAAAATAATAAAAGATGCTGCAACTGGAACCAGTAACACTATGAAGAACATATCTAAAGATCAAATACTTAGTATTAAGGTACCGTACCCAGATCCAAAGGAACAAAATGAAATCACCACGATCTTGTCTGATATTGATAACCTTATCAACTTGCTGTCCAAGCTAATCAGCAAGAAGAAAAACATCAAACGAGTGTTAATGCAGGAACTGCTAACAGGCAGAAAAAGACTTGAAGGATATAGTGGAGAGTGGAAAGGAAGAATAGTGGGCGACATTGGGAAAGCCTATGGAGGGCTAACGGGAAAAACGAAAGTAGACTTTGGAGAAGGAAACTCAAAGTATATACCGTTTATGAATATTATGAGTAATTCAATCATCGACATGAATTTTATTAGAGTGGTTAATATTAAGGATAGAGAATTACAAAACACTGCAAAGTATGGAGATTTATTTTTCAACACATCATCTGAGACACCTGAGGAAGTTGGAATGTGTTCAGCATTGATGGAAGAAACAGAAAATCTATATCTTAATAGTTTTTGTTTTGGATTTAGATTAAATGATCTTGGTTCTTTTAATCCATTATTTCTCTCATATTTATTCAGGAGTGACGTTGGTAGAAAACTTATGTTTTCACTTGCCCAAGGTGCAACACGATACAATTTATCAAAAAGCAATTTTTATAGACTTGAAATTAATACACCCGAAATAGAAGAACAAAATGCAATAGTAAATATTTTATCCGATATTGACAAAGGAATCGAATCGCTCGAACATAAGTTAAGTAAATACAAAAATATAAAACAAGGCATGATGCAGGAATTGCTGACAGGTAGAATAAGACTAATATAGGAGGCTATGTAATGGTTGGCGAAAGGGAGAGGTTGACACAAGACCGTATAGTCAAGCTCTTGGGTGATAAATTAGGGTACACATATATTGGCGATTTACATGAACAGGACAATTCAAACATTGATGAAGCAAAACTCAGGAAATACCTTTTAGCACAAGGTTACTCCGTCGAACTTGTTCGTCGTGCTATTTATGACCTTACTGAGGCTGCTAAAATTCAGGATCTTTACTACGCCAATAAAGAAGTCTACTCCTTGTTACGCTATGGTACCAAAAATAATGAAAGAGTAGGGGTTATAAGTCCGAGGGTGAAATTTATAAACTGGGATGAGCCCTTAAAGAACGATTTCTACATTGCTGAAGAAGTGACCATCAAAGGCCAACACACCAAAAGACCAGATATTGTCTTATATATCAATGGGATTGCAGTCTGTGTTCTGGAACTCAAGCGGAGCATCGTATCTGTCTCCGAAGGAATCAGACAGAACCTAGATAACCAGACAAATGATTTTATTAGACCGTTCTTCGCCACGATACAACTCGTCATGGCGGGGAATGATTCTGAAGGACTTAGGATAGGTGTCATAGAGACTCCTGAAAAGCAATTTGTGGAATGGAAAGAAGATGTGAAGGCAACAGACCCTTTGTCCTTGTTCATTAAAGAACAAAGCAGCAATGAGGCCTTTAAGGTGGATCGGCACATCATCAGTGTCTGCCAGAAAGAACGTCTCATGGACATCCTCTACAACTTCATCGTTTTTGACAGCGGAGTCAAGAAGATGTGCCGGCATAATCAGTATTTCGGAGTTATCGCTGCGAGGCAACGAATTAGAGCCAGGGAAGGTGGAATCATCTGGCACACACAGGGGAGTGGAAAGAGCCTAACCATGGTATGGGTGTCAAGATGGATCAAGGAGAACAATCCTCATGCAAGAGTCCTCATTGTCACTGACCGTGAGGAGCTGGATGATCAGATCGAGAAAAAGGTCTTTGGAGCGGATGGTGTGGGCGATGAGATTTATCGGACAAAGAGTAGTGCTGATCTCATCGAGATATTGAATTCAACTACCCCACGGGTCATCTGCTCTTTGGTCCACAAATTTGGACGAAATAATAACGATGAGGACAAGGCCTACGACAGCTATATTGAAGAACTTCAGGCAAGCCTTCCCACGGAATTCAAAGCTAAGGGGGAGTTCTATATTTTTGTGGATGAATGTCATCGCACACAGTCAGGAAAACTCCACCAAGCCATGAGTTTGATTCTGCCTGATGCTGTCTTCATTGGTTTCATAGGTACCCCACTTTTCAGCCGTAAAGAAATGGCGAAACGGGGCATCAAGAGCAGCATCGAGGTCTTCGGCAGCTATATCCATACTTATAAGTACACGGAGGCTGTAGCGGATAAAGTTGTTTTGGATCTGCGATACGAGGCTAGGGATATCCCCCAAGAGGTAATCTCGCAGAACAAGATTGACCAGTGGTTCGACACCAAAACCAGAGGATTGACCGAATTGTCTAAGATGCAACTTAAGAAACGCTGGGGAACGCTGAAAGAAGTCTATAGCTCTGAGGCACGCCTTTCCAAGATTGTCGCAGATATCATTTTTGACATGGAGATTAAGGACAGGCTGAGTAATAACAGGGGGAATGCCATGCTGGTGGCAGCGAGCATCTACGAAGCCTGCAAATATTACAAGCTGTTCACCGACAATGGGTTCAAGAAATGTGCCATCGTGACCTCCTACTCCGCTGATGTCTCCGAAATCAAAGGCGAAGCCACTGGAGAATCCAGGGATACGGAGAATCGTTTCAAGTATGCCGTATACCAGAAAATGCTGAATGGAAGAGACGTGGAGACTTTCGAGCAAGAGGCGAAAGAGCGCTTTATAAAAGAGCCGGGTCAAATGAAACTCCTCATCGTCGTTGACAAGCTGCTGACGGGATTCGACGCACCTAGCGCTACTTACCTGTACATTGATAAATCCATGAGGGACCATGGGCTTTTCCAGGCCATCTGCAGAGTTAACCGCCTGGATGGAGATGATAAAGAGTACGGGTACATCATCGACTACATGGATCTGTTTAAGAGTCTGGAGAAAGCTGTTGATGACTATACCACAGAAGCCTTTGATAGCTATGAACCAGAGGATGTCACAGGCCTTCTGAAGAACCGTGTTATTGAAGCAAAGAATCATCTTGAGGAACTTTTAGAAAGCCTCAGAGCACTCTGTGAGCCTGTCAGGATGCCACGTGAGATTCATGATTACATTAAATATTTCTGTTTCTTTCAGGATGGTGATCTGGAGGAGCTTGAAGCGAATGAGTCAAAAAGACTTGCCCTTTACCGGTTCACGGCTTCGTTGCTCCGCGCATTCGCTGACGCTGCACCCAATTTAAATGAGCTTGGATATACTGCGTCGCAGATTAAAGCCATCGAGGCCGAAGTAGTCAATTTCCAAAGAATTAGGGACGTGATTAAACTGGCCAGCTGCGATTATATCGATTTGAAGAAGTATGAAGCGGACATGCGTCATCTCATTGACACCTACATCAGTGCAGGAGAGAGCGAGAAACTATCCGCCTTTGACGATATGACGCTCATCGACCTTATCGTGGAGAGGGGTATCAGTTTTGAGGACGAGTTGCCAGAGGAGATCAGAAAGAACAAAGAAGCCGCAGCAGAAGTAATCGAGAACAATATCAGAAGGAAGATCGTAGAGAAAAGCGCCACCAACCCGCTCTATTATGAGAAGATGTCTGAGCTACTCATGAGGATCATTGAGGAGCGAAAGAATCACGTAGAAGAATACAAAGAGTACCTGCAGAAGATTGTTGAACTGACCAAGAGAGTCGTAAAGCCGGAGGATTATCAGGGCTACCCGAACAGTATCAGAAAGTCGGCTGCGCTTAGGGCTCTCTATGATAATTTTTCGCATGATATACCATTGCTGTTGGCACTTCATAAAAGAATAATCGCAGTCAAACCCGATAAATGGGTAGGAGACAAAGGTAAAGAGATGGTAGTCTTAAGAGGAATTGGAAGTATCATAAATGATCAAGAACTGGAGGGAAAAGTACTTAGTGTTGTCAAAGAACAAAAGGAGTATTGGTAATTAATGAATATTTTAGGAGTCGAAATAGAGATTGTCCGCAAGAAAATCAAGAACATGCACCTATCTGTTTTGCCTCCCGCGGGTAGGGTGCGCGTCTCCGCTCCTATAGAGACAAGCGACGAGACCATACAACTCTTTGTCATCACCAAGATCGGATGGATCAAAAAGCAGATAATCAAGTTCGAGACTCAATCGAGGCAGACAGAGCGTGAGTATATTACAGGAGAGAGTCATTATCTCTGGGGACAGCGGTATCGTCTGGAAATCAAGTATTCGAACATAGGGAATATGGTCGAGGTGAAGACCAACAAGATCGTGCTGAGCGTCCGTGAAGCCAGCACCACGAAGCAACGGGAAAATGTAATGACTGAATGGTACCGTGAAGAGATAAAAGCAAAGCTACCGGACCTGGTTGCCAAATGGGAGAATAGTATGGAGATCCAAGCAAGTGCTGTGGGCGTGAAGAACATGCTTACCCGTTGGGGGACCTGCAATACCAAGGATAAGCGGATCTGGATCAACCTCCAGCTGGCAAAGAAGCCTGTGGAGTGTCTCGAATACGTGGTAGTTCATGAATTGGTCCACCTACTCGAGAAGAATCATACTCCACAATTCATCAGCCACATGGATCGGTACTTGCCCTACTGGCGAGTGACGAAAGAGGAGTTAAACAGCTTCATCATGGACGAATATCTTGAAGAATAGATCCTGAAAGTGATTAAAAAGATTAAAAGAAGTATATCGAGTATTTATACAGAAGGGAGCATTCAAATAAAAGAAGGCGCTGATGAACTCCCAGCTGAATTACATTAATGTGGTATTTTGGCGAAGATAAGGTTGGAAGTTATATCAAGCAAAAAGGTATCTTTATATTTAAATGTACCCATTTTTATTCACTCCACTTTATAATGTATTTGAAAAATTCAATGAGTTGTGATAAAGTATATATCACGCGAAATAGTGAACTTAAAGTTAAGTTTTTAAGTAATTTAATTTTGTTTAAGCTTTTTGTGTTAGGATTGATATGTAAAGGAGTGAGAGTAATGGGTGAGTATAGAATTAAGAATAGTAAAACATTTAGACTTTTTGCTGTTCCATCTTTCTTCTCTGGGATTGCATCGTCCTTCGACTTATTTCCAAACAGTAAGTTAATTAATGAGTCTGAGACAACGACAGAAGCAGATATGAAAGCTCTTAAGGCGGATTTTGAAATGACTGGAAAGGACATAAGGGAAGCGATAAATGAATGGGAAAAGGACTACTTCAAGTAAGCCTACGGAAAAAATCTCTGGTAACCACAGCGTATCTGAAAAGAAAGGCGCATTCAATCGTAACGGAGTGAAGGCATTGCTCCAGGAAAGAAGTGAGTTTTCCGGACCACTACCACCACCACAAATTTTTGAAGAATATGAACGTATATGTCCTGGTGCTGCTGATAGGGTTTTAAGCATGGCTGAAAGTCAATCTCAACACAGACAACATATCGAAAAAGCTTTTATATTTTCAAGAAATAGACAGAGCATGGCCGGTACTTATATAGCTGGCATAGTCATGGTAAGCACAATCATTGCAAGCACAGTATTATTATTGAATGATAAAAATGTTCAAGGGCTTCTATTATTCCTGACCACCGCAATGTCTATTTTAGGTGGATCAATTTATGGAAGATATGAAACTGCAAAACAATCACATGAAAAGAAAGAAGATTAATAAACCCCACACTCAAGTACAGGGCAATAGGGGTATATTCAAATACTATAGCATGGTATGAGCCGGAGTAATCCGGCTTTTTTTTCGTTTAGAATTGAATTTTATGGGCCAAAAAAAACATATGCCTATAAGCTGAACTTTAATTAAATTATGAATTAAAGTATTATTGTAAAAATATATTGAAAATATTTCTTAATTATACTATTCTTTAATTAATACTATTGCATATAAAATTGTATTTTGTTTGAGGGGGAATAACTTGAAGAAAAATCGATTGAAAAAACCGTTGTGGAAACGATGGTGGGTATGGGTTTTAGCTATATTATTTGTGATTGGCGCACTAGGAGACTCAGAAACTCCTGATAAGGACAATTTAATTGCTGGCATAAACGCTGGTATTGCTATTGAATCCCCTGCAGAGGTGATTGAAACAAGCGTAGGAAATAACAAAACTCCTATAGTGGTAGTTCCGATAGAAAATGTTGAAACGCCAGGTGTGCAACCTGAAACAGTTCAAGAGAATCCGGTTGTGATTCTGCCAACAACAATCAACAAGGATCTCAAAGTACATTTCATCGATGTTGGCCAAGGAGATTCGATTTTTATTGAACTGCCTAATGGACAGTCAATGTTGATTGACGCTGGCGAAAGTGGTAATGGATCACAAGTTCTCAGTTATCTTAAGAAGCTCGGTTATACAAAACTAGATTATGTTGTTGTAACTCACCCACATGCAGACCATATCGGTGGAATGACAACAATAATTAATGGCATTGATATTGGTAGTTTATATATGCCGAAAAAAGAGCATACTACCAAGACATTTGAGAACATGATAGATGCCTTAACAAATAATAATGTTGATGTCTATACAGCAAATGCCGGAGTAGGCATCCTTAATTTAGATGGACTGAGTGTTAATTTGTTGGGACCAGTGTCTTCATCATATACCGATCTAAATAATTTCTCGGCTGTAGTAATGCTCAAATACAAGAATAATTCATTCCTGTTTATGGGAGATGCTGAAGCTTTAGCTGAAGGTCAGTTATCCAGTGTAAAAGCAGATGTTTTAAAGATTGGACATCATGGATCAGACTCTTCAACATCAGCTTCATTTCTAAGTAAGGTTAGTCCCAAGTATGCTGTAATAAGTGTGGGAGCTGGGAACAGCTATGGACATCCTGCTGATACAACTATTACAAAATTAAAAAATGCTGGTATCATTACTTATAGGACAGATCAGTTAGGAACTATTATTTTTACATCTAATGGAAGCTCGATATCAGTTGATAAAGAACCCGGTGCAGTTGTTATCCAAAATACGCCTCCAGTGGTAGCCCCTACTCCAGCACCTGCACCTGCACCTGCGCCAGTTCCAGAGCCTGATCCGGAGCCTGCCGTTCCGCAAACGATAACGGTATATATCACCAAGACTGGAGCAAAGTATCACATGGATGGATGTAGGTATCTAAGCGAAAGCAAAATTTCGATTTCGCTTGATGATGCAAAAAAGAAGGGCTACACTCCTTGTGGTGTTTGTAAACCACCTCAATGATAAATATAGAGGAGATGAATAAGATGAAAATGACAATCGACCGCTTTGAAGGAACCTTCGCAGTATGTGAAATAGAAAATGGTGATTTTGCAAATATACCTAAAGGTGTATTGCCGCCTGGAGCAGTTGAAGGATCTAAGTTAGTTATTATTCTTGATGATACAGATGAAGCTATAGACAGAAAGAGAATAAAAGAAAAGATGGATAATTTGTTCAAAGACTAGTTGATGGAGCGATCTCATAATAATTTGAGATCGCTCCATTCTAATTGAATGCTTTTCCAAGAATCCTTGCATAATTAAATTATGGAGGTGATGAAAGTGAAATGTATTTATTGTAATAAGAATCAAAAACCATTAAAAGTTGGGGGTATGGTCACTATTACATGCTGCGGTAAAATCCAGATATTGAGATACACGGTCAGACCTAGGGTGAGGGATATCATCGAGAACGATCCTGAAGTTGTACTGGTGGATAGCGAAAGAAGCAATTTAGTTTGAAGGCATTGTGAAACTTGCTTGTATCGTGCAAAAAAGGAGATCTCCGGGATTATAAACCATCCTGGAGATCTTTCTGTGTTCAATGCTTCCCTCGTCCTTATAATACCTTTTGTGTTCTTAAAAATCTCGAAATAAAAAGCCCTGCAACAATGCAGGGCGATAGGAGTGACCTGCTATAGAATCATTATTGCATGATTTTTAAGCTTTTGTGACTCTCTCTAATTCAGCGTCGAGGATAGGCAAAATTTCTTTGATATATTCTGTTTTTGGCAAAACATAAAACTTATCTAGCCAAGGATCTAATTCCTCAAAATAAACTGTATACCCTTCAAAATTTAAAAATGAAACTGCTGAATTTGGTTCGTCTAATGAATACATTCTCTGCACATAAATATCGCGGCGGTTTATTCCCATCTTTATGATATTCAGGTGTTTATGATATTTCTCAACGAAATCATCTCTTGTTACTTCATATTCATTAGGATCATAATACCCAAAATGTACGAAAACACTTTTAATATCATTGATTCTAATATAATCCGTGAACACATCAATGTTATTGATTTTTATGCAATTATTTTGTGATAAAACAGGTTTGTATTCTACATCAAAGTAGCTAATGTCTTTAAATTTACTTAGAAATCCACTTTTACCATCCAAATATATTTATCTCCTATATTTTATTTAGCGTCACTCCACAAAATAATTATATACCTATATAAAATAAATGTGTGTAAATATAGAAAAACAATTTGATTAGAAATCGGTTTGTTCATGCCCTACAAGGTTTTTAGTGATTTCATAATCGTTTATCATGCGGATACCAGATATGAAAGAAACTGGTAGTCAATAATTTTAGGTAAACAGCATTGAAAATATATGACTGCAGCATTATCCTATACTTGTGGGCTGTAGATAGCCTTCAAAGGTGTGATTGAATCTTTCCTGAGAGAATAATAAAATTCTAACCTCTCTAGAAGAGCCCACGGAGTACTCTAACCGGTTAAATTATCATATTAGCATCTGCCCATTTTACTAGCTTCAATCGATTGTGGTAAGCCATGGGGCCGAGTACTGATACCGGAAATTTTCCAGTGATCCTCCCATTCTCTATCATGAGCATTGGAATATTATGGAATTGAAATCATAGAGAGATACCCATTTTCAAGTGATCAAGATATTTTACCATCACACAACCTCTTCACTATTACAAGAATCTTTACCACTACAAAATCACTACGTTTCCGAGTGTTCGACCCCTCAATCCATTGGTTTTCAATGGGTTTGAAATGTATCTTGTACTACCGCTGGGATACCAGAATAATTACTGATCAAGTACCCAACAAACGACAAAGTCTTCAATGCATTGTAATTCAATGTGTTGAGACTTTGTTATGTTTTCATATATATAGTTATATATGAAAACATAACAAGGAGCATATCTTTGAGAAGAAAATCGAAAAACGTCCTGCTGAAAATGATGATCGGTCCGTCTTTAAACACTGGGAGACAATAAGGGTGTTGCTCCAGAAGGCTAAAGACAGGGTCCTCATTGCGATGTTCGAGCTGTCAACCGGCATTCTATTATCAGGTTTCTTGAAGGTGAGACTTCTGCCTGCGCAGACCAGCCGACACTAAGGCTCAAAGGCAAATATAAAGTTTCTTTCGAGTAGATATTCAAGAGTTTACCTCAGACAACAGTTCTGAGTCCGCTGATTTCTCATCCTGCATGGACCAGACTAGCATCAGTGTTTAGCATGTCCATCCTTCCTCCTCCAGGGTGAGGGAGAAGGAACAGAGCAATAGGATGAACCGAAGGTTCATCCTTAAAGGGTGCGCCCCTTGCCTAGTCACTAAACCCTGATCAGTAAAGTGGAGTTTGGTTTAATCACTATTCCAGAAAGATTCTCAGGCATTCATCATCTTTCGATGTCTTGTATGATCATTCCACTGATCTTATTGCCTACGTTGTCCCTCAATTACGTCAATACTTCTGTATAATGGTCTATCAGCGGATTCAATCTTTATTAAATTTAAATTTGACATATGGCATGTAATTATATTAAGGTTTGCGTCTAATGTGTTATGTGTGGATTATAAACGCCTAATAAGAAAAGCAAGTCTTGGTTATCACCTAGTTCTTCAAACCTCTCATCATTGTATCTGAAAACTACTGTGTCACTAGAAATAAACTTCTCTTCTGAACACACCAGTTTATTCACTACAATGTCGCATTGAGGATATCTGCTCACATAAAATATTATCTCAGACCTTGAATCTCCAGGCGGGATATAATCGTATTCTAGATTTCTAGTGACTCTTTCAAATTTGACACTTTTATAATCCAGTATCTCAGCTTTATCTACGCCAAATTTAATATCATTAATGTATGTAACGATATTGTATTCTATTTTAATATTAGTAGCAGGTATATTACCGTTATTGTGTATATTTAATTTTATGCACTTGTAATTATCCTCTGAAGCTAAACCTTCTATATCTTCATCTTGTGAGGAAACAAAATCGCGCATCAATAAATAGTCAGTACGACGATCAGTATTTTCTAATCTTCCAATCACATAAAGTTTAGGTGTGGTCTGAGATGTATACATCATATAGCTAATCAAAACCGAGACTGATGTCACAATTACTAGCATTCCAGAGAAAATTGATTCTTTTTTATCAGGTTGAAAGAATATAAATACTAAACTGAGTCCTACTAAAACATAAATCACATTAGTAATCTTTTTCTTCATGAATCTCTCCTAAGTAAAGAAATAATATAGAGCTGTGGCAAATGTAGACTTAACTTTATATTCTCCTTTTGTAACTGAACCATCCCCTCGGTCTTCTGAAATTGAAGGACTGGTTGACCAAGTCCTTATTTATCCCTGTTCAGGAGCAGCGTCAGGATATAGTTATTTAATGAGCGGTATTCCTTTGCCCCTTCTATTTTGAGTTCTTCCCATAGTCCTGGTGGTATGGAGATGAGAATTTTTGTGGCTTCAGGCTTATCTTTTTTAGTATTCAATATTGTACCTCCATAAAGTTGATGATATATATTATAATCTATATCAATAAAGATACAAAGATATGTTAAATTTATTTATAAAAATAATTGAACAAATCTATAATGTTATACTAGATGAATTGTCAAATTAAGTGCAACAACTCAACAGTTAGTGACTGATAGGATGTTTTTCAGTCCAGACATTTTCTTGGCCTAATGATCTACCAGTCCAAGCTCAAAGATACGTCATCGATGAATATCTTATCGACAACTTCTCATAGGACTCGTAATGACGTTTGCCCATAATACTCTGAAGAACACGGGTCTTATGTTTCCCGAAGGGGAGTACAACTCTTTTGACCAAAGGTTCCACTACCCAGCCCGATCATCCAGAAGTAGGCTAAGTCATTAAGCTTCCTACAGTCCATGTCTCACAGGGGAATCGGCCGGGACAATGAGCCCCAGGAGTCCTTCTAAGGCCATTCAATGATGAGATGGGGCAAAGGAGCTGAGTGCCATTCAAAGAGCTACAGGAGGGGATTGACAGCTACATTGTGCTACTACAAAATCCCATATATCAATGGAACCTAAAGAAGATGACACCTGTCTAATACAGAGATCATCTTCACAGTCAACCCTAGTCATGCTTTTTTTATAGCCTTTATATAGGAAACATGCTACTTGTATCCTGTTAGATTACTTTTTTCTATAATGTAAAGTATTCAGTCAGTTGAGTGATTGCTATATCCTCATCGGTGCCTTCCGCCCTTAGTGAAATCTTATCACCGCACATCATACCGGCGCTTAAAATAGCGGTAATGCTATTCGCAGCATACTTGGCGCCGTCCTTTTCAATGGTTACGGTAGACTCAAGTTTGGAAACCAGCTTTATAAGTTTTACAGCAGGGCGCGCATGAAGGCCTTCTTTGAACTTAATTTCAACATCAATCTGTTTCATTTCTTTCCTACTCTCCAAATATTTTGGTAATCAGATTCTGGCTCGAACAATCTGTGTTAACATATCTCGTTCAGATGTTCCAATCATATACATATCCATGGAGTGAAGCATCAGCAAGTCCAACGGAATGACGACCCCCCTCGCCTGCACGCGCTGCAAACAACCAAACTGCAAGCTCTGTGCATTGCCAAGCAGCTTATCAGCAATTTCAAGACAAGTTTCCGCAACCTCATAGTTTTTTTTCAGCATTGCATCCAGTGCCTTCGTCAGCCAGTTTCGGCCCTCACCGGCATTGGATACCATATTCATGCAGACACTTGCAAGAAATTTTTTATCCATCTCGGAGCCTTCTACAATTTTTTCGCTCTGAGCAATTAACTCTTCGCAGTCATTTTTCATCTCTATGTAGTCTGCATTTATTTCTTCTATTTCTGTATCCAGTGCCTTTAAATCCAGTGCCATGATATATCTCCCTTCTACAATAATACTTTTTACTCGGGTTTAAACTTATTGCTGGGCTTCTGCTACAATCTTTAGCGCCAAATCCAGAATGGGCTTGCCTCTTACCAGACCGTAATCCCGCATGGGAATCAGCATGATGGGAAGCTTATCAAAGCCTTTTTCGTTCAGATATTTCTGTATATCCGACTGCTGGCCTTTTACTTGCGGCGCAAGCAAAATCACATCCACTTTAGAGTAGTCATAAGAGCGGTAACGCAGGCTTGCAAAGCATTCCACCTCAATATCAATGCCATTTTCTGGTGCTACTTTCTTCATCTCATCCACGATAAACCCTGAAGACATAGCAGACGCGCATAGAATAACTACTCTTAATTTTTCCATATTCTCTCCTCTTTCTCTTCTATTTATTTTTAACCTGCGGCCTGAATATTCGGGCCGCAGGTTCTTGTCAAAAGCTGTAAAATTCATGCTTAAGATTTATCAGATGATTTACTATTCGTTCTTCTGGTGTGATTATGCAACTTCTTCTAATTTTTCCATCTCCACCATACGTTTTTCCCAAAGTTTTGCAAAAGGATACCAGATAATACCTATGATTACAATAAGAATGGCTTGTGCCACCACAGCTCTCCAGTCCCCACCGGTAGACAGAAACGGCTGAATGAGTGGGGGTGTGGTCCAAGGAATCTGAATGTACGCAGGGCTTACCCAACCAATACTGGTCAGAATATAGCCATACATGGTTCCGAGCAGTGATGTCAGGAATACAAAGGGCACAAACATCAGTGGGTTCAGAACAATGGGGGTACCAAACATAACCGGTTCATTGATGCAGAAGATTCCGGGAATCAGAGACACACGGGATACTTCGCGAAGTGTTACCGACTTGGATCTGAGCCAGATGAATATCAGCGGAAGCGTGATGCCAACGCCACCAATCATCGTCCAAGAATAGAAGAATGGCTCAGTGATGATGTGGGGGATGGGTAAGCCGGCTGCGGCTGCAGTTGCGTTTTCAGCGATATTGATCAGCAGGAATGGATACATGACACCCCAGATGGTGAAGGATCCGCCGTGGATACCAACAAACCAGAGCAATTGCAGGAACAATACGGCTATAAACGCTGCATACCAGGTATCCGAAGCCGACAACAGCGGGCTGATAAGGGTGTTGATGAGCGCGGTTATATCAAATCCAGCGACGACTCGAAGTCCCCAGAAGAAGATAAACAGCATGCCCATAGGCAATAGGGATGCAAAGGACTGTGCAATATTGGAAGGAACACTCTTGGGTAGCCTGATAACCCAGTTATGCTTAAATGCAAAGTGCATAAACTCAACCACAACGATTGCCACAAGGAACAGTGAGAACATTCCCTTTGCAGAAAGCCCCGCAATACCAAGTGTACCAGTTGCTACATTTACTGGTTCGGTCGTAATGAGGAAGCAGGCTACGGTAACAATACTAATCATAATTGGATCGAGTTCATCGTACATCTTTGCGAACTCGGACGCAAGTGAAATTGCCAACCAAAGAGTTGTAAAACCAAAGGTCATAGTGAACAGGACATTCAGCTTCTCGCTGAATGGTGCCACTGCAGCCGCCCAAGATGCAATGGGCAGGTTGGTAATGATCAGGGGGATTGAGCCAACAATGATTAGCGGTATGGTGCGAATCAATGCTGCGCGAATTGCTGCGAAGTGTCTTTGATTTCCCATCTTTACAAGGGGAGGAGCAAGATATTTTTCAATCCATAGGCCAACTTTGTCCATGCGCGCTTCGAACTTACTATTTTTACTCATAATTACCCTCCATATTCGTATTATTATGTATCGTCGCTTGATAAATTTAATAATATCTTTGTGAATTACATGGATTTTCTTTAAATACGTGTTCGAACAAATTCTGTGTAGTTATTGTTCGAATCCGCATTGGGATCTTTTCCATTGAGTTCTGGTACAAATACCGAGATGATTTGAATTGCCAGGGTGGTAAGCAGCACGGACTCTGTATGGCGAAAATACGGCAGATTGATAACACAAGAATCCTCCATTGCTTTACCTGTAACATTCAGCAAGACCACCCGGTCGGTTTTCTGCTTCAGGTACCGGAATGAATTTTCAGCCACCTCGCTCAGTTTGTGCGGCGTATCAATCAACATCACTGTGCTGCTACGATGGATGGCACGGTGCATACCATGTGAAAATTCTTCGATATTGTCAAACATCGTCGGCATACACATGGTTTCCATCAGCTTGAGCTGTCCTTCCAAAGCGGTGCCGAAATTCATTCCATAGCCGAGAACATACAAATCTTCAATGCCCTTGCCGAAATTCGTGCGTTCACACCAGGCCTCCACCAGAGCCTGTGTCTGAGGAATTGCCTCAACCGAAGCCTGGAGTTCTTGCAGGATGTCCGTATAGTTTTCCGCCGTAATGCAGCCCTTATTTCGTCCAAGTTTCACCGAAAGCAACATCAACTGCATCAGCGTTGCACTGTACCCCTTGGTTTTGGCATTGCTGTCTTCCTCGCCGCAGCCTACACTGATAACGAAATCGGACATCATTTCCAGCGGCGAACCCGCCACATCGGTCAGTCCCAAGATGCGAAATCCATTGTCCTTTGCTTTTTTAACTGCTTCCAGTGTTCCTCGGCTTGTGCCGGTCTGACTGATTGCGATGACAATTGTGGAATCTCTGTTTTCAAGTTCCAGCGTGGAACCATTGTAGATGAAGTTGTCAGGGGTGTTCGCATACACCCGAACGCCAGCATTATGCGCCATGAATTCCGATACTACAGTTGCTGCATTAAATGAACTACCGTGCGAAACAAAATACACTGCCTGAATGTCCATTACCCCATTGGAAAGTACCCGGTCAATCTCATTCGATACGAGCAGCCTGTTCAGCACCTCCTTTTCTTGAGCAATATACTTCCACATAATGCTGTTTCTTTTCACAAAAAACCTCCCTCCATTCATTTAAAGTTACATTATTTGTATGGGATACCCAACATCTTGGCGGCATTTTTACCCAACATCATTTCAATATGTTCTTTATTATCGGTGACATACTGCACTTTTTTGATTTCCTGCTCCTCGTCGCCGAAAGGCGCGTCGGAGGAATAGAGAATTTTTTCTGGGCCAGCAATGTCATAAGCCATTTTGATAACGGGCACATAACTTCCGCAAGTACTGAGGTAGAAATTAGGGATATCTCTCGCGAGTTCACAGGCTCTATCGTACATGAGTGGGACGCCAATATGGTAAAGTACTACTGGCACGTCGGGATAACTTTTTGCCATCTCCGCCCATTTATCCGGAATGGAGAACATGTCAGACTGCCCATGGGCCACAACACATTTTCCATATTTCCTGCACAGATCAAAGATTGGGTCCATAACGCCGTGGCGGTCTGCACTGTATCCGAATCGAATGGCGTTCATCTTGATGCCATAGAAGTGGTAATCTCTGAAGCACTTTTCCAGTTCTTCCTCGCTGCCTATATCCCACGGATTAATGACCGCAAAGCCAACGGTTCTGTCTGGGTATTTTTCACAGCATTCGTGTATATAATCATTGTTTATGGTTTCCAGTTGAGAGCAGATCATGCATTTCTCTACACCTGTCTTATCCATAATTTCCAGCAGTGATTCCATATGGTAATCTTCGCCCTTTTTGATGCCTATGTGGGCAAGCATGTCAATAATCATAATCGTTCCTCCTTTGTAAGATGGAAGATGCGTGCTGCATTTTCCCACAGCACCTTTTCCTCGCCGTTCTCAAAGTTCTTCGCAGCGTTTCTTACTTTCAATAGTTCAAACTCGTAATAGCCGGCCTCGGGTGTTCCTGTTCCGAGCAGCACTTGGTCTATGCCCGCTGTTTTCATAGCACGGTGCGTATTAAAGTCCATGCTAGAGGATGTTTCCAGAAAAATATTTTTATGCTTCTTTGCTATGGCAACTGCGCTGGCGTTGTCGTACTGTAATCCCATTCTTCCCATAATAATATTTACGTCTGGATAATCCGCTGCGATAGCGTCAAAGAAAATAGGGCTGGTGAAAACCTCCGCAGCACCGTATATCCACGCTGGAACGTCATATTTCCGGCACACATCCAGCAACGGATAGAAAACCTGGTGTTCGCACAACATATACCCATGACGCAACGGATTCATGTAAATGCCCTTGAAGCCTTTGTTCTTAAGGGCATCCTCAAATTTCTCCACGGCATCATTATCCCAAGGATTGACGGTAAACAAGCCGATAAAGCGATGGGGGTACTTGGTAAATGCGTCATGAATGGATTCATTGTCCACGCTCTCGGCATAACTGTTGATAACCGCAATGTCAATGCTGTTGACATTCATCTCTTTTAGCAGACTTTCGGCGGTGATTTCAACTTTAAACTTATGCTTTCCTATGATATTAGAAACATCAATAATCAATTTAATCTCTCCTTTTTTTCGGTTTTAGTGGTCCTTAACCCAGGTCGGCCCAAACAGCATCCCAAGGAATGTCTCAGAAGCAACACTTTCAATCAGGGGCATCAGGGACTCTCTCACTCTGGGTAGCTCGACTACCATGAGGCGTTCCCGCTCTTCAACATTGGATGTTGTATAGAGCATGACCTTGCCGCCATGATCAAGGATATACTTGAGCATCTTCATCTCTTTAGTATTGTCTACAAAGGTTGGGAAGAACATCTGTGCCAGATACTGATCGGCAAGTTTTGAGCTATGGAACTGGCCGTGCGCATAGTCCGCACATTCCCAGACAGCCGTACAGTTGTGCAACCCCTCTCTGTATGCCAACGACAATTGTCTCGCTGTTGCTAGTGATGCATTGTTCGCCAGCAGGTCGAAAAGAAGCGTTCCCTCTGCAAAATCATGCATGCGCTGGGAATTTTCTTCCCAGTGCTCCAACCACTGGATGGACCATTCAGCTACAAATTCAAGCTCCGACCAAAACGCATCGTTGAGTTCGCCCGTAAGCTTGTGAGCCAAAACGTTAAGAATCAGCATTGTGAACTCAAAGGTTTTGCTCGTGATCGAGAATTCCTTATTGGCCTTTATCGGCAATGCAAAGTCCACCATCTCACTGAGTTTGCAACCTTCATTATTATAAATTCCCACCACTGTTGTTACTGCCTTTACCTTTTCAACCAGCTCAATTACTTCAGCAGAAGTTCCGGATTGAGAAATTACCACAACAAGGGTTTTATCATCAATATGATTGAACTGGAACCTGGACAGTTCAAACGCACTGAAAGAAAGCGTCCGAATGCCTTTTCCTGTTAGATACCCTCGCACTGAATCCATAGCGTACAAGGAGCTTCCCATGCCGGACAATATAACCTTATTCATACCCTTAGTTTTGAATTCCTCAGCAATATTTTCAATCAGCTTGAGTCCATCATTCTTGTAATAGCGGATTACTTCTTTCATTAACTTGCCTTGTGTACAAACCTCTTCGATAAAGCCATTCATAATTTATCCTCCCAATACTTATTTTCTGCCTGACTCATTGCAAATGGATTACTGGAGAAGCAATTTGTGTACAAACAAACAATTATGCTGCGGAATGCTTTCATTTTATGCAATCTCAGCGGTATAATAAGGATTGCAAAGTCTTAAAAAACGTTTTATTTGTTTGTATTTGTTTGTTTATTGGTAATCTCATTTGTTAAATTTAATATATACCTTCTTAGATTCGTCGTCAAGCACTGATTTCAGGTATATTTAGACGCTATTTTGAGAAGTATTTCATTTAAATATTATTTCGAACATTTACTTTTTGTTTATTGTTTTTTTCGAACGAAATCGAACATTTACTATTGATTTCGCAAACAAATTGTGTTATTATCAGTGAAAGATAGGGAGAGGAGTTTTTTTTATGATTGCTAAAGTTCGATTAGAAACCATCAGTAATCTCATTCAGAAAGACAAAATGGTGGAAGTTAAAAAATTGAGCGAATTGTTGAAGGTTTCAGAAAAAACCATTCGCCTTGATCTTGATTTGCTTGAGAAGGCAAACATACTACGCCGTGTCCATGGTGGAGCTGTCCTGGATACCCAACAATCTAATAAGTTCCCTAAAAACTTACTTCGGGAGCAAAACACATACGAAAAAACCATAATTGCTACAAAGGCAAAATCACTACTGAAAGAAAACGAGGTGATTCTGCTGGATGATGGCAGTACCTCCCTTGCATTAGCTAAGCTTTTGGGGGACTTTAAACTAACGGTTTTGACGAATGACGTCCTCATTATCAACGAGCTCATGTACAAGGCAAATATTAACCTCTATGTAATTGGTGGCTCTTTGAAGAGAGATGGTGAATCCTTCGTTATCAATGGAGAAGACTCAATTCAATTCGTCAAAAAATACCGTGTCAACAAGCTCTTTCTAGGAGCCAGTACCATCGACGAAAACCACGGTTTGATGATTTTCTATTACGGCGACCGCTCTACCAAGCGGGCATTCATGGCTTCCGCCGACGAAATTATCTGCCTACTAGATTCCTCGAAATTTAACCACACCGCCTTCACGCATGTGGCTAATATCAACGAAATTCACACCATTATTTCCGATTTTCAGCTTGCCGAATCGGAAATTAAAAAGTATCGAGACCTGGGCATTAATGTCTTGATAGCCGAAGATCCGGAGAAGTAAATGATTCCATGGATTGAGCACCACAGAGCATCAGGCGGAAGTGTCGATTTAATGAGATTTCTACCATGAGTACCAAACGTTGGAACATTATACAGGGTACCTATTGAGTAACAAAATAGACAGCCGTTGCATCTAAAATTAAGTTTACCTATAGAGTAGACAGACGAAAAATGCAACTCTATAGGTAATTACGTTGCACTAAAAGAAACTCTAAAATTAGATAGAGGAGAAACCCAGATGAGCAAAAAACTGTTTACCAAAGAAGAAGTGGCAGATCTGTCCAAGAACCATTCTGTCCATGCCGTCCGTCTCCTATGCGTCACCTACCCCGACGTATTCTAAGAACTCTTCCTCGAAGTATATAGAAAGGAGAAACTTCCAAGAACAATCTTCAACTTCCATGGATTGCGGCTTGAGATCCTGGGTTAGAGACAGATATAGTCCGCAAAGAATCAGTGGCAAGGTCTACAAGGTGGAGGGTACCCTCGGAATCCAGCATGGATGGAAGGGTCATTCAGAAAGACCAAGTGTCCATGACCTATCAGACCTTCGAAGAACTGCAGGTGGAGATTGACAGCTAAATGGACAACTATAACTATGCTAGATAACAGTGGACCCAAAGAAGAAGATACTTTTCAATATTAAGTCATCTTCTTTAATCGAGCTTAGCTTCCCCTTTTTTCAACTGTCCATTACAGAGGGAACAATTTGTATAAATACAATCAACTTTGAGATTTCTGAAAGTCTGTAAACTTTTTGAATCAATCCATCATGCATAATCCAGGTATTAAGAAAGCTGAAAAATATAATTCTATTTAACCAGCCTTGCCATTTTGATATGATATTGCTCGGGGACTTTTTGATAATTTTCATAATAATGGTTGAAGCTTTAGAAAGTAGTCACGTTGTTTCCTAAGAGAATAATGAAAATATAAATAGCTGTAGAAGAGCCTACAAGTAATTCTAGTAGGTTTAGTTATTTAATTATCGCATGCCTTATCCATGGATTATAATCGATTGTGATAGGCCACAGGAACGGGAGTCAATAACAGGACTGTTCTTTGCATAATTCTTCCCACCCTCTTTTAGTTTTGAGAAACACAATCAGATCTAGTGTTAGAGAACAGATTGAGAAAGACCATATTGGTGACATCATTCTCCTCTTCTTTTACGCAGAATTCTGATTCATTAATTCATTTACTCTGCTATATATAACACTGATGCTATCAATCCTTCAATACTGACATTTAAAGTCAGTTTTGTTATCGACTGAAAAAAATAAAGTTAAGTGCACAAAAAAGTGCACAATAACACGATATTAACCTTACAATCGTTTATCACCAATGCATACAAAACATTACAAGTACCACCGCTGGGGGTACCACTATAATTATTGATACAGTATCATACAAACGATAAAACCCTCAATGCATTGTAATTCAATGTGTTGAGGGCTTTGTTATGTTCTCATATTCTGTTATACTTGCTCATCACGAGATACGAGTGCACAAAAAGTACACAATTACCGAAGCTTCATTATAAGAAGATGTTATCCAATAGGTCAGCAGTCTTTGCTCGGCTTTTCTTCATAATAGAAGCGTACATATCTAAAGTCGTGGTGATGGTCTTATGACCAAGCCGTTCGAAAAGACTTTGATGTTTATTCTCACCAACCTCTCTTGGAGTTTGAGATGAAGCTTGTAAATAAAATTCTGAACAAGACGCGACTGACGTCCCCCGAGGGAGAGCTTATCCATTTGGACCAAGAGTCCCAATACACCAGCCCTATCATGCAGAACACGTGAAGTTATTCTGCTTCGGACAGTCCCTGTCCTGAAGGGGAAACGACTGCTACAACGCGCCTCAGGAGACCTTTGCAGCCATTATAGGACGAGATGGGGCTAAAGACCTGACTGCCTTTCGAAGAGCTCCAAGAGGCGACTGATAGCTACATGGACTACTACAACAATTTCAGATATCACCATAGACTAAAGAATGGGCTGTTGCAAACTTATTTTTCAACAGCCCCATATTATGATTGCTTTTCTATGGATCCTCGCATAATTATAGGATGGAGGTGATAAAATGAAATGTATTTTTGCTATAAGCAACAGCAGTAAATTAGAATTTGTGGCATGGTCACTAATACATGCTGCGGTAAAATCCGGATATTGAGGTATACGATCAGATCCAGAGTGAGGAACTTATTAAAAACGATTCTGAAGTAGTGCTAGTGGGTATTGAAAAGGTGCTTAATTTGTAGGACTGCTTGACTTAGTCTTTATTTATTCCTGTTCAGGAGTAGCGTCAGGATATAGTTATTCAATGAGCGGTATTCCTTTGCCCCTTCTATTTTGAGCTCTTCCCTTAGTCCTGTGGGCATGGTTATGAGAATTTTTGTGGCTTCCGGCTTATCTTTTTTAGTATTCACTGTTGTACCTCCATAACGTTGATAATATATATATTATATTCTATATTAATTAAGACAAAAAGATATATCAAAATAATTTATAAAAAAGTATTGAACAAATCTGTAATGATATACTATACGAATTGTCAAATGGAGTGCAACAAATCAACTTTAAGTGACTGATAAGGTGTTTCCTATTCTAGATTTTTTCTTGTCCTATGAGCTTACATGTCCACGCTAAAGGATGCCTATATCGACGACCTTATTCTCAATAACTTCTCTTGGTGTCATGAGATGGCGATTGTAAATGAAACTCCGAAAAAGACGAGACTAACGTCACCCGAAGAGGTGTTCATCCATTTGGACCAGAGTCCCACGACACCACTTCAATTTTCCAGATGCTGGAGAAGTTATTCAGATTCCTACAGTCCATGTCCCACATGGGAAACTGCTGGGACAATGAGCCTCAGGAGCGCTTCTACTGCCATTCAAAGGGATCCAAGAGGCGACTGACAGCTTTATGGACTACTGCAACAATTCCAGATATCAATGGAACCTAAAGAAGATGGCTCCTATACAAAATAGGAATCATCTTCTAAGTCAGTCTTACTATGTTTCTCATTCAGGTGTACTTAACAAAAAATATATTCTAAATTTGGCTCTTTTATTAATTGAAATCACCAATTGTGTATCATAATCAATTAAATATTAAACTTCTATTTATTATTCTAAATAATTTTCTATTTGGCATTTTCGGTTTTATTTCGTTACAGATAGAGCTAAGTAAAATTAGCCTCATGTCATGACATGAGGCTAAAATGATGTATTTCATGATAATACATAATAAATACTATTTGTTATTTAACTTGTCACTGTAATATCTGTATTTATCACCAATATAGTAACACTCAGTGTACTCATAATAACCTTTAGCGCGATTAGAGGTAAACCTTACCCGCTTTAATACGGCAGTATTTTTTGAGATTTTTAACTTTTCTTGAATCCTACGAGATGGGATAATTGCTTCAAAATATTCGCGTTCTTCATCAATCGTAATGCCAAAGCCATTAAGATACTTATAAAAGGAGCCATAATAATTTTCGTCTTCTAGGGAATATTCTTTTTTATATGGGAAGTACGATTCAAAGTACGCAAAAACAGATTCGCCGTCACCGCGTAGACGTTCTAGAACAGCTACTTCATCACCAATATTGAGATTGAGGTAGCTGGCAATAGTCTCATCGGCTTCAATGGTCCTTATAGTTGCATGCTTGGTTTTTGCCCTTTTCCCTTGCTCTAAAAGCTCCTGGGTGAAACTCTTAACAGTTGACAAAGGCATAATCGCAGGCCTGTTTCCAGTTACAAAAGTACCCTTTGCAACCTTCTTTTTTAAAAGACTCTCCAAGACAAGCTCATCAATTGCTTTTTTAATTGTTATCCTACTTACACTGTATATCTCGCATAGTTCATTTTCTGTGGGTATTTTGGTTCCTTCAGTCCATTTTTCAGTCCTGATGTTTGTCCTGAGGTCGTCAGCTATTTGAATATATAGCGGAAGATTTTTACTGCGTTTCATTTTAACACCCATATTTTCATATTTTATGATCATTATACCATCTCACATTTTTAATATCTATTTTGATTTATTTAGTCAACTGTATAGTCCATCCATGACACTTATAATTATCTGCAAAAGGCTCTGATCAATATAGTTGGGGAATCACTTTCAACACTAAAGCAACATATGTTCGCTGGTATGATTATTGTCTCTCCATAATGTACCTCATATGGTTCAAATGCATTATCCGGACTTGATATGATACATTTGTCTCCTTCTACGATATTCAACATTGAGAACTTCCCATTATTATCAAGTTCAATTTTTTCATCAAAGCTATATCTTAACGTCTCAATCGGTTGAGTCGTATATAGTCCTGTTCTTTCAATCATGACTCTGTTTTTCGAATACAATCTTTCGAATTTGTTTATCAAGTTATCCTGAACAAACTTCGTCCTGTATTTCGTATAGATAGCTTTTTCTCCAAGGTCGACATGCACAGGTCTTGGTTTGCCATCAAGGTCAATTCTTCCCCAATCCCAAAGCTTAAAAGTAAAGATATAGGGGGTTGAGCTTATTTCAAGGACGACAGTGTCTTCTCCTGAACAGTGCACTGTCCCTGGAGGTATTAGAAAATGGTCGTGCTTTAAAACAGGAATCTTGTTGACATATTTGTCAGTATCAAAACAGATCTCACCATCTTGAGCTTTTCTTAAATCCTTGAACATCGCCGGCATATCAGCATCTTCCTTGAGTCCCAGATAAACTACACTCCCTGGCTTTGCTTGCATAATATAGTATGACTCCGATTGTGAATAAGCCATACCAAACTCCTTCCTGATCAGCTCTGTGTCTGGGTGTACCTGAAAGCTCAGATTTTGACCACCCATTGTATCCAGATAGTCGAAACGTATTGGAAATTCTGCACCATACGATTGGTAAACCTTATCGCCCAAAAGATCCTGTGGAAGATACAGCACTAAATTGAGTGCTGGTGTTTCAAACAAAGTGCCGTTGAAATTTAATATCAGACTATTTTCTTCAGGGACACCATCAAAACTCCATGCATAGTTAACATTCAGTGGATTCAGGCTGAATTTTTCCTTCATCCATTGTCCGCCCCACACACCTCTATCAAAGTAAGGTACAGTCCTGAATGGTTGTCTTACAACTTCACTCAGTCCTCCAAAGTAGTCTCTGCCAGATACCATCTTATAGTTGCTACTGTCATTGGCATCAATGTAGTAATCTATGTTGTCGAATAGATTGACCTTTATCTTGTCTGCTATTCTCCATTCAATGAAATAACCCCTCTTGAACTTCCTTAATATATCCTCAGTAAAATTTGAGGCATTGTAGTTTGATCCGCCATTCCTGTAACGTGTCTGGATTTCCCAACGGCTTACGTCCGCATACACGGTGCAGTCACCCTTCGATACGAGACTCGCCCCAAATCCATAAACTAAAATTTTTCCATTGGCTGATTTTGCTATCTTTTTAGCCTCTACCAGACGATCCTTATCCATGAAGTCGATTGCTTCACCAAAATACATCCTTCCCCTGACACGATCATCAGTTAGATTATACTTCATCTGCTCAGTCATCAGTTGTTCTTCCTTGAATATGTTGATGGTTTCGATTATTGTGTCAAATCCTATTTCTTTTAAACTCTCGAGCAGATTGTCATCTACTCCAGGATAGGTTTCAACGCATAATACATCTTTATCTCTCATCTTATTTTCCAACTCAACAATAATATCGTTGGTGATTTTATGAATATCATCTTCAATTTTTTTTATACTAATGAATGGCTTCAAGATATACATATTTACTCCTCTTTGTTGGATGGATCAAATGTTATGATTTCAAGGTACTCACTTGAGGAATTTGCGGTATAGAGTCTCTCGCGAAATGTTTCATCCATCATCTTCCGGGCTAGCTTTGCTAGAATCTTGAGATGTGTATCTCCACTATCTTCAATCGGAACCCCGATGCCAAATACAAATTTCACTTGATCAGTTTCATTCCAGCTGATCTCATCTTTCAATTTAATGAAAGCTAGTGAAGGTTCCTTGACTGCTCCTGATTTCGCATGGGGGATAGCAAATGAAAATCCTAGGGATGTCGTAACAAGGTCTTCTCTCGCATGCAAGTCATTGATATATTTTTCTCGGTCAAATAATCTACCATCCGCCTCAAACAATTGCGCGACAGCTTCCATTGCTTGGTCCTTGTCATTGCATTCATAATTAATCGATATTAGTCGTTCATTGATCAGCATAATTGTCCACCTCCATATTATCTGTAGTTAACTCCATGTGCAGTCGCAGGAAACCCTTTGTGTTCCGAGACCTCTGGTTCGCCCAGGCTGGTCCGCTCTTAATATGATATGAAATGCATTGATTTTTCAATTAGGAATCCATTATGTCGATATCTCAAGAATCAAAGTAGCAAGATCTGAGACACTCTCTACCAATGCACCAACCATAAGTTCAGTTTTTATGTAACATTGTGTTTCCTGACAACTGTCATGATGAGAGGTTATCTCTTCATAGTCTTCAAGTGATACAGAATAAGCCTCATACCTTATGCGATTTCTGTATCTGTCTCAACAACGTTATCAACAACATCTTCATCGTTTCTTGTAAATAATCCGATCATTGCAGTAGAGACTAAAGTACCGACCACAAAGCACAAGATGTAAAGTGGAATGTTCGTCGTTAGTGGAATGGTGAATATTCCTCCGATAGGAGCTGATATCTTGATTCCAAAAGCAGCTGTCATCGCGCCGGTAACAGCTGCTCCAGTGATGATTGATGGTAGTATTGCTTTTGGTTTGGCAATAACAAAAGGTATTGCTCCTTCTGCTATATAGCTTGCTCCCATGACATAGGCAGCTTTGCCTGCATTTTTAAGCCCCACACTGAATTTCTTGGGAAACAGTGTCGTAGCAAGTGCACAGCTTGTGCTTATTGTCATACCACTACATGCCGCTGATGCCATTGCTATAGAAGCAACTGGAACACCGGATGCGCTAGTAAGTGAAGCCACTGCGAAAAGGTAAGCGGTTTTGTTGATAGGACCACCCATGTCAACAGCAAGCATTCCACCGAGGACTGCCCCAAGAACGATGGCATTCGAACCACTAAGGTTTGTCAGCCAGGTGTTCAGAAATAAATTTATAGGTTGTACCACTTCATTGACCGGCAGCATGAAAAGTGCCGCGATTACAGTGCCGATGACAGGATAGATAATTAGTGTCTTTACCCCTTCAAATGATCTTGAAAGCCTTGATGTTAGCTTCTTGAGATAAACTATAGTGTAACCTGCAAGTAATGCACCGATGATAGCTCCAATGAAACCTGAACCCCCATCTCTAGCGAGCATACCTACGATCATTCCTGGCAGAATACCGGGTCTGTCGGCGATAGAATAGGAAATATATCCAGCAAGAATTGGAAGCATGAATGAAAATGCCAGTACACCAAGGTTGAGAAGCCATGCAGAAACCGGATTGGTGGCTCCGAATGTTGCTGTACCTGCATTTGCTGCATCAAATAGAAATGCGAAAGATAAAAGCATTCCACCTGCTACGACGAAAGGTAAAAAATAGGATACTCCAGACATGATATGTTTGTAGAGTTGATTTCCTTTTGACATTTTGTTCCCCCCTAATATTTTGTTAGTTCATTGTCGACTACTTTTTGGATGATCTTATCAGCATTCCTAATTGCATAACCTACGGATACTTCGATGAGAGGCAAGTTTCTAAACTTCTCTTTTGAGGTGTTTGTGTCAATTGCGAGAATAACAGCTTCAGCGGTTCTTATATCTTCTTCTGTCAGTCTATTTTCTACACCGCCTGCCCCATGTGTTTCTATTTTGACTTCAAACCCTCTCTTTCTTCCTGCTAGTTCGATGGCTTCGGCAGCCATATAGGTATGAGCTATCCCAGCTGGACAAGATGCAACTCCAATAATTTTTTTCATGATGTTCCTCCTCGGTTTTATTTGTTCATTAGTTTACGATACTAGGGTATCAACTTGATGTTTCTTAGTTCACCTGGCTTCATATCTCTAATGCTCGCAGTTTCATCTCCAAGTTCTTCCTCTAGCAGGTTTATGACTAAGGTTTTCTTTGGAATAAATACTGTTTTCCTCTTTCCAAGTGGAATTCCTTCATCACTTGCATTGAAAACTCTCAGGATATATCCATTACCATCTGAAGACTTGACTACGGTACCGAAACATGCAAACTTATCGATGGAAAGGAATGTGTAGTTTTCCGGAACTTTTAAGTTAAGTGGATTGACTGGGAAATAGGCGATTGGGAAAATTGTCTTTTCGAATTTTTGGTTCTGGTAATAGTTCACATCCGTGGCAAAAACAACATAGTCATTAGTCACAACATTAGCGTCGAACTTCTCATAGTAAGCCATACCGATATCAAAAAAGATCTCGCCCTTCATCTGGCTCTGAGGTGTTTCAAATATCATATAGTCAAGACCGCTTGGCCTTCCTGGTCTGCGGTTGAGGTCTGGCAGCCCTAGGTGTCCAACAGCTCTGAAGACGGTAAGGGCGATATCTTTTTTAGCTTCACCGATGAACTCATATTCCTTCACACTACGTGTGAAGGCTGACATAGTGTATTTTCCAGAAACAGCGCTGACAAAATTGAGCAGCGGGTAGTGTGGACTTGGCTCTTCAAAATATTTCTTTTCTCGCCAGATACTCAGTTCCTTAGGATCAGTCTCCCTTTTAATCACACTGTACTGTGTTCCTGCATAAGAGTATTCGTTTGGAAATTCACCCTTAAACACAATCCTCACTCGGTGATTCTCTGCAACGTTTGTGAACTTCCCTTTGATTGAGATTACATCCGTAGTTGCATCAAGCATCAGTGTCAAGTTGTAGGAAAGTGTTGCATCCAGTCTCTCCATTTCTCTACTCTCGAGGTTCTTAGGTATACTGAAACTTCCATTGAGGGTTATTTCACTGATTAGTTCTGTCTGATAAGATTTGCAAGTTGCATATTTAAAGTGATGCTCGATGATCATATCTTTGTCTGGATAGGAGTAATCGTAATTATCTCCCTCATCACCTGAATTCTCGATATGAATGACATCACGAAATTCCTTATGGAGTACTTTATCGTAGATGTTGATTCCCTCGTCCGTCAGGGATATTTGATATCTTGCATTTTCTATCATGTTCTCAGTTATAACTACGGAGGCGCTTCTTTCAGGTTCTTCATCCTTAACAAAAATCGTTTTATACGAGATACCCTCAAATATTCCACAGTCCATCAGTACAGTCGTTCTGAAATAATACTTGTCATTCTCCCACAGCGCTTTGTCTCTTCTCAGGACTCCGTTGTATCCTTCCTGACGCTCAAGAACAACATAGTTTATCTCTTTCCCTTCATGCACGAGTTTGAAACTCTTGTGTTTCGTATAAATATCCGCCTTAAGGTTAACGTTTCTTTCATAAGGTAGTGTATGGAACACAACCAGAGGTGATCCATTGAAGGTACTTACTGATAGTGCTACAACCTTCTCTAGATAAATGCGTCCTGCCTTCGCAATTCTCAATGCATTCAGGCTTTCTTCCTTCACATACTGGTTTGTTTCATCTGTCAGCGTTGCAGATGCATGGGTTTGGCATCGAACAAGAGTCTCCCAGGCCTTATCTAGTATGCTCTGGTCGTATGAGATGCCCTGATGGTCTAACATGGACATTAGTGGTTGCAGTTCATAGGTCAGAATTCTTTCCGTTTCATCCTGAATGGATTTGATGTCAGCGCGGCCTGAGAATATTGAACGGTGTATCCTATGGTACTGTGTTGAATAGAGTTCATGTTGATGATTTCTAATGTTTTTACCATTCTCTCTGACTTTCTTCATATATTCTTCCCAGGTCGTCAAGTAGAAACGGTAATCATCGGATATATTATTATAGTGCTCAATTTTTTCTTCAATGTTTAGAATGGCAGGGTTCTGGTCGAAACCCAAGGGAAATACGAATTCATTATTGACTGTGGACTTATCAATCAGCCTTGCAATCAACGTGGAAAGATTGATGCGGTTATAATCTTCAGCCTTATTTGTCAGAAGCGTACCTTCCTTGAAAGGATAAGCACCATACCCATATCCGGATAACATAGCACATACCAGAAGTTTGCTTCCATCATTTGAATTCATGTAGAATTCGCTGCCTAGATCATATTCATCTCCAACGCCTCTTGTAATGACAAAGTCATATATGTTGAATTGATTGAATATCTTGGGGAAGTCATAGGAATGACCAAAAGAATCCGGAAGATACGCAATTTGGGATGTTCCTCCCCATTTGTTAGCCAAGGTCATGCCAAGTCGGAGATTGTTGATCACAGCCTCTCCGCTTGAGATGAAACAGTCTAACTGGGAATGGAAAGGTCCTACAAAAAGTTTTTTGGATTTTATAAGTTCCCTTATCCTTGATGCGTCTTCCGGATGAAGTTCCAGATATTCCTGAACTGCTGCACTTTGTCCATCCATGAAGAAATCCTTGACCTTTCCTTCATCGAATGCTCTGAGAAGTTCTTTCATATTATATGTGAAAGAAACCATTGCATCCTGAGCACTAAAATACCATAGTGGATCCCAGTGTGTGTGGTGTATACAATTTGCAATTTTCTTCATATTAAAACTCCTATCCTGTTATTGTCATATCATTATATTGTTATAACAATACAACTTGTGTTTTATTCTAAGTCATTGTAAACGATTAGTCAATACTATTTAGTATTTGGAGATTAATATTTAATTTTCAAACAATAATATCTATCACTCTGAGAAATATTTATATATGACTGACTTTAAAAATAGGCTCAGCAACAAGAAAGTAATTAGCCATAAGATGATTGCCATTTTCATGTAAGAGAAAAAATACACAAGAAAGTGTTAGCCGAAGGTAAGGGTGTCCACCGCGAGGGGGAATCTGAAGGAAGCTGGATGTCAGGGCGAGGAGTTCTGGCGGGCAAAGTTCTGAGCCAACAAACAGAAACCTCATACAAGGCGGCTAAATGGAATGAAGGTTATCATTC
>JBASOA010000014.1:0-2080 GCA_049657765.1 Clostridiaceae bacterium
GAATTGGACATACCAGATGGGCCACCCATGGTGAACCTTCTGACGTCAACTCACATCCACATAACAGTAATAATAACAAAATCTCTGTGGTCCATAATGGAATCATTGAGAATTATTCAGAAATCAAAGTTAAGTTAATGAAGGAAGGTTATACTTTCCTTTCGGATACAGATACAGAAGTTATTCCAAATCTCATTGACTCCTTGTATGAGGGTGACCTTCTTCTTGCAGTAAGGAAAGCTATGGCTGAACTTAAAGGCAGCTATGCCTTAGGGATCATCTCCATTGATGAACCAGGAAAAATTATAGCAACAAGAAAAGACAGCCCACTTGTCATCGGTTTAGGTAAAGATGAATACTTCATCGCATCAGATGTTCCGGCGATCCTTAATTACACAAAAGAAATTGTCTATCTTGAAGATAATGAATTCGCTGTGTTAGATCAAAAAAGCTTGAAATTTTATGCTACCGAAGGCGAAGAAATGTTTCATGAAACAAGCCTCATTACCTGGAACTCGGAATCTGCTGAAAAAGGTGGTTTTGACCACTTCACTTTAAAAGAAATCTACGAACAACCTAAAGCTTTAAGGGATACCATGACATCAAGAATCATCCCTGGTGAAAACATCAAACTTGACAGCATCCATATCACTAAGGAAATGCTGCTTAATTATTCCAGAATCTACATCGTTGCCTGCGGTACGGCATACCATTCAGGATTGATTGGAAAAGCGGCGATTGAAACTTTAGCCAGAATCCCTGTAGAAACTGATATTGCTTCAGAGTTCAGATATAAAAATCCGATTATCGATGATCGTACACTGGTCATCACAATCAGTCAGTCTGGAGAAACCGCCGATACTTTGGCTGTCTTAAGAGATGCCCAAAAGAAAGGTGCCCGAGTCATTGCCATTACGAATGTCGTGGGAAGCTCCATCTCAAGAGAGGCTGATGATGTATTTTACACTTGGGCAGGACCTGAAATCGGCGTTGCCTCAACAAAGGCCTATCTTACTATGCTGGTTGCGGTTTATTCCATCGCTGTCTACTTTGCAGAGTTACTTGGCACTCAGGAAAGATCTTACCTCGAAAGCATTAAAACCGAAATGCTTACACTTCACGAAAAAGTGGCATACATTCTTAAGGATACGGAAAGTATCAAGAAATTTGCAATGCTGATCCATGAAGAAAAGGATATTTTCTATCTTGGCAGAGGCCTTGATTACCAAATTGCTGTTGAAGGTTCTCTTAAGCTCAAGGAGCTGTCCTATATTCACTCCGAAGCCTATGCAGGAGGAGAATTAAAACATGGTTCAATCGCGCTAATTGAGCCAGATATCACTGTCATCACTTCAATGACACAAAGGAATCTCTTTGAGAAAATGCAAAGCAACCTGAAGGAAGTCATCACAAGAGGTGCAAAAGTTATGGCTGTTACATACGAAGATAACCTGGAGATCAAATCGTATGCCAATACTGTCATTTCGATACCAAACACCATGGATATCATTGCCCCAATCCTTTCAGTAGTTCCCTTGCAGCTTTTAGCCTACTATGTTGCCCTATATAAGGGACTCGATGTGGACAAGCCTAGAAACCTTGCCAAATCAGTTACTGTAGAATAAGATCATTCGTCCAGCAGAGGATTAACCTTGTCTTGCTGGACGTTTATTTTAGTAATCAACATCCAGTCCTTTATCCAAACATAGAAACATAAAAAATGCGTCCACCTGATATTCCAGTTGAACGCATTTTTTATGTTTACCTTATTCTAATATATTTCCATTTATTTGTCTTGAACCTGCCAAATACGAAGATCCACCTAATAAACTGATCACAGAATACGGCCATCCACGCCCCATTGAGGCCTAGATTAAGCGTATTTACAAATACTTGTGCAAGTACCACCCTGAAGCCAAAGACACCAATAAATGTAGCGACCAAAGGCCAAACCGTATCTCCAGCACCTCTTAAAGCACCGGCAAGAATAAGTTGTGACGATTGAAAAGGTTGCACGATGGCAATGATTTTCAGTGCACCTGAAGCATTTTTGATGATGACCGGATCCGAGGTATATAAC
>JBASOA010000015.1:0-109643 GCA_049657765.1 Clostridiaceae bacterium
AGAATCAAACGACTGGTCCTTATCTAATTTTCGTAGATGAGGACCAGTCGTTAACTGACTTAAGCATATTATGCTGAGTTTAATTATTTGAACTGTTTTCCTTGGATAAAGACATGTTCGATATTGATATCCTCGTCAAAGATAAGAAGATCAGCGTCGTATCCAAGGGCGATCTTTCCCTTGCTGTTTTCCAAACCGATGAACTTAGCTCCGTTATAGGAAGCCATCTTCACGACTTCGTGAAGGGGCATATCGGTATGTTCGTATACATTTTTTATCGCTTTGTCCAAAGTGAGAATTGAGCCTGCAAGTGCACCTGACAAAAGTCTTGCTGCACCATCTTTGGAGATAACCGGCTGTCCACCAAGTGTGTAGTTTCCATCAGGCATTCCACAAGCCATCATGGCATCAGTTACAAGCAGAACCTTGTCTGAACCTTTTTGTTTGTAGGCAACTCTCAAAGAAGGATAGCTCACATGGATTCCATCAGAGATGGTTTCTGTCGAGATGTCTGTATCAAAGATTGCACCGACAACACCGGGTTCCCTATGGGTAAAAGGAGTCATGGCGTTGAATAGATGGGTAGAGTGGTTACATCCAGCCTTGATTCCTTCCATGGCTTCATTGTACGTTGCCTTTGTATGGCCTATAGAGACATTGATCCCGTTTTCTCTAAGAAAAGGAATGAGTTCTTTGGCACCGTCAACCTCTGGGGCGATGGTGATATTTTTGATGAAGCCGATATGGTCTCCTACCATTTTCTTGAAAGTCTCAAGTGTTGGTTTTGCTACAAAATTTGGATTCTGAGCCCCGATTGCATGGCTGCTGATGAAAGGACCTTCTAGATGCACGCCACCAATGTTTGCGCCTTCCACTTTTCCAATAGAATCTTTCGCCGTTTCAATGGCGCTTCGAATTTCCCCGACATCAACGGTCATGGTCGTAGGAAGGAATGTGGTGGTTCCATGCTCTGCGATGGTCTTCGAGATGGTATTGAGCGCTTCAAATGTTCCTTCCATGGTATCTCTGTTGCCTGCGCCGTGGATATGGATGTCAACAAAGCCAGGGGAGAGATATCTTCCGTTACCTTCGACGATCTCTTCTTGATCTTCGCTTTTAGGGTTAAAACTGATAATTTTTCCGTTTTTCACTTGAACAGAGCCGTTCTCTATTCTGTCTGTGAAAATTAATTTGAAATCTTTAAAAATCATATTACACCTCAATTAATTATTATAGATTTATATATCGTAAAGAAGATAAATTCTGTTTTTCCAGGTGGATTTTGTTGAATTTTCCTTTTTGTAACAGCAAAATCAAGTCTTTACAAGTTTTTTTGCTTTCTTTTACATTATACAACAAAAAGAATTAGATTTTGCAAAATCTGAATGAATAATAATTTCTTTGCTCGGCATAATATCAAATATCAGGAAGTGTGGAAACCTTAAGCTATTTCGTTTATCATGGTATCATGTAATAAAGTTTTGAAATAGAGAAAGGAAGTAATTATGGAGAATTTAGAAGGTGTTGTGCGGGATATCATATTTCAAAATGAAGAAAATGCATTTTGTATTTTCCGGATTGAAGACGAGAAGGATATCCATATCGCCTTAGGAACTTTTCCATTCATCAATGTGGGCCAAACCTTGAAATTATACGGAGAGTGGGTTAAACATGATACCTTCGGTGTTCAATTCAAGTGTTCGAATTACGAAGAGATTATGCCCAATTCTCTGATAGGAATTGAAAAGTATCTTTCTTCCGGAACTATATCCGGAATAGGTCCCATCACAGCTAAAAAACTTGTACAAAAATTTGGGTCGGGTATTTTTGACATTATTGAAAATCAAACCAATCGTTTAATGGAACTTGATGGAATTGGAGAGAAAAAAGTAAAGCTCATTTACAATTCCTATATTAAAGGAAGAGAAGTCAAAAATATTATGGTCTTTCTTCAGAGTTACGGGGTGACACCAAAGCAAGCGCTTAAAATCTATAGGGTATTTGGCAGTGAATCGGTACAAAAGGTAAGAGAAAATCCTTATGTCCTTTCTGAAGAAGTTCCAACCATAGGATTTAAGACAGCAGATGGCATTGCAAGAAACTTAGGAATTGAGAAAGATTCGCCTTATCGTATTCAGAGTGGAGTTATGCATATCATCAATGAATTTTGCGCACAGGGAAGCACCTATATTCCAAAGGACCTCCTTGTTGAAAAAGCAGTGGAGACTTTGGAAGTAAAGGAAGAACTGGTTGAAAACAGTATTGTGGAATCGGTCATGGCAAGCAAACTTTCTATCGAGAAGATCGAAGGGAGAGAGGCCGTATTCACCGTTCCTTTCCTCTACTATGAAAGTTCCATCACAAAAATGATCTTAAACCTTGCATTGGACGAGGTGAAACCAGTAAAAATTGATTTGGAAGGCTATATTAAAGACTTTGAGATAGAAAACCATATGGAATTCCATGCCAAACAGATTGAAGCAATCATTGGGGCGGTAAATAATGGAATAGAAATCATTACCGGGGGCCCAGGTACGGGAAAGACGACAATCATTAAATGTATTCTCTATATTTTCGAGTGTGCACAAATGAAGGTCCTTATGGGTGCGCCGACAGGAAGAGCGGCTAAAAGAATGTCTGAGGCAACTCAGCGTGAATCAAAGACCATACATCGGCTACTGGAACTTGGTATGTCAGAGGACGAGGAAGAATTTCTCTTCGATGATGACAATACCTTGAATTGTGATGTGGTGATCATTGATGAAGCGTCTATGATTGATGTCATGCTCATGAACAATCTCCTGAAAGCCATAAAACCGAAAACCAGACTTGTCCTCGTAGGAGATGTGGATCAGCTGCCGTCAGTGGGTTCTGGAAAGGTTCTGGAGGACCTCATCGAGAGTACTGCATTCAAAGTGGTAAAACTTGATTACATCTACAGGCAAGGTACAGAATCTTATATCACAACCAATGCCCATAGGATCAATACAGGAGAAATGCCTCTGCTTAATGTGAAGGATAGCGATTTTTTCTTTATTACAAGCAATGGTAATGAAGATACTTTAAATAAAATGGTAGAGTTGATCAATGACAGGTTGCCGAAATTCAATAAAAATTGGAATAAAATCAAGGATTTCCAAGTCCTTTCTCCTATGCGGAAAGGAGATCTTGGTGTGCACAATCTCAATGCGGTTTTGCAGAAAGTATTGAATCCTCACCATGAAAAATATGATTTTACCGATTTCCAAGTTGGGGATAAGGTCATGCAGACCAAGAACAATTACATGATCAAGTGGAAAAAAGTAAAGAGAGCTCATGGAGAACCCCCTGAAGGTTCAGGGATTTTTAATGGAGACATTGGGTATGTGGTATCCATTGACAGAGAAGAAGAGACGGTTTCAGTACTTTTTGATGAAGATAAGATCGTAGATTTTGAAACCACAGATTTGGATGAAGTTGAACTTGCTTACGCTGTTACGATTCATAAAAGTCAGGGTAGTGAGTTTAAAGTTGTTCTGATTCCGATATTTATGGGACCTCCGCTTCTCATGAGCAGAAACCTCATCTATACGGGGGTTACCCGAGCTAAGGAACTGTTGGTGCTGGTGGGAACGAAAAAAGCACTTGCTTATATGATCAGAAATACGAAAACGTATGAGAGATACACATCGCTTAAATATAGAATACAGAATATCATCGATATAGTCAGCGTTTAATGGATGAGGGGGGATTTGGTTGAAATTAGCAAAGAAAAAGGCAATCATTGATTGGTATGTCAATTCATCAGATAAAGCCATAAATATTAAAACGGTTCCTTATAGGGGAATTGAGCCGATACTAGACCTTGTGGTGAAGGTTTTGGATGAAAAGGGGAAAATCCTGTATATCACAGGAGAAGACAAAGAAAAGGTTATTCTTGTCGATGAACTAAAAAAAATGGGCTATACTTCTTTTTCTATTCATCAAGAGTTCGAAATTGTTGAAAATGAAGATTTGGTTGTTTGCGATTATTATCAGGCTCTCCGTGTAAAAGGACAATATGATTTGGTCATCTATGACGATGTCAATTCATTTCCGGTTCATAAGAAGCCTGAGATGCAGCATTTGATCGGCCTCATCTATCCACGATGTAAAAAAGTGGTGGCCTTCTCTTTTGATACGGTATTTTTCGGCGTAGAAGTTGTTGAAGTTCCGTTATCTGCGAGAAGTGGATTTGTTTCAGAACCCAGAATCCTGGAAACAAGACTTAACCTCGAGGAATTCATCCCTAATTCGGTCTATGAATATCTTATGTGGTTTGTCATTGAAAAGAAGAAAGTCTTATTTGTCACAGACAATAAGAAGGTGAAAAGAAAAGTAAGCCGTTTTCTGATGAAAATCGATACGAATCTCGGAAATTGTATCTATGATGTTGATGAGATCGGAACCAACGAAATGATTGAACTATCAATGGATACTTCAAAACCACATATTTTTATTACAGACGATCTGGATGATTACCTTGATGTCCCCAATAATCTTGAAATCATTATTCATGGTGCAGATTCTTCAAGATACAGTTATAGGGAACTCATTTTCTTTTGCCTCCGAAGTGGCTATTATGATGATTTGAATGGAGAAGTGATCCTTCTTTGTCAAACCATCACAAGGGATATTGAGAAGACGAGGGATATGGCAAGGTATTTCAATAAAGTGCTTTGGGAAGATGGTTTTGAATAAATACCTCCACATCCTTTCTGATTTCTTCTTTCCGAATTTAACTTGCCCTGTCTGCAAAGAGTATGGCGAAGGACTCTGTGTAACATGTCGCAAGGGGTTTGTTCGGTATGACAGGGAAGCTCTTGCCGATCAGGAAAAAGGTCTTTCAGTTTATCGATATCAGCATGAAGTGATTTCACTAATCGCTGCATACAAGAAAAAATCTCAGTTTATTGCTGTGGAAACGATGGCGAATTTGGTTTTAGACCTCTACCTGGAGGATATCTCGAGATTTGATCTGGTCAGCTTCGCGCCTTCGTCTAAATTGTCCATCAAAAAATTGGGATTCGATCATGGTGAACTGCTAGCGAAGAAAATTGCCCTTGGGGCAAAGGTTAAATGTAGAGGACTATTTCATCCTCCTTCAAAAGAACAAAAAGTGTTAGATAAAGAAGAGAGGATTCAGAATGCCAAAGGCATATCCTTGAAGAAAATAAAAAATAAGAAGAAAAGCGTTCAGGGATTGAAGATTTTAATCATCGATGATGTCTATACCACCGGAAGTACACTCAGCAGGTGTATGGAGCTAATTACCTTAAATGGTGGTGAGTCTAAATATCTCACGATAAGCAGGTTATGAAGAGTTTTTTTGTGATTTGATAAATATAAATCTTGATAAATGCAAACAAGGTGGCTATAATTGTTAAATGGAAGTTATGTTTGTAGTTGCTCGGGGGTAACCCTGAAAGTCCATGCCAGTTGCAGGCAAAAGGATCCACGTAAGTCAGACAAAGCGCTGACAATCATGGTGCAGCTTAGATGTTAGTCCTGCCAGAAATGAGAGGGTAAGTAGTGAGAGGTTAAATCCGGGTAGCAAAAGCTCCAGCAGGCGAGTGTGGGGTCAAATACTAGGTCAAATAACTTTCAGCACTTTTGTGCGAAATAAGCAGCCTTTGGCTGCTTATTTCATTTTATACATATATTCAAAACCTAACCTTATATGCTTTTTTTCCTTAATAAGTGTTATAATTGTAGCGTTGTTTAAATAATATAAATTTTTATAAGTAGCGATAATTTGATGAAACAGGTGAAATAATGGAAACTATTCTCTTTTATATTTTCTTGATTTATTCTGTTCTACCCAATATCTATTTCAGATATATTTCTAAAAAGGTCTGGAAAAAAATCCCGATCGAGGGGAAGAGTATAGCGTTCACTTTCGATGATGGTCCAGATCCCAGATATACTCCTGTATTACTCGATCTTCTGAAACAATACAATATTAAATGTACTTTTTTTGTTTTAGGTGAAAAGGCAAAAGCCTACCCGGATTTGGTTAGAAGGATTGCAGATGAAGGACACACTATAGGACTTCATGCCGACAAACATATCAGTTCAACGTTCAGATCCTATAAGGCGACAAAAAAAGACTTCCATGATTCGCTCAGTGTACTTCATGCGCTAGGTATAAGAGTGAAGTTTTACAGACCTCCCTGGGGGCTTGTCAATATGACATCAAACACTTTTATCAAAAAATATGAGTTTGAGCCGGTGCTCTGGTCTATTCATGCTTCAGACTGGAGTCGTCATGTCGATGTTGAACATATCATTACTGTTCTCACAGAGAAAGTGAAACCTGGAGATATTGTCTTGTTACATGATGGCAGAGGTTCTGATGAAGCGCCGAAAAGAACGATAAAAGCCCTTGAAACTGCATTACCAGAACTCATACGTCAAGGTTACCAATTTGTTATTCCACATGCGGTTTATGACACACCGACAAATGTAATGTAAGGAGCGAGACGATTATGGCTATTAATAAACTTGTGGCTCTTTTTGACAAGACACTAGTAAAACACCGAGGGTGGAAGCACTTGCCAGGAAGTGAACACAATTTTTTATATTTTGTACCAGAAATCTACAAGGGCAAAGATGTGATCATCAAAGATGGGACGATAATCAGAAAAGGGGATAAGATTCTGGAGATTCATATCGATAATCCAAATCTTATCAATCTCGACACCGGGTATAGCAGTCTTTTTACGATGTTAAAAGGCGAGCTTATAAATCTAGGTAAAATGCTTCCGGAAAAAGAATATGAAGAGTATAAGGCGGTACTTGCGATTACACTACTTCATCGACTCGCTTCACGGGCAGGATTTACGGTTTTTGAGTTTGAAAGTTCCTTTAACCAAAAAATGGTTTCATTAGGTGAAAATATTCTAAGGGCGACTCTTCGAAAAGAAAAAGAAGACAAGAATAAGAAAAAAAAGAAAAGAATTGCCAAGGTATGCTGGATCTCTAGAAATGAAATTATGAATTTAGAAAAGAAGGATGTTGAAAAAGAATAAAGAGGTGAAAGCACAAAGCTCAGAAAAAGCTTTGTGCTTTCTTGTTTAAAAGATAATTATAAGAGACGGAAATTGATTAAAATGGGGTGAAAAATTCGGATGCTGGAAGAAATTGGTAAAATAAACATGGCGAAAAACAGAAAATGAATAAAATAATCAAAAATATTGATACAAAAATCGCAAATAAAACATTTTCTGTACTAAAACTGTCATATATTTAAATGCGGAATTTAAAGATAATTCAAATAAAATATTCAAGAAACGAATGATTTCCTGTTAGCGTTTTGAAATTTATTGATAATAACTTACCGAATCAATCTAAAGTATGAAGATTAAGGAGAAGGTAAATTTAAATAAAACAAGTTAAACTGTGTTAAATTAAAATTATTTTTTAGATTATCTGTATAAATTAATACAACAGTAAGCGTAAAAATTCATCGGATTCAGGCAAACTGTACTATTGTATGTCTCGTTTTCATAAAAATTGTATGAAAAAGCACAAAACAGATTGGAATGCAATAAATGACCAGAAAAAACGCAGAAATTTAACGAATTTTTTTATTGTGGAGGTATTAACAAATAATGATTCTTATTGTATAATACACTTGTAATGAAAAAACAGATGGCCTAAATATGGCTGATGTGTTATAAAATGATTTTTCGGGAGGATTACAAATGCATAATGAATGGCAAGGTTTTACAGAAGGTAATTGGCAGAATGAAATTGATGTAAGAGATTTTATTCAGAAGAACTATACTCTATTTAGTGGAGATAGTAGTTTCTTACAGGGACCAACTGAGAATACAATGGCAGTTTGGAACAGATCCAGTGAGTTGATTTTAGAAGAACTCAAGAAGGGTGTACTTGGTGTTGACGAAGAAAATATTTCAGGAATTAATAACTTTAAGCCTGGATACATCGACAAGGATCATGAATCCATCGTAGGGCTCCAGACAGATGCTCCTTTAAAGAGAATCATCAATCCTTTTGGCGGATTCAGAATGGTAGAACAATCTTTAGAAGCATACAATTTTACGGCTTCAGATTCAATCATGAAGGAGTTCCCAAAGTATAGAAAGACACATAATCAGGGTGTATTTGATGCTTATAATAAGGAAATGAGAGCGGCAAGAAGTTCAGGGCTAATCACTGGTCTTCCAGATGCTTACGGCAGAGGAAGAATCATAGGCGATTACAGAAGAGTTGCGCTTTATGGAATAGATAGACTAATCGCAGAAAAGAAGAAAGACCTTGAAAACCTCAAGGGAGCTATGCTTGATGAACTAATCAGACATAGAGAAGAAGTAAACATGCAGATTGTAGCTTTGGGTGAAATCAAGAAAATGGCTGCAACTTATGGTTTTGACATCTCAAACCCAGCTAAGGACGCTAAAGAAGCTATCCAGTTCGTTTATTTTGGCTACCTTGCAGGAGTCAAAGAAAACAACGGTGCTGCAATGTCACTTGGAAGAACAAGCACATTTATTGACTGTTTCATTGAGAGAGATATAAAGGCTGGAATTCTTACCGAACAGCAGGCTCAGGAATTGATTGACCAATTCGTAATCAAACTGAGACTTGTTAGACATCTTAGAACACCAGAATATGATGATTTATTTGCAGGAGATCCAACATGGGTTACAGAATCCATCGGAGGAGTGGGACTGGACGGAAGACCGCTGGTTACCAAATCATCCTTCAGATTCCTACATACACTGATCAATCTTGGAACAGCACCAGAACCAAACATGACTGTACTTTGGGCACAGGAACTACCAGAAGGCTTCAAGAAATTCTGTGCGGATATGTCAATCAAGACAGATTCCATTCAGTATGAAAATGATGACCTGATGAGAGCAACCTATGGCGATGACTATGCTATCGCATGCTGTGTATCAGCAATGCAGGTAGGAAAGCAGATGCAGTTCTTCGGAGCTAGATGCAACCTTGCAAAATCACTTCTATACGCTATAAACGGCGGAATTGATGAGAAGACAGGCAAGAAGGTTGTTGACGGAATTGAACCAATAAACGACGAAGTTCTTGATTATGACAAGGTTCTTGCAAACTACATCAAGGTTCTTGAAAATGTTGCAGGACTATACGTTAATACAATGAACATCATTCACTACATGCATGACAAGTATGCATACGAAGCAGGACAGATGGCTCTACATGATACAAATGTAGGCAGATTGATGGCTTTCGGTGTTGCAGGACTTTCTGTAGCAGCTGACTCACTTTCAGCAATCAAGTTTGCTAAGGTTACACCTCATAGAAATGAGAAGGGAATTACTGATGATTTCGTTATCGAAGGAGATTTCCCTAAGTACGGAAACGATGATGACAGAGTTGATGACATCGCTATCCATTTGGTTGAAAAGTTCTCCAATGAACTGAAGAGCCACCCAACCTACAGGAATGCAAAGCATACACTATCCGTACTTACCATCACTTCAAACGTTGTTTACGGAAAGAAGACTGGATCAACACCTGACGGAAGAAAGGTTGGAGAACCTCTTGCACCTGGAGCAAATCCAATGCACGGCAGAGACCTTGAAGGAGCACTTGCATCCTTGAACAGTGTAGCTAAGATTCCATACTGCAATGTTTGTGAAGATGGTGTTTCCAACACATTCTCCATCGTTCCAGATGCACTTGGCAAAACTGAAGGCGAAAGAGTAGACAACCTTGCATCCGTTCTTGACGGATACTTTGCACAGGATGCTCACCACCTGAATGTTAACGTACTAAACAGAAGCAAACTTCAAGATGCTATGGATCACCCAGAGAAGTATCCAACGCTTACCATTAGAGTTTCAGGATATGCGGTAAACTTCAACAGACTTTCAAGAGAACAGCAGATGGAAGTTATTTCAAGAACATTCCACGAAACAATGTAATTTAGTTACTTTTTCTTATGATCGGGAGGAGTGAAAGCTTTGAAAGGTAGAATACATTCAATTGAAAGCATGGGACTAGTTGACGGACCAGGAATTCGTACTGTCGTATTTCTTCAAGGTTGCCAATTGAGATGTCTGTATTGCCATAATCCAGATACCTGGCAGTTGGGTGGAGGAAACCAAATCGAAGCTTCCGACCTCTTGAAAAAAATAAAAAGATATAAGCCTTATTTTGAAAAATCTGGCGGTGGAGTGACCTTCTCCGGTGGAGAACCACTCCTACAGCCTGAATTTCTCCTGGAGTGCTTAAAACTCTGCAAAGATCTCGGCATTCATACAACAATTGATACAGCAGGTTATGGCTTTGGTGATTATGAAGAGATCCTAAAGTATACCGATCTAGTGCTTTTTGATATCAAGCATGAGGATTCAAAGCAGTATCTGTTCGTCACAGGACAAAAAGATACCAAAGCAGAACAATTTTTACAAGCAGTACAAAAAGCCGGTACAAAGATGTGGATTAGACATGTTGTTGTCCCTGGAATCAGCGATGATGAAAACCACATCAAAAATTTGGCAAAGAAAATTAAAACCCTGAAAAATGTTGATAAAGTGGAACTTCTTGCTTACCATACCCTTGGTGAGAATAAGTATGACACCATGAATATCAAGTACAAGCTTGAAGGTGTTGAAGCTATGGATAAAGAGAGAACTAGAGAACTGACTGAGATTCTTTTTAAAGAACTCGGCGAGGGTTTCTATGAACGTTCGAAAAGCTATAGACTAGATGCCAAAAATAATATCGTCAGTTAAAATTAACCAACATACCCAAAAATCCCGAAGCCATGACAATGGTTTCGGGATTTTTGTTGTCTCTATTCTTGATGGCATATTAATATAGCATGACTAAATTGTTGGTTTAGCCAACTTGGAATTTTCGAGGATCAGCATGACACTAAAGATGATTTCAATTCCGATCATGAAAAGGGCAAGTTTATTTGGAGCAAAATTTGTTCCGATGTATAACGCGAAAAGCGGAATTAATACTGAAAAGATATAATAGCTTTTAGATTGATACAACCAGCCATAGGGCAGAAGATGAGCTCCGAAGATCATCGCGATGACCATGATCATCTTTTCTGGAATCGTCGGGTATATCCACATGGCGATGAGTAAATAAAGCATTTGATTCAAGGAGAACAAGACGCCAAGGTTATTAAGGGGATTGGACTTGTTTTGAAAATCTACTTTAATGATTTTCGAGATGAAATAGGCAATAGGCAAGAGTGGTGCAGTAAAACAAAAGGTCAACAGATTCTTTGTGAGGATAGGTAATGTTGTAGTATGAATGATAAATACTGTAATCCAGATAATTACAGATGCCAATATAAAATGAAGACCTTTCTTTTGTTTGATTGAACAATCTCTTCTCAATTCGTCTAAATTCATCATGCCCTCCAATATAATAAAATTGATATAAATGATATGATACATCAAAGATGGTATTACTAAGCGCTAAACTCTTATTCTAATCATATCGCTAAAATATAGAAAATAATATAATCTTAAACTTTTATTTCATTTAGTTTGCCCCTTGTTATATCTCAGATGACGATTTGAGCACAAAAAAAGAACGTCAATTTCTGACGTTCTTCTGTGTGCTATTCCTCTACTTCGAACTGGTCTTTGCCAACTCCGCAAAGAGGACATACCCAATCTTCAGGTAGATCATCGAAGCTCGTTCCTGGAGCAACCCCGTTATCTTCGTCTCCAACTGCTGGATCATAAACATATCCACATACTAAACATACATAACTTTTCATAATATTCCTCCTATTTTTTAAAGTGTTAATTTTTACCTTAACCTACCTTGATTATAGTTGAGAAAAGAGCCTGTTTCAATAGATTTCAAGATATTTATCCATATTATTGCAAAAATAATAATGAATATCAACTATAACCATTATTTTAATGAAATTAAGATTTTTGAATCTTCTTATGTTTATTTTATTCTTAAATTACAAAATACACTTAAATATTCTGCAATCACCAAACAAGGGATACATTGCTAGGTGCTTCTTAGTTGCGGACACTCACATTTTGTATTAACTCTTGTTTGCCATTATTCCACTCAATCAGTACAGTAACTGTATTAAGGTTTTCTGCCAGCTGCTCAAGGTTATAGTTTGCATATTCCTTCAAATTACTTTCTTCTGTCAACCCCAAACTCCAATTATGGTTAAATCCAACGACTAGAAGTGGGCTAGACTTATTTGCTAAAGCTTTTTCTGGAGTTGTTACATTAAACAGATCGCTTTTGAATTCTATCACCCGGCTCGCTATATAAGGGGAGATTTCTTCATTAAATTTTATCGAATATTGTACATCGCTGTAGTCATTTTCAGTCCTATTCATAATCTCCACATTTAAAAAAAGATAACTTCCATCATTTTTTTCTTGTATATCTGGATTTGTAACTGTAATTAAGAATGGTTGGTCTAATGATGGTTCATTTTTCATCAGACAACCTGTCAGCAGCAATAAAGAGGATATTATTAATGCAAAAAAGATAAGAGTCGAAAAGGCATAATTCTTTCTGGTTAAGGCTTTCACTGAAATACCTCCGATTTTTTAATTTTGCTTATTCATTTTTTATAAGATATTGGTTAATATATTATATAAAAATCAAAAAAGTTATCGTTTAGATATAATAAATATTTAAATGCTCTTAAATATAATATATTATAAAACTTTATATATTACAAGTGAGAAATTATAATTTTCAGTTAATTGTTAGAGCAAAGCCTTACTCCATTCTTAAATGAATCACCATATGAAACGAATATTCGAAAAGATTATAAAGTTATGAATCTAAGTTCCAGAGTTATTAAATGATGAAACTTATAAACAAAGAAGAAGGGATAATATAAGTTGTGCCATGGTGTTGCAGGAGAAAACTGTACTCCCTATCATATTTTCAGTAATACTCAAGCGCTATTTCATCTTTTCATCTCAAATCATTTACGATATACTATAACTTTGTGAGGTGAAACAAGATGAAATTAGACCAAACGATTGATAGCAATCGAGATAAATTCTATAAGACACTTTTAATGCTTGCCATGCCAATAATCCTACAGAACTTCCTGTCCTCATCCCTTAACATGGTGGATAACCTGATGATCGGAAATTTGGGTGAAGAAGCTATTGCAGCAGTGGGGCAGGCAAACCAACTGTTTTTCCTCTTTAATCTGATGTCATTCGGACTTAACAGTGGGGGAGCGATCTTTTTTTCTCAGTTTCATGGAAAAAAAGATTACGTGACTTTGAAGAGATACCTTGGAGCAACCATGCTCATGGGTACGCTCATTGCATTATTCTTTTCTTTTTTAGCCATAATGATTCCAGAAAAGATCATGGGGATTTATTCTGATAATCCAATTGTACTTAGAGAATCTGTCAATTATCTAAAAATCGTCGGACTGAGTTATGTCGTGACCAATCTGTCCTTTACGATGATCTTTGCCTTAAGGGCGACAAACCAAGCATTTGTACCGATATTATCCAGTATCGTGGGTCTTGGAACTAATGCGGTACTCAACTATTGCCTGATCAACGGTTATTATGGATTTCCAAGACTTGAGGTAAGAGGAGCAGCTATTGCTACCTTAATTGCAAGGATTCTGGAATTTTTGATCTTATTCTATGTCGTCTTCATCAAAAGTAATATCCTTAATGCAAAATTCAATGAGTTGGTTTCCTTTAACAAGGAAAACTTTAGGAAGTATACTTCAGTGGCTCTTCCAGTCATTTTGAACGAGACCTTTTGGTCTCTTGGAATCATTGCCTATAATTACTCCTATTCGAAGCTCGGCGTTTCATCCTTTGCTGCTATACAGATTCAAAATACAATCATGCAGCTCTTCTACGTATTCTCTTTTGGAATATGCAATGCTACAGCGATAGTAACGGGAAATCTAATTGGAAAAGGCAAAATTGAACTTCTTAAGGATTACTCGAGAAGAATAATTAAGCTTACCCTCGCTACAGGGGTTATGACTGGCGTAGTCCTCTTTGTACTTAAGGGGCCTATACTTTCCCTGTATGCGCTAGAAACGGGGACCAGGGTGATAACAGGGCGACTTCTGACCATCATGAGCTTTGCAGTGCCGATCAGAATCATCAATGTACTTTTTGTTGTCGGACTCTTTAGGGGAGGCGGAGATACAAGATTCGGGCTTATTGCCGAAATCAGCAGTCTTTGGCTAATCGGTGTACCTTTAGTTTCTCTTGCAGCCCTGTATTTCAAACTTCCGGTAGAATATGTACTTCTCACCAGCATTACAGAGGAAATCGTTAAGTTCTTCCTCTGCTATTCAAGGTTCAGATCGTATAAATGGATCAGGAGTGTCATATAGTTATAAATGGCTTCAAAGTAGAAAAAAATATAATGACATACCAAAAAGGCTGAATGAAAACTATTTGATTAGTTTCATTCAGCCCTATTTTTTATGAAATAATTTTATGCTTCATTTTTAAATTGCCTAAATAACTACTTTTTTCGCAAACTAAAGCTTGCCGAGTTCTTCGGTAAAAGTTTCCAACATGCTTAGGCAAGAGTTAAGCGTGATATTATCTTTGTCGATGACCGGATTAAACTCGACGAAGTCGATGCTTCCGACATGACCGGTTTTAATAATCGCACTAACCAGTTCTTTGCTCTCATCCATGAGAAGTCCATCTTCGACAGGTGTTCCTGTACCAGGAACCAGGTTTTTATCTAAAGAGTCAATATCGTAGGAAAGGTGGATTCTCTTAATTCCGCTTTTTTCAAGCTTGGTAAGGAGCTCGCTGATGACAGCGCTCATTCCTCTTTCTCTGATATCAGTCATTCTCCAGATGTTGATTCCATTTTCCTTGATGATGATTTCTTCACCCTCATCTACACTTCTTAGTCCAATAATATAAATATTCTCTGGTTTAACCTTTTGCTCATCGGCATAAAGGGACACGAGGATATCATCTCCAAGACCTGCAGATGCACCCAATGGCATGCCATGGATGTTACCTGATGGTGAGGACTCTGTGATGTTAAGGTCTGCGTGGGCATCAATCCAGATGACTGCAAAGTCATCCTTGTAGGATGCTTTTACCCCAGCGAGGGATCCGAGACCTAGGGAATGGTCGCCGCCAATGACAAAAGACATTTTTCCGTGGTTTAAAGTGTCTTCAACCTCTTTTCCAAGACGTTCGTTACCTTCAACCACCTGCTTTAGATATTTCATGGTCTTATGAGCTGCATACTTCTTGTCTGTACCGACAATTTCAACCGCTATATTACCTTTATCACTTATTTCAATGTTATTTTTCTTAAATAACTCCATTAATCCATTTTCTCTAAGCATATCCGGCCCTTGTTCGACTCCGGGTTTGTCACAACCGTAGAACATTGGGAAACCGATAAGTTCTATTTTCATCTATACACCTCCATTAAATTCAATTTATAATATCACATTAGGATGTAGAATACCATAAAATGGGCATAAAAATATTTATGCAAAAAGCTGTATAAATGTGCAGTTTCAAGGCTTTTAGAGCCTTCTTCAGGGGAAAAGCTGAATAAAATGTGTACATTGCGTTAAATATTCACAAAATTAAAATAGAGTTCACATAAATTGATTATAATTTTGTCAATATCAATTTAATGGAGGTATGAAATGAAACAGAAGAACACCAAAATATCTGTCATCGGTGCAGGATTCGTTGGTTCAACCACAGCGTATGCTCTTATGCTAGAAGGACTCTGCGAAGAACTTGTTATTGTTGATATCAATAAAAATAAAGCCTTGGGCGAAGCAATGGATATCTCCCACGGTGCCGCGTTTGTAAAGCCTGTGCACGTGATCGCGGGATCTTATGAAGATACTGCCGGGTCTGATATTGTAATCATCACAGCTGGGTTAGCTCAAAAACCTGGAGAAACCAGGATTGATCTGGTCAATAAGAATATAGCCATATTTAAAGAGCTAATACCAGAAATTGTAAGGTACAGCCCAGAATCAATCCTCATAGTAGTATCTAATCCTGTAGATATCCTTTCCTACGTGACGTACAAGCTGTCAGGATTCCCTCCTGAGAGAGTAATCGGTTCAGGAACAGTACTTGATACCTCGAGGTTTAGAGCGCTTTTGGCGGAGTATCTCGATGTCGATGCCAGAAGCATACACAGTTATATCATCGGGGAGCATGGTGATTCAGAAATCGCTGCCTGGTCCTTGGCGAATATTGCAGGAATTAGTGTCGAGGAATATGTAAGAGTCACACAGAAAGAGAAATATGATCTCTCCTTCAAGGAATACATCCCACTTTCGGTTAAGAATGCCGCTTATGAAATGATTAATACCAAAGGGTATACAAACTATGCGGTTGCACTTGCGGTAAGAAGAATTTGCGAAGCGATCACAGGGGATGAAAAATCCATCTTAACGGTTTCTTCGCTTCTTAGAGGAGAATTTGGGTTAGAAGAGCTCTACATCGGTGTACCCAGCATCGTGGGTAAGGAAGGAAATAAGCAGGTCATAGAAGTGCCGTTAAGCGAATCGGAGATGATTGCCTTTTTGCATTCAGCAAATACAATGAAAGACATACTTGAAAACTCAAATCTTTGATTCGTAAGAATTTGAAAGAAGAGTCTTTGATTGATGGTGAGATTAGATCATTTATCAAAGCTCTTCTTTTAGCGTAAAATTCTTCTAAAAGAGAAACTCCTCCATCTCATGTTCAGCTATGCATTTAGCTAACATCAGATGGAGGAGTTTCTCTTTATTTTACAGGATATTATTTTAAGATTGAATTCAAATCTTCGGTTACTTACGCACCAAAGATAATTTCGTTAACGATCTTCTCGTCGGAAGCATTTACCTGATAAGTATAATTTCCTTTGGTCTTTAATAAGCTGTCAAGGAAAGACTCACGCAGGGTATAGAAAAGCTTCGCTTCGAGACCTTGTTCAACGAGATATTTACCATGAACATCACTCTGTCCGTGCCATTCAATTTTAGTATCATCTGAACTGATCAAAGAGTTCACCTTGTCACAAGGCATGCCATCTAAGAGGATTGAGCTGGTATAACTATAAATATCATCATTACCTGATGGTGAAGTAGAATCCTTCTGGCTGAGTCCAAGAAGATTTCCATATTCGCTGTAAGCTGACTTTAAGGATTCAACATCATTAGTCCTTAGAATCTCCTTAAGAAGCATAGCATTTCTCTTTTCATTTGAAACGAGGTGTGATTCAAGCCAATTATGGATGTTATCAAGGTCAATCTGGTCTTCCAGGGTCACATCCGTGGAAATTTCTCCATAAAGACGTTGTGCTTCAGCAAAAGTATCACTCAGATTGAACTTTTCCACAAGAAACTTTTCAAGGTTTTCTTGAAGTCTAATCCTGTTGTACTGGACGAAATGTATTGGTTTAAGTGTTTCTTTCATTAGTTCCCCTCCATGTTATAAGATACTTTTTTATTATACTATAAACCTGAGTAAAATGGTATGGATTAGAGAAGGAAATGAACAGATGCTAAACTTTGTTTTAGTGTTCATGCAGGTCTATGAATCATCAAGCGTATAATTATTTAAAATTTTAAAGAAAACCAGTCCACTCTATTAAGGAAAGATTTTACATGAATTATTTAGGGGGATGAAAAATCATGGAAATTCATGTATACTTGCTTAAGTGAATAAGTTGGATAGGTGATTAATAAATGAGATTAAGAAAAAAATGGTGGGCAAGACCCGAGATGGAAAAGGATGAAAAATCCGTGATCGAACCTTGGGGGATGAAAGGGATGTGGAAGGATAGCTTCAAGAATGAAAATCCGATCCATATTGAGCTTGGTTGTGGAAAAGGGCTCTTTATCAGCACACTGGCTGAAAAAAACAAAGACATCAATTATGTAGCGATAGACCTCAAGGATGAGGTGCTTATTTTTGTACTTCGAAAACTCAATGAAAGGGGAATCGGGAATGTAAGGCTGATTCCGATGTTCATTGAAAGAATCGATGAGATTTTTACTAAGGACGAAGTATCAAAAATTTATATCAATTTCTGTAATCCGTGGCCTAAAGTTTCCCATCACAAGCGAAGACTGACTCATCCGAGGTTTTTGAAGAAGTATAAGACCTTCCTGAAACCAGGTGCTGAAATTTGGTTCAAGACAGATGATGATGACTTGTTCGAGGCATCCCTTGATTATTTCAAGGAAGAGGGTTTTACCGAGCTCTATAAGACATGGGACCTCCATGAAAGTGATTTTAAAGATAACATCAAGACCGAATATGAAGAAAAATTCAGTTCCTTTGGGGTCAAAATCAAGTTTGGTATTTTTAAACTAAAGAATGAATAGGAAGAAGAATGATGAATGTGGATGAAATTAAGAAAGATCTATTAAAATATGTCATGAAATATTATGAAGATGTAGAAATCCTTAATATCAATGTACCGGAAGAAGAAGTAGAATTAAAATTTAATCTGAATTATGAACTTCGAAAAAAAGTCATGATTTTCTTTGAAGATAATATCGCTTCATTCAGTGAATATACAGATGAAACCAAAAAGGATATCATGGTTCTCGATAATATCTGCATCAGGTTTGACCCTGATGGGATTTATTTTGGAAAATCAGGCTACGATTATACGGCCTCCAATGCAGCGGCCTATTTTGTGCTCAATATGTATCTCAATGATATGGTTGAGGAAATGCCTCAGAAGATGAAAGATTATCGTGACACCTACCTCTATAATTAAAAGCATAGGGTGAGGATCAATAAATAAGAATAAAGAAGGTGCAGGACTCCGAAAAGTCCTGCACCTTCTTTATTTTTATAGGAATAAATCGTTAATTTTAGTCAGTAAATTACATGACTTTTTTGGCTTCTTCGATGATTCGGTCATAATCAGGTTCTTTTCCAATTTCCGTCTCATAATGAGCATAGGTGATTTTATTGTCACTGTTGATGACAAACGTCGCTACAGTAAGGAAACCAAGCTCTTCGATATAGGTACCGGTTACTTCTCCGAAATTTCGAAATTTATGATCAGAAAGCATGGCGATATAGTCGCCGGCATTTTCTTTTGCCCATCTCTTCTGAGCAAAGGGAAGGTCCATGGATATGCCATATATCCTTAGTTCCTGATGATCTTCGAGTTTGTCGTTGAAAACCAGTAATTCAAGTGAAGACACGGAGAAATCTACAGAAGGGAAGGTAATGATTACTTTAGCTCCTTCAATTTCCTTTGACTCTACATCATTGAGCTTGTCATCAGTCAAGGTAAAGTCTGGAAAGGTGTCACCAACTTTCAACTGGGATCCAAAAAGATGTACCTCATTTCCGCCAAATGTTACGTGCATGTTACCACCTCTTTTTCATTTTTGGTTTAGATAAATTTAATAATGAATTTCTCTTCCAAAAATTCTGGAATGTAGGACTCCTTAGATTTCCGAAGCCCTGGGATTCCCATATCCTGTTCTCTGTTTGTATAACGGATTCCTTCACCAAAATAATCCATAGATGTTTTGGCGAGGAAAGCATATAGTCCGCTGATACTTTTTTCTGCTTTTTCAATATGGTTCAGAATTACATTTTCATTAAGAATCTCTAGCAAGGAGAATCCTTGACAGACTTTATCAACGAAAACAGCGATCCCTACAATGTTGAAGAATTCTTGGTTGTGGATGAGTGCTTTGATTCCTTCCAGTTCATTGGTTAGGGCAGGACTTTTGTCGCTTTGCTCATACCATTTCTCTGCGAGGGCAATGCATTCATCCTGAGAGGATTCAATATATCTAATATCATACGCATTGTATCTTATAAAATTATTAAAATGATTCTTTTTATTATGCAGCGCTTTACCGCTGAAACTTCTCATCTTTTCTACGGTGTAGATATACTCTGCGTTGTTCCTGTCGGATTCGACCTCAATCTGATAGCCAAGTGAGCGTATGAGTTCTACTTGTTCTTTGGTCGCATCCTTTAGAATTTTAGGCATTCCGTTTGATTCCAAATAGGACAGAACTTTCTCGTAGGCTGATTTAGGATCCCTGTCATTTTTGATGATTGGAGGGATGAGGTAGGGATCAGGGGTACCCTTTTGAATATAAAGGGCCTCACCATCCGTATAATATTTGATTTGTTGGCTGTTTCTCCAAATATATAGATTGGTGAAACTGTATGTTGATGCGATAAAAGGATAAGGTTTGAGAAAATCATCAAAGATCTTCTTGCTGTCCATATCCAAATGTGTAAATTGCAAAATATCCACTCCTATTTTCTTAATTTCAATTTGATTGCTCTTCCCTTAAGGATGAACCTATTGAAGGAAATCAATTTCGATTTCCAGTGATTTTCCATACATGTCTTCAAAAATTGAAGATAGTTTTTTTGCTTCATGCAACTCGAAATGAAGCGGATCTTTCGATCTAAAAATAAGTTTAACCGTATTTTCCTCGATGTGGTATTCCTTTAAGCTTACGGCTTTACTTTCTGATTTAAGAAGTCTGTCTGCCATACTGATGCATATTCCAATATCGTTGATCATGGATTGATCCATTCGGTTGATAATTTGACCGAATTGAAGAATTGCCCTTTCCTTGGTAAGTCCATCAGTAAATGTGGCAGCCAATGATGACATGATGATCTCTCTATGGCTGAGGCCATTGAGCTCAGAGTTGGAGATCATATAAAAATTGTGTCTGTCATGATTATAGTACCTTACGGACAAGCCGATATCATGAAGCATTGAACTGACTTTGATGATTTTGTCCAAATTATCCCATGCTTTATGAAGCGGATATAAGGCATTATAGATTGATGTCGTAAGTTTATAGAGGCTTTCTGCGTGAGTCTTGTCAACGCTGTGGATGCTAAGGATATTGCTAATGGAACGATCTAGCATATCATCCATTTTTCCATATTTATCCATCAGGTGCTTGAACAAGAATCCCTCACGGATCCCAGCGCCACTGACTCTTAAATTCTGTATTCCAGTCGATTTTAAGAGGGATGAGAAAATAGCTAAAGCACTTAAAATAATATCGGCTCTGTTTTTATCCAGACCTTCAATGGCATAACGCTGCTTGAGGCTCTTGGTCATGAAAAGCATGTACATATTGTGCATGTCAAGGTCTTGCATATTGTATTCATGGATGATGCTCATCGGATAACGTCTCTTTATTCGATCAATCTTGCTGATGGCTCTGGCTGAACCACCAACGATGATCATATCGTTAAAATACGCCTCTTTAAGCCACCCGATTTTAGCAATTTCTTCTGCCAAATAAGCTTCAAGTTCGATATGGATGTCTTTAGTGACCATCTCTTCAAGGTGAAACCTGGAGGTAAGGGTTAAGGTGCCCATGGGAAGAGACGCAGTTTTAAAGAGATTCCCATCCTTTACCCAGGCAATCTGGGTAGAGCCTCCACTGATGTCTACAATAAGATTATTATCAACCCTCATGGATTGTTCTATAGCAAGAAAATCTAGATTCACTTCTTCTTCGCTGGTTAGCTCTGTGGCATCAAGTCCTAACTCACTATGGATTCTGTTTCTGATTTCTTCCTTGTTTTCAATTTTATTGAAGAATTCAGAAAAAATTACACTGGTAATATCTACCTTTAAGGAATTTGCAAAATCATTATAATTACTTAGAATAGTCATGAGTTCCTGAACTTTATCTTCAGAGATCATGGAATCCTCTCTGACGGCATGTCCCAGTTTCAAGGTCTCCTTATAGGATTGGAGAAGTCGATAGCTTTTGTCTTCATTGATTTGCCATAAGGCGAATCTTGTCGTGTTTCCACCAATATAGATGATTGCTAAATTTTCCATTTATGCTTACCTCTTCTTCTAATTTTGTTTCTCATCTATTATACTACCTTTTGTCAAAGTTCAATACTGGATAACACTTTTAAATATGATGTAGCAGGCGATTGTTTTCTTATTGTAGACTTAAAATAATCCATGTAGTAAAATAATGAGGATATAGATGAAGAAATAAACGGAAAATAGGAACAGGGAGGTAGCTTTTTAATGAAGCTGTCTTCGAGGAGGAAGAAAATTGGATTATAAAGATTTAATTGCAGAGAATATCAGTAATGTTTTATCCATAGAGAAAAGTGAAGTGCTAAGGCTACTAGAGATTCCCCCAAGGCAGGAGATGGGTGACTATGCATTTCCATGTTTTCAGCTGGCTAAATCGCTAAGAAAAGCGCCAAACTTTATTGCTGGAGAACTGAAGGATAAGCTGAACATCCATGAGATTGGCAGGATTGATGTCATGGGTCCTTATGTCAATTTTTTCCTCAATAAGAGTGTATTCCTTAAGGATGTCGTGGATGAAATCTTAAGAGAAGGGGATAACTATGGAAAATCCGATGTCGGTGAAAACAGGACAGTGATTGTAGAATTCTCCTCACCGAACATTGCCAAGCCATTCCATGTTGGACATCTTTTTACGACAGTGATTGGAAACTCCCTGAGCAGGATTTTCAAATTCGAAGGTTACCAGACAGAGAGAATTAATCATCTCGGGGACTGGGGAACTCAATTTGGAAAGCTTATTACAGGATATGAGCGTTGGATCGACAAGGATAAACTTGTTGAATCCCCAATCGAAGAGCTGAATCGGATTTATGTTAAGTTCCACGAGGAAGCCGAGATCGATTCTTCACTAAACGACGAAGCCAGAATGCACTTTAAGAATCTTGAAGATGGGGTGCAATATGAAGTTGAGCTATGGAAGCAATTTAGAGACTTATCCCTGAAGGTCTTCAAGGAAGTGTATGAAGAACTTGGGGTGGAATTTGATTCCTATACAGGTGAAAGCTTCTATTCCGATAAAATGGATGATGTGGTGAAGCTTCTCGATGAGAAGGGAATCATGACAGAGAGTAATGGCGCAAAGGTCGTCATGCTGGATGAATACAACATGCCTCCGACCATTATCATGAAGGCTGATGGCGCAACCATCTATGCGACAAGGGATCTTGCTGCAGCAATCTATCGAAAGAAAACTTATGATTTCTACAAGAACATCTATGTGGTTGGAACACCACAATCCTTGCACTTCAAGCAGGTTTTCAAAACGCTTGAACTCGCAGGACTTGAATGGGCTAAAGATTGTGTTCATGTCGGCTTTGGCTTAGTTAAGTTCCCAGGAAAGATGATGTCGACGAGAAAAGGCGATGTTGTTCTTTTAGATGATCTTCTGAAAGAAGCCGTAGAAACCGCGCTAAAAATTATCGTTGAAAAGAATCCGAACCTGAAAGATAAGGAAGAAGTTGCTAAAAAAGTAGGGATTGGTGCAATTATTTTCACCTACCTCAAAAACTCAAGAGAAAAAGACATTATATTCGATTGGGATGAAATTTTATCCTTCGATGGCGAAACAGGACCTTATGTACAATATACCTATGCCAGGGCAAAAAGCATCTTAAGAAAAAATGAGATCAAGGACGATGCAATCCTTGCCTTGCTTGATTCGCAAGAAGAATTTGAGCTTGCGAAGACGTTAAATGGATTCAATGATGCTGTTCTTGTAGCCATAGACAAGTATGAACCTTCAGTTGTTACAAGATATGTCCTGCAAGTGGCCAAGGACTTCAACAAGTTCTATAACAACTGCCCAATTAACTCAGCTGAAGAGGGGATAAAGCAGGCTAGACTAAAACTAGTTCTTGCTACAACCTTGGTGCTCAAAAATGCACTTTATCTCTTAGGAATAGAAACTGTAGAAGAGATGTAAATCACAATCATAAATAGCATGTTTGAGGGCAGATAATCTTTTTGATTATCTGCCCTAATTTTTAGTCAGCATATCTCATTCATTTTTTGTAAAATCATGCACCGCTAAACCCTATAGGGATAATAGAATATACCTTGAAAAATGAGTATAATATTGTCATAGAGAAGTTGAGGTAATCACACAAAAGCAGGATGATGTGCGGCAGAAACGAAGAAATTGATGAGTTATAATTTTATTACGGAGGGAGAGGGCTATATGGATAAAAAATATACAGATATTAATTCCGAAATCTTTGACAAGTGGGTTGAGGAAGGCTGGGAATGGGGACAACCAATTAGCCACGAAATTTTTGAAAAGGCTAAAAACGATGAGTGGTTCGTCTTGCTGACACCTACAAAGGCCGTACCAAAGGAATGGTTTGGTGAAATGAAGAATACCAGAATATTAGGCTTGGCTTCTGGTGGTGGTCAGCAAATGCCTATATTTACGGCATTAGGTGCAAAGTGTACGGTATTGGACTACTCAAAAAAACAATTACTGAGTGAAACAGAAGTAGCAAAGAGAGAGAATTATGAAATTGAAACGGTTAGAGCAGATATGACGCAGCCACTGCCTTTTGAGGACGAATCTTTTGACTTGATTTTTCATCCGGTTTCCAATTCTTATGTTGAGGATATTCTTCCGATCTGGAGGGAATGTTATCGGGTATTAAAGACAGGAGGTGTACTTTTATCGGGGCTGGATAATGGTATCAATTATATTTTTAATGAGGAAGAAATCATGGTAACCAATAAATTGCCCTATAATCCATTAAAAGATACTCAGCAGTATGAGGATTCCATGAAGAATGACTGGGGAATTCAGTTCTCACATACCATCGAAGAGCAAATCGGTGGACAATTACAAGCTGGATTTGTCATTACAGATATCTATCATGATACAAATGGAGCAGGTAGACTTCATGATTTCAATGTCCCGACTTTCTATGCATCAAGGGCATTAAAAAAGTAAGAGATATATTTAAGCGCTAAAAAAGGGAATTCTCACAGGGGGAGAATTCCCTTTTTTTGATGATCTGTTAATCTGATAAGATATCTAGTTTTTCTTCATAATTTCAATTTTTTGATTCTTGTTGTCGTCATACACAGGGCAGCTGGTATCACAGCTTCCACAGTTGCAGTCACCTTTACTGGCCTTCTTAATTTTATTGACCACAATGTATAGGGATAAACCTAAAATAGCCAGGGTTATAAAAATTTCCATTTGTGCCTCCTAAAAAATGAACTGTCCAATATTGTATACAAGAAATGATGCAATCCATGCCACAACAAAATAAAATATGGATAATGCTATTGCAAATTTTGCTCCGTATTCTTTCTTGAATGTCGCAATTGTAGCCACACATGGCGTATAGAGCAGGACAAAAACGAGGAAGCTTAATGCTGTAAGCTGGGTGAATATCGTAGGAAGGATAAGGGATAAGTCTCCTTTGTAAATGACACCCATGGTGGAAAGTACAACTTCCTTAGCGAGAATTCCAGTGATGATTGCAACGGATGCTTGCCATGATCCAAAGCCAAGTGGTTTGAATAGTGGAGAAACAAACTGCCCAATAGTAGCTAAGAGGCTGTCACTCATTTCTGACATTCCACCAAAGTTGAAATTGGATAGTACCCATACGATGACAGACAATGCAAAAATAATCGTTGATGCTTTTTTGATGAATCCTTTGCCTTTATCCCAAGTGCTCTTGGCGACTAGAGAAAAGGAAGGGATTTTGTATTCTGGTAATTCTATAATAAAGGGTTCCTCATCTTTTCTAAAAATCGTATTTTTGAAGAGGAGTCCTATGAAGATCGCTGTAAGAATACCTAACAGGTATAAAGACATTACAATGATGTCAGCATGATCTCTAAAGAAAATCGTACTGAAGAGGATAAATACCGGAAGCCTTGCATTACAAGACATAAACGGTGCAAGAACAGCTGTTAGTTTTCTGTCCTTTTCACTTTCAAGTGTCCTCGCGGACATGATTGCTGGAACAGTACAGCCAAATCCCATAAGAAGGGGAATGAATGCTTTACCGGAAAGTCCGATTTTTCTCATTAGTTTATCCATGATGAGTGCTGCTCTTGCCATATAGCCTGAATCTTCCAAAACAGATATTCCCGCAAACATCGTCATGATGATTGGAAGGAAAACTAGAATTGAACCCACACCTCCGATAATCCCATCAACAATTAGGCTTTGAAACCATGAACTGCCGGAAGAAAGGAGCTTTGATACGAGTTCCTGAAGTGGAACCAGTACACTGCTATCCAACAGATCAGCCAATGGAGTTCCGACCCACGAAAAGGTCAGCTTAAAAACCATGAATACGAGTGCGATAAAAATCGGATAAGCAAGAATTGGATTAAGGACGATTTTATCGATTTTCTTTGTGATCGAGACTGAATCCTTGACCAATTTTGAGGATTTTGAAAGAATCTTGTTGATTTCCTCATAGGCTGTCTTTTCGTCAGGGAAATTTTTAAACTTAGGGGTTTTAATATAATCCTTTTGATTAATCACTTTTAAAAGGTGATCAATTCCATTGCCTTTGGTTGCAGTAATTGGAACTACCCTTATCCCAAGCTCATGTTCAAGAATCTTCGTATTAATTTCCATGCCCTTCATGTCAGCCATATCGAGCATATTCATCGCGATGATGACAGGAATGTTGTAGCTAAGAATTTGTGAAGTAAGGTACAGATTCCGTTCAAGGTTGGAAGCATCTACGATATTTAAAATAATATCAGGACTTCCATTCTCCAAAAAATCCTTGGATACTTTCTCTTCGTTGGAAAAGGTATCCAAAGCATAAATACCAGGAAGATCTGTAATCTTCATGTCCTTATGGTACCCCTCTTTCTTTTCTACCGTTACACCAGGCCAATTTCCGACATATTGGTTAGAACCGGTCAGAAGATTGAAAAGTGTGGTTTTCCCCACATTAGGATTACCAATGAGTGCGATTTTTGTCATTCCTATCTAGCCTCCACAGAAATATTTTTTGCGTCTTTTTTTCTGATGGCTAGATTAGTTCCTCTAAGAGAAAGTACAATCGGATCGCCGAAAGGAGCCTTGTTTACTACTTCAACCAGGCAACCTTCTGTACAACCAAGTGCAGATAATCTTTTTACTAGTTTTTGGTCACCAAAAACACCACTGACAAAAGCTTTTTGCCCAAGCTTTAAATCATTTATGCACATATAAACACCGTCCTTATTGAAAATCATTATCAATTACTTTACCATTATATAACCTTGGGTATAATGAGTCAATAAAAGAATTCATTGTTAAAACATTAACTTCAATTTAATTAAGCATTTTATGAAGTTATTGCATTAAAGATAGGATATAATGAAGGTAATAGAGAACGAATGATATCATTGAGAATAGGGATACCCATATTAGGATAGCTTTAACACAACTTCTGGGTAAACAGCAATGATCATAATTTATTATTTTGGAGGTTTGATTATGGGTATCAAGGCTGTCATTTTTGACCTTGATGGAATTTTAGTTAAAACAGACAGATATCATTATCTGGCCTGGAAAAGAGTGCTTGCAGAATACGGTAAAGATTTCACTGAAGAAGAAAATGAGTTAATCAAAGGTGTAGCAAGAATCAAGTCGCTTGAAATTCTGCTCGACATAAAGAAAATCGAGATGAGCGAGGTCGAGAAAATCAGCGTTCTTCGTAAGAAGAATAACTGGTATTTGGAATATGCCATGAAAATTGATGAAGACGATGTTCTTCCTGGCGTCAGGGAATTCCTGGAACTTGTAAAGTCCAACGGACTAAAGACGGCTATCGCTTCGACAAGCGACAATGCTTATATTATTCTTGAACTCACCGGACTGATGAAATATTTTGATGTGCTCATCGACGGGTATAAAGTAAAGGAAGCCAAGCCAAGCCCAGAGGTTTATCGGGTTGGTGCACTTGAACTCCACCTGAAACCTGAAGAATGTGCAGTTTTTGAAGACAGCAGATCAGGTGTCCTCGCAGCAAGAAGGGCAGGGATGAAAGTTGTAGCCGTATCAGACAATCCAATTGACGAAGCAGATAAGTGGGTGAAGAATCTCGAAGGGTTAGAGATGAGCATACTGGATTTCGAACGTTAGAACTCATATGAAATTGGAGGAGTAAGGATGAAAACAGCAGCGTTTTTTGATATTGACGGAACCTTATATCGAGAAGTCTTTATGAAAGAAATATTCAAGAAAATGATCAAGAGTGAAATCATAAAGGAAACTGACTGGTTTACCGAAGTGAAACCTTATTATGACCAATATGATAGAAGAATTGGCTCATATGATGATTATCTCATCAGAATGGCAGAAATTTATACGCATGCGATCAAAGGGTTCCATAGGAGTTTCATTGAACACATTATTGGACATGTGGTAGAAGACAAGGGGTTAAGAAACTATCTGTTTACGAGAAATCGGATCAAATGGCATAAGAAGGAAGGCCACAAGGTCATTACCATCTCTGGCAGTCCGATTGAGCTCGTCAAAGACATGGCAGATTTACATCAGTTTGATGATTACAGAGGATCGATTTATTTAACGGATGAGAACGATCGTTATACGGGAGAAGTTATTCCCATGTGGGATAGCGTTTCCAAGGAAAAGGCGATTCATGAGATGCAAAAGAAATATGACATCGACCTTGATAGCTCCTATGCGTACGGAGATACAGCAGGTGACTTTACGATGTTTAAGCTTGTTGGCCATCCGGTTCTTGTTAATCCCACAAGGGAACTTGTTAATTTAGTTCTAGGGGACCCACTAGTTAGAAAGAAGGCTGAAGTTGCCGTGGAGAGAAAGGATGTGATCTATCGGATTAAGATAGACGATTTAGAATTAGATGATTGAAATGAGGGATAAATTTGCTAATACATAATGATTTTATTCCTGTGGACTCCCTCTCCATACATAGTGCACTTAAATTCAATAATAAGGATATTCTCGATAAGGCAATATTCTTTGATTTGGAACATTATCTGTACAAAGAACCTATTTGTATAGGCGTATTCGGAGCAGCAGTTTACAGTAAAGAGCACAACGCGATAATTTCGACGCAGTATATGATTGAAAACCAAAAAGATGCACGGCAAATCCTGAATATGACGGAGGAATACTTCAAAGAAAGAATGAAAGATGGAAAAGAGTATATTGTCACTTTTTCCGGAAACAATGATTTTCTAGTGGTCAACCATCTATTCAAGAAATATCATATTGAATTTTGCTTTAAGGACCATTTCGAACATGTAGACCTTCAAAAAGAATATGAGGTGAGGTTCAAAAAGAACATCGGTCTCAAGAATCTTGAAAGGCTCTACAAGATCGAAAGGCAGGGAGAACTGATCTCTGGCATTAACCTCGCAAAAACTTTTTCGAGAATCATCAAGGATAAGGGATATATCCAAAGGATGCCTCAAGAAAAAATCAATAAGATTTTAACTTACAACGAACAGGACGTCGTGAATCTGTTTAATATCATGAATCAATGGAAACAAGTTGAAATAGATGATGTTATTACCCTGGAAGAGATTTTACTAGAAGAAAAGGCTGAGAAGCTAGAGCTAAAGAGAAAACTGGATGAAGAAAATGAAAAGAATAGCGCTCTTAGAACTGAACTCAGGGACCTCATGGGGGAACTTGATTTTCAGTAGAGTCAGTAGAAGGGGTAAAATATAAAACCTGTGCATTGCACAGGTTTTATATTTTACCTCTTTTTGTTGAATGCTGAGTCTGAATTTATGGATCTAAGTTTTTATGGTCGAAATAAGAGAATACAACTTCTTGATGCGAGAAAAAATGTGGAAAATCTATGAATTGTATGGGGAAGGTGGGTATTTGATTGATATAAGTGTGTATATATTCTAAAATTAGAATAAGAAATTAATGATATGTATTTATAAGAAGGTAAAAATTGATTGCGGTGAAGGAGAAGTAAAATGGGATTCAATTTTAGAAAGAGCATCAAACTGGGAAAATTATTCAAGCTTAACCTGAGCAAATCAGGAGCCAGCGTATCTTTTGGAGGAAAAGGATTCAGGCAGAGTATTGGCACCTCCGGGAATGCAAGAACCACTTTCAGTCTTCCAGGAACAGGGCTTTCTTATTCAAAAACAATTAATGCAAAGAAACTGCTGAAGATGGGCGCTAATAGAAATGTATTTCAAAAGTCTGCCGGGGGGATTTCACCAGAAATTGAAGTGGAGAATCACCTTGCAGATATTGCACTCATCACGACGCTTCATTTGGATGAGGATTATCCACGGGATGTCGACTGGAATGATGTGATCAAAGAAGAGGAGCCTTTCAAGAAGGGTGAAGACGGTCCGTTTTCCAAAGAGGCAAAAGAAGTGCTTGCAGCCAATAAACCTGGATTTTTCAAGAAACTGTTTGGTAAAGGTGCAGAGCTAAGAGAACTGGAAAAAGAAGTGGAACTTGCCAAGAAAAAAGATGACGAGTTATATGCTTCCTGGAAAAACAACAAAGTCCTTGCGGAGAAGATTTTACATGAGGACAAGAATGCTTATATTGAAGCCTTAGAGGAGCTAAAACTTAGTGAGGAGTTAGGTTCTTATTTAAGAAAAGTTGACTTTAGTTATGCAGATAGTGATTCACTTCATGCTCACATTGTTCTCAGTATCGATGATTTTATTCCAGAAGAATATCAAACCCTTACGCCTACTGGAAAATTATCGGTCAAAAATTATACAAAAACGGATTATTATGAAATTGCGAGTCTGTTCGTCTCGGGAATAGTTCTCAGAACAGCTCGAAATCTTTTTAATCTTCTTCCGATAGAAGATGTATTCATTAATGTCCATGAGATGGAAAAGAGCAAATATGGCGGACAGGAACTCGAGGAGCTGATCCTTTCTATTTTTATCGACAGAAAGACTTTGGATCAGATAAAAATGGAAAACGCTAATCCCTTTGATCTCCTGAATAACTTCAAACATGAAGTTAATTTTGTTAAAACAAAAGGGTTTAACAAAATTGATAAATTAGAAATATAGAGATAAAAAGAGATGAATTCAACTCATTTTGAGATTATTTAACCATTTTTCATATGATTGTAAAATGTAACCGATTTGTTTTAGAATCTAATGCCGTATTTGACACCTGATTACTCGCTTGACATAAGGTAAATACAGGAATATATTAGATTCTGTCATTATTTAAACAAGCAAGGTTTATACGGTTGCTTTCTACAGAAAAGATAAGCCTACAAAACCTCAAAATATCCAATCTGGAAGGGGGTAAATCATGAAGAAATTAATCAAAGAAATTATCATTGCCGATGAAGTGGCGCGAGAAAACGTTGAACGTGTTAAAGCAGAACGTGACCAGGTTCAAGCCAAACTTAAGGAGCAATCAAAAGATATTGAAAGTGTCTATCAAAAGAAAACCGATGAAACACTAAAGATCCATAAGGCCAAACTTGAGGATGAGTTAGCCAAAGAAAAAGAGAAGTATAGTAAAGAATATGAGGCATCGTTAGCCAAGTTAGAAGACCAATATCATAGCAACAAGGATTCTTGGTTGAAGTCCATATATGAAAACTGCCTCAATGCATAATATAACCTTAGGTAAAGGGGGGTTAAGATGATGGATTCCATGAGTAGTCCTGCTGTAGCATCCAAGGCGAAAGCCATGTATGGCAACAGGCTTAAAAAAGAAGATTATGAAGAACTTGTAAGAAAAAACAGCGTGGGTGAAGTGGCTTCATATTTAAAAAATGAAACTGACTATGGCTCTACATTACAAGATATCTATGAAAATAAGATTCATCGTGGCCAGTTAGAAGCGCTTATCAGGGAGAATATGTTCCGTAAAACCCTTAAAATCCTAAAATTTGCGCAATTGACAAAGAATGAGTTTTACCGTTTGAATCTGATCCAAAGAGAAATAGATATTATTCTGATGGCAATAAGGTCCATAATTCCTGAAAAATATGAGGAATTGGAAGAAGAACGCCATGATGATCTGGTCAAAGGAATGCCTCTATTTCTGAGTGAGTATATCACATTTGAAATGTCTGAAATTCCAAATATCAAGAGCTTCAATGATGTCCTAAAAATCTTGGATAAAACGCCATATCATGAAATCCTGTTGCCTTATAATGTAGACAACAGTGAAAAAATTGATTATACGGCTTTAGAGCGAGACCTTCAAAGCTATTACTACAACTATGTATTCAGAGTTATCGAGAAAACTTTCAAAGGCAAGAGAAAAAATGAACTCATGGAAATGTACAAGACTCAGATTGAGCTCTCGAACATTATCAAAATTTATAGATTCAAAAAGTTTTTCAAAGTTACCGATGAAGAAATCAGAAAAGCCATGATTGCCTCGAATTCGAGGCTAAGCAGAGCGATACTTGATGAGCTGATTGCACTTCCAACGGCCGAAGCTGTTTTAAAAGCTTTGGAAGATTCTAAGTATCATCTCTATGTTGATGATCAGGATTATGTCTTTATCGAATATTATGCCAATGAAATACGTTATAATCTGGCGAAGCGCTATATGCACTTTTCCATTGATGCACCTATGATTTACACTTCCTATGTGATCTTACTTGATATTGAGGTGCAGAATCTAACAAACATCATTGAAGGCATACGATATGAGACCCCAAAAAGCGAAATCGAAAAAATGCTGATCTATTGATAAGGAGAAACTAATGACAAAAGTCAAAATGAAACTGGTGAATATTATCTCTGACCACGACAATCTTAATGAAGTACTTTCCAGGTTCATTGAATTAAGGAACTTTCATCCAGAACCGGCAATTAAAATTGCGAAAAGTGTACATGGACTGTCAACTTTATACGATACCAACCCCTATATCAAGCTATTGGATGATCTTAAGAATTTGGCGAAAAGCATGGGCATTGATCTCATTAATGTGCCTGTAGATTCTAAGCATTGTGATGTTTTAAAAATAAGCACCTACGTTGAAGATTCAAAAGCCAAATACGATGAGCTCTGTAGCCATTTGAAAGAAATTGAACAACTGGTGGTAGAAGATGAAGATGCGTTGATTCAGGTTAAAAATATTGAAAGTCTGGATGTTTCCTTGGATGACTTGTTTTCCTGTGAGACCATCGTTTCCAGGGTAGGTAGTCTTCCACTTGATAGTCAGGACCGATTGAAATATTATAGTAACCGACCATTTATATGGAATTCATTCAGTGTTGACAAGAGTTATTCCAGAGGGATTTATATCACCACGAAAGCATTTGAACGAGAAGTGGATAATATCTTCGCTTCGTTATATTTTGAAAGAAGCCATATCCCTGATTTTGTTCATGGTACGCCAGAAAGAGCAAAAGAAAATCTTCAGGAAGAAATTGAAAGCATGAAAAAAAGCATCCAAAAGTTAAATGATCGTAAGATCGAACTTTTGGAAAAAGTAAAGGACTCCTTTTCCTTCATGTCTTCTGAGCTCGAGTATGCCATCAGGGTATATGAAGCGAGACAATATGTTGTAGACTTTGGTCAAAGGATTTCCATTACCGGATTTATACCCGAAGAGGAGCTTGAAAATCTTGCCTTCACTTTTAAAAATCTGAGCAAAGTTGAAATTGAAATTAGACCCCCTCACAATGATATGAGACTATCACCACCGAAAGGGTTTAGGAAAAGCTGGTTTAAAATAGGATCAAAAAAGTCTGAGGATTTTAAATTTTCTTATTGATCATCTCCTTCTAAAATGAAGTAGATTTCCTTAAACATAAGCGATGATTTCGTTAAATATGCTCATGGAATGTGATTTACAGATGAGAACATAATTCTTTTATTTGAAAGGAGGAGACTTAATGGCAATAGCTAAAATGAAATTAGTGAATATTATTTCTGACTATGGGAGTCTGGATGAAGTTTTAGACAGATTCATCAATTTAGACGACTTTCATCCAGAGCCTGCAAGCAAGCTTGCAGGGAGTGTTCATGGATTAACGACACTATACTATGAAAACCCCTATCTTAAAATGCTCAATCGAATTAAAGAAGTAGAAAACAACATGGGACTTTCAATTTCGAAGGTGGTTTCAAATAAGAAAAATCTTGATATTGAAAAGATTGACGAATATGTTGAAACTACCCATGATAAATTTGATGATATCAATGACAAAATCAAAGAAATCGAACAACTGATCAAAGAGGATGAAGATGCTCTGGTTCAAGTGAAAAACATCGAAAATATGGATGTGTCATTGGATGATTTATTCTCTTGCAAGTATATTGTGGCAAGAGTAGGCAGGCTGCCTCTGGATAGCCTGGCAAAACTGAAATTCTATAACAACAGGCCATTTGTTTGGAACACCTTCAGTCAGGACAACAATTACAGCTGGGGAATTTATATTACCTCCAACAGCTTTGAGCGAGAAGTGGATAATGTCTTCACTTCACTTTATTTCGAAAGAATATATATTCCGGATTTTGTCCATGGTACTCCAGAAAAAGCCAAAGAGAATCTCGTGGAAGAAATAGAAAGCTTGAAGAACAGTTTAGATAAATTAAATCTCCAAAAGAAGGAACTGCTTGAAAGCAGTATGGAAGAATATTCAATTATGACTTCCGATCTTGAACATGTCAGCAATATCTTTGAAGCAAGGAAGTATGTCCTGGGCTTTGGCGAAAGATTTGCAATCACTGGCTTCATCGCTGAAGACGATGTTCAAAAATTAGAGAACACCTTTAAAGATCTCGATAAGGTGGAAATAGAAGTAAAGCCGCCATATAACGATAAGAGATTATCTCCACCGACAAAACTAAAGAATGGATGGTTTGCAAAGCCATTTGGAATGTTTGTGGAAATGTACGGCGTACCAAATTACAAGGATATTGATCCAACGCCTTTTGTCGCAATCACGTATACACTTCTTTTTGGAATCATGTTCGGCGATCTTGGGCAGGGATTACTTCTGTCATTACTCGGTTTTCTCATGTATAAGTTTAAGGGAATGAAACTTGGTGCCGTTGGAATGCGTATTGGTATTTCATCCGCATTCTTTGGACTCCTTTATGGTTCCGTATTTGGGAATGAAGAAATTCTGACTCCTTTTTACACGGATGTCCTCGGACTAAGTGGGAAGCCAATTCATGTTATGGATCCTAACTTTACCATGACTCTTTTGTTATCAGCCATTGCCATTGGTTCAGTACTCATTATGGCAACCATTGGGATCAATATTTATATCAATTGGAAAAGCAAACATTATGGCGAGATGATCATGTCTCATAACGGCATCGCAGGACTTTTCATGTACACTTTCGTTCTGGGTGGTGCGGCTCTAATGCTTGGTGGAATCTTTAACCCATTTAACACCGTGACCTTAATCGTATTTGTTGCAATTCCACTTCTGCTCATGTTCCTCAAGGAGCCTATTGAGCGAAAGCTCCATCAAGAAAAAATGTTCCCAGATGGATTTGGAGGATTCTTCACAGAATCATTCTTTGAACTCTTTGAAATCATCTTGTCCTACATCACAAACACCATGTCTTACATGCGTGTGGCTGGATTTGTCCTCTCACATGCGGGTATGATGCTTGTGGTTTCAAGCCTCATGGAAATGACAGGAAATGCAAGTCCTATCGTTTTTGTTTTTGGTAATCTTTTCGTCATGGCACTTGAGGGACTCATTGTGGGAATCCAGGTGTTAAGGCTTGAATTTTATGAAATGTTCTCCAGGTATTACACCGGAGATGGTATCACATTCAAATCACTAAAAGAATTAATATAACGGAGGAAAAATTATGTTGAATAAATTTGAAATATTTTTACCACTAGCCCTAATCGCCCTGATCGCACTACCATTGGTGGCTGTATTCAGAGGAAAAGCATCAGCAAAGTCTGCAAAGGTAAGACTCATTACTCATGTCTCTGCATTCTTCGCAATCATCGTCGGTTCCCTGATCTTCTCCTTAGGAGACTTCTCTGTTCTTGCTGCTGAAACAGGTGCACTTGCTACAGGTATTGCAGGAACAAATGCACAGGGTATGGGATTCATCAGTGCTGCTCTTGCTACAGGAATGTCCGCACTTGGTGCAGGTATTGCTGTTGCTGCTGCTGCACCAGCTGCTATCGGAGCGTTTTCTGAAAATGAAAAGAACTTCGGTAAGTCACTGATTTTCGTTGCTCTTGGTGAAGGTGTTGCCATATACGGATTACTTATTTCTATCCTGATTATCAACAAACTGTAATTGCAGTAAGGAGGTTTCCATGAAATTTTTCCTAATAAGCGATAATATAGATACGCAGATGGGAATGCGTCTTGCGGGAATTGATGGCGTTGTCGTACATGAAAGACGAGAAGTTCTTAGAGAACTTGAGAAAGCCATGCATGACGAGGAAATTGCCATTGTCCTCATGACGACAAAACTCATTGAAACTTGTCCAGAAGTTATTTCCGAATTAAAACTAAGACAGCTTAAACCGCTCATTGTAGAGGTGCCAGATCGTCACGGAACTTCAAAAATTGGAGAAACCCTGGACAGATATGTCAGTGAAGCAATTGGCGTAAAGCTATGAGGTGAAGGCAATGCAATATAATACGATAGAAGAACTAGAAGCTTACTTTAACGAAGAGATCAAGCGTGTATCAAATAAGGAAATCAGTGAAATCGAGGCTGAAATTGAAGCCATCCGTAAAAAGGTGATTTCCGAATTGGAAGAAAACGCAAAGACAAACGCAGAGATCATCGTTGACCAGGAAATGAAAGAGATGGAAAGCGAACATGCCATTGCCATAAGCAGGCTTCAGGATGAAAATAATCGAAAGTTGATGAATTACAGGAAAGAGCTGACGACTTCACTTTTTGATGAAGTGACAGCAAAGCTCGATTCTTTTTCAAAAACTTCAGAATATGGTGAGCTCATGGTGAAGAAAATAAAGGCCCAAAGTGGAAAACATCAAGGCCATGCTGTGATCACTGTAGCTTTAAAGGACGAAAAACTTCTTCCAGAACTCCTTAAGAACTATGAGGGAGATGTTGAAGGCAAAGTCGATCCAACCATAGAGCTTGGAGGATTTAGCATCATGTTTGAACAGGAAGGAATCGTCATTGATGAAACTTTCGATTCGACACTTAAAGATGAGAAAGAAAAATTCTATTCCAAATCGAATCTGATCATACGATAGATTTTTCAAATGGCATTACAGTTTAGTGCAAAGAGGTGATAATTTGAGTGAAAATGTAGTATATTCCATAAATGGACCGGTAATTACCGTTAAAGATACAAAGTCCTTTGCCATGCTTGAAATGGTGTTTGTTGGAGAAAAGCAACTTCTAGGAGAAGTAATCTCTATTAAGTCAGATTTCACCACCATTCAGGTTTACGAGTCTACAACAGGACTTAAACCAGGAGAGCCGGTTTATCCAACAGGTACGCCAATATCAGTAACACTGGGGCCTGGAATTCTAATGAATATTTTCGATGGAATTGAACGTCCATTGAAGCAAATTGCGGAGAAATCAGGTTCGTTCATTTCTGCAGGCAGCAATGTCGAACCGCTTGATATCGATATAAAATGGGAAGTGAGTCTTAAAGTCAAGGTAGGAGATTCTCTAACTCCCGGACAAATTTATGGCGTTATCCCAGAGACACTGCTCATCGAGCATAGACTGATGGTTCCACCCAATTTAAGTGGAACAGTCACTGAAGTTTCTGGAGATGGTGTCTATACAATCAATGACTGCGTTGTAAAATTTAAGGATAGCAATGATGAAATTCATGAGCTTACCTTATGCCAGAAATGGCCAATCAAGATTGACAGACCAATCAATAAGCGTCTTCCAATTTCCATCCCGCTTATTACGGGACAGCGTGTCATCGATACGATGTTTCCAATAGCAAAGGGTGGAACCGCTGCAATCCCAGGTGGATTCGGAACGGGAAAAACGATGACCCAGCATCAGCTTGCAAAATGGTGCGATGCCGATATCATTGTATATGTCGGTTGTGGAGAACGTGGAAATGAGATGACACAGGTTCTTGAGGAGTTTTCCGAGCTTATTGACCCTAAATCTGGAAGACCGCTTATGGAAAGAACTGTGCTTATCGCCAATACATCCAATATGCCTGTAGCTGCACGTGAAGCCAGTATTTATACGGGAATAACTCTGGCAGAATATTACAGGGATATGGGCTACCATGTGGCGTTAATGGCAGATTCCACTTCACGTTGGGCTGAAGCTCTCCGTGAAATCAGTGGACGACTCGAAGAAATGCCAGCGGAAGAAGGTTTTCCGGCATATCTCCCTAGTAGAATTTCACAATTCTATGAAAGAGCAGGATATGTTGAAAACTTAAACTTATCCGTAGGTTCAGTGTCGATCATTGGCGCTGTTTCACCTCAAGGTGCGGATTTTTCCGAACCGGTTACGCAGAACACAAAAAGGTTTGTACGATGTTTTTGGGCACTGGACAAGCAACTTGCCTATATCAGGCATTATTCAGCAATCAATTGGAATGAGAGCTACTCTGAATATGTTGGCGATCTTTCCAAATGGTACAACAAGAATATCAGTCCAAAATTCCTTCTGAACAGACAGGAACTCAAAGTTCTTCTTGCAGAAGAAAACAAGCTCATGGAAATTGTAAAACTCATCGGAAGCGATGTCTTGCCCGATGACCAGAAACTTGTCATTGAAATTTCCAAGGTCATCAGGGTAGGATTCCTGCAACAAAATGCCTTCCATGTGGATGACACCTATGTGCCACTTGTAAAACAGATGAAGATGATGGATGTCATTCTTTACCTCAATAAGAAGAGCAAGGAATATGTCATGACAGGAAAATCTCTGAATATGCTGCTTGGTACCGGAATATTTGAAAAGGTGACCAAGATGAAATATGATGTTTCAAATGATAAGTATGAACAATTGGATGACTATTTCAATTTAATTGATCAAGCCATCGCGAAAGTTCATTAAAAAGAAAGGAGGAGACTAGTTGAGCCTTCAATATATTGGATTAAATGAAATCAATGGACCTTTGGTTTTCCTGGATAATGTGGAAGACGTTGGAAATGAAGAAATGGTTGAAATCATGATGAATGATGGAACAGAGAAAATGGGCAGAGTTGTTCAGATTGACGGAAAGAGAGTCGTCATCCAGGTCTTTGAGGGAACCAACGGGGTTTCTCTCACAAACACCAAGACAAAATTTCTAGGGAAACCAATGGAAATGCCATTATCCACAGAAATTCTCGGACGAATCTTTAATGGTTCAGGCAAACCTATCGATGGATTAGGCAAGATTTATGCAGAAAAAACTGCAGATATTAATGGATTGCCTTTAAATCCAGTCTCCAGAGTTTATCCCAGGAATTACATCAATACTGGAATCTCAAGTATCGACGCCTTAACTACACTGATCAGAGGTCAGAAGTTGCCGATATTTTCAGGATCCGGTATGCCGCATAATGAACTTGCTGTTCAGATCGTCAAGCAAGCCAAGATTTCAGAAGGAGACGGAAAGAATTTTGCCATCGTCTTTGCAGCTATGGGTGTAAAGAACGACGTTGCTGATTATTTCAAACGGTCTTTTGAAGAAGCAGGCGTCATGGACAAGGTGGTCATGTTTATCAACCTATCCAATGATCCAATCATCGAGCGTACGATTGCACCTCGATGTGCTTTGACTGTCGCTGAATATTTAGCTTATGAGCATGACATGCATATTCTTGTTATTTTGACAGATATGACAGCGTACTGCGAAGCCTTAAGAGAATTTTCGAGCAGTAAGGGTGAAATCCCAGGAAGAAAGGGATATCCAGGATATCTCTATTCTGATCTGTCTTCACTATATGAAAGAGCAGGAATTATCCAGGGATCAAAGGGCTCTGTTACACAGATCCCAATCCTTACCATGCCTAATGATGATATCACTCATCCAATTCCGGATCTTACCGGGTATATCACGGAAGGGCAGATTGTTTTGGATAGAGAACTTAATCAATTAGGGGTTTATCCTCCAGTCGGTGTCCTCCCATCGCTTTCGAGATTAATGAAGGATGGAATCGGTGCAGGATATACAAGAGACGACCATTCACCAGTTTCAAACCAGCTCTTTGCAAGTTATGCAAGAGTGCAGGATGCGAGAAGCCTTGCTTCTGTTATTGGTGAAGATGAGCTCAGTGAAATTGATAAGAAGTATATGGAATTCGGTAATCTTTTCGAGAAGCATTTCCTGTCACAGGGATTTGATACCAACAGGACAATCCTTGAGACTTTGGATCTTGGATGGGATCTTTTGTCGATTCTTCCAAAGGCAGAACTTGACCGTGTGGAATCGGATGTTCTTGATGTACATTATAGTAACGAAAGGGCGATGGATCGTTTCAACCTAAACGGAAGGACAATCATCAAAGAGCTTTCATTGGCAGGTGAATAATCATGGCAAATAAGCAAGTATTCCCTACAAAAGGAAATCTTATCGCGATAAAAAAATCCAATGCTTTGGCAAAGGTCGGCTACGAACTCATGGATCGAAAAAGAAATATTTTGATTCGAGAGATTATGGCTCATCTTGACGATGTCAAGATGCTTCGTGAGCAGATCACCATAACGTTCAGCAAGGCTTATCTCGCACTCCAGGAGGCCAATACAACCCTCGGTATCATTACAGACCTTGTGGAAGCTGTTCCTATAGACAACGGAATAAGCATCACCTACAGGAGTGTCATGGGTGTAGAGATCCCAAGGATCATCTATGAGAAAACCATGTATAAATTGACTTATGGAATGGAGAGAGCTAATACAAAGTTCGATTATGCTTATCGATGTTTTTATGAAGTAAAGACCTTGACCATTAAATTGGCTGAAATTGAGAATAGCGTCTACAGGCTGGCTAATGCCATTGTTAAATCGCAAAAGCGAGCAAATGCCCTGAAGAATGTTGTTATTCCAGAATTTGAAGTTAATATCAAATATATCTCTGATGCCTTGGAAGAAAAGGATCGAGAGGAATTCACACGTCAAAAGGTGATCAAGACAAACAAAGAAAAGAAAAAGGCACAAACCGTTTAGCGGTTTAAAGCTAAACATAAAAGAACGTTTGAGAATCTTTTTAATAAAGATTTCCAGACGTTCTTTATTCATGGTGTCGTATAATGGTGATAGGATTCTTTTTCTTATAGGATAAACCTAAATCATAATCGTAATACAAAACAAGGATATCCTATAGGTATGGGGAAAAAACAAAGAAATGAATTGGAGAAAGTAAATGAAGAAGAATCTCACTTTTAAAATGACTCTGATCTCAGTTTCGATGATGATGATCCTTAGTGGTTGCAGGGAGAAAGCCATAGAGAAACCTGTAGATGAAGAAGTTACACTTCTGATCGCCGCAGCGTCTAGCCTGGAATATTCATTTAGTGAGGAGTTGATCCCACTGTTTGAAAAGGAAAATCCTGGAATCAAGGTAGAGGGTAGCTATGACAGTTCAGGAAAGCTTCAAACCCAGATTGAGGAAGGATTAGACGCTGATCTCTTTATGTCGGCTTCAACCAAGCAGATGATCAGTCTTGAAGAGAAGAATCTTATCGATGATAGTTCTATTGTAGAACTGCTTGAGAATAAGATCGTTCTCATTACTTCCGCTGAAAATAAGGAGAATTTATTAAGGTTCGAAGATATTCTGAATGCAAAAACAGTTGCGCTCGGAGACCCTGAAAGTGTTCCTATCGGTCAATATGCAAAGGAAGCCCTGACGACACTTGGGTTTTGGGAAGAAATGAAGGCAAAGGCAAGCTTTGGAACAAATGTGACCGAGGTGCTAAACTGGGTAGCAGAGGGAAGTGCAGATGCTGGAATCGTATATTCTACGGATGCAGCAACAACGAATAAAGTGGCCGTCATCGCAGAAGCTCCGGATGGAAGTTTGGCAAAGAAGGTAATCTATCCTATTGGTGTAGTTTCAGCTTCTACAAAGAAGGTGGCTGCATCGAAATTTATTGAATTTCTTAAAAGTGATGAAGCTATGCGTATATTTGCAAAATATGGGTTTTTAGATAAGCACGAATTTTAAGTACAAAGATGATCGTTAAGAATAACTAATTTCATTTGCTTAATGAGACAGTTGGACCAATGAAAAGGTTCGATCTGTCTTATTTTTGTGCTATCGATATGGATGGTCCGCCAGAAGTTCTGACTTACTCCTAAAATGGATGATTTTCCCATGATGATACATTTGTCATCTGAAAAGGCGTTATAATATAAGCAGCAATTGATGAAAGTAGGCAGAGTAATATGGGGATAAAAGAAGATTCGGATTTATTCTTAATTGATGAGAAACGACTTATTAATACAACCAGCGACTTGGTAAAAATTGAAAGCATCAATCCACCGGGGCTTGAGGAAGAGGTGGGGAAATATCTGATGAACTTCTTCCAGGAAGCATCCATTGAAGCATGGACCATCCCAGTGGAAGGGAGCCGGTTCGATGTCGTGGCGAGAATCCCCGGCAAGGACAGCACAAGTTCGCTCGCCTTTACTGGGCACATGGACGTAGTGCCGGTTAGTGAGAAGGAACGCCTTCGTTGGAAGACGCCTCCTTTCTCCGGAGAAATCCAGGGAGAATTCATCCGTGGAAGGGGTTCGGCTGACATGAAGGGCGGTCTTGCCAGTGCCATGGTGGCGATGAGAGAAATTGTTAAGCGAGGAATCATTCCACAAAACGATATTTACCTGATTGCAACCGTCGATGAGGAGGATGGGATGAAGGGATCTAAAGCGCTACTTAAAGAACCATTCCTTGACTCCGTATCCTTGATGGTCGTATGCGAACCGACAAGCCTCAAGGCATGCATCGCTGGGAAAGGGCGCACTTACGGGAACATCAGGATCACAGGAAAGACGGGTCATGGTTCCCAGGGTAAAGGACATAATGCGATCGATTTTATGAGAAAGCTGCTTAATCGAATGGAAGAGACCAGGTTTCCTGAATATCAAGGGACGCCTTATGGTGATTCCTTCTTGCAGTGTCTCGCCATCCACGCCGGAGTGGAACCTTGTGTTGTGCCTGACGAGCTGGAGCTTAGGGTGGATGCCAGGCTGGTTCCTGAGCACAAGACAGAATCCGTCTGGAAGAAGATGGAGGAGATTCTTGAAGAGCTGAAAGGTGAAAATGCAGGATATGAAGCAGCAATAGAAATCATCGACCAGCGTGAAGGCTGGACAATGAAAGAAGATTCTCCAAAAATTCTACAACTCAGAGATGTCTTCGAAGAGTTAAAGATTCCATTTCAAACGGACTACTTTGCTGGAACCACGGATGGATCGATTTTCAGGAAGAAGAGTAAAGACTGCATCATTGTGGGACCAGGCGACTTGAGCTGTGTCCATCAAGAGAACGAAAAAGTAGCGATAAGAGAATTGATTGATAGCTGCAAGATCTACTTTGAAATGATGCGACGTTTCTAGATGACACACTCTAGGAATGAGCAAGAGAATGGATAGGATTACTGCTCTCCGGAGACCCTTAAAATTTGCATTTTGCTGCTCATTATAAGGGTAGTAAATAGAAAACCCTCCACTATAATGAAGAGATTCATTCAGTTATATGTATTAAACTTCCGAGATAGTTGGAACCTGTAAAAAGGTTTCTTCTATCTCGTTTTTCTATGGGGTGATTTCACTATCTGCTATGTAGGTCATATTTCAATAGGTTAATAATACCTAATGGATTCCAGTAAAGTAAGTGAGTAGTGTAGCAAAATATTCAAAGACAGCGATTGCGTATTTCAATTAATATTTACAAAATGTTCACGAATGGGAGAGATGCAAAAGGGTAAATTACTGATATAATATAGAAAAGAACACTTGTTCTAACAACTGTAATTATACTAAAAGGAGATATTAGATGGATAGAGATAGGATCATGCATTCGACCTTTTGGGAAATATATTTCATTCAAATTCGGAAGGGGTGGTCAGCTATGACTATAAGTAACAAAAAATTGATTGCAACAGTTATTTTTTCAATGATGAGTTTAATTGGACTTATTGGATATATTTCAGGTAACACTTCAATCATTTTCATAGGAGCAACTACATATTTTTTATCCTTAATCTTTAATCATCAACTCTCGAAAGATGTGCTGCCCTATGTGTGCTTACTGATTGGATGTGGACTGTTCACCCTGTTTTTCACAAGATATTCGATCATGGAACCTATCGCTGTTATGCTCTCCTTAAGTGGTTCGTTTACCTTAGCCATTACGATATCTCCTTTTGTTAAGATATTTAAAAAAGTAAAGCCAAGTCAAACAACTTTTCGACGATTAGAAACTGTCAGAAGTAAGCAAGTAATCTATCTAGGGAAAAGCGCTTAGTTAAGAAATAATCCAGTTATCAATGGAGATTTTGATTTTTGAAAGAGATATAGAATTTAGTCAATTGATAAGTCAATATAAAATATAGAGTGTTTTAAGCCTTTGATTTGGGTTTAAAACACTCTTTTATTTTGGCTCTTTATGAAAGTAATGTTGAAATACGGCTATTTAAAAAGGGATTTATTAGCATCCCTTTTGTACCGTAATTAATAAGTATTCTGCGTAATTAAGATTAACCTTTCATACCATTGAAAACAAAGGCACCAATAACATAAAACACTAATAATATTGCTAATACAATAAATATATAAACCCATATTTTATTTCTCTTTTTTAAGGTCATTTCAAACTCACCCCCTTTAATAAATAAATATCTTTTTTAATAGATTCTATAGTTGAAATTAGAATATACACATAATCTTTTATATAATTATATTATACCAAATTTTAAAAAATATTCCATTTTAAACCTGGATTTCATACGAAGCCTTTAAAATACCCTTTTTCAACACTACTTTCATACAGAGCCTTTAATTTTATGTTTATTTCCAACCCTCGACAGATGAATAAAATCTTTACTGGCGAAGAAGGTTTATGATGATAGTCCGTACCTAGTCGTTAATCCTCTTTCAAGAAAAATCAATCAGTGATAAAATAGAGTCAGAATATTGGGTGAATTTGATTGAAAAAATGGTGCGGCTTTTCTTGATCTGAAAATACATTTCTTCAGATTATCCAGATAATGTACAACACATAGAAATTGAAGGGGGAGATTGAAATGCAAGAAGCGATTCTCTATCAAAAATTACCTGATCTTAAGGTGAAGTGTGATGTATGTAGCCATCGTTGTATCATTAAAGACGGATTCAGAGGGATTTGTGGTGTAAGAGAGAATCAAAAGGGAATACTTTATGCGTTGAATTATGGGAAAACAGTTGCGGCAGGGATAGATCCCATAGAAAAGAAACCTCTATATCATTTTTTACCAGGTACACTAATTTATTCTTTTGCGACTGTAGGCTGTAATTTTCGCTGTGAATGGTGCCAGAACTTCGAAATTGCGCAAGGTCCAAAGCCAATGAAACCCATCCAGGGAACCGAAATTACGCCGATTCAACATGTGGAAAAAGCGATGAAGTATGGCTGTCCTTCCATTGCCTATACCTACTCAGAACCGACTATTTTTCTAGAGTATGCATTAGACACGATGAAATTGGCTCATGAGAATAAGTTGAAAAATGTATGGGTAACCAATGGCTTTATGACGAAAGAAACCTTGGATCTCATTCTTCCCTATCTGGATGCTGCAAATGTTGATTATAAGGGTCCTAATGATGGGGTATATGAAAAATACTGTGGAGGAACTGCAGAACCGATTATGGAAAACCTGAAGTACCTTAAGCAAGCAGGGGTTCATCTCGAAATTACAACACTAATTGTTCCTGGCGTTAATGACAAGTATGAGCAAATAGAGAAGATCGCACAATTTATCGCAAACGAAGTGGGGGTTGAAGTCCCGTGGCATATCAGTCGGTTTTTCCCAGCCTGGAAGATGATGGATACGGAAATAACCCCTTTGAGAACCTTGAAGATGGCTAAAGAGATTGGGGAGAAGGCGGGACTTAGATATATCCATCTTGGAAATATCTAGAATCTGCAGCGTTAACATTCAACTTAGATTTATTAATCAAAACAAAAGGGGTGGATAAAAATGCCAATTGTTGGAGCTTTCATCGTTCCGCATCCGCCAATCATTCTTCCAGAAATTGGAAGAGGTCAAGAGGCACAGATTCAAAAAACGATCGTAGCGTATCAGGAAATTGCGAGGAGAATTGAACAGCTTAAGCCAGATACAATTGTTGTCACAACGCCGCATTCCATACTTTACTCAGATTATATTCATCTTTCACCTGGAAGTAAGGCTGAGGGTTCCTTTAAAGACTTTGGTGTTCCAAACGTAAAAATGGCGGTAGACTATGACAATGAGTTGGTGAAGGCGATTATCGCTGAAGCTGAAAGCGAAGGAATTTCAGCCGGAATGGAGGGGGAGAGAAATAAGCTGCTCGATCATGGGACAATGGTGCCGCTTTATTTTATTAATCAGCGCTATTCTAAGTACAAACTGGTTCGAATAGCAATTTCCGGCCTTCCACTCCTTACCCATTACGACTTTGGACGTTGCTTGGCTAAGGCAATAAAAGAGAGCAATAAACGAGTTGTGCTCATCGCTAGTGGAGATCTTTCTCATAAGCTTAAAGAAGACGGACCTTACGGACTTTCAGAGGAAGGCCCGATATTTGACAAGGAAATCACTCAGGCAATAGCAGTGGGGGATTTCTTAAAGTTAATATCTTTTGACGAGAGTTTTTGTGATGCAGCAGCAGAGTGTGGTCTCCGGTCATTTATCATCATGTCTGGAGCATTAGATGGAAAGTCAGTAAAATCAGAACTGCTCTCTTATGAAGGTCCGTTTGGCGTAGGGTATGCAGTTGCTGCATATGAGATCACTGGGGAAGATGAGAACAGGCAATTCGGCAAGAGTTATCAGCAAATCGAGGAAATGAAGTTGAAAAATCTAAAGAAAAACGAAGATAGCTATGTAAGACTTGCAAGGCAGACATTAGAGCATTATGTTAATGCACAAACGAATATGGACCGCCCTTTAGATATTCCTGAAGAGTTAACTAATCGTCAAGCAGGTGTTTTTGTTTCGCTTAAATTGAATGGACGGTTAAGAGGATGCATTGGGACAATCTTTCCTTGCACTGGAAGTGTTGCAGATGAAATCATCCGTAATGTAGTACTCGCTGGCACTGAAGATCCGAGATTTGAACCTGTAAGAAAAGAGGAGCTGTCAAAATTGGTTTATAGCGTGGATGTTCTTGGGCAAATAGAACCTATATCCTCCATAGAAGAATTAGATACGAAACGTTATGGCGTCATTGTGAGGACAAAAAGTAAATCTGGCCTATTACTCCCCAATTTAGTGGGGATAGATTCACCGATTGACCAAGTGAACATCGCGTTAAAGAAAGCCGGGATATCTTATCATGAACGATATGAAATGGATCGATTTGAAGTGGTGAGGCATTTCTAACCGATCTAAAAAAGTTGAAAGTGCATTTCAATTTTGTTTAGTTCATTTAACCTCTTTATTTAAAACGGTTTAAGGTTTAAAATGAGGGGGGTAATAAACTCAAGATTTTCATGTTTTATATTGAATTTTTGCATGAGATGTAAATCGTGTCGTAAAATAGAAGGTAGTATTCACCTCGTTTTTAACTGATGTAGTCTATATTTATGAATACCTAAGTAGACTCGCAAAAATGTAAATGAAATGAGATTGTGAGGGGTAACCCTCACAATTTTAATTTTTCAAATCAAAATGATCATTCTGATTTGAGGCTTGAGAATCGCTAAAGTAAGGAGTAGTTCAATGTCGAAAATGAATATGACAACTGGTAATATAGGTAGTAAATTGATCAGGTACAGCATTCCACTCATGCTTGGGAATTTCTTTCAGCTGACTTATAACGCTGCAGATTCAGTAATTGTAGGCAAGTTTTCTGGGGAGAATGCCTTAGCAGCGGTAGGGGCAGCTAACCCGATCATGAATCTCACCATACTTGGTATTTCTGGAATTTGCATCGGTGCATCGGTGCTTATGAGTAATTTTTTCGGCGCTGGTGATTATAAGAATCTGAAAAAAGAGATCAGCATCACAGGGTTCATTGGCATTATTATCTCTGCACTTTTTGTTTTAGTGGGATTGTTATTCTCGAGAAATTTGCTTGTGCTTTTACATGTGCCAGACGAAATTCTCGATTTGGCGACTGTTTATCTAAGAATTATTCTCTTGGGAACACCATTTACGTTCTTATACAATATGTTATCCTCTGTATTTAGAAGCATAGGAGATTCAAAAACGCCTCTTATTTTTTTGACAATTTCAGCTGGACTTAATATCCTTATGGATTTGGTGTTGGTTGCGAAGTTCGGTTATGGGGTTATAGGTGCAGCGGTTTCAACTGTTATTGCTGAAGCTTTATCAGGGTTATTCTGTATTATCTACGTTTATCGAAATGTTCCCTATCTTCACATTAAAAAAGAAGACTTCGTCATGGATAAAGTTCTGCTTTGGCAAACCTTGGAGAGCGGTATGGCATCAGCGCTGCAGCAGGCTTGTCAGCCTGTAGGTAAACTGTTCATCCAAAGTACGATAAATACACAAGGGGTAGCTGCCATAGCTGCCTTTAATGCCGTCAGCAGGGTTGACGATTTTGCGTTTACTCCTCAGCAAAGCATAGGAACATCCATTATGACTTTTGTTGCCCAAAATCGTGGTGCGGGGAAAAAGGAGCGCGTTAATAAAGGACTCCGTTCCGGGTTAAAGCTTGAGTTCATTTATTGGATCATCATCTGTTCTGCCACATTACTTCTTAAAGAACCACTCATGAAGCTATTTAGCAATGAAGGTAGTGGAGAAATGATTAAAATTGGAGTAAGTTATCTTAACCTCATGGCATTCTTCTATATTTTTTCTTCATTTACGAATGGCATTCAGGGTTACTTTCGTGGGATGGGGAAGTTAAGAACCACACTATTCTTCACTTTTGTTCAAATTTCAATCAGAGCCATATTTGTAGTCCTCTTGGTTCCAAGAATTGGAATCAGAGGAGTGGCATATGCCAGCATCATCGGATGGAGCGTTATGATTTTGGGAGAATACCCTTATGCCTACTTTACGCAGAAGAAATATGAGAAAGTTGAGTATGTTGCAAAGCTCGAAGAAGGTTAATTTTTTAGTGATTGTTAGGGAGTATTCAGGGCATTCCGTCATGAACATTAAGAATAAAGTTACTACTGCTTTGAATGTAATTTTTATCCTCCATTGGAATTCATCACATCAAGGGTTATATTTTATCATAAGATAATATCCTATTGAGTTCTAAAGGATCACACCAATCAAACGACTAAAGAGGATTGCATTACAATTGTTTTTGCGTAAAAATCTGTTGACGTCAGATTTTCGAAGTGGTAGTATTAGTTCAATTAAATAAGTCTTTAAGTAAACACGAGAGGTTTAGAAGACGCATGTAACACAACGATGTTTGTGCTGGTCTTCTTTGCTGCAAAGAAGGCTTTTTTAATCCTTTAATATGTTACGCGATAACAACAAGGAGGCAATATTAATGACAACACTCAGACATTTGGTTGAACCCGAAGATTTTAGCTTGGAGGAACTCACCGATTTAGTAGATAAAGGTCTTGAAATCTATGCGGATCGAATTCCATATCAAAATGCCTGTGCCGGCAAAATTATGGCATCATTATTTTTCGAACCAAGTACCAGGACAAAATTGAGCTTTGACTCTGCCATGATGAGACTGGGCGGTCAGGTGCTGGGCTTCAGCGATGCGAGCACAAGCTCCACATCTAAAGGTGAATCCCTTGCAGACACCATTAAAGTCGTCAGCTCGTACTCAGACATTATCGTCATGAGGCATCCAAAAGAAGGGGCACCACTTCTGGCAACCCATTTCTCAGAGGTTCCAGTAATCAATGGTGGCGACGGTGGACATCAGCATCCAACGCAAACCCTCACTGACCTGATAACCATCAAGAAATGCAAAGGTCGTCTGGATAATATGAAGATAGGTTTCTGTGGAGACCTGAAATATGGAAGAACAGTTCATAGCCTGATTAGAACACTTGCAAGATTTGGAAATAAAGAGTTCTATCTTATCTCTCCTGAAGAACTTTCCCTGCCATCTTCACTAAAAAATCAGCTCGAAAGAGAAGGCGTAAAGCTAATCGAAATGCATTATCTGGAAGAAGTTGTTGAAGAACTGGATATCCTCTACATGACAAGAATTCAAAAAGAAAGATTCTTTAATGAAGAAGACTACATCAGACTTAAAAATTCGTACATCCTTAATAAAGATAAAATCGCAAACGCCAAGGAAGACATGATTATCATGCATCCACTTCCAAGGGTAAATGAAATTTCAAATGAAGTGGATTCGGACCCCAGAGCAGTATATTTCGAACAATCAAAACTTGGCGTATATATCCGTATGGCACTAATTTGTAAACTCTTGGAGGTGGGACCTTATGCTAGAGGTTAAAGGAATAGAAAATGGAATCGTCATCGACCACATCACTGCGGGTAAAGGCATAAAAGTGTTTAATAGAATACTTGCGGAAGAGATTAAGACTCCAGTTGTACTACTCATTAATGTTGAGAGTAAACTGCTAGGGAAGAAAGATATCATAAAGCTTTCCGATGTTTTTGAAATTGATCTCGATATCCTTGGTTTGATCGATCAAAACATCACTGTGAATATCATTAAAGATTCAAAAATCATTAAGAAGTATAAAGCTGTAATTCCTGAAGAAGTGACAGGGCTGTTCCATTGCGACAATCCAAGATGTATATCAAACTCGGATTCCTATGCAGTTCCTCAGTTTAAGCTTTTCTCCAAGAATGGGGCAGCGAACTATATCTGTAGCTACTGTGAAGAGATCACGAAGTTTAGGATTTAAAAACATTAAGTAATATCAAATGAAAAAAATAAAAGTGTAGGAATAGTCAAATTGACTGATCCTACACTTTTAATTCTTTTTCAGTAGTTTCTGAAGCCATCTTTAAGGTTTATAACTGGTTGTTATTGTCTTCTTTTGTACTGTACGTACAGCTTTATTTGGCATCTTCCAGGTCCTTGATAATAATTTTCTTCATGCTCATCATTGTCTGAATTTGCTTATCTGTCTTCATCAAATCTTTCATCTTCGCTGGAACGATTTGCCAGGATAGGCCAAATTTGTCTTTTACCCATCCACATTGTTCGGATTCTGGCACATGGGAGAGCTTTTCCCAATAGTAATCAATTTCCTCCTGATCTTTGCATTCAATCATGAAAGATATCGCTTCGGTGAAGTGAAAATAGGGGCCACCATCCAATGCAACGAACTTTTGTCCATTAAGCCTAAAAACTGCGGTAAGAATTTTTCCGCTCATTCCTGCAAAGTTTTCATTAAGACTTTCATCCGGATATTTAGCAAGTTCATCAATGCCGGAATTTGGGAAAACCGTGACATAGTAGTTAATTGCTTCCTCGCAGTTATTATCACCAAACCAAAGACATGGTACTATTTTTTCCATATTGATCCTCCTCAGTTTATATTTTTTTGAAATATTTGTCGGATTTGATTTGTCTAACTTCCTCTTTATCACAAAAAGCCAATTGAAATAGCAGCATCAGTTTAAGCAATTGAAGTATAACCATAGCTAGTAACGACAGTAAATGAGCCATTGAAATTCAATTGTGTATAATTTATTATAGCCTAATCTTACTTCCTATTTGGATTATTTTCATGAAGTTTCTGATAATATTGAGTCACATATTCTTGATTATTGGATACACAGCTAATTTGATAACTTAAAAATATAAAAGATCACCAATTGACCATTTGGGGCTATATTAGTATTGGTCGAAATCCATAAATCATAAGGAGAAACAAATAATATCGAATTGGTTTTATTTCCATCCTGATCATAAATGGAGTACTGTGCTTTGATATTATTCTTTCTAAAGAAATTCGTATCAAATAGGGCTAAAGAATCCGGATTAATTTCCTCTTTGACATATTTTGGGGAAATAACCTCAATTGTAAATTCAGAAGTTTGAACTTTAAACAAATCTTCCTGAATAATGTATTTGGAGTCTTTCATCCTTTCTTTTAAGCTATCTACTAAACTTGAGGATAAAGGCGATAAGTAACTGACCTCTTCGAAATTATATTCGCCGTAAATGTTATCTTTACCCTCGCTGCTACATCCAACCATCATGATAAAAAGGGAGAGAACTGAAAGTAAAAGTATCTTTTTCATTTTTCACCTCATCAATTATTTGCTCTGCTTTGTGTAATGTCTAGCGTATCAATGATGTAACCATAAGAAAGAAGATTATTCATTTGCATTTTCCTTGAAGAATATCTTCTTCTCGGTCTTCCGCTTGAACCTTGAAATTGATCTCCTCAGTTTCGGGACGAAGTCCATATATGATTTCTCTGCGATCTGTGTGCTTGTTTTCTACAGCCCAGTAGGGATATCGCCAACATGATGAACAGGGATAGAGAATTGTTTTCGCATTATTTTCACATCTTATGGATCTATTGTGGCCTATCCAAAGTAATGATGAGTGTCAATTTTGTAACATTGTTTCTCAGCATCGATTTTAAGCAAAGTAAATCATAAAATGCTTTTGATGAAAAAAATATACCTTGCAGGCAGTTCAATAGCTGCTTGCAAGGTATATTTGTTATTTTAGCCTTTTTTTAGATCCAATCCTCGAGACCATTGACTGTAGTTTGTTCATTCTCATTGATTGGAATGACGATGCATTTCTGACCATCGATGATCTGCGATTTGATTTGAGATATCTTCTCGGGTTTAACCTGAAGGACAACGTCATAAGCCGTTTTAGAAAGATTATCATCCGAATCGGAATCTAGTATTGCCAGTTCGTCATTGATCTGTTTAGCTTGCTCCAGTTTGGTTTGGAGGTTTTTTACCTGTTTCTGCAGGTGCTCTTCTTTTTTTCTCTGCTCATTTGCTTTAAGCACCTTAGCATCGATCATATTCTCTGCAAGAGGAAGGTCATCACCAAAATATTCTACATACGATTTTTCAATCTCACTCGTGATTTCCTCTGGAACTCCACTTTCCATCAAGATGTTTTGGATGTTTTTGTGGGTAAGGACAATCGGTTCAGTCTCGACATCCTCATACATGGATTTGTGTTCATCGATCATATTATTAAGGTTTTCCTGGATGTCCATGAAAACGGCATTTGCATGATTCTCATCAGCGCCCAAGGTGTCCTTGATCATGGCTTGAAAAGAATCCTTCTGAATGGCGGTCGTTTCTCTTGGATTACAGCCCAGAACATCTTCCATTAATTCAGGATGGGTGTCCTTGGCATTTTTTGTGAAATAGATGAGCGAGCCAATATCTGAGCTATGGTCAATAAATGCGGGGAAAATAAAACCGTTTGTTGGAGCATCAACAACCCAGTCTCGTTGACGTGCTTTGATCTTATTCTCTTCTTGGAAATAGCTAAGTCCTGGATCTATCAGGGAGACAGGACATATCGCCCCTAAGATATATTCATAAACCTCTTCAGATTCATCAATCTTTATATTATCGGTCGTCTTCGTCATGACATCATAGGTGTCATGGAAGAGGATAATGATAAAGTTTCCCGTGTACTCATAATGATCAATAACCGATTGATAGAACTCGTCGAGCAGTGCATCGTCTTTCAGCTGGCTGCTTTTAAGTTTCATCAGAGAGACTTGCTTTTCGTTAGACAAATCCCCGTTTGGTGGGAAGTTAAGCTCCAGCAAATTATTTCCGATGGTTCCTGAGAGCACTTTCTTTGCAATATCCAGATATTTATGAAGTTCAGCCTCTTCCAAATTTAGAAAGGTTTCTCTAAATTTAACGATAATATGTTTTTCGCCATTCACATAACAACCACACATTTTGCTAAAGGTGACATGATCTTTTTTAAGTCGTTTCTTTAATTCAAGTATATCTCTTTTATACATTTTTACCCCTTAATTTCGCTTAATTTTTACGTCAATTGTAATTATACCCTCATAGTTTAGCATAGAATTATTGATTCATCACAGATAAATTTCTTTTCTCATTAGTAATGATTTTCTCATCCAATATAGAAATTTTAATCGGGAAGAAATAGGCAGTCGGCCAAAATAAACAGATAAGCACTGCGTAAATTGAGGAGAAAGTTGAAAAATTAAGGAGCACAATATCGAAGGACAAAAGAAAAAAGTGATTTAAACCAAGATGTCCATCAAAGGTTTAAATCACAATTAGGGTTTAATAGAGTACTATTTTAGCGATAACATACTACAGGGGTGCCTGGGTTGATATTGGCAAATACAGCTTGTGCAAAGGCATAAGGAGCATTGACGCAGCCATGAGAACCGTTCTTCAGATAGATGTCTTTACCGAAATTTGTTCTCCAAGGGGCATCATGGAACCCTACATCGCCATTAAACGGCATCCAAAAGCTGACGTCTGAACTATAGTCAACTCCTTTTAAAACAGCATCCTTCTTCTTATACTTCAAGCTATAGATTCCCGAAGGAGTGGTTGTTCCTGTTAACACATCCCCAGTGACGATATCACCATCCGAAATCAGCTTTCCGTTTTTGTAGAACCACGCATGCTGGGCAGTGAGGTTAATTTCCAAATATGTATTTCCGATATCATTATTTCCGGAGGATAAGGCCTTTTGTGTAAATTCTGGTTTTCTGGTTTCAATTTGTCCTTCTTGTATTTTAGAGATCAAGAGATCTACCTCTGCAGCTTGATTTACTCTAAAGCCATAGTCGCCACCCTTAACCGTCGCGGTTGTGCCAAGTGAGGTGACGAAATTTCGTTTGGCTCCACGTGTATTATAGTGGTTTGCTAGTTCAGCGACAAAACCTGTTACTTTTTCTGAATCCAAAGTAATATCAAAATTTTCATCGATGGTCAACCACTGGGTAATTAGCGAACCGTCAACAACTTTACTGCCCCCATTGTATTCATAGGTTATGGATGACATGACATATTTGTTTAACAGGGCTTGTGCATCAGTTACTTTTTGGGAAGTTGAAACATAGAGCGGTTTTTCATAAACGTCAATCGATTCCAGATTTATTGTGCTTTTACCGTTTAATATGGCTTCGACCAAGGCAGCATAGAATTGATCTTCCTTAATTTTGTTACCTGGCTCCTCTGCTATGATGCTGTAGCCATTGTCATCCCTGTATTCCAGGTACGTGCTCTTGGGCTCAATCACATTGTCGCTTTGCAGACAGAGAAGGGCCGACATTTTATCGTTTAGCAAGCGTTCGTCAAAAGTAATATCAATTTCAAGTTTAGTTTCATTAGGTTTGATCATGGAGGAAAGCCAGAACTGAGCATTCTGTTCTTCCTTTAGCTTAAGGATAATATCATCAGAAATCAGCCTTAGCCCGATATCAGCAGCCGTAATCTGTTCCTTTTTGTCTCCGCGTTCTTCAATGTCCAGGGTATAGGTTGCAATATTAGATGATAATTCCGCTGCTGCTTCTTCGACAGTCTCATAGGACAGATCAATTTCATTGATGACCGTCCCTTTATAAAAATGTGTCTGAAAATAAACTGATGAAGCGATTAAGACCAGTATCAAGGTAGAAAAAAATGTGAACCCGATGATGAGGAATAATTTCTTATTTTTCTTCATTTGTTAACTCCTATCTTTACTATCGAATTTTTCTAATTAAATATCAGATAAATTTATATGAATCAATTTAAATATAACTTAGCATATAAAATCATTATAGAAGAATTAATAAGGCTAGTGCAAGGCCTATAGCCATATTATTCCAGACATAAACCGCGATTGTCAGATTAATGATAAATAGCCGCTACTATAGAAAAATCACTTTGATATGTCTTAGAATATCTTTCATCGCTAATTCACTTTAATGTGGATTAAGGGACATCAGAAGACTTAGGAGGTAAAATAATCAAGAAATTATTTTGCAAAAGACAAAGAACATGAATTGACAACAAGTTAACATAGAGATATTCTACAGGAGAAGAGATAAATGCTAAGGCTCACCAATCAGTTAGTTTGACAGGTAGAGAAAAGGAAGCTCGGGTTAGAATTTGGAAACCTTTAGGCAACCTCATATGGAGAGATAAAACGTCACGGAAATTTTTGTCCTGCGTCTCTTGCCAAAGTTGAATTTTACAATTAAAAAACATGCCCTCATGTCATTTTTAGGTGATCCGCGTCATTAATTATGGGTACAAATCTGGATGAATGGGAATGAGGACCAATGAAGGAGGTTCAAATGAAAACATTAATTGCTTATGCAACCAAGCATGGTTGCACAGAAAAATGCGCCAATAAGCTTAAAGATGAACTTGGTGGGCAAGTTGATCTGATTAATTTGGAAAAGGTGAACAAAATCGATCTAAGCCTGTATGATCAAGTGGTTATCGGTGGTTCGGTATATGCCGGCAGAATACGAAAACCGGTGAGTGAATTTTGCATGCAAAATTTGGATGAACTCACTAAAAAACGAATTGGACTTTTTTACTGCGGGATAGCTAATGGTGAGGATATTGAAAAAGAAATGAATACAAGTTATCCACCTGAACTCTTGAAAGCAGCAAGTGCCAAAGAATTCTTCGGTGGAGAATTAATCTTGGATCAGATGAATTTTCTAGAGAGGTATGTCATTAAAAAAGTTGCGAAAGTTTCATCAAATCTCTCTCAGATCAGAGTGGATAAAATAAATGAATTTGCAAAAGTGTTGAACATGTAAAACTAAAATCGGCAGAGTAAAGAAAAATTCCGGTCATTTCCACTGAGTGGAGATGACCGGAATTTGGTTTTATAAGTAATATTTTTTGATGACTTCTAAATCATCAGTCAGTTCGTAAACAAGTGGCTTACCCGTTGGAATTTCTAGTGCCATGATCTCATCATCAGGAATGTCTTCGATGTATTTGACCAAGGCTCTTAAGGAATTACCATGCGCAGCGACAAGAACTGTTTTATGATCGAGAAGTGCTGGCGCAATCTGGTCCTGCCAGAAAGGTACTGCTCTTTCCAGGGTGACCTTCAGATTTTCACCCATTGGAATAATGCGTTTTTGAAGACTTGCATAGCGTCTGTCGTTTGTTGGTGCATCAGTATCTGTGGGCTCCATGAGTGGAGGCAGGGTGTCGTAGGATCTTCGCCATAGCTGTACTTGATCTGCACCGTATTTTTCTGCGGTTCTAGCCTTATTCAGCCCTTGCAATTTGCCATAATGACGTTCATTCAAACGCCAGCTTTTAATTTCTGGAATCCAGAGCTGGTCGATTTCTTCCAAAATGATATGGCAGGTTTTGATGGCTCTTTTCAATACGGAGGTATATGCGATATCAAATTCTATTCCGGCTTCTTTGATTTTTTGACCAGCTTCGTGTGCTTCTTTAACACCTTCTTCATTTAAATCCACATCGATCCAGCCTGTGAATTGATTCAGCCTATTCCATTCACTTAATCCATGACGAACAAAAACCATTTTTATCAAAAAAATCACATCCTTTTTACATCTTTAATTAATTGAATTATACGCCTTTGCCCTAAGATTTCCTATAGAACATCTATAAAGTAACAGGATGTTAATTTTTAAGTTAACTCTTTCTAATGAGTTCTATTCCATTTAGCCCAACTCATGTTTAAATTTTTGATCCCAATAGGTTTAGAACAAATCCATACCAATCATTGAGCATGCGACGATTGTTTTTGCAAGAGGTAAAACTAAAGGTTCAAACAAAAATTGAATAAAAGATAAAGTAAAGATTACACATTTTTAATATTTTCTTAATGTACAGCTCTTATCATAAGGGATGTGCTGAACATTATTGATTTGTTTCAAGTTTCACTTCTAATGCACCTCATCTTGAAAAACTGAAATAAGTTGAGTATTTGTGAGTAAATTAAAGTTAATCGTTGGCATTTATCAATTGCTGAAAGTCATTTTTCGATTTTTTCAGCATAAAGGTATTTACAAATAACATCAAAGATGTTATTTTTATATCGTAGGTTTTAGCACTCAACGACTTCGAGTGCTAACAAGAGAAGGTGGTTTAATGTCAAAAGAAATGGATAGAAGAAAACTTGAGATTCTGAAAGCTATTGTTGTGGATTACATCACAACGGGCGAGCCTGTGGGTTCCAGAACCCTTGAGAAGAAATATAAGCTTGGAATCAGTTCAGCAACGATCAGAAATGAGATGGCTGATTTGGAAGACCTAGGTTATCTCGACCAGATTCACTCTTCCTCAGGAAGGATCCCTTCAGCAAAAGGATACAGGATGTACATCGACAAGCTCATGACGCTTGAATCCCTGACAATTGAAGAGGTGAAATTCATTGAAGATAGAATCGTGACCATCGCGGCCTTTGAAATTGACAAGATCATGAGGCAGACGGCAATGATGCTCTCTGAACTCACCAATCTTGCGGTAATTGCAAAGAAGCCAAGCATTAGCAAGGCTCATCTCAAAGGAATCCAATTGGTTTTGACGGAGGAGAATACGATACTTGCGGTAATTATTGTTGATAATGGGACGATTACCCACAAGCTGATCAAGCTGAATCATTCTCCTACACCTGATGTGCTTACAGATATTTCAAACCTACTAAACTTGAAACTCAAGGGAATGAACATTGAAGATATTAATCTTCATATTGTAAACAGCTTGAAGAATGACATGGAAGGATACGATGAACTTTTTCTTTCTATCTTGTCAGCGGTTTATGAGAGTCTGAATGATGAAGTTACTGAAGACAAGTATTTCGTGGATGGAACTTCGAAAATCCTTAACTATCCGGAGTTTTCGGATGTGACGAAGATGAAGGACTTTCTCCAAATGCTTGAACAACCTGAAATCCTATTTCATGATCTCGAAAATTCTGAGAACATGAAGAAGGACATGATCATCACCCTGGGTGATGAACTTGGACTTCCAGAAGCAAAGGACTTTACGATCATCACGACACAATATCGGATTAATGATGAGAATGTGGGTACAATCAATCTGATTGGACCAAGACGACTCGATTATTCCAAGGTAGTGTCAATTATAAATAATGTTAAAGACGAACTGAACAAAAAATTGAGCGAGGAGGATGCAAATGACGGAGGATAACAACAACAAAAGAGAAGAAGAAAAGGTTGAAAAACTCGTTGATCAACATGAAGATGAGCTATCGACAAATGAGGGAGAACTACCTGGAAACACTTCAGAAGGAGTGGAATTCCCAGGGGAAGTTGTAGAGAAAGCAGAGAATGATGAAGTTTTTAAGATGAAGGATATATTCAAGAAGAAAAAAGAAAATGAAGAGAAATTGAAGAGACTTCAAAATGAAAATGAAACGCTGAAAGATAGACTTCTTCGACTGAATGCAGAGTATGAGAACTACAGAAAGAGGACACAGAAAGAAAAAGAAGCGATTTATTCAGACAGTATCGTAGATGTCATCAAGGAACTGTTACCGGTTCTTGATAATCTTGAGACATCACTAAAGGTTGAAGTTGTAGATGTAGAAGGACTGAGAAAAGGCGTAGAGATGACACTTAGCCAATTCAATGGTGCTCTATCAAAACTCAAGGTAACTGAAGTAGACACTAATATTCCATTTGATCCCAATTTTCATAATGCAGTAATGCATGTAGAAGATCCTTCCCTTGGCCAAAATGAAATCGCCGAGGTATTTATGAAAGGTTTCCAAAGAGAAGACAAAATTATTAGATATAGCGTAGTAAAAGTCGCAAATTAGGAGGAATAATAAATGGCAAAAGTAATTGGTATTGACTTAGGAACAACAAACTCATGTGTAGCAGTAATGGAGGGTGGAAGCCCAGTCGTGATCACCAACGCTGAAGGTGCAAGAACAACACCATCAGTCGTGTCATTCCAGCCAAATGGAGAAAGACTTGTAGGTCAGGTTGCTAAAAGACAGGCAATCACAAATCCTGAAAGAACAATTAGTTCAGCAAAGAGACACGTTGGTACAGATAAGAAGTATCATATCGACGGAAAAGATTTCACTCCTCAGGAAATTTCTGCAATGGTTCTTGGAAAACTGAAGACAGATGCAGAAGCATACCTTGGTGAAACCATAACACAGGCTGTTATCACAGTACCTGCTTACTTCAATGACTCACAAAGACAGGCAACAAAGGACGCAGGAAGAATTGCAGGACTTGAGGTTCTTAGAATCATCAACGAGCCTACAGCAGCATCCCTTGCTTACGGCCTTGATAAGACAGATGAAGCCCATAAGATTTTGGTTTTTGACCTTGGTGGTGGAACCTTCGACGTATCCATACTTGATCTTGGAGACGGCGTATTCGAAGTTCTTTCAACAAGTGGTAACACCAAACTAGGTGGAGATGATTTCGACGATAGAGTCATGAACTACATTGCCGATGAATTCAAGAAGAACAATGGAATAGACCTTAGAGCAGATAAGATGGCTCTTCAGAGACTGAAGGAAGCAGCTGAGAAGGCAAAGATTGAACTTTCCCAAGGAAATCAGACTTCAATCAACCTGCCATTTATCACTGCTGATGCGACAGGTCCAAAGCATATCGACATGACCCTTACAAGAGCGAAGTTCAATGAACTGACAGCAGATCTTGTGAAGTCAACAATAGAACCAATGAAGAAGGCACTCGCTGATTCAAAGCTAACCCTGAACGACATCGACAAGGTAATCCTTGTTGGTGGTTCAACAAGAATTCCTGCAGTTGTTGATGTGATCAAGGAATTTACAGGCAAGGAACCTTCAAAGGGTGTAAATCCTGATGAAGTTGTGGCTATGGGCGCAGCAATCCAGGCTGGCGTACTTACAGGAGAAGTTAAGGACATCCTTCTTCTTGATGTAACCCCTCTTACACTTGGTCTTGAGACTTATGGCGGAGTTGCTACACCAATCATTGAAAGAAATACAACAATTCCTACAAAGAAGAGCCAGATTTTCACTACAGCAGCTGATGGACAAACCTCAGTTGAAGTACATATTGTACAGGGTGAAAGACAAATGGCCGCTGACAACAAGACCCTCGGAAGATTTACACTTTCAGGAATTGCTTCAGCACGTAGAGGAATTCCTCAGATTGAAGTTACATTTGATATTGATGCCAATGGTATCGTTAAGGTAACAGCAATGGATAAGGCAACCAACAAGGAAGCCAATATCACCATCACCGCTTCAACTAACCTTTCCGATGATGAGATCGATAAGGCAGTAAAGGAAGCAGAGAGATTTGCTGATGAAGACAAGAAGAAGAAAGAAGAAATTGAAACAAGAAACACAGCAGAGCAGCTGGTCTATACCACCGAAAAGTCCATGGAAGACCTGAAGGACAAATTGGATGAAGCTGACAAGACCGTAATCAATGAGAAGCTTGAAGTTCTGAAGAACATCAAGGACTCCAATGATATGGAAGCCATCAAGAAAGCAACAGAAGATCTGACCGAAGCCTTCTATAAAGCTTCTGAAAAGCTATATCAGGAAGAGGCAAAGCAAGCCGGAGCCGAGAATCCTGAAGGCCCAAAAGATGATAATGTTGTAGATGCAGATTTCAAGGTTGAGGATGACAAGTAATCAGGTTATAATACATAGGTAGAAAATTAGGGATGGGCAAATACGCCCTTCCCTAATTGAAATTAATCTGTATTCTATGCCTTGACTGAAGGCAGTGTACAAATAATAGGCGGTGGGAAAATGGCAAAGAGAGACTTGTATGAGGTCCTGGGACTTCAGAAAGGTGCCGATGAAAAAGAAATAAAGAGTGCTTTCAGAAAGCTTGCGATAAAATATCACCCAGATAAGAATCCTGGAGACGCTGTAGCAGAGGAAAAATTCAAAGAAATCAATGAAGCTTATCAAGTGTTGTCCGATCCTCAGAAGAAAGCCCAATATGATCAGTTTGGAACCACTGACAACAATGCTTATGGTCAGGGTGCAGGATCTTATGGTGCTCAGGACTTTGGCGACATCGGTGATATCTTCGAATCCTTCTTTGGTGGTGGATTCGGTGGCGGTGGTGGACAGAGAAGAAGAACCGGTCCAAGAAGAGGAGCCGATCTTGAGTATAACCTTGATCTGACCTTTGAAGAGGCAGTATTTGGTGTGGAAAAAGACATCACCATCACAAGGACAGAGGATTGCGATGTCTGTAATGGAAGTGGAGCCAAGAAAGGCACACATCCGGAAACCTGTAAGACCTGTCACGGTTCAGGTGCAGTAAGAACGCAAAGACAGACCTTGTTTTGCAATATGGTCCAGGAAGCAGTATGTCCTACTTGTGGTGGCACAGGAGAAATTGTTTCAGACCCTTGTGATGTTTGTAAGGGAAAAGGACAATTAAGACAACGAAGAAAAATTTCTGTAAGTATTCCAGCTGGCGTAGACACTGGAAATGTCATGCCTTTAAGAGGGCAGGGTGATAAAGGTGCAAAGGGCGGTTCACAGGGCGATCTTCATATCGTCATCAAAGTGAAGCCTCATAAGTTCTTCAAGAGAAGAGGAAATGATATCTATGTGGATGCACATATCAATATCGCTGAAGCAGCACTTGGAAAAGAAATCAGCGTTCCTACCATAGATGGAGATGTTTCCTATGATGTTCCAGGAGGAACTCAGTCTGGAACCTTATTCAGATTGAAGAGCAAAGGCGTACCACTGGTCAATTCGAAGAGCAACGTCAGAGGTGACCAATATGTCAATGTCATCGTAGATGTTCCAAAGAAGCTCAATGATGCACAGAAAGAAGCTTTATACCAGTTCATGGAAGCTTCTGGAATTGTTGTGGACCGGGAAGCGAAAGCGGAAAAGAAGGACAAGAAGAAATTCGGGATTTTCTAGGTCTTCTGTCTGATGCGTTAAAATAAGCAGAAGAAGAAAAAATCACCACGACCGTTTTAAGCGGCTGTGGTGATTTTTTCACGCTTTATTTAGCAAAGCTTTGGACAATGGGAAGATCTAATACTTTTCGATTTCCATGTTTTTAAATGAGCCTTCACCCGCAGATTGTCTAATGATCCCTATGCTTCCAAGAATGCCGAAAAGTAGACCCATCCCGATATTTTTCCAAGTCTCAGCCACATAGAAGAGTTCATTGTCAAAAAGGGCGCGTGGTGACAATCGGATGGCTTCCAAAGGAGTCAGGCCAATTTCTGTGGCAAGCATAAGATTAATTGCCACTTCAGCGACATTGGCGAAAATGATTGCAAGGATGATAGAAAAGATGATAATCATTGGCATGCCTTTCCCATATCGTCCGCCAGCAATTTTGTATCCATTGTAGGCAAGGTAGGCCATGGCAAAAGCCACTAGGGCTGCAAGGTAACCCAAATAGGAAACCACTACCCAAAGGATACTTCCAAGGAGAGCACCCACAAGGGCACCCAAAAACCCCTTAAGGTAGGAACCATGAAGCGCATTCTCTTCTTTGATCGCACCGATGGTCTGATTGTATGCATTTATACATTCAGGACAAAGCTCGGTACTATTGGCAGCAACAAGATAAGAATCGAATCTGCCTTCCTTGTTGCAGAAGAAGCACGAATTCTTAAGATCAAGATCTTCAATCAGACGATGAAGTCCTTCAAGGATGTCTTTCGTTTTTTTTGCGGTGGATTTGCTTGTCAGCTTATCACCGATAATGATCGTAAGTTTATGGTTTTCTTCAATATTGTAGTGGAATTTTAGCTGCTTTTTAAGTTGTTTTAGTGCATTAATGAAGGAATTGAAGTGAGCCTCGCTTTCGAGATTAACGGAAGTGATAAGGGAGATGGTGTTTGAGGAAGTGCGATTAATCGAATACCAGCGGCTTCCGTAGGTTCCGATGATGGAGTCTCCTTTTCGTTCAAAATGAAGGTCTTCCTGCAGTAGGTTGACTAGTTTGTTTGCCATTTCAATCCTCCAATAAGTTGTATGATATCTTTCAATTTTTGACCATGCATAGGCCTGGGAATTTTTATATTTGAATATTATAGCACATAACTGATAAGGAATATACCAGTCTAATGAAAGGATAGCTTAGCGGTTCTTTTGAATTTGTGGTAAATGTGAGGTTCATTTGATATAATTTACTCAGCAATTAGAAAAAATAATGAATAAAAATGAATGGAGAAAAAAATTATGAGTACTTGGAATGAAGTCAAGATTGTCTTAAAGGAAGACGACCTGGAATATATCCAGGGAATACTATATACCATGGATGTCAAAGGCATTTCCATAGAGGATCCGAATGACTTGATCGGACGTTCTGAAGGACCATTAACATGGGACTTTGCAGATATCAATATTTTCGAATATGGTGAAGATCAGGCCGTGGTGAGAGCATATTTCAATATCGATGAAGACATCAATGATCTTATTGCAGAGATTGAAAAGAAAATCCTCGAAGCTAAAGCCGTTGGGATTAGTATTGAAGACTACAAGATATCTAGTGTCGTCGTCGATGAAGAAGACTGGAACACGCAATGGAAGAAGTATTATAAACCGATGAAGGTAGGAGACAAGTTCATCATTAAACCGCTGTGGGAAGAATACGAAGCTAAAGAGGGCGAAATCATTCTTCATATGGATCCAGGCATGGCATTCGGTACAGGAACGCACGAAACGACAAGGATGTGCCTTGAAGCTGTGGAAGACTACATGAGAAAAGATACCACAGTCTTTGATATTGGAACAGGTTCAGGAATCCTTGCCATTGGCGCTTCAAAACTTGGCGCTAAGAAAGTAATCGGGGTAGACCTCGACATCGTAGCTGTGGATTCTGCAAAGGAGAATGTAGGCTACAACGATCTTAAAAATGTGACCATTCTTCACGGAAACCTCATGGATGTCGTTGAAGGTAATGCAGATATCATCGTTGCAAATATTATTGCAGAAGTCATTCTGATCCTGATCGACGATGTGAAGAAAAAGCTGAATGATGGTGGAATTTTCATCTCTTCAGGAATCATCAAAGAGAAGGAAAACATGGTTAAGGAAGCGCTTGTTGCCAAGGGTTTCGAGATCATTGAAATAAGACGTGAAGGGGAATGGGTGTGCATCATTTCTGAGGTTCACCATGCATAAGTTTTTTACAGAGGAAATCGACGAAAATGTGGCAGTGATCACTGGTGACGACCACAAGCATCTGTTTAAGGTGCTCAGGTTAAAGGTCGGTGACGAGGTACTCGTCAATGATTTGAAGGGGATAGATTTCCTCGGCAAAATTACGACCATTGATAAAGAAAGCACGATTGTGGAGCTAAAAAAAAGAATCCTTGAAAACAATGAAAGCGAGCTTTCGATAACGCTCTACCAGGGCTTGCCAAAGGCCGGAAAGATGGATCTCATTGTACAAAAGAATACTGAACTTGGCGTGACGAGAATTGTTCCCGTCATTACGGAAAGGGTGATTGTTAAAAACTCTTCTGAGTATAAGAAGATGGATCGGCTAAAGCGAATTATACTTGAAGCCTCAAAGCAGTCAAAGCGCAGTATGATTCCAGAAGTAATGGAACCTATAGAGTTCAAGGAAGCCTTTCCTCTGATGTTTTCGCATGATGTCTTGATCGTTCCTTACGAAAATGCGGAGAACTATGGGCTAAGTAAGCTAAAGCACGAGATGCCCTTCATCAAGTCCTGCGGAATCCTTGTTGGACCTGAAGGTGGTTTTACGGATGAGGAGATCAAAGAATTAGAAGAAAGTGGGGCGAAAATCGTCACTTTGGGGAAGAGAATCCTAAGGACAGAGACCGCAGGATTTGCTGCAGTTACGATGCTTCAGCTTCTTTATGGAGATATGGGGGGAGAATAATATGAAAGTTGCATTTCAGACGCTTGGTTGTAGAGTCAATGTGTTTGATTCCGAAGCCATGAGTGAAATGTTCCTCCGAGATGGGTATGAACTCGTTAACTTCGATAATCAGGCAGATGTCTATGTCATCAACACTTGTACCGTTACGAACATGGGGGATAAGAAATCCAGGCAATATATCAGTAAGGCAAAAAGACAAAATCCTCATTCGATTATTGCTGTTGTAGGATGTTATGCACAAACAAATAAAGAAGAAATCATGGGCATGGAAGGTGTGGATGTCGTTCTCGGTTCAAGAAACAAGAGCGACATTGTTTTCTATGTCAATAAGGCTAGGGCAGAAGGAAATCAAGTGGTTCATGTGACAGAAAATCTTTTGCTGAATAATAAATTTGAAGATCTGAACGTTTCTGGCTACGAAGGAAAAACCAGGGCTTTCCTAAAGATCCAGGATGGCTGCAACAGGTTTTGTTCCTACTGTATTATTCCTTATGCAAGAGGCGGAATCTCCAGCAAGACGCCAGAGAGCATTTTAAGAGAAATCAAAGATCTGGCAAAAAATGGATTTAAGGAAGTAATTCTTTCTGGAATCCATGTGGCTTCCTATGGGCAGGAGTTCAGTGAAAAAATGGATCTTCTGGATCTTCTTGTTGAGATTGAAAAAATTGAGGGAATAGAACGTGTGCGGATCGGTTCCATCGAACCGATGTTTTTTAAAGGTGAACGGATGGAGAAAATCCAAAAGCTTAAAAAACTTTGCCATCACTTCCACTTGTCCCTTCAGTCAGGATCCAACGAAACCTTGAAGAGAATGAACAGAAGATATACCAAAGAAGAATATCTTGATGTTGTTGAAAAGATGAGAATAAGCTTTCCTGATGTTTCCATCACAACAGATGTCATTGTCGGTTTCCCGGGGGAAACCGAGGAAGAATTCAGCGAAACGGTTGATTTTCTTCATGAGCTTAAGCTGAATAAGATCCATACCTTCAAGTACAGCCCGAGAAAAGGTACACCTGCTTATTATATGAAAGACCAGGTAGAAGGGAGCGAGAAAGAAGCGAGGAGCAATATTGTCATGGGGTTAAGTGAAAAAATGGAGAATGCCTACACGAGTGAAATTATTGGAAAGATTGTGGAAGTCCTTTTTGAGGAAGGCCGTGAAGATACCTATATGGGTTATACGAAGAATTTTATCCGCGTAAGGGTGAGCTCCCCAATTCATCTCAAAGGTCAGCTCAGAAAAGTACGAATAACTGGACAAGACGCCGAAACCGCCCTTGGAGAGCTTCTTCCATTAGTATAAAAAGGAGAGAAGTTGTAAAATTTCCATTTGTTGCAGATTAGTGCCTATTACGTGTATACTTGGAAAGTTAAAATAGTAAAGACAGCTTAATGGAATTGAGTATGGAAGGAAGTAATATAAATGGCAATGGCAACAGTAACATTGAAAAAAGGTGAGGGCAGAACCGTAAGCGCTGGTGGCGCATGGGTTTATGAGAATGAAATCGAGAAGATTGACGGTACGTTTGAAAACGGAGACCTGGTGAAAGTTCTAGCTTCAAACGGGTATCCTTTCGGCACCGGATTCATCAATGTCAATTCAAAAATCAGAATCAGAATCATGTCTAGAAATAAGGACCAGGTCATTGACGATGCTTTTCTTATGCAACGGGTCAGGGACTGCGTTAATTATCGGAAGCATACGGTTGATATGAGCAGCTGCAGGTTGATTTTTGGAGAATCTGATTTTCTTCCAGGAATCGTTGTGGATAAATACGAAGATATCCTCGTTGTACAATCGTTGGCACTTGGAATTGATCGTTACAAGTTAAAGATTCTTGACATGCTAAAAGAGGTCCTTAAGGAAGAAGGCATGGAAATCAGGGGAGTCTATGAACGTAGTGATGCCAAAGTGAGGCTTAAAGAAGGTCTTGAACTGGTCAAGGGATTCATCGGCGAACCGTTTGACACCACAGTTCAGATTGTTGAAAATGGCGTTAAGTATTATGTAGACGTTGAAAACGGACAAAAGACAGGATTTTTCCTGGATCAGAAAATGAATCGTGCAGCAATCAAACCACTTTGCAAAGGTGCAAAGGTCTTGGATTGCTTTACCCATACCGGTTCATTTGCATTGAATGCAGGGCTTGCAGGAGCTGAAAGTGTACTTGGGGTAGATGCCTCGGAGCTCGCAATCAATGAGGCCAGAGAGAATGCGGTGCTGAATGGATTAGCGGATAAAGTGAAGTTCGAAGTGGCTGATGTCTTTGATCTCTTGCCGGAACTTGACAAGAAAGGTGAACGCTTTGATGTGGTCGTCCTTGATCCTCCTGCATTTACGAAATCAAGAGAATCTATCAGCAAGGCCGTTAAGGGATATAAGGAAATCAATTTACGAGGAATGAAGCTTGTAAAAGATGGCGGATTCCTCGTGACATGTTCATGCTCACATTTCATGTCTGAAGAGCTGCTTTCAAAAACCATCGTGCTTGCCGCGAAAGATGCCAAGAAACGCCTTAGACAGGTTGAATATCGGACTCAGGCGCCTGATCATCCATTTTTATGGGCTGCAGATGAATCTTTTTATCTGAAGTTTTATATTTTTCAAGTTTGTGATGAAAAGTAATTAGAATTAACTAAACTGAAACGGATACTATTCGAAGAAAGGTGATATTATTTAACATTACCTTTCTTCTTTTTATGTGGACCTCACATCGACTGTACTTGATCTGCTCGGTTAATTTGTTCTTATTAACTGAGCTTTAAGTAAAACCATTGTTGTAGCGTAATAAATAGAGGCTATGTTTTAAAATATTGTTGATATGGTCATATGTTTAAGGAACCTCATTCGAGGTTCCTTAAACTTTTATTTTGGGTAATTGTAACTGCGAGTCCGCAGATCACTATCTGAATGATACTAAAGATGAGAAGCATCGATGATGGTAAATACCATTCCCTAAATATGACATATTGAGCGACCATGCTTAAAAAGAATGTTCCTGCCATAATTGCAGACACAATCCATGACAAATTATCCTTTTTCCTGAAACTAAATATTGCCGCAATAGAATTTCCTAAGCCGAACACAACGATTCCGATTATCGCAGGTAAAAGCCAATTCTGAAAAGGAACCTTAGATAACCATTCTTTCGGATACTCATTGAATACTCCCTTTTCCAAAATCATGTTTGCGCCAATATAAAAAGCTCCTAAGGACATCAACAAGTCATAACCGCCTAATAGATTTAGAATAACTTTGTTTTTCATCTTTTTACCTCCCAACATATGATATAAACGTGAATTGTGAATTTGAGTAGATTATACCACGGTATTTATTGTTTAACAATAAAAAATAACTGTTTTTAAACAAAAGATTGTTCTTTTACAATGTAATTTACTCCTGTGATTCGAAGCTTGATTTTTACCTGATTGTATCTAGTTAAGGAAAAAATTAAGGGTGTAAATTTACAGTGATCAGATAAATTTTTGCTAAATACCCTTGCTAACTTTATACTTGCAGAGGAAGTTGTGATATGGTCAAAAGTACAAAAGAGGTGACGATATTAGATTAGAATTGATTTTCAAATTAGTGGAAAATGCTGAATGTAGCTAATATGCACTGAGAAAGTGACCTGGGACATCCTTATTCAACTACTATCAATATACTCCTTCGGATTCTGAAGATGACGACTCCTAAGAAAAACAGACCGGACTGGATTGGGTTAGGATAACCCCAGGGATTGAAACTTGTAATAATGGACTTTTCATTAATATTAAGACTAATTTTCAATAACAATACCAAAATGCTGTAAAGCGTGTATAATATTAGTAAGAAATTCAATGAAAGGGGGGATACTATGAACTGCCTGTTTTGCAAAATCATTACCGGAGAGATTCCATCTTCGAAGGTATATGAGGATGAGGACCTGTATGCGTTCAGGGATATCGACCCTAAGGCACCTATCCATATTCTGGTCATTCCAAAGAAACATTTGAGTTCGATGAATGACTTGGACGAAGAAAGTGCACCCATTGTTTCTAAAGCATTTCTTATCCTGAAGAAGCTTGCAACGGATGAAGGAATTGATAAATCCGGTTACAGGGTTGTCGTCAATACGCTTAAAGACGGTGGACAATCAGTTGAGCATCTTCACTTTCACCTTTTAGGTGGAAGAAGTTTATCTTGGCCTCCAGGCTAAAATCATTGACTATTTAGTGTTTTTATACTATAATAATCAGTGTGTTATTTTGCCCCAAAGGCTGATATTTATATTTTTAACTAGCGGAGGGAGGGATAATGAATGTCAGAAATCAAAGTTGGAGAAAACGAATCTTTAGAGAATGCGCTTCGCAGATTTAAGAAGAAGTGTGCCAGATCAGGAATTCTTGGTGAAGTAAGGAAGAGAGAACATTATGAAAAGCCAAGTGTTAAGAAGAAGCTAAAGTCAGAAGCAGCGAGAAAAAGAAAGTTTAAATAGTTTCTTTAGAAGAAGGTGTGGTCATGACGATTAAGGAACTGATTCAGGCCGATTGGAAGGATGCCCTTAGAAGCAAGGACAAACAGAAGGCTAGTGTGTTAAGCATGGCTAAATCTGCAATCCTATATGCGGAGAAGGATGCACAATCCAGTTTAACTGAAGAGAGAATAATTGAAATTCTTGCCAGAGAAATAAAAATGAGAAGAGATGCTGTAGCGGAGTTCGAAAAGGGTAACAGACAAGACCTGGTCGAACAAGGCAATTTCGAAATTGAGACTTTATTGAGTTATCTACCAAAGCAGTTAAAAGAAATTGAAATAATTGAATTGGTTGAAAATACAGCTAAAGAAATCGGTGCAAATAACATGAAAGACATGGGGAAACTCATGGCAGCGCTCAAACCATTAACAACAGGAAAAGCCGATGGCAAATTGGTTAGTACACTGGTAAAAAATTATTTGACTAAGTAGACAAAACTCATCTTGGTCCTTTGGGATCAGGGTGAGTTTTTTGTCGTGAAATATATTGATTTTCAAACTTGGGGATAAGATAGAGGAATTAGACATTAAAAGCGCAATAAGCTATGATAATGTAAGGATTCAATTGGCGATGAAGAGGTTTGGCATAAGGCCTTCGAGGGATTAAGCCTCTAAAAGCAATAGAAGCTAAGAGCGTCATTAGGCCGCTTTTATAAAGTAAGAAGCATTCTGGAAATTTAAGTGGACCTTAATTAAAACAGGTTATAATAACCTTATGTCCTATGACTTGCTTTTTTATTGGGATTTTGTCAAGTTGGAGATCCTAGGCTAAAAAGGATATGGAAATAGAAGGGTAAAGAACTATTGGAGGAATGATCATCATGGAGAAATATAAGGCATTGGTATTAAGCGATTTAGAGGATATTTATTCAATTTCCTACGAAGAAATTGAGATGAAAGAATTGTCCATAGGAGAACTAAGAATCAAGATAGAATTTTCATCCGTTAATTATAAAGACAGGCTTGCCATGAATAAGAAATCAAGAGTGGTTCGGAGCTATCCTATGGTTCCGGGAATTGATTTTTCAGGGAGAATTGTTGAAAGCAATTCAAAAAAATTCAAAACAGGGGACCAGGTATTTGTCACCGGATTTGGATTTGGGACGGACATGCCCGGAGGATTTAGAGAATATATTGAAATCAATGAGAAGTATGTCAACCAAATTCCCGAAGGGATGACAACAAAAGAGGCCATGATCTATGGCACTGCAGGCTTCACTGCTGCTCTTTCTGTTGATGCAATCATTGAATCGGGTATCAGACCTGAAGATGGACCAATACTTGTCACTGGCGGGAGCGGCGGTGTTGCTGTCGCTGCGCTGCTCATCCTTAAGCAACTAGGCTTTAAGGTGTGCATTGCTACAAGAAATTTGGAGCGGAATGACTATTTCCTTTCTATGGGCGCTGATGAAGTCATTGGTTTCTCAAGCCTTCTTGAACCGAGGAAGGCACTTTCCAAGGAGATTTGGGCTTCCGCTGTCGATGCGACAGGTGGGCAAGCGCTTGGAAACTTATTGAAAGAAGTGAAATATGGAGGCGTCGTTGCATTAAGTGGCAATCTCTCCGGAATTGAGTTTACGACAAGCGTGTTTCCTTTCATCTTGAGAGGGATTACACTCAAGGGAATTGATTCAGTCAATGTTGATGTTGCGAAAAAAGAGAGAATCTTTACGAAACTTGCAAAAGAATGGAAATCACCATTTCTAGAAAAGGCTATTCGACATGAGATTCGCTTTTCGAAGCTTATGACAGCCCTTGAACAGGAGCCTGTGGGAGAAGGACGAGACTTGGTTGTCTTCTAGACTTTCTTGAGTTCTATACCCCCGATGTAACAGGTATAGTAAATCGAATCTGAGTTTGGTAAAATAAAGGGAATGCATTTGTGATATTGAAGAGATGCATTGATTAGTTTCAAAAGGAGAAGACATGAAGAAAAACATGAAGTGGTTGAGAATAGTCATATTTGCACTATCTATACTTCTTTCATTTGCAATCTTGTTAACAAGCATACTCAACAAGAAATATGATTTGAAAGTTGGAGACATCGCACCCGTTGACTTTAAAGCCAATATTGATGTGGTGGACAAACTGACCACGGAAGCTTTGATTTCTGATGCTGTTGGTTCAGTGCAAAGGCAATATAAACAAGATATTGAAGTGCGAAGAAATATTTTGAAACTAAATAATGATTTTTTTAATGAAATTATCAACTCAAGAAACCCTTTGGTCCAGACTGTGGAAATTGCTACCATGATTGCCAATAAGGGAACTTATGGGATCGATGTGGATGGTTATGTTGCGCTTCTTAGTCTTGATAACACAGATTTAAGATATGCCCTGAATACAATCAATAACAGTCTTAACAAGATTTATGAAACCCCATTTGAAGAGGATGATACGAGTAAACTTGAACGGTCACTGTCAAGTCTCACAGAAACTGTGGATACTTTTAGCTTTACCGATTCTGCGAAAGCCGCGATCAAGCAAATGACAGCGACCTTAATCAAGCCGAATTATTATTATGATGAAGAGACGACGGTGTCACTAAAGGAAGACGCGAAGAATAGTGTGAATCCTATTGTTATCAAAAAAAATCAGACTATTGTCAAGGAAGGCGACCCGATCAGTGTAAATCAGCTCGCAATCCTCGAAGAACTCGGATACTTAAGTGCCAGTGGATTTAACATTTTACCTTTTATAGGACTTTTCAGTGTGGTTTTCTCTTTGCACCTCCTCTTGTTTTACTATTTCAATCGTTTCTATAGTTCAATCTACAACAATTTGAAATGGCTAGGGGTTATTTTCATGCTGATCAACCTGACCCTTCTCATTACGAGGTTCATGGTGATCATCAATCCATTTATGGTCCCTTATACATTTTTACCCATGATCATGACGATTCTGGTCAAAAAGAAAATTGGTCAGACGCTGGCTTTATTTACTTCGATTATGATCGCCATCCTCACAGGATTTAATGTTCAGGTCATTATGATTTTGATTCTGACTTCTGTGCTTGGTGTGATTTTCACAAGGAAGGTTGAGGAACGAAATGACATCCTTAAATCCAGCTTTTATATCGGTGTTGCTGTTTTTATCCTTACTTTCTCTATGGGACTGCTTCTTTCAAGCTCGATCAAGGAGAACTTGTATAACTCCCTGTATTCTTCAGGTAGCGTAATTGTTTCTGGTGTGCTGGTCATCGGATTTTTACCGATGATTGAGAATCTCTTCAACGTCGTGACGGAAATCAAGCTTCTTGAGCTTGCTAATCCAAATAATCCGCTTTTGAAAAGACTTCAAATGGAAGCGCCAGGAACCTACCATCACAGCATCATGGTGGGAAATCTCGCAGAGGCTGCAGCTGAAGAGCTTCATGCCAACAGCATCCTTTTAAGGGTGTCTGCGTACTATCATGATATTGGAAAAATTTCCAGACCTCAGTTTTTCAAGGAAAATCAGGTCGGCTCGAAAAATCCACATGATGAAATCAATCCAAACCTTTCGACACTGATCATTATCAACCATGTAAAAATCGGATTGGAAATGGCTGAAAAAGCGAAGCTTCCACAAGAAATCAAGGATATGATCGCTCAGCACCATGGAACGACCATGGTTAAATACTTCTATATCACCATGAAGAATAATTCTGATGATCATAGCATCATCAAGGAAGAAGACTTCAGATATCCAGGTCCAAAGCCAAAAACGAAGGAAGCTGGAATTCTCATGCTTGCCGATAGCGTTGAGGCAGCGGTAAGAAGCATACATGAACCCACAGTAGGTAAAGTAGAAGCGATGGTATACAAGATATTCAAGGATAAACTGGATGACGGTCAGCTTGACGAATGCGATATTACATTTAGTGAAGTATCTACCATCAGAAAGAACTTTTTGAAGACGTTAGGTTCCATCTATCATGAACGCATAGAATATCCTGAAGACAAACGAAAGAAAGCGTAGGGGCGAAAAGATGATAATAATTGAAAATGAACAGACTATTATAACGGTTGATGCGGACCTTGAAAAATCCATCAGGGAATCCATCATGCATACCCTAAAAAATCAAGGCTTCAACCATGAGGTTGAAGTGAATGTCCTTTTGGTCGATAACGAGGCGATAAAATCAATCAATCAGGATACTCGAAATATCGATAGCGAGACGGATGTGCTTTCTTTCCCGATGATTGAATACGAAGAGGGAAAGACCTACAAAGACCTTTATCTTAAGCATAAATTCGGGCCGGAATTTTATGATGGCGACGACCTCGTCATTGGGGATGTGGTGATTTCCATGGAAAAAGCGAAGGAACAATCCATAGACTTCGGTCATTCCTTGAAAAGGGAAGTATGCTACCTTACTGTGCATTCGATCCTTCATCTTTTAGGATATGATCATATGGATGAAAATGATAAGCTAAAAATGAGAGCAGTTGAGGAAGAAATCCTTGGTGCCCTTGAAATAACCCGAGAATAGGCAGGTGTAATCATGGACTTGAAAGGACTTTTAGACAGTTTTAATTATGCGATCACTGGATTTATTTATGCAGTAAGAACACAACGAAATATGAAAATTCATATGGTGACAGCAATACTTGTCGTCATCTTTTCGCTGTTCACAGAAATCACAAAGGTTGAGCTTTTGGTTCTGTGTATTGCCATCGCTATGGTCATCTCAGCCGAACTATTCAATACCGCGATAGAAAGTGCAATAGATGCCACGACAAATCATTATCATCCTCTGGCTAAAATCGCAAAGAATGCAGCGGCGGCAGCGGTATTGGTTACGGCGATCAATGCAATCATCGTTGGTTATTTTCTATTTTGGGATGAAATCACGACGTTTACCTATAGGGGCGTTGTTCTCGTCAAGCATGCCAGTCCATACCTTGTCCTTGTAGTCCTTGTCATTGTATCGCTCTCTGTGATCCTCACTAAAGCGGTTGTTGGAGAAGGAACGCCTCTCAAGGGTGGTATGCCTTCAGGTCATGCTGCAGTAGCTTTCAGTCTTGCGACGATCATCAGTTATCTTTCGGATTCGACAACGGCAATCGCGCTGAGCTATATCATGGCGCTGATTGTAGCCCAATCCAGAGTGGATTCTAAGGTCCATTCCATTAAGGAAGTTATCGTAGGGGGGCTTATGGGCTTTCTCATTACGATATTGGCCTTCAGACTTTTTAATTATTAACGGGCTGATGGCTTAAGGAAGAAAATATATTGAGATCGGATGAACCGAGGCTAAATATGTTAAAATAGAGTAAGGAACGTATCCATTGTGAGTAGAAATGGATGGACAAAATTTCAATGAAGTGAGGGATGTTTGTGTATAAAAAATTAATTGATGAAGCATTAAAAGCAAGAGAAAATGCCTATGCGCCTTATTCTGAATTTAAGGTAGGTGCTGCACTCCTCACTGAAAATGATGAGATGTTTAGTGGATGTAATATAGAGAACGCTTCTTTCGGAGCCACAAATTGCGCGGAGAGAACCGCAATTTTTACTGCGATTGCCAAAGGAAACCATAAAATCAAAGCACTGGCGGTTGTGGGTGACCTCAACGGCTTTACTTATCCCTGTGGGATTTGCAGACAGGTCATGGCCGAGTTTGCACTAGACAAGGATATTCCAATTATTATTGCTAAAAACAGGGAAGAATATGTGGTGAAGACCATGGAAGAAATCTTGCCAGGCGCATTTACCAAAATAGACCTTGACGAACAAAAAGGGAGATAAATATGTTTAAATCTGGATTCATTACCGTTGTGGGTAGACCAAATGTTGGAAAGTCCACACTGATCAATCACCTCATGGGTGAAAAACTATCCATCGTTTCAAATAAACCGCAAACGACAAGAAAAAATCTTAATGCCATCTACACAGATGAAGATGCTCAGATTATTTTTGTGGATACCCCAGGTATTCACAAAGCGCAGAATAAGCTCGGCGAATATATGGTAAGCGTGGCCAGGGAAAGCCTGAATCAAGTTGACTTAGTCATCTTCATCACGACCCCAACAAGTGGGATTCACTTAGGGGACATCAAGATACTTGAGGAGCTGAAGGGTCTGAAGACTCCAATTTTCCTTATCGTGAACAAAACAGATGAATTTACGCAGACCGCTGTAGCGAAAACGCTTGAGGCCTATTCTGCTGTGGTTGATTTCGCTGAAATCATTCCAATTTCTGCCTTAAAGGGCAAGAATACAGAGAACCTGCTTGAGTTGATGAAGAAATTCATGCCAGAAGGTCCGATGTACTATCCTGGAGATATCGTATCCGATGTCCATTTAAGATTTATGGTGGCCGAGACCATCAGGGAAAAGGCACTGAAGTTACTCCAACAGGAGATTCCTCACGGAATCGCCGTGGAAATCACCTCGATGAAAGAAAAAGATAATGGAAACTGGAGCATTGAAGCAGACATCATCTGTGAGAAAGATTCCCATAAGGGAATCATCATCGGAAAAGGCGGACAGACCTTAAAGAAAATTGGGACCTGGGCTAGAGAAGACATGGAGAAGTACCTTGAAGGCAATGTCGAACTGAAGACTTTCGTTAAAGTAAGAAAAGACTGGAGAGACAATACCAATTTGCTTAAAGAATTGGGTTACAAGGACTGATGCAAGAAAAAGTCAAAGGTGTAATTCTTAAGACCATGGACTATAAGGAACGAGACAAGATCATTTGGCTGTTTACAGAAAACCTTGGGAAAATCTCGGTGATCTGTAAAGGGGTAAGATCTCAAAAAAGCAAATATCAGTCTCTGATCAGGCCGATCCTCTATGGAGAGTTTTTACTCTTCAAGGGGAGTGGTACCATGTATAGTCTTAATGAAGGAATAGCGATCAATAGCTTTTCAAGCCTTAGCGGTAGTCTTGAGCTTCTTACCTATGGTTCTTACTTTGTGGAACTAACGGATATCATGACTCAAGACAATGAGCCTGACGAAACTGCCTATAAAATTCTTGTGACTGCGCTCTATCTTCTAGAGACCAACGTCATTGACATGGAGCTTCTAACGCTTGCGTTTGAAGTCAAATTAATCAGGAACTCCGGTCTTAAGGTAGGACGGGAAATGGTGCCATTTCCAATCAGCAAAGCCTCAGAAAATATTATCGAATTTCTTTTAAAGACGGAAATGTCAAAGATTCATGTCCTGAAGCTCGACGATAAGATAAAAAAGGAACTTAAGGAAGTCACTACATTCATCATCAGGGACAGCTTTCAAAGAAGACCAAAAAGTTTGGACTTGCTCAAGTTTCTTTAAATAGATGGTGTAACTTTTAATATGATCCAATTAGCACGAGGAGGGAATAACTATGGAAAATAACAATGACTTGTTGGCAAAAGTAGATGAAGTGAGAAAAAGACATAAGGTTTCCTATGAGGAAGCTAAACTGGCATTGGAAATCAATGATTATAACACCTTGGATGCGATCATCTATCTTGAAAATCAAAAAGGGGAGCGGTTTGAAGAAATCAAGGGATATTCAGACAAGACCCTGGAGACAATCAAGAAATCAAGCAAAGGCAATGTTGTTTTTACCCTAAAGAAAAATAGCGTTGAAGCACCGATTCCTGTTGCTGCTATCGGCACACTTCTCTTGGCTAGAAAACCAAAGCTTCTTGTTGCAATTGCTATCGGACTTTTCGCCATCGGCACAGATATTAAAGTGGAAAAAGGCGATAAGGTAATTGAACTTACAAAACCTTGTAGAGCAATGCTCAAAAGCTCATTTGATAAAATTGGCTTCAATAAGGAAAATATTGTAAAGAACATTGATGGAATGGGAAACAAAATTCACTTTGGTAAATCTGATAAAAATGATGAAGGTTTTCCAGGATATTTTTCTTCAGATGTTTACTAAATTTTTTCAATAAACAAAATATTAACAAGGCATCTCCTTAATCTGGGGATGTCTTATTTTTTTCGCTAAAAACTTTAGGTAGTCTTAGCTGCAAGGGATTAAGGATTCACGCAATATTTGAAATATGATTAACCGAATTCAGTTAATTTCATGAAAACCTTTTTTGAAACCCTATTCATTAAAACGTTTAAATATGCTATAATGTATAAGGATTTTGACAATTAAATACACGTACAATAAACCTCGTTGAACCACCGGTTTACCGGATTCAAATATATGGTCAAGCATTAATTATTGAAAGTGAGGGAATTTTATGTCAAAGAAATATGTTTACCTTTTTAATGAAGGTGATGCTTCAATGAAAAATCTATTAGGTGGCAAGGGAGCCAACCTAGCAGAGATGACGAACCTTGGAATTCCAATACCTAAGGGATTCACCGTTACAACAGAGGCTTGTAATAAGTATTATGATGATAATAAGGTTATTACAAGTGACGTCATAGAAGAAATTCAATCCAAGGTAAAAACTTTAGAAGAGCTGACCCAAAAGACATTCGGAGGAGAAGTCAATCCATTGCTTGTTTCAGTAAGATCTGGCGCGAGAGCGTCCATGCCTGGAATGATGGATACCATCCTTAATCTTGGACTTAACGATAAGACCGTTGAAGTTCTTGCAAAAGAAACTAATAATGAAAGATTTGCTTTCGACTCCTATAGAAGATTCATCATGATGTTTGCAGATGTTGTGATGGATATCAATAAAAAGGACTTCGAAAAAATTCTGGAAGAGATGAAAGAAGTCAAGGGTGTTCATCTTGATACAGAACTTAGTGCTGAAGATCTTAGAAAACTGGTTGTTCAGTTTAAGGATTACTATAAGAGCGTAAAGGGAGAAGAATTCCCACAGGATGTCAATGAACAGTTAATTGAGGCGATAACAGCCGTATTCAGAAGCTGGGACAATCCTAGAGCTAATGTATATAGAAGAATGAATGATATTCCTTCAAGCTGGGGTACAGCAGTAAACGTACAGGAAATGGTATTTGGAAACAAGGGTGATACATCAGGTTCTGGTGTTGCATTCTCCAGAAACCCAGCTACAGGAGAAAATAAGATATTCGCTGAATATCTGATGAATGCACAGGGAGAAGACGTTGTTGCCGGTATCAGAACACCTTCACCAATTGAAAAACTGGCTGAGCAAATGCCTGAGACCTATAACGAATTCATCAAGATCGTTAATACACTTGAAAACCACTATAGAGATATGCAGGATATGGAATTCACCATAGAAGAAGGCAAGCTTTTCTTCCTTCAGACAAGAAACGGAAAGAGAACTGCACAAGCTGCACTTAGAATTGCTGTTGAAATGGTTAGAGATGGCCTGACAACAAAGGAAAGAGCTATTCTTATGCTTGATCCTAAGCAGATTGATACGCTTCTTCATCCAGCATTCGACCAAGAGGAAATGAAGGCACATGCTGTCCTTACTTCAGGTCTTCCAGCATCCCCAGGAGCTGCTACAGGCAAGATTGCCTTTACCGCTCAGGAAGCCAAGGAAAGACACGAAGCTGGGGAGAATGTTATCCTGGTTAGACAGGAAACATCACCAGAAGATATTGAAGGAATGATCGCTGCTGAAGGTATCCTGACAGTAAGAGGCGGAATGACTTCCCATGCGGCGGTTGTCGCTAGAGGCATGGGCGCATGCTGCGTTGCTGGTGCTGGAGAACTCAAGGTTGACGAGACCAAGAGAACCATGACCCTTAACGGCAAGGTATTTACCTCTGAAGATTACATCTCACTGGATGGATCAACAGGTAATGTCTATGAAGGAAAAATCAGTACCGTAGAACCAGAAATTTCAGGACATTTCAGCACTTATATGGAGTGGGCTGATGAAATCAGATCACTTAAGGTTAGAACAAATGCAGATACTCCACACGATGCAGAGCAGGCTGTGAAGTTCGGTGCTGAAGGCATAGGCCTTACCAGAACGGAGCATATGTTCTTTGCTGAGGGAAGAATATTCCCAATGAGACAGATGATCGTGGCTAGAACTGAAGAAGCCAGAAGAACAGCACTTGATAAACTTCTTCCAATGCAAAAGGGAGATTTCAAGGGAATCTACAAGGCTATGGCTGGCAGACCAGTCACCATCAGATTCTTAGATCCACCACTACATGAATTCCTTCCAACTCATGCTTCAGAAATCGAAGAACTTGCAAAAGAACTGAAGATGACTGTAGAAGAATTGAATAATGTGATCTCAGATCTACATGAATTCAATCCAATGATGGGACATAGAGGATGCAGACTTGCAGTTTCTTATCCTGAAATTGCTGAAATGCAGACAAGAGCGGTTATTGAAGCGGCAATTGAAGTCAATGAGGAAATGGGATGGAATATCGTTCCTGAAATCATGATTCCTCTGGTTGGAGAAATCAATGAGCTTAAATATGTCAAGAATATCGTCACCAAGACTGCTGATGCCATCATCAAAGACAGGGGTGCAAAGCTTGATTACCTTGTTGGTACCATGATTGAAATTCCAAGGGCTTGTGTAACAGCAGATGCAATCGCTACTGAAGCAGATTTCTTCTCCTTCGGAACAAACGATTTAACTCAGATGGCCTTCGGATTCTCGAGAGATGACGCGGGTACATTCCTGAAACATTATTATGCCAAGAAAGTCTATGACTTCGATCCATTTGCAAAATTGGATCAGGAAGGCGTTGGACAGCTAGTGAAGATGGCCGTAGAAAAGGGCAGAAGCGTTAAATCTAAGCTGAAGCTTGGGGTTTGCGGAGAACATGGTGGAGATCCTTCATCAGTTGAATTCTTCCATAACGCAGGACTTGACTATGTATCCTGTTCACCATTCAGAGTTCCAGTAGCAAGACTTGCAGCAGCGCAGGCTGAAGTAAGGAATCCAAGAAAGAAATAAAAAGGGATTATTAATCCATAAACAAAAGGACCCGTTTTTCGGGTCCTTTTCTAATGGGCTAATCCTTAACCTGTATATGAAGTCATGTAGTAATAAAGGAGGACTCCTGTTGTAATCATCGCCACTGGAACGCCTATAGTGAATTTGACATGCTTCGTCTTATGATGAAACATTTTCATGCCCAAGTACGACCCGATGGCTCCACCAAGAAATGCACTCCAAAGGAGGACGCTTTCTGGAATCCGATATTGTCTTTTAATTGCTTTTTGTTTATCTACATACATCAGAATGAAGGCAATAAGGTTAATCAAGATAAGGTAAATGAGAATTGCTTTTTCCATAAAAATCTCCTTAAGTTGGTTTTAATCATGAAGTGATATAATTTAATACCTCATTAAAGTACATCTAAAAAGTAAATTTGGCAAATAAATTATAAAAGTGAATGAAGCGAAAATTATTTATGAGGAGAAATAAGCTACGGATGTTTCATTGTTCATCGCATTTTGAGCTAAAAATAGCGTGGTGAATAGATTTTATCTTAGCATATACAATATTATTACGCTATAGGTTTGTATTTGTTTTTTAAAGGGTTAAGGAAAGATTTGTCGAATAATCTTATTAGGAGGTATTTCAAATATGGTAAGAGAAAGAATCGAAAAAAACGAAGAGCTGACTCTGATTAAAGATGCCTGTTTTTCGAAAAATTCCGGGCAAAGAGAAGTGTTTGAGGAACTTGATCCGTACAGGACTTGTTTCATGCATGACCGAGACAGGATTATCCATTGCAAATCTTTCAGAAGGTTGAAGCATAAAACTCAGGTCTATATTAAAACCTCCGGTGATCATTATCGGACAAGGCTCACGCATACCTTGGAAGTTTCTCAAATCGGTCGGACCATTGCAAGGGGAATCGCTGTCAATGAGGATCTGGTTGAAGCTATAACGCTTGGACATGATATTGGCCATGTGGCTTTTGCGCATAACGGTGAGGATGTTTTGAATGAGCGCATGCCTGAAGGATTCAAACATAATGAACAATCCGTCAGGGTGCTGAAGAAACTGGAAAAGAATGGTGAAGGCTTAAATATCACGCTTGCGGTATTGGATGGAATCCTCCATCACAGCGGACTAATGAATGGGAACGCTTCGAATACGCTCGAAGGTCAGATCGCCCGATATGCTGACAAGATTGCCTATGTCAATCACGACATCGATGATTCTATTCGAGCAGGATTACTTAAAAATGAAGATCTCCCACAAGAATTTATCAAGGTTCTTGGCGAAACGCATGGGAAAAGAATTGACACTCTGGTTCGAGATGTGGTGGATAAAACCAATTTAAACCTTGAACAGGGAATTAAAAAGGTTGAGCTTACTCCGGATGTCTTTGATGCCTTATACGGTCTCAGGTCATATCTTTTTAAAAATATTTATAACGGCGAGTATCTCAAGGAAGAAAGAGATAAGGCTAAGTTTGTACTTCACAAGCTTTTTGATTACTATTTAGATCATGTAGGCGCTATGCCTGAACTCTATGTGAGAATCGCAGAGGAGGAAGGTAAAATAAGAGCTGTAGCAGACTTTTTGTCTGGTATGACTGATGATTATGCGATCATTACATTTAATCAGTTGTACGTTCCTAAAATTGTTATCTATTAGTTTTAATGATATAATAAATGTTTGGAACTTGAGAAAAGGTGTGAAAAAATTTGTTTATAACAGAAGAGGTAATAGAAAAAATCAAAGAAAGCAATGATATTGTTGATATTATCTCTGAGCGCGTCAAGCTTAGAAAGGTTGGGCGGAATTACCAGGGATTATGCCCGTTTCATAGTGAAAAAACGCCTTCTTTCAGTGTATCTCAAGATAAGCAGGTCTTTAAATGTTTCGGATGTGGCGAAGGTGGAAATGTCATCACATTTGTCATGAAGACTAAAAATCTGGATTTCAATGAGACAATCAAATATCTCGCTGACAGGGCACATATCACGCTTGAAGAAAACGCAGAGCGAAAGAAAAGCAATGAGAGACGTGACGTCTTTTATAAGATGCACGTAGAAGCTGCAAGATTTTTCTTCAAGAATTTAATCGATAATAAGGACATGAGGGATTATCTCTATAAACGAGGGATGACAGACTATACCATCAGGACCTTTGGCCTTGGATATGCTCAAAATTCCTGGGATAGCCTCCTTAAACATCTGAAAGCCATGAATTACAGTGAAGATCAGATTGTAATCTCAGGTCTTGCAACGAAGAGTGAAAAAGGAAAAGTATATGATCGATTCAGAAACAGGATCATCTTCCCGGTTTTTGATCTCAGAGGAAGAGTAATCGGATTTGGTGCCAGAGTCATGGATGATTCCAAACCGAAATACTTGAATTCCCCGGAGACGCCAATTTTTCATAAGGGAACAAATCTTTATGGCCTGAATTTCGCACTGAAAAACAGTAAGGAAAAAGACCTGATTATTGTCGAGGGATACATGGATTGCATAAGCCTCAGCCAATCAGGGATTAAAAATGTAGTCGCTTCCCTAGGCACTGCACTTACCAAGGAACAGGCCAAGCTTCTCAAAAGATATTCACAAGAAGTGTTTATCTCCTATGATGCGGATAATGCCGGTCAGATTGCCACCCAGAGAGGACTAGACATCCTTCGAAGTGAAGGGATCAATGTTAAAGTCATTATCATCCCAAGGGGAAAAGATCCGGATGATTTCATCAGGGCGGAAGGAAAAGATAAATTTCTTGAGCTCAAGGCTAATGCACTTCCACTTATTGATTATAAAATTCTTAAGGCAAAGGAAGGCATCAGCTTCAAAAGCGAAGAAGGACGAATTGCTTATGCCAAGAAAGTTGTTGTGATCCTTAATGAACTTGACCCCATTGAGAAAGATGTTTATCTGCAAAAGGTAAGCGAGGATGCAGGGATCTCGGAAAGTGCTCTTATGAGCCTGATGACATCTGGAAGTGAAGAAGAGATTCGGGTGCTTGATACGACTTATATCGGGAGCAATATGCATTTGGAAGCAGCACATGTCAAAGCGGAGCGTGCTCTTCTCAGGATTTTGTCTGAGGGAAGCTCCCACTTAAAAGAAAGACTTAAAATAGATGATTTGGTGCTTGAAAGCCATAGAAAGATTTTTCGGTATATCGAAAGCTATGATGGGCCAATAGAAGGACTAAAATCATTTGTTGAGAGTCATTGCACAGAAATTGAAACATCAAAAGAATGGACAATTATTACAGAAATTGTGGAAATTCCAGAAATTGATGTGGATATCTTAATCGATGATTTCTTTAAAACCATCGAACATTTTAAGGGAGTTCTCACGCAGAAGAAGCTAATGGAAGAAATCAGGGATCTGGAGAAGAAAGGTCTGACGAAGGAATCTCTAGACCTTGCGAAAAAACTCATTGAGCTTCAAAAGACTTTAGGGAGGTATTGAAATGACTACGGAGAAAAAGGACATTAAAAGCAATATTGATGAAAATAAAATGACAACTAAAATAAAAAAGGAACCTGAAGCAAAAATTAAAAAATCTGCCCAGGAAGATAAGGAGAATACTATTAGTACTGTAAAGACAACCAAAAAAACAAAAGCAACAACACCAGAGGAACTTATCGAAAAAGATGCAGTAGAAACTGCTGAACCAGAAGTAAAGGCAGCCAAGAAAACAAGAAAGAAATCTACTGACAGCCCAAAAGCAAAGAAAATCGATTCAGATGGAAATGAACTTGAAAATGAAGGTGAAGAGTCTGTCGATCAGAGCGATAAGAAGATCCATGATAAGGATTTTCAGTTAAGCGTTGTTAAAAAGCTTATAGAAAAAGGAAAGAAAACGGGCAGCATCACAGAGAAGGAAATTCTCGACGAACTGCAGGAAATTGAACTTTCTCCAGAACAAATCGATAAGATTTATGAAACCCTTGAAGCGCTGAATATTGAAATCATGGGAGAAATCGAAGAGGAAGAAGAGACCGAAGTCGATCTTTCAGTACCAGAAGGTATTGCAATTGATGACCCGGTAAGAATGTACCTAAAGGAAATTGGTAAGGTTCCACTTCTTAACTCAGAGCAGGAAGTTGCTTTGGCAAAGAGAATCGAGGCTGGGGATGAATATGCAGGCAAGCAGCTTGCAGAAGCAAATCTTAGACTGGTTGTTTCTATTGCTAAAAGATATGTAGGAAGAGGAATGTTATTCCTGGACCTGATTCAGGAAGGTAACCTTGGACTGATTAAGGCGGTTGAAAAGTTTGACTTTACAAAAGGATTCAAGTTCTCCACTTATGCCACATGGTGGATCAGACAGGCCATCACAAGGGCGATAGCTGACCAGGCGAGAACAATTCGTATTCCTGTGCATATGGTTGAAACGATAAACAAGCTCATCAGAGTTGAAAGACAGCTTCTTCAGGAACTTGGACGTGCACCACAGCCAGAAGAAATTGCTGAAATCATGGAAATGACCCCTGAAAAGGTTAGAGAAATCATGAAGATTGCTCAAGAGCCAGTTTCTCTTGAGACCCCAATCGGTGAAGAGGAAGACAGCCACTTGGGAGATTTCATTCCTGATGATGATGCATTGGCACCAGCTGAAGCTGCAGCATTCACTATGCTTAAGGAACAGCTCATCAGTGTACTTGATACCCTGACACCAAGGGAAGAGAAAGTACTTCGACTAAGATTCGGATTAGATGATGGACGATCAAGAACCTTAGAAGAAGTTGGTAAGGAATTTAATGTGACAAGAGAAAGAATCAGACAGATTGAAGCCAAGGCATTAAGAAAATTGAGACACCCATCAAGAAGCAAAAAGTTGAAAGACTATCTCGATTAGTCCTTTAGATTAAATTTGCTCAATATAATAGGCTCCTCTTATGGAAGGCACGGAATACCGTCATCCATGGGAGGAGTGTTTTTATGGAATAAATGAAAAGAGCAAACATTCAAATTAATTTTGGACCTCATGCTCTCTTCTTCTGCTAATATTATCATAAATATATGTTACAATTTAAATGGGTGATTGTAATGGTTTTTAAGGCAGAAAAAACGAGTATGTCTAAAAATATCATATTGGTGATGATCGTTCTTATTTTAGGATTAGGAACGTTTTTGCGTTTTGCAAATAAGATTCATGTCCAAAGCTTTCTGCTGTCAATGATTCTTTTGATTTTAGTAATTGGAAATTATTATGTTGTTTTAATCAATACACTCTATTTTAAAATCGACAAAGGATTCCTGACGATTGGCAATATTTTCCGGTTTAATGATGTCATCATTAATTTGAAGGAGATTGAATACTATACCGAACGAATTACCCTGATTAATCAAAGCGGCTTGGCTGGGCTGTTCAGCAAGAGATTTTCAGTGGGTAAAGGTTATATTGAGGGAATTGGCAAAGTTAATATGTACATTACCAGTTCTAAAAAGGCAATTTATTTCACAACCAGCTTGGCGAATTATGCGATATCACCTGAAAACCCTAATGCATTTATAGCCATGTTGAAAAAGGAAAATATCCCGGAGAAAAGTGTGTTTCATGATATTTTAGAAAATGATCTCATCAAGAGTGAGGATACCATCAGGCAGTACTTTCTTTTTGATGCACTTCTTATCGCAATAGTTGTATCCATACCTGTTGTTCTTTATTATAGAAATTATCTGCCACCTTATATTTCTAGTTCTATAGTCGCTCCGAAGGTAATATCCTTTATTCCATCGAAAGTGTTTATTGAAAGTGTCATCCGTTATGGAGTGATGAATTTTGGATTTCTCCTTCTCTTTATGATTATCTCGAAAATATACTCCAAAATTGATCGGATTTATTATTATAGAATGATGATTATTCCAACCTTAGTCACGTTTTTCTTCATGCTTTATGTCATAAATATGATTCTTCCGATTTTTACCTAATATTATATGTTAAAATATTATTATAGTAGAATTTGAAATTCAGATTTTATAAGATTAAACCTTTGAGGAGTATAGATTTATGGAGTTAAGCCCAAGATTGAAGAAAATTGTGGAGATGGTTCCAAAATGTGATGTCCTTGCTGACATTGGTACAGACCATGGTTATGTGCTAATCGAACTGATTCATGCAAGAAAAATCACAAAGGGAATTGCATCAGACAATAAGAAAAGACCTTTGGAGAAAGCGAAAATAAACAGTGAAACCGAAGGTGTTATAGATGGTATTGATTTTAGGCTTGGTGAAGGACTTTGCACTTTGCTTGTTGGAGAGGCGAATGGGGCAGTTGTTGCAGGCATGGGGGGAATTCTGACGAGAGATATTCTTGAAAATTCACTCGATGTGGTAAGAAAAATGGATTTTCTTTTACTTCAGCCCGCACAAAATCCAGAAATGCTAAGAAAATACCTTTATGAAGGTCCTTATGATATTCTTGATGAGGAGATCATTAAAGAAGACCGGAGATTTTATGAATATATCCTTGTACGATACAATGAAAACCCATTAATTAAAAGAAAGAACATCGGAGAATACCAAATTGGTGAATGCCTTCTCGATCGGGAAAATGAGCTTTTTAATGAATTTTTAGAGAGCAAAATATCGGATACAGAGGGAATACTTCGAAAAATGGACCTAAGTTCTGAAAATGCCAGATTCAGGAAAGTAAAACTTGAAAATATAATTAAAGAGTTTAAGGGGATAGAAAAATGGCGCAACAAGTAAGAGATTTTGTAAAGCTTATTGAATCACATGCACCCGTTTCTTATAAGGAAGAGTATGACAATGTAGGGCTGATGGTCGGGGATTTGGATGAAGAAGTCCATGGGATATTATTTTCTATGGATACTACGATGAAAGTGATTGATGAAGCCATAGAGAAGGGGGCTAACCTCATTGTTTCACACCATCCGATGCTTTTCATGCGTCCTGATCACATTACGATGGGTACTCTTCAGGGGAAAAAGATTATTAAGCTCATCAAAAATGAGATCAGTGTCTATGCCGCCCATACAAACCTCGATTCGGTAAAAGACGGTATGAACGACACTATTGTCAGGATGTTCGACTACTTGGATTTTGATATTATCGAACAATGTGAATTCGATCATGATTCTGGAATTGGTCGAATGGTATTTTTACGAAGAAGCGTTACGCTTAAGGAATTCATCGAAAAGACGATGACGGTACTTGGCGTGGAAAACCTCAGGTATTCTGGAGATCTTGGCAAGATGGTAAAAAGAGTAGCTATTATTAACGGAAGCGGACAAAGTTACATCAGGCAGGCCTTGGCTCAAGGGGCTGACTGTATCTTAACAGGCGATACCACTTACCATCATGTTCAGGAACTGGAAGAGATGGGTATAGCAGTTATCGATCCAGGTCACTTCGCTTCAGAACAGTCTGTTTTCTTTAAGATCATGAAGAGCATGGCTAAAGAATTCGTGAAAGAAACGGGGATGCCGATTTATTTTAGCGAAGAAGAAAAAGACCCTTATGCGTTTTATTGTAAATAAATGAGTTGGACAAAAGTTTACAAATGAACTTTAATCTGTTATTATTATCTAGCAAGTAAGCCAGACAATCGCTGCTGACGAGAGTCAGGAGAGGAAAGTCCGAGCATCGTAGAGCAGGGTGCTGGGTAACTCCCAGTGAGGGTGACCTTAAGGAAAGTGCAACAGAGAGATACCGCCTCTTTATTGAGGTAAGGGTGGAAAGGTGAGGTAAGAGCTCACCAGCGCAATGGTGACTTTGCGGCTATGTAAACCCCATTTGATGCAAGGCCGAATAGAGGGACTTATAGGAGCTGCTCGCTCTGTCCCTGGGTGTGCCGCTTGAGCCCTATAGAAATGTAGGGCCTAGATAGATGATTGTCTAATACAGAACTCGGCTTATAGGTTTACTTGTACCATTGAAATCAGCCCCTTAGGGGGCTTTTTTTGCGTCTTAAAATACCAATTGCCAAGAATTTGCCATAACTAAAATTAGCGAACTCAATTCAATTAGTGTAAATATTTCCAGAAGGTTATTAATCTTGCGAATTAAAATATAAAAGAATATAGTTAGGATATAATATAAATTAGGAGGTCGAAATGGAGACAAAACAGTTTTATTATTCCAAAATGAAGAAGAAATTGAGTATGATCCAATCATCAAATTATGAAGATGAAGCAAATAGACTGATATTGGAATATATTGGCGTTGATGCTGAATTGCGTAAATTTTATAATTGTGACGATGCTGACGATCCGAATTTATTATTGGATGAAATACAAGACAAAATTGAAGATAGAATAAAGAGTTTTGATGAAAATTTGACTACTATTCGAAATAGTATCGATTCAGGGAATAAAGAATACAATGAAGATACTTTAGATGAATATAATTTAAGGTGGAGTGTTCTGGTCATGCGGTCTAGTGCAATTAATTTATTAATCATACATCGAAATAATATCGATAAAAAATATTGGGCGTAGAATTTGCATTAAAAGATTCAGTTTGAAACGTAGGTCGAAAATGGAATATAATATCAATATATTTAGATAAATATGTAATGAAGGAAGGTAATATATTGAAAAAAGGATTCAAAATTGTAGTTATTGTGGCCTTGACTTTATTAACGATATTGCTGTTATTCAATATTCAGAATAATCGCGAGTATAAATCATATCTATTGCAAGAGAACGAAAACTCAATAAGTTCAATTTTATCAAGTATACGAAATAACAATGAAGTTTTAAATGAATATAAAAAATCTGGTCAAATAACTTACGCTGAACTTAGTAGGATAGGGAGTAATTATTTGAATGCGGGAGATAAATTAAAAGACTTACTGAAGCAAGCAAAATACTTTATGTCTGACGCCAATTATTCCCATGAGAATTTCAATGCAATAATCATCTATCTTGATGGCATCTCATTATTTATCAGTATGGATTTACTTCAAGGGATAGGTAATTATTATCCACATATGTATAATGATAAAGTGTATGAGTTGAATGAAGATGAAAAACTAATTTTGAGTTATATGTTCGATTTGAATCAGAAAATTACCGATATAGGTATTGAAAAAGGATTTATGAGTAATAAACTCAATAGTAAAGAGTATAATATTGATAAAGGTAAAAATAATGGGTTAGAGGCTTTAGTTGATTTCATTGATGCGGTGGCGAATGAATCCAAAAAATATTTTGGAGAACTTAAAAATCTTGAGAACAGTAAGTTGGTAGAAAAATTCATTTTAGATGTGAGTGAGTGGAATAAGTAACAGCAAAAAATGAGTTGCTGTACTGTATATTATTTATAAACTAAGACAAAAAGGGGATTCTAATGAATCCCTTTTTGAATAGCCAATTTTCAACACTACTTTCATTCAGAGCCTATAATTTTAATAAACGAGTTTCGAAACGGTTCCTTGTTGATTAACAATTATGGAATCTTATTGAACTAAAGCACTCGTTAGTATAATGAGATTCACTTTTTGCGAAGTTTTGAAGCCTATTAGTGAATTGTCATTTTCTTTATTTAATTAATCTCTATGCATATCAACGGGTAAGCCATACTTTTTAAATTTGCTAATCATTTTTTCTATAATTTCTATATTTTCTTTTTCAGAAGGTACTGCTTCTATTAGTTCTTGTGGTGTATAAACTGTACCGCCTTTTACGATCAAGAAAATGTCTTTCGAATTTGAAATGCTATCAATTGGATTACTGTTTAAAATGACTAAATCCGCTATTGTCCCCTCAACTACTCTTCCTAAATCTTTTCGATTTAAAGAATCTGCCGAAATAATTGTTGCGGCTTTGATGGCTTCAAATTCTGTAAATCCACTTTCAACAAATAATTCAAGTTCTCTGTGTAATGCCATGCCTGGGTATGTGAAAATGCCACCTGGTGAATCTGTCCCACAAACTACTGTTCCCCCTATACTGTGGTAAACCTTGGCTATGGTTTTAATTATGTTATGTTGAATTCCAATTCTTTTCTTGAACAGTCCTGACTTTAAGATGTATTGCCATTGATTGATTAGTCCTGTATTTTCTTCTACTTTTGTTGTAACGATATGATTGGCTCGCCAAGGTTTATCAGCTAAATATGCTTGATCATAGATTGTGATTGTTGGACAAATTTTCACATCGTATTTGAGGAGTTCTTCACAGATTTCTTGAATCTTTTTTAGATCAAGATTATTCCAATCGATGCTATTCCATATTGCTTCATCAGCTTGCATTGTCCATCCAGGGTACAGCATTTGTACAATTCCTGATGCGTGTTCATTCCAGCTTACACCTATTTTTGCTGCCTCAACTGCATTTACTTGTGAGGAATAGAGTAAATCACAACTGACTACTTTGTTTGATTTACTTGCTTCATCACAAACGGCAGCCATTACATTGGGTTTTAACAAACCATACACTTTTATTAAGTCTGCACCTAATTGAATTTGCCTTCTCACTTCATTTCGTGCAGTATCGGTGTCGTCTGTAATGAAATTATATGGGCTTGTAGCTCCCCATAATCCAGGGGAACCATCGATCATTCTATCTGCTGAAATGACACGTGGCGTTTTAGCAGAGTTGTCAGCATTCATCATATCTTCTAATTCAAGTACACTACCAGCCAAATTTCTAACAGTCGTAACTCCTGCCGCAGTAAACAGATGAGAAAATCCTTCTTTGATGTGAACGTGCATATCTATCAATCCTGGAAGTATCCATTTATTATGACAATCAACAATTTGGGTGTCGGGTTGGAAATATGTAATACTTTGGTTGATACTTTTTATCAAACCATTTTCAATTAATACATCACTTTTACAAATGCTTTCATTATCAACGTGTATGACATTTGCGTTTTTCAGTAAAATTTGCATATTCAGATCTCCCTTTTATTTTAAAATATAGTTCTTAACTTTCACATCTAATTACATTCGAGTTAATCACAAAACTTACAATTGCTTCTTCAACTAAACGGCTGCTTTAGTTGAAGAAGCAAAAAGCTAACTGTTAAATAGTTATAATATAATATTACCATATTTATTAATTGTTACTATAATTATTTGAAAATTTCCTTAAGTAACATTGTTATGAAAATTTTGGAAAAAACACATAAAAAGCACTGCAAATTACGGTGCCAATTTATTGCTATAAATAAGCGTTTTATTGTGTTGTTTCGACTTTTTGTACTTTAAAACGGAACTTGATTATAGACTTACTTATACAATTGAACGACCAGCGTGATGCTGGTCGTTTTTAGTTGCACAAAATTAAAACCAATATTTTATGGATAGAAATCTAAATCTAAGTATTTATCTGAAAAAGACTACTAATAATAAGTTGAATATTTGTGATGTATTTTATATACTAAGTAGTATCGGTGTGATTTCGAATGTCCATAAACATTGGGAAAGCAAAGAAAAATCAGATTATGTAAAATATCCAAGGACATAAGCATAATTTGTGTTTGAAAATAACTAATCGGAGGATATGAAATGAAAAAAATTATTATTGGTGTTGTTGTGTTTCTGGTGGTAGCATTAGCTGGATTAGGGTTTAGAACCATAAAACCAGGCGAAATCGGTATTGTTGTACGATTTGGAAATGTCGTTTCCGTAGAAAATTCAGGTGTCTCATGGCAATTTCCCTTGATTACAAAAATCGTCAGGATTCCAGTCAATCAACAGAAAATTGATGGCACATATTCAACCTCAACGAAGGACATGCAGACAACTACGGAATTTGTGACAACACAATATGTTGTTGATGTTTCCAAAGCAAAAGAACTCTATATTTCTTTCTTAGGCAACCATGCAGAAAGCATTATCAAACCTATTTTAGCCAGTGTTGTACAAGATGGCGTTTCAGAATTGACAATTGAGGAACTTGTTAGCCAAAGAATTGAACTAGCAAATAAAATGACAGATAATGCTAAAGCTCTACTTGCACCCTACGGAATTACAATCGTCGGAATGCAAATCACCGACCACGACTTTAGCGACAGTTATGAAGCTGCAGTTGAAGCTAAAAAAGTTGCTGAACAAAAAGTACTGACAGCACAGCAAGAGCAGGAAGCCGCTAAAATTCAGGCAGAGACAAACAAAATTATGAGTCAGTCCTATGATGAAAACGTAAAATATAAGATGTTTCTAGAAAAGTGGAATGGGGAACTACCAAAGTTCATGAGCGGTGACAATGATATGCTTAACATTCTGCTGCCTACAGAGGAGTCACCAATAAATTAGGCAATATCACATAGACACATTACTTGAATTAATAGTTCAACTACGAGTTATGATTGATCGCTTAAGAAGTGAAGTGGATAAAAAATAATTGTATACTTTTGGAAGTTTGGTTTCTCAATTGAAGAGAAACCAAACTTTTTTTTGTTTAATAACGCTAATATCTAATTACATAAATTCTGGTGAAAATTCCTTCTATCGACAACCGTAGAGGATGGTTTTGAAGGCGAATGTTTGAGGTGCTACCAATCAGGTTCTTTCCGTTTTTTTGCGGAAAGAACAATATGATTACATGGAGCAAACCTGTTTTAGTATGCTAGCTTGACGTTTTCTAAATGAAATCAATCAAATGAAATTAGGTGAGGCATTGAATTGAAGAAGTGTTGATCAATTTAAGCATTGCTTTATTTTTTAGAAGAAAATTATTTGCATATTCATTCACTTTTATGTAAATTTACTTATTTTAATTTGAATTGTAGCATTTTGTTAGAATTTTCGTGTAAAGGAGACCAATGTTGTTTCATTTCTAACTAAAGTCAAAATGAAAACGATAAAGATATAAAAGTATTAAATTATCATAAAAAAGTAAAAAAAGTAATCAATTAGTAAGCAATACAGATTTAATTTTAACAATACAGAGCGATGTTGACACAATTTTAATAAAATGATAATATTCTTAACAATACTTTAAGCGAATGTTCATAATTCGTAATAAACGCAAAGCTGAAGCTTAGAGTTAAAATCCATTGAAAACAGGGATGGATTTTATATGGTCAGTTGATTATAAAATCATAAAGACGAATAATTGATCAAATAAACTTAAGTTTAGTTCGCATTATCAACGAAGCCTGCTATTTTAAGTTGAAGACTAACGAACAGAAAGGATGTAGATTATGGCAAGGTATATCGGGAAAAGATTATTGCAAATGGTATTTCTTCTATTAGGAATCACCTTTATTGTGTTTACGAGCCTCTATCTTGCTCCCGGAGATCCGGCAGAGTTGGTGGCTGGAGCAAACGCTACAGCAAATGATGTAGAGAGGATGAGGGTCTTTCTGGGGCTTGACAAGCCGTTCTTAGTTCAGTACTGGAATTATCTCTCGGGACTCCTCCAAGGGAATCTTGGAACTTCAATCACCACCAGACAGCCTATTCTGGAGGAAATCGCCGTTAGGCTACCTTTCACGATTAATCTTGCAGTAGCAGCAATTCTATTAGCTACTTTAATAGGGATTCCAATAGGCATGATTGCTGCTGTGAAAAAGGATTCTTGGCTAGACCAGCTCATGACCACCACTTCGCTGATGGGAATTTCTATTCCAAACTTTTGGCTGGGCAGCATGCTAATTTTGCTTTTTTCGGTGAAACTAGGCTGGTTCTCTACTGGAGGCATGACAGATTTCTTTTGGACGAAGGAAGGATTTTCTCAGGCAGTTCTCCCCGCAGCGGCATTAGGAATGGCGGTGGCGGCACAGTTTATGAGGATAGGGAGGAACGCTATGATCAGCGTACTTCAGACAGACTACATGAGGACTGCTAAGGCTAAAGGGCTTCATCCGAATAGAATCATACTCATTCATGGGCTTAGAAATGCCTTAATTCCTATTTTGACGGTATTTGGCACCAGTTTTGGAGGTCTTCTAGGAGGTGCAATTGTTACGGAAAAAGTATTCGTTATCAATGGTGTAGGCACTTATCTCCTCAATTCTATCAATGCTCGAAATTATCCAGCAGTGCAGAGCACGGTGCTTATCATTGCAGCCATGTTTGTCGTTGTGAATCTCATTGTGGATCTATTATATGTGGTTGTGGACCCAAGAATCAGTTATGAATAGGAGGGGATTGAATGGAACATCAGCGAGGCCTCAAAAAAGGCTTTAAAAAACTATTGCGTAACCCTATGGCTACGCTGGCTCTGATTATTATCCTTGGAACTGTAATTTTGGTAGTTTTAGCACCCCAAATTACTTCCTACGGACCTGAGGATGCGTTAATCACAGACAGGCTTCTTCCAGGATTCTGGGATCAGGCCAATGCCAACGGACATCTCCTTGGGACTGATCATCTCGGAAGAGACACCTTCTCGAGACTTCTCTACGGAGGAAGGACAACTTTGCTGGTAGCTTTGGCAGCAACGCTCCTAGGATTAACGGCAGGTGTAACTTTAGGCCTTTTGGCGGGTTACTACCCGAAATTGGATAATCCCATCATGCGAGTCATGGATGTCCTGTTTACTTTTCCTGGAATACTGCTTGCGATGCTCATTGTCGCAATGCTGGGGGTTTCGACACTTAATGCCATGGTGGCGATCTCTGTGTGGTCCATTCCATCTTTTGCTCGAATGGTCCGGTCAAAGGTACTTTCTGTAAAGCAGGAGGAATTTATCACTGCAACGAGGTCTCTGGGTGCACATGATGGTAGAATTATCCTTTTCCATATCCTGCCTAATATTCTCGGTACCATTATTGTCATTGCGACAATGAGACTGGCTTCTTCAATCATGTCGATAGCCACGCTGAGTTTCCTCGGATTAGGGACCCCGCCGCCAGCACCTGAGTGGGGAGGAATGATTGCTACAGCCAAGGAATTCATGTGGGATAGGCCAAGCTTAATCATTATTCCAGGGCTTGTCGTTATGGTTCTAGTCATCAGCTTCAATTTGCTGGGTGATAAACTTACCGATCTTTTTGACCCGACATTAAAAGAAAATACATAGGAGGAAAAAACATGAAAAAATCAAAATTAGCACTAATTCTAATCCTCTCTGCAACCCTATTGGCAGGGTGTGCCAGTGGCTCTAAATCAGTGTCCCCAACTAGTGGCACTGAAACTCCAGTCCAGGCCGCTGATGAGCAATACAATGTTGTTCTCAATGCTCAGCCTACAGGATTCAACCCATTAACCACAAACGACTCCATGTCTTCCGATATCAATATACAAATGTATGAGACGCTGTACAGAAGAACTCAGGATGGTACAAGCTACGAGCCACTTCTGGCTGAAAGTTTACCGGTGAGCAGTGAAGACGGTCTTTCGGCAACGATTAAGCTAAAAGAAGGCGTTACGTTTTCAAATGGAGAAGCCTTCAATGCAGAGACCGTGAGGTTCACTATCGAAAAAATAAAAGACAAAGAATATGGATCTGCCAGAGCTTCCATCGCAGCATCTGTTCAATCTGTAGAAATACTTGGAGACTATGAGGTTAAGTTAAATCTTAGCTATCCAGATGGCGTACTCGTTGCGAAATTCGCCCATATGAACAGTGCAATGATATCGCCAAATTCTGATGGCGTAGAGCTGATGACTAAGCCTGTTGGAACAGGACCGTATGTCATGACTGAAAGTGTTGCCGGATCAGAGTATGTATTGGAGTACAACGAAAACTACTGGGGAGAAGAGCCTGATATCAAAAAAGTGGTTTTCACCGTTGTAGCTGAAGCTTCTACGGCCATTTCGAGACTGGAAACTGGTGAAGCTGACTTTATGCCTGTTGTACCAATGACCAATGCCAACAGAGTGAAAAATATTTCTGGGGTTTCTTTTGTCACCAGCCCTAGCTCACAAATCACATACCTTGGACTAAGAACCGATACCGCGAAAAATGCTGCACTCATGAGCAATCCTAAAGTACGTCAAGCGATTTCAATGGCGGTGAATCGTGAGGCTTATGTGGCAACGCTGGATGGCAATGCACTTGGAACCAATTCCATCCTGCCAACCACAGTGTTTGGTTATAAGTCTGAAGCTGAAGATTACGGGTATGCTTATGACCTCGAAGCTGCCAAGGCTATTATCGAATCTGAAGGGGTAAAAGATGAACCTATTGTGATTTTGACTTCCACCGTCAGCACGATACAGACTGTGGCTGAGTTTATTCAAGCATCACTGAAAGAAGCTGGATTTACCAATGTTGAACTATTACCACAAGAATTTGCTACTTACCTTGATACGGCAAAGCAGCCTAATGCATTTGATCTTGTAGTGCTTACCTGGGCTAATGTAACAGGAGATGGTACAGAATTCTTTGATCCTAATCTTCATTCAGTAAATTCCTCGAAACGTGTTCAATATACAAACCTGGCATTTGATCAGCTGGTTAACGAAAGCCGTGAGAGCATGGAGATGGATGTAAGACTGGAGAAACTGGATGCCGCTAACAAGCTGGCACTAGAAGATGCTGTGGTTGTTCCACTGTATAACTCCTTTAACACCTTCGCACATAGCGACAAATATAAAGATGTTGTGATCCTTCCAGGAACCTATTTCATGGTACAGAACTTTAAATTAGCTGACTAAAAAGGCGGGAGAATATGGCAAAAGTATTAGAAGTTAAAAATTTAAGCGCCACCTTCACCATGGGAAAAAAAGATTATGAAGTAATTCATAATCTTTCTTTCCATATTGATAAAAATGAGACCCTTTGCATCGTTGGGGAGTCGGGCTGCGGGAAAAGTGTCACCACTTTATGCCTTATGGATCTACTTCCTGAGAATGGACAGGTTATTGCTGGCGAAATGAACTTAAACGGTGAAGACTTACGTCTCATGAGCGACAAGGAACGAAGACATACCCGTGGAAGTAAGATGGGTATGATTTTTCAGGAACCCATGACGGCCTTAAATCCTTTGCTGACCGTAGGTTTTCAAATTATAGAAAATATCCGGGAACATGACAAGTCCATCTCTCGGAGCAAGGCGTATGAGAAAGCTGTTGAAGCACTTCAAAAGGTGGATATCCCAGAACCGGAAAGTCGGATGAAACAGTATCCTTTTCAACTTTCGGGGGGACTAAGGCAGAGGGTCATGATCGCGATGACGCTTGTGTCAAGTCCAGTACTTCTTATTGCAGATGAGCCTACAACAGCCCTGGACGTAACAATCCAGAAGCAGGTACTCAAGCTCATGAACAATTTGAAAAAGGAAATGGATGCGGGAATTCTCTTTATCACCCATGATTTGGGGGTAGTTGGTGAAATTGCAGATCGTGTGGTAGTTCTCTATTCAGGAGATAAAGTGGAGGAGGCTACGACGGAGGCAATCTTTGAAAAACCGCTTCATCCCTATACAATAGGGCTCTTTAATGCATACCCGCAAGTGGATCGGGATGATTTTGAATTGAAACCGATCAAAGGCAGCATTCCACTTCTCACAGAACCGGTATCTGGCTGTCGTTTTCACCCCAGATGTCCTCATGTCACTGAAAAATGCGTACATGAAGTACCAAAATCAATAGAACCCATATCAGGACATTTTGTATCCTGTTTTAAGGTAGAAGAGGAGTATGGGCTATGAAAGAAAAAATTCCTTTAATTGAAGCAAGAAAAATCAAGAAATATTTCAGAGTGAATAGAAATCAGGAATTGAAAGCATTGGACGATATCAGCTTTGTCCTTAATCGGGGCGATAAATTCGCTGTGGTTGGTGAATCCGGATGTGGAAAATCTACATTGGGTAAAGTGCTTTTAAGGCTTCATGATGCCAGCTCCGGAGCAATGATCTACTATGGTAAGACCCTGTCTGATTTAAATCCCGCTTATGTCATGAAGGAAGTTAAGAAACTGGCAGATTATCAGAAAAAAGCGCATGAATATTATTTGGCTTCCGTGAAAATGGAGGAAAAACTTGAGAAATTTAAAAGAGAATTGACAGAGTATGATCCTGAAGGGACGAAAAGTGAGTTTAGAAGGCATCAGACTATAGAAAAGGAAGTCTGGAAAATTGAATTTGAAATCAAAGAAGCCCGAAAGAATTCATCCAGGCAGCTGAGGGAAGGGGCTAAAATATGTGGTTCCCTGATTTTAGTCAAAGAAATTGATGAAGTCCAAGATCTATACCTTCAGGCAGCAAAGGGACTCGAGAAAGTGTTTCAGTTAAAAGAGAAACTCCGCAAAGAAGAAGAGCTTTGCTTGGGTCTCCACGAGGAACTGGCACTGAGTAAATGTCAGGATTCAATTATTCGATTGAAGAAGGAAATCCTTGAAGCTAAGAAAATCGGGAACGGTTATCTTGAAAAAGCAGAAAGTTATAAAGGAAAAAATGTTTTACCCGTTCATGAGAGAGCTCAATTTACGCATTACCAGGAGAGACTTGATCGGCATAAAATTGACAGTATCGATCTTACCAAGCTGACGAATAAGGAAATGAGAATGCAAAGGCGCGACATGCAGATGATTTTTCAGGATCCAGCTGCTTCCCTTGACCCAAGAATGACCATGGGAAAGATCATCGAGGAAGGACTTCTGATTCATACAAACTATGATCAGGCGCAGCGCAAAAAGATTGCTCTTGATCTTCTGGTAAAAGTAGGCTTAAAGGAGGCTTACTATGACAGCTACCCCAACACCTTGTCCGGTGGACAGAAACAGCGTGTAGGCATAGCGAAAGCATTGGCCCTCAAGCCTGATTTTATGATCCTTGATGAGTCTGTGTCTGCCTTGGATGTTTCGGTTCAGGCTCAGATACTGATGCTTCTTGAGGATCTTCATAAAGAGCTAGATTTGACATATCTTTTCATCACTCATGATTTGGGTGTTGTAAAACATTTTTGTGACCGTATAATGGTAATGTATCTAGGTTATAATTTTGAATATGGAAGTGCAGCAAAAATTTTTAAAAATCCATTGCATCCTTATACACAATCTTTATTGGCGTCAGTACCCCGACTGAAAAAGAAAGGGGCTGAAGTGGAAGAAGAAGTGATTAAAGGAGAAATTCCAAGTCCAATCAATGCACCCACCGGTTGTTCTTTCCACACCAGGTGCCCTAAGGCAATGGATATCTGCAAAGAAGTGAAACCAAAGCTACTGTTGATGGGTGAAGACCATTCTGTAGCCTGTCACTTATATGACATAAAATAGTATAATAGGAGGATCCTCATGAATTTTGATCCCAATCATCAGCCTTATTCCTCGCAAAGGCTCACTCTTTGTGCTACACATGGGGTGGTGGCCACAGGAAACGCCCTGGCTTCTCAAGCTGGGCTGGATATGCTCAAGAAAGGTGGCAATGCTGTGGATGCAGCCATTGCCACCGCGGCTTGTCTGACGGTAGTCGAACCTACCGCCAACGGCATCGGCGGCGACAACTTCGCCCTGGTATGGATGAAGGACAAGCTCTACGGCTTGAATTCCCATGGACCATCACCCGAAGAAATCACTTTGGACAAGGTGAAAAAAGATCATGAGACCATGCCGGTTCACGGCTGGACACCAGTCACAGTGCCAGGAGCGCCAAAAGGATGGGCAAGCCTTTCAAAACGGTTTGGAAAACTATCCCTTCTGGAATGCCTGACCCCTGCGATTCAATATGCGGAAAATGGTTTTCCGGTGGCCGCAAACACCGCAAAAATGTGGAAGAGAGCCTATGAAAGAAATCTGAACCTTTATGGGGACAAAAAAGAATTTCAGGAGTGGTTCAATACTTTCACATTCGATGAAAAACCGCCTGAACCCTTCCAGATCGTCAAGCTTCCCCATCATGCGAAGACCCTGAGACTCATCGGTGAAACCCAAGGAGAAGCCTTCTACAAAGGGGAGCTTGCCGATCAGATTGAAGCTGATTCCCTTGCACATGAAGGATACCTAAGGAAAAAGGATCTGGAAAGGTTTGAGTCTGCCTGGGTTGAGCCATTATCTGTGAACTACAGGGGATATGACGTCGTCGAACTTCCACCAAGCGGTCAGGGAATGGTTGCGCTAATGGCACTAAATGTTTTTAAAAACAAAGAGGTGAAGGAACGGGATGCCACATACTATCATGAGATGTTTGAAGCCATGAAAATGGCTTTCGCAGACGGAATGCACTATATCACGGATCCTTTAAAGATGAGGATTGACCCGAAGGAACTGCTTAAGGCATCTTATGGCAAAAAAAGATATGCGCAGATCACTGGTGAGGCGAAAATTCACACATATGATGATCCCTATACCAGCGGTACGGTTTACCTGAACTGTGCAGATGAAGAGGGCAATATGGTGTCCATGATTCAATCAAACTATATGGGATTCGGTAGTGGTATTGTGGTAAAGGATACAGGAATTTCCCTTCAGAACCGTGGAGCGGATTTCAAGCTTGACGTAAGTCATGTCAACTGTCTTGCACCGGGGAAAAAGACCTACCACACCATCATCCCAGGGATGTTGATGAAGGAAGGAAAATGCGTTGGCGTATTTGGTGTCATGGGTGGGTACATGCAGCCTCAGGGACATTTTCAGGTGGTCTCCAATCTTTTGGACTTTCATCTGAATCCTCAGATGGCATTAGATGCTCCAAGGTGGCAGTGGGTGAAGGAAAAAACCTTTATGGTGGAAGCTTCTTTTGATCAGGAAATAATCGAAGCGCTCAGGCAAAGAGGTCATGATATCATCGTAGAAGAAGACAGTACACATTTTGGCAGAGGTCAGGTGATTCTAAAACTTGAGAATGGGGTTTATGCTGCCGGTACAGAATCAAGGACCGATAGTAATCTAGCTTTATATTAAGGAGGAATTATGGAAAAGGATATTAAGCTCAGTGAGATTTTTCTCACATTTTTTAAAATCAATGCAGTCACCTTTGGTGGTGGCTACACGATAGTTCCGGTCATTCGGGACGAGTTTATGAAGAAAAGGGGACTCATAGATGAAGAAGAGATGCTGAGTCTTGTAGCGCTTGCTCAGTCAGGCCCGGGGGCGATGGCCATCAGTACCTCTCTGCTCACAGGATATCGCCTGAGGGGATGGAAAGGAGCGCTAACCGCGCTTTTGGCTTCAGTTCTACCGTGCCTCATTATTATTTCTGTCATTTTTTATTTTTATGAGGCTTTTTCTACAAATTTCTGGGTAAAGTCAGCCCTCATGGGCATGGGAGGCGTCATCAGCGCCGTTCTTATCTTAACAGTTTATGGTATGGGGAAAGCAGCACTTAGAAAACATAAGTACTTTTCCATGGTTCTCATGATCGCTGCATTTGTGGCAAGTTATTTTTTCAAGATCCACACCATTATTATCATTCTAACGCTGGCACTTACCGGATTTATTACTTTCTCTGTGCTTAGTGAAGGGAAGGTGAAATAAAGGATGATACTTTTAGAACTTTTTTGGGTTTTTGTACAAATTGGCGCATTCGCATTTGGCGGAGGATATGCCGTATTGCCACTTATTCAGCGCTTTGTGGTTGAAGAACGTGGGTGGCTCAGCATCAAGGAGATGACCGACCTGGTTTCCATTTCGCAGATGACTCCTGGCCCGATTGCTATCAATTCAGCTACATTTGTGGGAACGAAAGTTGCAGGAATTCCTGGTGCCATTGTTGCGACTTTGGGAAATGTCATGCCCCAGTTCATTTTAATGATGATCCTCGCTTATTTTATTTTCAGGGATAAGAAAATAGGATTTCTTGATAAGATGCTCAAGGGATTGAAACCTGGAATCGTAGGACTTATTGCCATTGCTGCAATCAGCATGTTTGAAAATTCATTGTTCGAAGGAGGAATTATGAGTATGGCTAATCTTAGTGTCGTAGCCCTGGCTACTTTTATTATAGGATTTGCCTTACAACTTACCAAGCGATTTGATCTCATCGTGCTCATTGTTCTAGGTGCAGTGATGGGCGTAATTGGGAATCTGATTGTAGTAGGGTTTCCTTGAAAACGGAATGAAGAAAAATTAGGTTTGGTTATTCACTTTGCGCCACATTTTTCATCAACTATACCTTGGGTAAATAATATTACTTCTAATAGAAGCTGTTACCGACTGATTTTTCAGATTGGTAACAGCTTTTTTAGTCGTAGTACTTTGGAAGATTGAGCATAAGTAAATCAAGTTATGCTTTTGATCAATGGTATTCATCTGTTCAAAAGAATGATTATAATAAGAAGAGTGAGTGCTAGAAATTTAGTGAATTAATTTAGTGACATTAATGATATCACTTTAGAAAATCAATGAAAAAAATCTGGAATAATTTAGTAAAATATTTAGTAAAAGTATTAGAAAAACGCAATATGAAACGGGGAAAAGCCTTGAAATTCAAGGGATTATGATAGTGCGTGCGAAATTTGAGTGTCTTATGAAAACGATTGACTTTATATGTCTATTTTGTTAAGATGTAGAAGAAGTTAATATAGAAAGGGGCTTAAATATGAAAACCAAAAAAATAATTTCAATGTTACTTTCAGTAGTAGTACTATCTGCTTTAGCAGTCGGTTGCGGTACAAAAACTCCAACTCCTGTTGAAACACCTACAGGTACACAGACACCAGCTGAAACACCAGCTGATACAACTGGATCAAAGAAAATAGGGGTATTGATCTATAAGTTTGATGACACCTATATTTCAAGCGTTAGACAGGCTCTAGAAGCTCTAGACAAGGCTGATGATTCTTATGAATTCGTAATGCAAGATGGACAGAATAACCAAGGAACACAGAACGATCAGTTGGATAATCTGATTTCACAGGGCGTAAGTGCACTTGTTGTCAACATCGTTGATATCGGCGCTGCTCAGAATGTTATCGACAAAGCTAAGACAGCTAATCTTCCTGTAATATTCTTTAATAGAGAACCTGATGCTAAGGTGCTTTCCGCATATGACAAGGCTAGATTCGTAGGAACCAAGCCAGAAGAAGCCGGAATCATCCAGGGCGAAATGATGGCTACTCTTTTTGCTGACAAGAAGTATGACAGAAACGGCGACGGCGTTATCGAGTATGTTCTTCTTCACGGCGGACTGGACAATCCAGAAGCTGTAGCAAGATCTACCTTCTCAGTGAAAACTATGGAAGAAAAGGGCGTTAAGACTAAGGAACTTGCAATGCAGGTTGCAGATTGGGATAATGAGAAAGCTAAGACAGCAGTAGACGGCTGGTTACAGAAATATGAAGCAGATATCGACCTTGTTATCGCTAACAACGACGGAATGGCTTCAGGCGCAATCTCATCACTGAAGGCTATGGGCTACAATACTGGCGATGCTACAAAGTATATTCCAGTATTTGGAGTTGATGCTACTGAAGATGCTAAGAACCTTATCAAAGAAGGTTCAATGGCTGGAACAGTTATGCAGGATGCAGCTGGTATGGCAAAGGGAATCAGTGACCTTGCAAAGAACGCAGCAAATGGCAAGGACTTCCTGGATGGAACATCATACAAATATGACGATTCCAAGATTTCAGTTAGAATACCTTACCAGGCATATACAGGCAAATAAGAACAATCTAATGTAATTAGTTGGGGGAATCGCGCTGTGATATTATGTATCTAAGTCGATTCCCCTTATTTTAAATGAGAAGAGTGGTGAATCAAATGGGAGAATCAAAGTATCTATTAGAGATGATCAAAATCAATAAATCATTTCCGGGCGTAAAAGCACTCGATGATGTCACCTTGAGAGTAAAACCTGGAACGGTACATGCCCTGATGGGAGAAAATGGTGCCGGAAAGTCAACCTTGATGAAATGTCTATTCGGAATCTATTATGAAGATAGCGGAGAAATCCTCATCAATGGTGAAAAGATTAAATTCGACAATCCCAAAATTGCTTTGGAGAATGGTGTTTCCATGGTACATCAGGAACTTAACCAAGTGTTAAAGCGTGATGTCATGGATAATTTTCTGCTTGGCAGATATCCGGTAAAGCATGGTTTGATCGATAAGAAAGAAATGTACTCCTACACTAAAAAAGTGTTTGATGATTTGGGGATAAATGTAAATCCTAAGGCAAAGTTGGAAAAATTGTCCGTATCAGAGAGGCAGATGGTAGAAATCGCCAAAGCTGTATCCTATGATGCGAAAATTCTGGTCTTGGACGAACCTACATCATCACTTACAGAGCAGGAAGTGGATGTGCTCTTTAGGATAATTAATCTCTTAAGAGACAGAGGAATGGGTATTGTCTATATTTCTCATAAGATGGAAGAGATTTTAAGAATTTCAGATGAAGTAACGGTTATGAGAGATGGACAATGGGTAGCTACTGAAGATGCTAAAAATCTAACAACAGACAAGATTATAAAGCTTATGGTAGGAAGAGACCTTACACACAGATTTCCACCTAAGGACAATAAGCCAGGAGAGGTAATCCTTGAGGTTAATCATCTTACTGGAAAGTATCAGCCTAATATCAAGGATGTATCTTTCACCTTAAGAGAAGGCGAAATTCTTGGGATATCCGGATTGCTGGGTTCTCGTAGGACTGAAGTCCTGGAGCATATTTTCGGATCAGCCACTTTAGCTAGTGGTGAAATCAAGCTGCATGGGAAGAAAATCACGAACAGCAATTCAGATGAGGCAATTAAAAATGGTTTTTCTCTGGTTACAGAAGAAAGAAGGGCAACCGGAATTTTCCCGAATTTGAATATTAGGGCTAATTCTGTCATTGCAAGTCTTGAAAACTACAAATCCAATGGGTTCATCAATGAGAAAAAGATGAGCAAGGATACCAAATGGGTAATTGACAGCATGAACGTCAAGACACCAAGCCAAAAGACAATCATTACTTCACTTTCTGGAGGTAATCAGCAAAAAGTGATTATCGGCCGATGGCTACTAACAAATCCAGAAATCCTCCTACTCGATGAACCCACAAGAGGTATTGACGTAGGTGCAAAATATGAGATCTACCAGCTCATCATTGATTTGGCCAAGAAGGGAAAAGGCGTTATCGTTGTATCTTCAGAAATGCCGGAGCTTCTTGGAATATGTGACAGGATACTTGTCATGTCCAATGGTAGGGTTGCCGGAATTGAGGATACTAAAGACTTAGACCAGGAAAAGATCATGGCATTATCTGCCAAATATCTATAATTGTTGAGGTGAAAAAGATGAATGAGAATCCAAAAGGAAATGCTAAAGAAAAAGGACTAGCCGCAAAAATTCCAGGTGGCAATACGAAAGACTTTCTTTTAAACTACGCGCTTTACATCATTTTAGGTGTATTGATTATCGCAGTAATCCTATATGAACCAAAATTTGTATCCGTCAGAAACTTTACGAACATCCTCAGTCAGGCTTCAACAAGGGCAATACTTGCACTTGGTGTTGCGGGGTTGATTGTGCTCGGAGGCACAGATCTTTCTGCAGGTAGAATTCTTGGTATCACCGCTGCAATTTCTGCATCTTTACTCCAAAAATTAGATTATGGTGCAAGAATGTACCCTAATCTTCCAAAACTTCCAATTTTCCTCCCGCTAATCATTTCTATGCTTGTGGGCGCTGCATTTGGACTGTTTAATGGATTTGGCGTAGCTAAACTAAAGCTGCATGCTTTTATTGCAACGCTTGGAACACAGCTTATTGTTTTTGGACTTTTACAGACCTATATCGATAGACCACCACTAGGTGCTCAGCCAATCTCCACACTAAACGAAAGCTATCTTGCCTTCGTCAATGGAGCGCTTACTCTTGGTACCGTCCGTATTCCTTATCTGATATTCTATGCTGCAGCCATTGCTGTAATCATGTATATCGTCTGGAATAAGACAACCTTAGGTAAAAACATGTTTGCCATTGGCGGCAACAGTGAAGCAGCAGCCGTTTCTGGTGTAAATATAACAAAGAACATCATGATCGTATATCTGATTTCAGGACTGCTTTATGGACTGGCCGGATACCTCGAAGCTGCACGTATTGGTTCTGTAACGTCCAGTACTGGAGCTAACTACGAGCTTGATGCCATTGCATCTTGCGTAGTCGGTGGTGTATCCTTCTCTGGTGGTGTTGGTACCATTCCTGGAATAATGATTGGTGCTGTAATTCTTCAATTCCTGAACTATGGATTGAACTTTATCGGAATCAATGTTTATCTCCAGACGATCATTAAAGGTATCATCATCATTACCGCTGTAGCGATCGACGTTAGAAAGTACATCGCGAAGAAGTAAAATGGATTTGTCTATAAATTAATATGATTTTACAAGGACTTGAGTGCTTTAATTGAGTAGCCAAGTCCTTGCATATTGCAGCATTTTTCTTTGTACGGGAAAATGTCCATGTGCAAAAATACACCCATGCGGTAAACAGTTTTGATTTCACTGTTTACCGCATAGGTGTATTTTTATATTGGGGATCTTAGTTGCTATCGTCTACTCGACCTAGCCATTCTTCTATAGGTATGTCTTCTTCCACGCATGGTGATGGAAAGCCTTAGGATATTCTCTGGGGGAGTCATACCGGATACACCTGCATCTCCAGTGTGCTGGATGTCCGCTCCTGCCATCTTGGACATTTGGGCGATACTTTCTATGAATGATTCAGTGGAGCCTTCCTGGCTCGTTCCTATGGTCGTTAGGGCTAATGCACCTTGTTCATGGATCATATCGATGAATCCTTTGACGAGATCCACAGTAAAGCCTGGAACAGTGCCTGGCGCTGGAATTAAGATGATATCCGATCCAGCAGTTACAAACCCTTTGACGGTTTCCAAATCATAGATGTTTCCTGCACCTGCACCATGCATTTTTCCTGCAACGATGATGGTATCCTCGCCAAGTATACGTCTGGCAAGAAGAATGCCTTCCTGAATTCCCTGACTGGTGACACCTGTGCTGGGGTTTGCTGTGATGACGATATAATCAAAGCCGTATTCTTTAGCTTTTATTAGGTTCTTTTCATTGCAGCGGAGGCCCTCAGGGTATAGACTGCCCTCTGGAACGGGTTCCAGATTTACGCCAATAAATCTTCCGATGATTTTCTTGAAATCCTGAATGAAGTTTGGGTTTTTCAGATTCTCCTGGACGATATTTTCCAATGCTTTGGCATAAGTTGGAATTCCTAAATATGGCGAAGTTTTATCATCACCATAACCAAATATAAATGGCGCATCGAAATTAAAAGTGTTCAGTGTAATCATATCTGCACTGAATGCCGCAGCAGTTTCTGGATTGGATACACCATCGAGCAAAGGAAACGTGCTGATGATGGTTTCGCACATGAGGGTCCTTCCCTCGGTACTTCGGATCGTGTCCAGGATTTCCACTCTCTTCATTTTGAAGTAGTCCTCGTAGAACAAATCAAACATTCTCATGATTTCAGCCTCCATTATTTTCAATGTGTTTTATAGTTCAATTCTATCATAGGAAAAGTACTTGTAAAATGAAAAGCAGGGAAGAGATTCGAATTTAAATAAAAGCCACTGCAGGAATCAACTTTCTTGATTCCTGCAGTGGCTTGCTTCATTATAATTTGAAAGGATTGCTTGGAAAGAAGCCTCTAAACATAAGCCTGCTTTCTAAATTCCATGGGCGTCATGTTCATGTGTTTCTTAAAGGTTATCGCATAATAATTCTGGTTGTTGAAACCAACAGATAGGGCGATGTCGAGAACTGATTTGTTGTCTCTTAGAAGTTGCTTTTTGCTTTTTTCTACTCTGACAAGGTTCACGTAATTAGTGAAAGTATAGCCGGTTTCTTTTTTAAACAGGGTGCAGAAATAACTCTTATTTAGATTCAAGTGACTGACAATATCATCTAAAGTGATATTTTCCTTGTAATGAGCCTGAATAAAATTAATTGCTCGCCTGATATTGAGGCTATGAGAATTCGCGCAATCTTTTATCGGACATTTATCATTGCTTTTGTTGAAAGAAGCTAAATATAGGTTGTTAAAGTAACACAAATCAAGATTACAGATCCGATCAGTGTCCTCTTGGTTATACGGGCCCACAATCACGAAACCATCGATAGGTTTTGATTGGTTAATATGATAAGCCGTATAGTTATAACCGTCTTCACTTGATAAGGTGAGGGAAGAATAGCTCATCTTTGTGGTTCCTGACATTTTTTTTAGTAAAGTAGCATAGATGGCATAATCATCAAATTTAAAGTGGTCTCCACCACGATAAACTTCTGTTCCATCAAAGTTATAGGCACTGATTGGAATAAAAGTGCTGGCGTAAAAATCCTCTGCCACTTCTTTGGGGTCTCTTTCAATGAACAAATCGCACTCCTCCTTTCGTTTACCCAAATATAGTTATAAAAAAACAAATCACGTATAAGAAATTTGCGCTTATTATTGTTACTATTAATGAGAATGATTCTCAATTTCGTCTGCGAGTTCAATTATAACAATTTTCTAAGTGAGGTGTCAAATATAGTGGCCAATTCCATTATAAGATATGAAAAATAAGCATTTGATCATAGCGTTAATTATCTTATCCGTTCTATCGATTTTTATCGGTGCAAAAGACATCACGCTTCAAAATATTGTGAATGGAAATGAAGAGGCGATCTTGATCCTCCTTTTTAGTCGAGGGCCGAGACTCATCAGCATATTAATTACAGGCATGGCTTTAAGTTTGTCAGGGCTCATTATGCAGCAGCTTACAAGAAACAAGTTTGTGTCGCCTAGTACTGCTGCAACGATGGATTCCGCAAAACTTGGCATTCTTTTTGCCATGCTTTTTCTACAAAGTGCAAATACCATGCAAAAGATGATGGTTGCCTTTATTTTTGCCATGGCTGGTACATTACTCTTCATGGCGATCCTGAAGAGGGTTAAAGT
>JBASOA010000016.1:0-36886 GCA_049657765.1 Clostridiaceae bacterium
TTATCGGGGGTGACCGCGATAAAGTAAGCTGAAAGTGGTAGAACTTCTCTTACCATTTCCTCATATTTTTTATCTCTAAGCACACCCATAATGAAAATAACTTTTTTGCCTGTGAAGTATTTTCGGAGATTATCTGCCAGAACCTTTACCCCTTGCAAGTTGTGTGCTCCGTCGGCGACGTATAGAGGCTGATGAGATAAAATCTCAAACCTTCCTGGCCATCTTGCATTACTTAATCCATTTTTCAACTGAGTGTTACTGATTATAAATTCTTTATTCCTCAGAACCTTAGCGGCTTCCATTGCGGTAGCTGCATTTTTAATCTGATGTTCTCCGAGGATACCTATGGTATACACTTCATCATCTTTCTTAAAGGACTGTCTGTATTCATCATGGTCCAGGATTTCAATATCATCAAAAGATACTTTGTGTACCTTAATTTTAAGTTCATCCGCTGTTTTAAGGATCACTTTTTCTGCTTCATCCTGTTGCGGATAAAGGATAAGCTCTGTGCCCCGCTTCAATATTCCTGCTTTCTCACGAGCGATTTCAGTAAGTGTGTTTCCCAAAATATCCATATGATCATAGTCTATCGTTGTAATGATTGAAACCAGTGGTGCTGGAATTATATTTGTTGAATCCAGCCTTCCTCCAAGGCCTACTTCCAAAACAACGATATCACAGCTCATTTCCAGATAATAAAGAAAAGCGATTGCCGTGACAATTTCAAATTCTGTAGGACTTTCCATGTTCTCGCTGATCATTAGATCAATTTTCTCTTTAACGATCCCTGTAATCTCTGCAAGCCTTTCATCTTCTATGTCATGATTGTTCACCCTTATTCTGTCATTAAATCGGTGTAGACCAGGAGAAGTATACATTCCTACCTTATAGCCTGCCTCTATTAAAATACTGGATAGAAAAGCTACGGTTGAACCTTTCCCATTCGTCCCTGCTACATGTACAAACTTCAACTTTTTTTCAGGATTACCAAGAAGTTCAAGTAGTTTACCAATTCGTTCCAATCCCAAAATACTTCCAAACTTTAGCGTTCCTTCAATATAGTTCAGTGCTTCATTATAATTCACTTTAAATCCCTGCTTTCCATATGATTACCTTATTATAGAATCTTAGCCATTGAAGTACAATTTATTTTGTCCTTACTTTTTAATATAGCGCAGCTTGATCTAGTTAGCCCCCAGACAAAAAGCTCGTCCGACCCGGATATTTTACTATCCAGGCACGATACGAGCTATTTCGTCAACGTATTTAAACAATTGAAACGGGAACAAAGTGGAAACTTACCGCTTAAATTTGAGGTTTATCTGAATCCGGATGATGAACTTCTGTGATTACAGGTCCTTCTTTCCGTGTTTCATCCATTTGGGTTTTTCGCTGAGTCTCTTTCTGAAGATCCTCAGCTTCGATTCTTTTCTGGACTACAATCATGTTGTTCCTATTTTCATCCATATTCTTTTCTAACTTCAGCAGCGTGTTTTTCGCAAAATCCCTACCACCGATACCGAAGGCAATAGCAAATGCTACTGCAGTGGCAACGATGATTGCGATAAATAAGGTTTCTACAAAGAGTGCACCAATTCCCAAATTAGACAGAGCCATAAGCACTGCGACCGCTATAATTACACCTTTTACAATGATGGCTGCAAATCTAGCTTGAGGCAGCATCTTGACAATAAATTTTTTGGCAATGGAACCTAAAACGTATCCACCTAAAAGAATAAGCAGCGCACTTAGAATCATTGGAAGATACGCAATGATCGCACCACCGATAGACTGTAGGATGGTAAGTCCAATAAGATCAAAAGCCTGAACGGTAAAGAACAGGATGATTAGTATCTTTACTATAATCCCAATTACTTTTCCCAGATCAAAGCCCGTAGCTCTTGGTTCATCCATAACATCAGCAACTTTATCGGAAATACCGAATCCGTCGATAATGGTTTCAACCAGATCACCCACAAGTTTTGCGATGAAGACCCCAATCACGATTAGGATTCCAGCAGCGATAATCTGTGGAATGATACTTGTGATAATCGTCAGCATCGTTACTGCAGGGTTAGTAATCGCATCAATATTCAGCACTTCCAGTGCTGCAATGATAAATGGAATCAGTACGATGACATAAAGAATTTTTCCACCTAAATCCGCAAAGGATATTGAACTTCTTGAAGTTTTTTCTGGATGATCAGTATTTGAGATTCCCATTCTGTCTTTTAGTTTATCCACTTTCATTCTTTCAAGGAACCCTTTAACAAGTTGCTGTACAATCTTTGCGATAACAAATCCTAAGAACAGTAGAAGTATGGCTCCTATGAGTCTTGGGATGTATCCGAAAAAGGTTCCCAGCATACCTGTAAGTGGAGCAGAAATATTAGTCAATCCAAACCGATCAAAAATCCCTGGTAAAAAGAACAAAACTGTGATGATAAATCCCAACTTACCCAAAAGTTCAGGAATACCATTTGCTTCATTCCCGCTGTCACCAAATTTTCTATCCAGTTTTAACGCCTTTGCCGCTTTAACAATAAGATATTTCACGATATAACCTGCGATGATCGCAATGATAAGGTAAATTATGCCAACAAGTATGTCAGGTAAACTCCGCTCAAGATTAGCTGTTAATTCGTTCATAAGATCACTCCTCACATCATATTTGGTTTATGAATTGAATTATACTGTTAATATATTGATAAACAGGAAATAAAGTGTTAAGAAATATCCTGTTTTAAAATAATTAAAATTATCAATATCTTAATCATAATTTTCTAATCTCAATTTGCAATTCAAGTACATTACCTTCCATTGAAATGAAGATACTTATTGAACGGATTGTTAGTGAATTTGGATAAACACGATTTGATTCTCAGCGTAAAATAAATTCGGGAAGACGAAGTGAGGCCACTACAGTCCCTGAGTAGGACATTCGCCTCAAGCGGGATATGGCGAGTAAATCAAGCCTCACCAGAAGTTTTCATATTAGTCTCAATTGGTATGGTCTTTTCGTTAAAATTAATATATAATTAAAATAGCTTTAAGTATAATAATTTCTAGTTTATTTGTTCAAAACGATTCAATTACAAGGATTAATCGTTTATGACAAGTGCAGTAGTGTTCATTTTACCTCTGTATCAGGAGCAATCGATATTTCAACAAGAGCAGATCTTTCATGAATATATTCGGACAAATCTTGATTCTGGTTAAAATTAATCTTCATGATCGTCTAAAAAATTAAGATCAAACATTGGATTACCAAACCATTAATTCCAGGAACTAAAAATACCTTTATCCTAGATTGGGTTTGCTATACCAATAACAGCTTTATTTCAATTGACTTGCTATTCTAGAGAAATATCAAATTAAAGAGGTGAATACAACCATCTTAAAGCGATAACAGTTACAAAAGTAATGAGAATAACGATAATTGATTGCAGCAGTAAAGCGGTAAAACGACTTTACACGAATCAATACCTCGAATTAATATCCATAAAAGCACATTTGAATGAACCTGGAAATTAATCGAAGAATATAAAATGCTATTGCACATTGATCATCATCTTCAAGGAGAACAAAATTGAAAAATATAGTTGAAAATTTTATAAACTTTATTAAAAACAATCAAAAAAAGGCAATAATCTTTTTTGTAGTAATCTTGCTAACAGCCACCGGCCTCATTTATTTCGCGGCTTCGCGTTCTGGTTTAGGCAAAGAAAAAGATTCAAATGATAATTCAACCGTTTCTGTGCAAACTCCCGTCGAGACAGTCACAGAAGAAGTTCAAACCGCAAGTGAGACGCCAGCAGAGGCACCACTACCTTTAGAACCGGTTTCCACCGGTGTCGAAGAAGCTCCTGTAGACCCAAAGCTTATCGTACCAACCAATACGGCAGAAGACCCTCAAACCAATGGCACTAGTGGTGTGGCTCAGGATTCCAGTGTGATGAAATCCCCCTCGGAAACCACTGAAATCAAAACCTATGGGATTGATGTTTCCAAATGGCAAGGAATCATTGACTGGAAACAAGTCAAGGCGTCCGGGGTTGAATTTGTCATGATTAGAGTTGGATACCGCTCTACGGTTTCTGGCATCATTACAGAAGATGAGTATGCCAGATATAATCTACAACAGGCAAAAGCAAACGGAATTAAGATTGGTGCATATTTCTTCTCTACTGCAATCAGCACAGCAGAAGCGAAAGAAGAGGCAGCATGGGTGGCAAAGTTTATCAGTCCTTATCCCATTACCTATCCTGTAGCCTTTAACTGTGAAGGTTTTGATAATGCGGGCAACAGACAGTATGGATTAGGAAAGGATGATAGGACCAATATCGCCATCGCTTTCTTGGATGAAATAAAAAGCAAAGGCTATAAGGCTATGTTTTATGCCTCAAAAGCTGAAATGGAACAAAATGCACAATGGAATGCCACGACGCTGAGCAGCAAGTATCAGATCTGGGTAGCTCAATATCCTAATACGCCTTATGCTGACACTTCAAAATCATCTTATAGCGGAAAACTTTCCATGTGGCAATACACCAATAAAGGAAATGTTCCGGGAATTAATAAGCCTGTAGATTTTAATGTTGCCTATTTTGGGTACAAGGAAGAATCAAAGGCTGTGGATGACACCCCTCAGGAAGTTGTCACTCCCGATCCTGTAGCGCTTATTGATTTCAAAGAAGTCAATGATACGGTGACTGCTAAAAATGAAGTTTCCCTACGTTCCTTACCTAGTCAGGACGCCACTTCAACGGTTGTTGCGACACTAAAGAACGGTGAAACGGCAAAACGTCTCGGAACGGCTGCGAATGGCTGGTCAAAAATAGAATATGCAGGACAAATCATGTATGCTGTAGACAGCTTCCTCACAAACGACTTAACCTATATTCCAGGGTTCACAGCTGTGAGTGATCAGGTTACAGCTAAGGAAGAAGCCAATCTTCGTAGCAGACCAAGTACTGATAGTGACAGCACTGTCATGGGCAAGCTAGTGTACGGAGAAACTCTGAACCGAACCGGGGTTAATAATAATGGTTGGTCCAGGCTGACCTACAATGGAAAAACAGTTTATGCCAAATCAAATGTTTTAACAACCGATTTGAATTATCAGGCTAATAAGCTCCCTACGCTGGAAAATCCTGAGAATGGCATCTTGTTTACTAACGTAAACGAAGAAGTTACTGCGACCCTTGAGACCAATCTTCGCCTGGTTCCTACAACAGAAATCGCAGATACGATTGTAGTAAAAATATATAATGGCGATTTGGTTATACGTACAGGTGTTGGCGATAATGGTTGGTCCAGAGTGCTCTATGACGGAAAGACCCTTTACGCCGTAACAAAATACCTGACGGTAACCGGAAACTAGTTCATATCATGGAGGAGTCCAATATGCGAAACTTTGAAATTAGAAGACCACTTGAAGATGATACAGAATCGCTCAATGATTTTTTTACGCTGGTTATCCATGACACCTACACTCAGGAAGGTTTAGGAGAGAGGCTTAAGGATATTCAAGAGGAAATAGAAACCAAGAACAGATTCTTACAATCAGATCTAAAACAAGAGATTAATCACAGAAATTTTCTCCTCGCACTTGATGAGGGTAAAATCATGGGCACTATAGAATATGGATCACCCAACGAGATCATTAGGAACCTACCCCAGGATCCCTATAAAGACCTATTTGAAATCGGCACGGTATTCGTTCATCCCGACAAACAGGGACAAGGTATAGGCACTAAATTGCTTCATGCAATGCTTATCACCCTAAAAGAACATGAAGTCGAAGAATTTTGCCTTGATAGCGGCTATACTCAAGCAAAAAAGATCTGGCGAAAGAAATTTGGAGAACCAGCATACATTTTAAAGGATTATTGGGGACTGGGATTTGACCATTTGGTCTGGCATGTTAATATCAGCGAGCTGATTTAATCCTTATTCGGAGAGGCCAAAAGGCTTCTCCTTTTTTTGTCCTTGATCAAGAATGGAAATAGATTTTGAAATCATCACAAATGATAACCATTTCATCCTTAAATTAGATATAATAGCCTTAAAGGAATTAATGCGGACAGATTTAATATCTAAAAAGGAGGATTCAGAATTTCTCTAAAGTTTAGTGTACATGGAGAAATCTGAGCATATATTATGGATAGTTTTAAAAATCGTATCGTTTATCAAATTTGGCCAAGATCATTCAAAGACAGCAATAATGATGGAATTGGTGACCTTCAGGGAATTCTGTCAAAACTTGATTATCTGAAGTACCTTGGGATCGACACTATTTGGCTATCGCCAATTTATGCCACTGGAAATAAAGATTACGGCTATGATATTGATGACTATTATAAGATCAATCCTGAATTCGGCACGATGTCCGATTTTGATGAACTCCTAAAAAAATCGAAATCCCTTGGAATTGATATCATTATGGACCTCGTTGCAAACCATACCTCAGATCAACACGAATGGTTCAAAAAAGCCCTATCTGATAAGGATTCACCCTATCGTGATTACTATTTCTTTAAGAAAGGCAAAACGGACAGTAGTGGGAATTCAATTCCACCAAACAACTGGCTTAGTGCCTTTGGTGGCTCTGCATGGCAAAAGGATGAACGTCATGATGAATATTATCTCAGCATGTTCACGCCAAACCAATGCGATCTTAATTGGGAAAATAAAAATGTTCGGGAAGGTATCTATAACATCATGCGATTCTGGCTGGATAAGGGAGTTCTGGGCTTCAGATTAGATGTCATCAATACCATAAGCAAACGGGAAGGGCTTCCGAGTATCGGTAAATCAGGCAAACTAACTTTCCCCTTTGAACATATCGTTTCGCTTCCAAGAACACACGATTTTCTTAAAGAAATGCATCAAGAGGTGTTATCCAAGTATGGTGATGGGGATCACCGCTCTCCTGTCTTCACTGTCGGTGAAGGAATGCTCTCGAGTAAGAAATCGCTAAATCAATACACCAATCCTAAAGAGAAAGAACTGAATATGATGTTTCAATTTGATCTTCACCAGCTGGGATGTGGGCAACTTGGAAAATATGATTTTAGAAAATTTTATTATTGGACAGTTAAAGAAATGAAGGATACGATCGAATCCTGGCAATTATCCACCCAGGAAGGTGGGGGGTGGCTTGGAAACTACCTGTCAAACCATGACCAGCCTCGACAGGTATCGAGGTTTGGTAATGACAAGCACTTTAGGAGAAAATCGGCTAAAGCTTTGGCACTTCTTAACATGACCCTAAGAGGCACCCCCTTCATTTTTCAGGGAGAAGAAATCGGAATGACAAACTGCCATTTGGAAATGGATGAATGGAAAGACTACGAAGCAATCAATGACCATGTCGTTCTTCAAGAAATGTTGCATCTGCCGAAATTCTTATCTAAAAAAGTAATTCAAAAAATGACCCGGGACCATGCAAGAACGCCTATGCAATGGACAAGCGGTGAAAATTCCGGTTTTTCCACTGTAACACCATGGATTAAGCTAAATCCGAACTACAGATGGATCAATGTTCAGCATGAACTGGAAAAAGAAAACTCCCTCATCGACTTCTACAGGGGGCTGATTTTCCTTAGAAAAGAAAGTCTCGCTCTGATTTACGGAAGTTATACTCCGTTAGAACGGGAGAACAAAAACGTTATCGCCTACCTCAGGGAGTTCGAACAAGACAAGCTTCTGATCCTCATTAACCTTAGTGATAAAAAATCAAAAATAAATCTTAAAGATTTTCAGCAAAACAGGCTCACCTACATTATTGGAACCTATAGCGAACGCAAAAAAGCAGATGTCTTATCACTTGAACCCTATGAAGGAATGATCTTTCAGGTGGAATAAGTTTTTTGCCCAAGTAAAAGGTCTGATTCAAGTTCTGGTTAATTCCAGTTCTGAATCAGACCTTCTTGTTTAAACTCTATATTAAAGTAGTGTGACAAATTCGAGATTTAGAAAGTACTCATGAGAATCCCCTTATGTTTACCTCACCATTTACGAACCATTGTATTTTATCCTGCTATTTAAAAGGTGTAACCCATGATTTACTTTGATCCTAATGAACCAGGTTTTTTAACCCATTTCTTATCCGTGCTTTCTTTGATAAAAAAGCGTGTTATCTCTCCACAGTCTAGGCATAGATCGCAATACATTTGTACTACTCCTACAAGCAAACCGCTTTTGAATCTTGGTCCGATATTCCCTGTTTCAGCTGCTTTTCCAATCGAAACTCCCTCTTCAATATTTACACTGCCACAATGTAGACAACTCAATTCTATTCCTCCTGTTTTCATATTAAGATTCCCTATGCCATCATCTTCTCATGCTCAGTTGCATCATAATTCTTTAAGATAAAAACTAATCTTTAGCTGCTCTTGATGTTGCTTTTTTAGTAAGTTCGTCTAAAATATGAAGATAGTTTTCTTCGTTAATGGTGTATTTCTTTGAATACACGATATAGCTAAGAAGGATAAGCAGCAGTGGCAAAAGCATCATTGCGGATTTCATGATGATGAGTCCTCTTTCAGACAATAGCTCTCCTTCACTTAAGGAATTGATTCCTGAAAGAACCAGCGTATAGCCAACAACACCATTCGCGATGGCTGCGCCCATCTTATTGATGAAAGGTTGAATGGCAAAAGTGACACTTTCATTTCTTTTTCCAAGTTTCAGATGTCCATATTCTATGGTGTCAGCGAGGAAGACCAGCATAAGAAGCTGAATGAAGGCTTCTCCAATAAAAAGTAAAATTCCTGCTGTCCCAACAAATATCATATTAGCCGGGGAAAAGAAAAAGATGAGATATCCTATAATGATAAGGACGGTGGATGCCGCATAAAGTATTTTTCTTGAATATCTTCTGCTAAACCAAGGAAAAACAATGAGGGCAGCGATTTGAGAAATTCCAAGGATAATGGCAAAAATCGTGTACATGCCTTCGTTTCTAAAAACATATTTAAAGTAATATACGCCAAAGCTTGTGGTAGTCACGTAGCCAATCATAAAAAGCGCCATACAAATTGCAGTAATGAGCAATTGGTCGTTCTGAGTCAATGCTCTTACCATGATTTTAAGCGTAGTCTTCGTCGTATCTACACCCCCAATTTCAGGAGCTTCCTTCACACCAAGGATCGTAAAGAACTGAAACAGAATCATGAGGACGACAAGGATGAGCATAAACATGGTGAATCCATTCTTCAGGCTGCCAAATATTCCTCCGAGCAAGTTGGTCATCGGAATTATCGCGCCGACTACGGCGAAAAGTCCGATATTCGCTGAAATTCTTGCAAACGCGCCAATTTCTTCTCTTTCTTTCTGATCATAAGAAAGGCTTGGCATCATGGACCAGTAGGCGATATCATTCATTGTCCAGGCCACATCCCAAAGGATGTAGAAAACAGTGAAATAGATGACATAGCTGAGCCCTGTCAGATTAAAATCCATAAAAAGAAACAGGGCTACGAAAGCACTGAAGAATACCCCAATCGTAATCCATGGTTTGTATTTTCCCCATCTGGAACGGGTATTATCTACCACAACGCCCATTAAGGGATCGTTGAACGCATCAAACACCCTGGCAAGCATCATAATGGTCGTGATGCTGATGAGCGTAGAGTCACTTACACCTACAGCTTCCGTGATAAACACCATAAGGTACATGGAGACCATCGTGTAGACCATATCTCTTCCGATGGTTCCAAGGCCGAAGAAAATCTTATTTTTCTTGTAATTGCCCTCTTGTATCAATTCTTACACCATCCTCTATTATTTTTACTTCCATGAGTTGCGAGCCAAAATCCTTCAGTATTCTCGTGTCTTTTTGATATCCAGTCCCCATGTACTGCTGATTAACCCTGATTCCCGCGCTGAGCATATCGCCATAGGCGATGTACTCTTCTTTGTTATTCGGTAATCTGTAGTATTTTCTGGCTTCCTTAAGGATCAAACCATCTGATTTTAATTTTAGTGGAATCACATGTTTAATGAGGTGTCCAAAGTACTTTAGATCCATATTTTGCTGCAAGGTTGTTACCTTGTACTTCGCCTCTTCATTAAGTCCTTTGAACATCAGGACGTCAAAAGACGGACTGGCCTCCTGCAGGATTTGAAAATTCCCCAAGACAGATTCTTTTTTCTCTAGATCCGTTACCTGAAAGTTCACCCGGTTTAGCTTTTCCTTATCGAATCGGTAAAATCTTCCAAATTGCATTAGTCTTCTATTTGTCTTATACCAGGCAATCTGCCTTTTGACTTCTTCTTTTTCCTTTAAGTTCAATTCGTTCAAGTCAAGTTCATAGCCAAGAAGCCCGAACGCAGCCACATTGAATCTGGTTTCAAGTGGGGTATTCCTCAAGGTCTGCTGATGTGGGCTTTGAGAAACATGAGCGCCGATTGCAGATAAAGGATAGAAATAACTCAAACCTTCTTGAATCTTAAGCCTCTCTATGGGGTCGGTATTGTCCGAAGCCCATACTTGCGGCATATAAGAAAGCATTCCAAGGTCAAACCTGTTTCCCCCGCTGGAACAGGATTCAAAAAGCACCTCAGGATATTCTTCTGTGATCCGTTTTAAGACCTTGTATAATCCGATGATGTAAGAATGATAAAACATTCCCTGGTGCTTAACTTCATCAGACTGCATATCAGAGAGGTGTCTGTTCATATCCCACTTGACGTAGGAGATTTCTGCGCTTTTAAGCAAGCGATTAACTTGTTCTATAATATAGTCTTGCACATCTTTTCTACAAAGGTCCAATACAAGTTGGTTTCTTCCAAGAGAAGGCTCTCGTCCCTTTATTTTTACCGCATACTCTGGATGTTTACGATAAAGGTCGCTATTTTCATTGACCATTTCCGGCTCAATCCAAATCCCAAAATCCATCCCCAATGCCTTTATCTTACGTGCTAAACCAATGATTCCACCAGGCAATTTCTTCAAATTGACATTGTAGTCCCCAAGACCTTTAGTATCGTCATTTCTTTCTCCGAACCACCCATCATCAAGAACAAACAGCTCTATCCCCAGTTTTTTCGCTTCCTTTGCGAGACTCATGAGTTTTCGTTCATTGAAATCAAAGAAAGTCGCCTCCCAGTTGTTCATGAGAACTGGTCTTTCCTTCTCCTTAAACTCTCCTCGGACGATGTGATGGTTAATGAAATCATGCATATGATGGCTAAGTCCATTTAATCCTTCAGAAGAAAAGCTCATGAGCGCTTCCGGCGATTCGAAGTTTTCGCCAGGTTCAAGAATCCAGTTAAAGTTATGGGGATTTATCCCTGTCATCACTCTGATCAGATCATGATTTGACCTTTCAATGGCGGTATAATGATTAGAACTATAAACCAGGTTAAATCCATAACAAACGCCAGTATCTTCTCTCGTGTCTTTCTTTGCAAAGATCACGCCAGGATTGTGTCTGTTGCTGCTAGAGCCAGTCGTTGAATCATTTACCATTAATCCATAACCAAGTTCCTTTCGATGGACATGAGCTTCTTTAATCCATCCACCATCAAGCGTGATCATGTCGTAACCATATCCAAGAATATCCAAACTTAAACTCATGATTTTACGGATGACTATTTTCTCATTGGCCTGGTTTAACAGCTTCACCCGCCTTGTGATGATGTCAGTGTCATAAAACACGGTATAATAGAGCAAAAGTTCTACACGAAAGAGCTTGTCCTTTAGCGTGAGGATGAGCGTTTCACACTCATTTTCATTTCCATGTGCTGTCGGAAGCGTGTTCATGGCTACTGTTCCCTTGATGATCTCGTGATGGTCGAACACAAAGTCACCTACATAGGTTCCATCTGGCATCTCCAGTTCCAGTGGCATATGCCTGTAATCTCCTTTCCCGTTGAAGGAGTATTCGAGGGGCAGAAGATCCATAGAAAACGCCTGTTTATCCTTTGAATAAATGACACTGCTTCCAGCGCCAGCATTTAACTTCATTTCAATTGCCCTGAAATCCTGATTTCTTAGCTTTTTTCCATAATGAAGATTTTCAAGCTGTCCGGTATTTCGAGCCTTGAAAATATAACTGGTATGCTTTGTCGTGAGATAAAAAATTCGTCCATTTTCCTCAATCATTTCATCACATCCTCTATGTCACCTGATAAATAATACCTTCACTGAGTCATATCGATTTATATTAATCTTATCACGAAAACCATTCCATCAATATCTTTCGATTAAATTAATTCAACTTAAAAATAAAATCAAATATTCGAATAAAGTTTGAGGAGCGTGTTGATTATTGGGTATTTTAAAAAGGGATTCTGATGAACCCCTTTTGTTTTAATTTATAAAAACAACTTCCCAATAACTTTTCTACATGGCATTTCTGGATAACTGGTCACTTAACCCGTATCTTAATCATCCAGAAATTCTTAATTTGCTTCACATGATATTGAAATTATACTTAGCTGTTGTTTTTTTTACCGCTCGAAACATCTGATTTGCTCTCCGTCGTTGACTTCTGCTTAAAATCGTCAGTAAGCAGACTGATATTTCCATCAACTTCCAAAACTGCAAGATTGACTTCCTCAACTTTTGCAATCCCGTGTTCTCTCAGCACTTCCATCATTTCATCCCTAGTGATTTTTGCTTTCTTCATATTTTGGAGATTTAATTTTCCATCATAGATGAGCATGAGCGTGGTTCCTCGTACTATACGATTAAATTTTGGAAATTTGTACAATAATCTTTCGAAAATGAAATTAACCAGAAATAATGAACCTGCTGCGACAAGTCCGCCTGCCAATGTATCATTAGAGCCTACCATCGCATTTTGTACGGAATTGCTGATGAGGAGAACAAAAACCAAATCCACGACGGAAAGCTGTGAAAATTCCCTTTTACCCAGGATTCGAAATAAGACGATGATGAACAAGTAGACAACAACCGAGCTAAAGAAAATCTGTACATATGAATTTTCAAAAAAAGCCATTTTGAAGCTCCTCTCCATTGTTTTTCTATTTCTTTGCCATGAATTTCATGTTTTATTTATAGAATACCACGTTCAAAGCAAATGAATAAACTCCCCTTATAAAATTCAGTGCTACAATTCACTGTCTTTTTTAAGGGGAGTTTATTCTTAATCATCCTCATTTAAGTTTGTCTTATCTGACGGCGTATTTTTTTGAAATATAAGCGATATCGTCCTGATATTTCACCTTGAACCATTCATCCAAGGATTCAAGATACTCCAGTAGAGTCCCTTCTTTAACCCAATCTACAATCTGGGCTTTAGAGGATGGCTCGCTCCTCAGTCTTGCGAGAGCAGTGACTTCTACCTCTGGCCTATCAAGATTCTCGACAAATCTCTTTTCATCCGATTCCATCAAGGATTTTTCTTTTTTCTTATCCATGTATTTCTTCGTCGCATACGCTGCTCCACTGACTGCTCCTATAGAAGCAATGATAATAGCTACTACTGATTTCTTCTTCATTCGTAATCCTCTCCTCTCTTCATTCTATCATTATATGGAATCTGCACTTGGTTAACAATTGATTTTCTCAATAATAAGATGACTTTAAGATGCTCTTAATAATTCCCTTCACACGTAGAGTGACGAATCCACTTCACTAATAACCCTGTTTACCCATACCTTATAGATACCTTTCAAAGAAAATAAGACAGGATATGCTACTCTTAAAGCTGATCCCGTCTCATTTGTTTGCGACCTTATACAATAGTCAAAGTAGGGAGATGGCTTCATGAAATCAAATATTCATGCTCAGGGTAGCCAACTAATTGATTTTTAATAGTTTCAGCGATTCCAAAAGAGCTGATCCTTGATTTAAAGTAAGCCTCTCCTATTTTCATTGTACGATTCACCTCAAAAGTAAACTTTTCCGCTGGTATACTATATTTCATCATTGATGAAAAGACTTTCTTGTCATTTAACCAATTACTCTTTACGGACCTCATTTCTAAACTTGCCGACATGGGTTCCATCGCAATAGGGTTTACTCTTGGATAAACCACATCTGCAAAGACGGAGATTAGAAGAAACCTCCATGACGTTTCCTTCCCCATCGAGCAGTTCCACCTCACCTTTGATGACCAATGGAGAATCATCCAGAACTTGGATTGTCACTTTTGACATTATTATCCCTCCTCAAATAAATTCAAATTAGAAACTGGTTGTCAGAGCTTTTTATTGTAATGGAAGACCTTAAGTTTCAAGTCCTTTTGCGAAAAAACTCATTTGAGTAAAGGTAAATCCTTTGGTCATTCTACAGGACTCGCATCCCATTCACTCAGATTATCTTCTGTTCACCTCAAAACCCGTTCACAAAGTTCTATTCTTTTATCTATGCTTCGGTAATCCGCACAATACCCTCATCTACACTTCATTCTCAGTTTGATCCATGACTTTCCAGTATTTAAATTAAAGATCCCTTGTCAGTTTTCATTTTGTTGCATTCCGGACAGTGCCCCATTCGATTTCCATGCATGCAATACCCTTTGTTTTTCACATGATATTCACTCATCCACATTTTTTTCATCCACATCAAGTTCATGCCAATCAACGGTAACACCAGAAATAGGAGCGCAAGTTTTAGACAATGTCTTTTTTCAGTCATCATTGACTCCTCCTTTTTTTGAAAATCGGTAATTCTTTTGGTTAATTTTAATTATAGAACGAAAGTGTACTGAACACTTCATGTTCACCCTAAATTATCGGATTTGTCATAGAAAGTCCAAAACTTGACTCCCTATGTTTTCTGAATAAATTTAAAATGAAACTAAGGTTAAATTAAAACAAACCAGAAAACTTCCTTTTCAAATGTAAGGGAAGACTTTTCTGGTTCAGTTATGATTTATCATAATGTTAAATCGAATATAATAAGGGATTCTCACAAACCCCTTTCTAAATAAGCCATAGAGTTCTTACTGTTTCCACTCCGAAAATTTATTCTCGACCGTAGTGAGCAGGTTTTTTCCAGCAGATTCAATATCTCTGGGTTTCTACAGAAATTCACCCATCAGTAGAGTTAGGAAGAGAATGTCTAGTGAAAAAATCTTATTTCTAGGGCCAATTGAAGGAACCTTCATATTCTTTCAAACACATCGCTTTAAGCATTCATTAACCCCGATAGGTGAGAATTATCGTTCCTTCTTTGATATCTTCTGTAATCTCCAAGGTATTTGTTTTTAAAATCCTGACATCTTTTCGAAGTTTTATAAATTCTTCCACTTTTGCCAATTGTTCAAATCCCCAATCCTCAGTCCTATAGTGCATGGGGATGATGATCTTTGGCTGAAGAATCCTGATTAAGTCTTCTGCGCCATTTGCATCAATCGTGAAGAATCCTCCAACAGGAATCATCGCTACATCAAGCTTACCGATTCTATTGATTTGTGCTTTACTTAAAGTGTCGCCGAGATCACCAAAATGTCCGATTCTCAATCCGTCGGCCTCAAAGACATGAATAAGATTCATTCCCCGTTTTTTACCACCGACATCGTCGTGAGTACTGCCAATCTTCGTTACAACGAATGGAGAATTCTTTTTAGGCAGATGAAGCTTAACCGCACGAGTATAGTTATGGTCCTCATGGTCATGACTACAAAACACTTCATCAGCTTCAAGGGAAAGCGGCTTTAGGCCTGGAACTTTCGCATCTTTATAGGGATCAAGCACAAGCGAATAATCACCATAAGTTAATTTGAAACACGAATGGCCATACCAAGTAATTTGTAGCTTATCCATGGCAAAATCTCCTTTATTTACTTCTTTAAACCCATTATAGCGTGGAGTCCTCATGTTTGAAATATACACTATTTAAATTCAGTAATATCCATTTTACTCCGAACTTAATCTCGAGAACTGTTCAATGTGACAACAACAATTTCAGGATGGTTGAATAGTCTTTGCGGAATGAGACTATTGCCAAGTCCTCTTGAAATCACCATACTCGTCTCGCCTACAACATGTACGTTTTCTGTGTATTCTGGGAACAATCCTTGCCCTGGTGCAACCAATCCGCCAACAAATGGCAGCCTGACTTGACCGCCATGGGCATGTCCTGAGAAAACCAAATCAAAATTCGCTTCACTGTAATAACGAATAAGCTCAGGACGATGTGCAAGAAGTATCTTGTAATGCTCACGATCACTTCCTAGCGTACTTAGGATTCTTTTAAAATTTATACTCCTGCCAGCTTTAGAATTCGCTAGCACCTCACGATCAGAAATTCCTGAAAGAAGAATTTCCCCTTCCCCTTTCTTTAATACGACTGATTCATCATCAAGAATAATCACGCCATTCTCTTGGAGCATTTGCTTAAAGGTCAAAAAAACTGAAGAAGCCTCTTCGTGATTCCCTGTAACAAAGTAAATAGGAGCCACCTCTTTAATTCCACTGATGAGCTCTATACAAGGTTCAATTCGATTTGACCTGTAATCAATAAGGTCTCCGGTTAGAAAGATATAATCTGGTTCCAAAGACCTGACGATCTCAATTAATCGCTTCTGTTTCTTTCCAAAACTTTTACTATGGAGATCAGAAATTTGGAGTATTTTCACCCCATCAAAATCCGCTGGAATTTGACTATTATCCACAGCATATTGACTGATATCCACAGCATTGTTCTCATAGTAAAGAAATCCAAGAACAAAAATCATGACGATTAAAATTCTTAAGATTTGGGTTACCTTACGATTCTTTTTTAAACCTGTTTTTCGTTCATCAATTTGCGTTTTCATTTTTTTGATATCCTTCCGGATAAATCACCTTACCAAAAGTCGACATCTGAAAATGTGGCATGTCCTGCTGCCCATTTTCCCAATAATAACCAGCTTCCAAACCAATGCTTTCTGCAATTTCTGCACACTGCTTAAAAAATTCAACATCGTCATATTCGTGTCCTGCTACATTTTTTGCAATATCAAAGGCATTTCTTTTTGTATGCATAGAATTCCTTGTCCACGTAACCACAGATCCTTCAATGGTCCTTCCTTGTGAATAAAGATAATCCTGACGCTCTTGAGTCCGATACGTCTCCGTCACGATGACCTTAAGGCCTTTATCATTTGCAATTCTAAGAAATAGCGTTAAAGCCTCTTGGGTTTTGTCGTTCAGCTCCTCTGCGCTATTGATCCGGGCAAGAGGATCTGAATAAACCCTGTCTTCTTCCTTGAGAATTAACGAACTCACAAAATATATCATAAAAACAAATAGAAGCAGACTACCGACCAAAATAATCTTATATTCAGGCCTTAACTTTCTTTTCTTCTTGTATTTCAGTGTTGCCCGAGATTGTGCCATTAGTCTACCTCCTTATCCGATATCATCATTATCCCGATAAAAGCTTAATATTCCGTGAGGATATTCTTCCTTTTCTCTAAATACTTTAGTCATTTTACAGCTTATGCTGTAAAATATAGTAATTAGAAAATCAAATGCTTTTATACTGTAATTTATCAATATGGAGGATGATTATGCAACAATTTTACAGAAATGTACAAAATAAGAAAAAAACTTTTTGGATCTTTACCCTTGGGCTGATCTTTTTGATCGGATGTTTCATGTTTCCGTTCACAGATTCTCTCCGTAAGGTGGACCAACTCTTACTTAGCCTTATATTTATCTTGATGAGCGGTTTTGTTTTTAATGCTCTTCTCCCACATAAGCCCTCAGCGGTATTTATCTCTTGTGCGATTTTTACTGGTCTCGGAATAGCCTTAAGGTATGCCCTTGAATTTGGAAACAGCTCCAATTCCCTTCTTTTCACAAGTTTCAATATCACGGTATCGCTCATCGCATTACCATTACTCATCACATTGTCGTATCTCATCATACAGAAATACATTTGAAAAAGTCTGCATTTCTATCTTACGACATCATTGCAGCATCACATTTGCATTTATCGATTAGAATTTCAAGAAGATTTCCTTCCATGATTGCCTGACCTGGAAAGGGGTACTTATTTTTGACGTCTAATCCCTTTCTTGCTAATTCCATGGCTTTTTCACAATCATGATTAATTGCATATTCAAAATAGGCTTTCACCCTTAATCCGTTGATATCCTGATCCCTATGAAGTACTTTCGCTGACAACGAATAGTACTTTTTTGCTTCTTCCTCGTTCTTCATGAGACTAAAATAGAAGATCAATTCATAATGATAAGCCGGAAGGGCAAAAGGGGGAATCTTTCCCAAATTATTACGAAGTAGCCCCAGATACTCCCCTGCTTTCTCCAGATTTCCCGAATCAACTTCCTTGAAATAATGATAGAGGAGCAGAATGTGGTCAGACAGATCTATGGGATCATGATCGTCAAGGTCTTTGAGTTCAAGATCCTTTGGTCGTTTCCCTTCCATGATCTGCTTTGATACTAAATTATTGCGATAAAACCGTTCAGCAATCGGCGCTTTTTTTAGAATGCTCAGAATAACCATCCCATCGGTTGGCTGATTCATGCTGAGGTAAGGAATCGCGTTAATGATGCTAAAAAAAATGGAGATGTATCCAGTAAGCATACTAGGAATGAAGTAAACTTCACTTAAGTTAAAATATGGAACAATAATAATCAACATGATGCCAAAAATCAGGTTAAATAGAATTCCTCCTGAGGAGTAAAGGGCATACTGATTAAGCGTAGAGCCATTTGGAGGAATCATGGCACAAAGACCGCCATACCCTACATTCTTCACCAGATTAAGTTTTAACTTATCGTTTTCTCTTTGAAGTGAAAATATCCCAGCTCTAATCATCAGTAGGCGATAGCCCATCAGTTTTCCCATGAGGAAATGTCCAAGCTCATGAATATTCACTAAAAGAAATATTCCGACATAGATTTGAATCAGCATCAATACAATATCGGAAAAGGAAATTCCTTCAAAAGGCTTAAACACCAACCCGTATCTCTCCGGAAGATATCCAAGAAGGATTCCGAGGGCAATACAAATAGCGAGATAAATAACACCTAATACCCTCTTTTTCTTTCGCTTCACTTTATCGCTTCGATCATTCTCTTCCATATTTCCTCCACTAAAACTAGATATGAAGAATCAGCTCTGCCAGGTAGAAATAGATGATCAGGGATAACGCATCAACAATCGTTGTAATCATAGGGGATGCCATGATGGCAGGGTCAGCCTTGAAGAATTTGGCTACAATCGGCAAAAGTCCTCCGACCATCTTTGCAATCATGACAGTAAAGAATATGGCTATGGAAACGACAAGAACAATATCATTTCTTCCAGGATACGTCAGAATCAATCTGATGTAATTAATGACAGAGAGGAAAACACCCACGATAATACTCACTCTGAATTCTTTCCAGAGCACCTTGAATCCATCTTCCATTTTGATTTCATTTAGCACCATTCCACGGATGACCAATGTACTTGCTTGAGAACCTGCATTACCTCCGGTATTGGTCATCATCGGTATAAAAGTGACAAGAAGCGGGATGGTGATAAATGCATCTTCGTATTTGGCAAGGATTCCTCCGGTAATCATTCCTGAAATCATCAGGATGGTCAGCCAGACAATTCTGTTTCTAGCCAGCTCCCATGGGGGTGTTTTCAAGTATGGCTTTAAGGAAGGAAATGTACCTGCCATCTTTTCAAAGTCCTCTGTAGTCTCATCTTCCAAAACATCAATGATATCATCGACTGTAATGATTCCCACGAGTCTTTCTTCGGAATCAACAACGGGAAGGGTGAGATAGTCATATTTTGTAAAAAGCTGAGCAACCATTTCCTTATCATTACCTGTATGAACCTTGACCACTTCGCTATCCATGATCTCGATGACCTTTTCCTCATCCTTTGAAAGGAGGAGAGTTCTTAAGGACACTACACCATCCAGGACCCGATCTTCATCAATGACAAAACAGGTATAGATGGTCTCGCTGTCCTCGCCATTCACTCTTAGATATTCAATGGCTTCTTTAACGGTCATGTTGGCACGAAGATTGGTATATTCTGCAGTCATGATGCTTCCCGCAGAATCCTTTCCGTACTTCAAAAACGTATTGATGGTGCCCCTGGTCTTCTCATCGGTATTCTTCAAGACCCTTTTGACCACTCCAGCTGGAAGCTCTTCAAGCATATCCACCATATCGTCCATAAACATCTCATTTAAAATAATACCCAGTTCCTTATCGGTAATCTCATTGATGATTTTCTCCTGGATTTCTATCTGAAGATTTGAAAACACTTCCGCAGCAAGATCCTTGGGCAATGTCCTGAAGACAATCACAGCCTTCTCTTTTGGCAGTTCTCCTATGAATTCTGATATGTCCACTTCATTCTGCTCAATGATCACTTCTCTTAATTTTTTAAAGTTATTACTTTCAAGCAAGAGATTCATCTCTTCAATTCTTTCTTTGATATCCATTATGCCATCCTCCTCTTGCCCGTAAGCTTTGTCCTTCGTACTTTTATCATTCACTCTTCTAAAATTATAACCTAATTTTCCATATATTTAAAAGCAAATCGTGATGCTTACTTTAAATAGCTCAATTAATAAATAATCCCGGAATTGCTTCCAGGACTATTATTCTATGTCATCAGGCCAGCTATGATTCACGTTGCTTCCCAATGACAAGATATTCAATTCGTGATTAAGCCATAATCTGTAAGAATACGGTTAAATTTTCAGTATGCCGATAGCATTCAGGAAGACGATAATCAGCATAACGGGTGTGATAAATCTGAGCACTATAAGAAGCAGTTTAACCGATGAGCCATTGTGAAGTGTTCCTTCATTGCTAAGTTCCTCAAAGATATCTGATTTCTTTATAAAATAACCCACAAAGATTGTAATCAGAAGTCCACCTACCGGCAAGAAAATATTCGAGGACACATAGTCAAAAAAGTCGAAGAAACTTTTCCCCATCACTTGGGTACTTCCAAACAAGCTGTGCGGATGTGAGGTCAGAACACCAATCACAAACATGACGATTGTGCTGATCAGTACAGCATTTTTGCGATCAAGCCTGAACTCTTCTTTTAAAATTGCCACTGGAACTTCCACCATGGAGATCATGGCTGTTGTCGCTGCAATTGCACAGAGGATAAAGAACGAAACCAGAAGGATATTCCCAAAAGGAATTAGGGAAAACACCAACGGTATGGTACTGAATAAAAGTCCAGGCCCACCCTCTGGCGCAAGGTTAAAGGTGAATACCACTGGAAAAACCGCAAATCCTGCCAATAGTGAAACTGCGGTATCTGACAATGCTACCTTTACTGAAGTTCCGATGAGATTGTTTTCCTTGTTGAAATAACTGCCATAGGTCACCATCGTACCCATTCCGAGTGAAAGCTTAAAGAAGGCCAGGCCCATGGCTGCTAGAATAGATGTTGTGGTAAGTTTTGAAAAATCAGGTCTGACCAGAAAATCTATACCTGCTTTTGCCCCTTCAAGTGTCAATGCTCTGATTACGCAAATCACAAGGAGGACCAGAAGAACAGGCATCAAGGTTTTAGTCACTCTTTCAATCCCATTCTTAACCCCACCAATCAGAATCACGGCTACCACAGCAATTGCAATAAACTGCCAGATCATGGGCGAAATACCGGTGGAAGAAGCGGCAACAAACTGAGCCTCTGAAGCCTTTCTTGCTTCATCGATTCCCATTGATGCGAGTGAGCTGAAATCCCCTCTCAGGGCTTTAAAAACATACGAATATACCCAGCCAGCAACCGTGCTATAGAAAAACATGATAAACATTGCGGAAAGAAGCCCAAAATATCCAATAATTTTCCAGTATTTCGAGGCTTTCAATTTATCAAATACACCCAAGACATTTGAACGAGTTTTTCTTCCCAAATAAAACTCCGAAAGCATAATAGGAATTCCAATTAACAGGACAAAAATCAGGTACACAAAAACGAAAGCGCCTCCGCCATTCATTCCTGTCATATAAGGGAATTTCCAAATATTTCCGAGTCCTACTGCTGATCCTAAAGTGGCTAAGAAGACAGCCATTCCTGTAGAAAAGGTTTCGCGTTTTACTTCTGGTTTAATCGGCTTTAAATCATCCGTCTTCATCTTTTGTACCTCATTTAATTTTTTCTCTTGATTATACTTGGATATCAATGAGGTTACAATATTTATTTGCTTAATTGAATAATTATCCAAAATGAACTCATATGATTTCCCACCAAATTTCAACATTTTGGGAAATTTCAATATCTCGAGGTGTCATATCCAGATTTATGGACGACTTCTTTTCCATAAGTGAGAAATCCATTCTTGTGGGCGAGAAAATCCCTTCCTGAGCGCGATAGCTCATGTTTTTTATGGTTCCAAGCGTAACGCCAGAAGCTTTTGCTAAAGCTTCAGCTTTAACCTTTGCATCGCTTACGGCTTCAGCAAGTGCGAGAAGAAGTGCCTCCTGATCATCCTTTACTGCAAAATTTATCGTGAATTCAGGGGTTATTCCTTTCTTTGAAATTTCTTCAATGATCTTTGACAGTAGTGGAAAGTCCAACGGAATTTCGACAAAAATATTTGTATGCATGGCATACCCTTTAAATACATTCCGGAACGTTCTCCCTTCGCTCACAGATTCATATAAGGTTTCAATTCGAAGATTTGATGTCTTTATTTCCTGCTTCTCAATTCCTGCATGAATAAATGACGCTTCAAGATTTCCATAGCTTTCTGTGGAAATCTCAAGTGCCTTTCTATATTCAGCGTGTGTTGCAAGCAGATTAAAATTTAACTGGATCAAGTCAGGTTTACTGCTCTTTTTACCTTTTCCTTCAACTCTTAACAATCTTTCCATGGTTACAGCCCTTCCTTTCATTCGGTTTAATTCATCGCGGATTGGTAGATTTGCATAACATCAATGTAAACTAACACGGTTGAGGTTTTTCAATACGTCCAGGTACCACAATTCAAGAGAGGATGTGACTATTTATCTCTATTTTAAGCCATTGGTATCCAATTTCCAAAATCCAAAATATTAACAGTTCTTGAACAATATAGCTGCATTTTAGCTTATTATATCCTCACCCTATTGCCAATGAATTTGAGATACTCGGATATCTCGCAGAAAACGCAAAAAAACGAGGTTTTTCAAGATTTTCATGCCCATCAAATTGAATTTATCTTGATTTAAGGCTACAATTAACCTATGGGATATCCGCATATACAAATATTTTGATATGCACTATGTCTACTTTAACTTGAAAGGATGTAATTTGATGTTAAGCAAAAGAATGATCGATGCGATTAATGACCAAATTAACTATGAACTTCTATCTTCCTACCTTTATCTTTCCATGGTAGCTTACTGTGAGGACAATGATTTCCACGGAGCCGCCAACTGGTACAGAATACAGGCTAAAGAAGAAGTGGACCATGCCATGAAATTCTACAACTACCTTGTAGAAATGGATGCAAGAGTAATCCTAAAAGGTTTTGCAGACCCAATCACTGAATTTGATGGTTATAAGGATACTTTCGAAAAATCACTTGCACATGAAAAGACTGTGACCAAGAGAATCTATAACTTGATGGATATTGCAATTGAAGAGAAGGAACATGCAACCGTCAGCTTCCTTAAGTGGTATATCGACGAACAGGTTGAAGAAGAAAGCAACGTTAACAACATCTTAGGCAAATTGAAGAGAGCAGATCAAAACCCTGCAGCACTTTATATGCTCGATGATGAATTACTTGCCAGAGTCTATACCCCAATCGCTGCCGAATAATCAAATTGTTTAAATTCGAAAACCGTATCGGTCAAAGACCGACACGGTTTTCTTTTTTTCCTATGGCTTCAAAAAGGAACGAAGAACCCAGTATCAATAAGGCACCCACGATCATATAGAAATTCATATTTTCTCCAAACACCAAAAACGAAAGAAATACTGCCGTTATCGGATCCAAGTAGCTGAATAAGGCCACATACTGAGTATCAAGCTTGTCTAGCGACGAGAAATAAATGAAGTATGCAAAGCCCGTATGGACCACACCCAAGATGATCATGTAAACCAGAGCGCCGCCTCTCATCCATTCATTGGAGAACTCTCCTCTAAAGATTGAAAATCCGCCTAAAATAATGCAAGAACTCAATAATTCCACTAATGTCCTGTCGAGATTGCCTATATTCTTCATACTTCGGTTTGTCAGTACCACTATGGCATATAAAAAAGCTGCGAGGAGTCCGTAAAAGATTCCCACCATTTTTACTCCACTACGATCAAATCCGGTTGAGCCAAATAAAATCAGCATGAGCCCTAGAATGCAGAATACGATGGTCAATGCCCTGAAACTGGTGATTCTTATTCTATATATCATTGCAGCGAGTAATATGAGGATCACTGGGGACATGTAGTATGCCAAAGTTGCACTGGAAATCGTGGTATTCTTATAAGCTTCAAAAAGGAATATCCAGTTAAAGCCTAATGCCATACTTGAAAAAAGCAGGGGTTTCCAGTTTTTTCTTATGGCAATGATATCTAGTTTCTCTCTTTTAAAAAGATAAATCAACCCTATGACAAAGCTTCCAATTAAACTTCTAAAAAATGCAATTTCTAAGGAAGGGCGATTGATCTTGGCTACGAATATGCCGACACTTCCAAAGATGAGCATGGAAGTAATAAATCTTATCTTTGAGTCTATCAATTTTTCATTATTTTTTCCCATTTATCTGGCTCCTTTTCATTTCTACGTTCACTCCTTGAGGTTAATCCAGTCAGGAAGAGCTGTTGTTCATTCAAAATGCCTATCTCCAATTATCTCTTAATGGGGTGTATATTCATATCAGATACAATGATTTTAAACCTTTCTTCAGAATCCGGTGCTTTTCTAAGCAAATCATCATGTAAAATTTTTATGAAGATGAATCTTACGATTTAATAAAGCCATGAAATCAGGCATTTGCGCTAAAATCCCTTCAAATTCAAGTTGTTCACTCCGTTGATAACCAGATTCATAAAGGCTATACTTAATTTATACCATATATTTATGGGCTTCTACATCTATCATTTGTTAAATATTAAAGATTTACAATATTAGGAGGAATTTAATAATGTCACAAAATAAGGAAACATTTTTAGTTCTTGGCAATGGACCTGCGGGCCATTTTGCCATAGGTGAAATTAGAAAAACCAATCCAGAAGCTGAAATCATCATTACCTCGAAAGAGCCAGTTAGGACATATCTTAGAACACAGCTTGCTGAATGTATAGAAACTGATTTGCCGGATGATAAGTTCTTCATGGTTAAAGAGGACTGGTATGAGAAAAATAATATCAAGCAGCTTCTTTCCAAGGAGGCTATGGAAATCAATCCTAAAGATAAGGTTGTCACTTTCAATGATGGCGAGAAGATTTCCTATGATAAGCTGATTATTGCCACCGGCAGCTACAACTTCATTCCACCAGTGGATATTGAAGTTTTGAAATCCACTGATATCGTTGATGTAAATAAGCTAGACAGCAATAATTACAGGAATATAGAAGGCATTTATAGCATCCGAGAATTAAGTGATATCTTGGTGCTCCGCGAAAAAGTTAAGGAATCAAAGAAAGCGGTCGTCATCGGTGGAGGACTTCTAGGCCTCGAAGCCGCTTGGAAATTAAAACAAACAGGTCTCGATGTCACCGTCGTCGAATTTTTCCCACGATTACTGCCAAAGCAATTGGATGAGGAAGCTGCATCTATTTTCAAGGAAATTGCAGACCGAAGCGGAATTGAACTGATTCTTGGTGATTCTGCAGAAACTGTAAATCTGGAGAAAGACGAAAATGGAAATCAAAAATTAATAAGTCTCCAGTTGAAAAACGGGGACCTTATTCCCTGCGATATCCTCCTATTTTCTGTAGGCGTTCGTTCAAAATTAAGAATCGCTTCAGAAGCCGGAATTGAAACGGGTAAGGGAATTAAAGTGAACAGACGCATGGAAACAAATTTGGAAGATATTTATGCCTGTGGTGATGTCGTGGAAATTGATGGTTTTGCTTATGGAACATGGCCAGCAGCATTGACTATGGGTAGGGTTGCCGGAACGAATGCAGCCGGTGGAGATATGGAATTCCCCTCCATGGTTCTCTCTACAATCTTCAATGGATTAAATGCAAAAGTATTTTCAGCTGGGAACGTAGACTTTGCAGATACTTCCCTTGATGTTTACTCCTATAGAAGTAAGGACAAAGGCTTTTACAAGAAATTATTTTTCAAAGATGACAAGCTTGTTGCTGGGATCCTCATTGGTGATACCTCCAAGTCCACAAGAATCATGAAAGGCATCGAAAAAGGATACTCAAAGCAAGAGACCTTTACCAATGACATTCTTTAACTCCTAAGAAGTTGAAGGCACCTTGATGTTTTTAAGTACATCAAGGTGCCTCTTTTTTACGAAAAATATTATCTTGGTATAAGGTTGTTCCCATTTTTCACTTGCTACACTGACCTTATCTTTAGAGGCTTGTACTTTCTTCCATCCAAACCGATATGCTACCTGGTTCTGCAAGGAATTCACCATAATTCTCCCCATCAATGGTGATGGAGTCTTGGCAATTTCTAGTGATATCCCGATAAACTTTCCCTTGTTCATTCTCTCCAAGGAACATCCTAACGGATTTCTTTTCCTTGAGCGAAATGACTATAGCACACTGTACGGGATGCTCTTCATCCCCACGCCTTACCCAGCCGATGAGATCCGGTTCATTGAAATAATCATTTTGCTCCCCATATGCGTAATTCTTTCTGATTTTGGCCAGGAGATCAATCTTTTCTTTCATTCCTGGAATCATATATTCACCACCTATCCCATAGTAATCTCCATAAAAGACACTCGGGTAGCCGTCTTTACGCAAGAGAATCAATCCATAGGCGATTTCCTTGAACCAAGGCTCGACAAAAGAACTCAGTGACTGACCTGGTTCTGAATCATGGTTGTCTACAAAAGTAACGCACATCGGTGGATTTGCAGCAACAACTGTATCATCAAATATCTTTCTCAGATCAAAGTTTCCATCGCTATGAGAAGCTTCAAAGAAATTAAAGTGTAGTCCAACATCGAAGAGGTCTATACCATACTCCGTGTTTCTCATATACCTTCGGTTCGTCTTCAGATTATTATCCCAATATTCACCAAGGATATAGAACTTCTTTTCTTTCTTCTCTTGGATATGTTTGGCAAAGTCGTTCATGAAGTCATCATCAATGTGCTTTACCGCATCCAGCCTGATTCCATCAATTTTAAGTTCTTCAAGAAACCAGTCTATCCAATTAAAAAGTTCATTTCTTACCTCTTCATTCGCGTGATCGATATCAGCAAACATCAAATAATCAAAATTTCCATTCTCATGAGACACTCCCCAGTTCCAGCCTTTGTTGTCTCCAAGAATTCTAAAGATCCCTTTATCTCCAGTTAAATTATCAAAATCCACACCCGTAAAATGGCTGAAATTCCATGTAAAATCCGAGTACTTTCCTTGTCGTCCCGGAAAGTTGAATCCCGTCCATCCTTCAATATCACGAGCTTCTTCAATGTCTTTAGTCCGATCATTGCTATCAACCTTTACAGCCATGAATTTTTCAGGAAAATCCGCACCGGCTTTATGGTTAATTACCACATCTGCATATACCTGCATGCCTTTGTCATGTATGGCGTCGATAAGGGTTTTTAGTTCATCCTTAGTTCCATATTTCGTTCGGACGGAACCTTTCTGGTCGAATTCCCCTAAATCATATAGGTCGTAGATTCCATACCCCGTATCATTTGTTCCCGTTGCTTTGCAGGAAGGTGGAAGCCATATGGCGCTTACGCCGATATCAGAAAGCTCATCGAGTTTAAGCAGCATGTCCTTATAGTAATTTCCATCATCTGGAAGATACCACTCGAAGCCTTGAAACATTATTCCATTGATCATTTAGCACCTCAACTCATTATATTTACAGTAAATTTTCTATCTATACTTTCTATTATACAGAATTAACGGAGAAACCGCTCATCTATCTCATATTACTGTTTAGAATCAAACAATTCTTATATTCGCTAGGATAAAATTACTATATCAAATCCACATTAAAAATGATTATATAGTTAATTTTATATGATATAATATCATGTATCAGCATTAAATTCATGGAGGTATCATTGAAGATATATAGTTGGAGTAATTTTCTCATGGGTATCGTTTTGGCAGGAGGCGCTTTTTTTAGATTATTTAAGTTCGAAGGAATATTTGACTTCATCCTGATTCCAGTTCTAATTTACCAGTCAAACCAAGCTTTTCGTATTTCACGAACAAAAAAGAATACACTGATTAATCGTTGAAGCGGTTCATATTTTTCTGTTTGACGAAGTTAAGGGATTCAATTGAGTCCCTTTTATTTTCCCTTAAAATAATATTTTTTCCAAACAGTCCATAAAAAAAGACACAAGCTAATGCTTGTGCCTGTGGTGAAAATCAGGGGAATGCTCATGAGCATGTTCCTTCTCTTCGTGTTTATGAACGTGACTGTGTTCACCCTTGAACTCCGGCACATGTTCATGATCATGATGAAAATCATCATGACTGTGCTTGTGTTCGTGAATCATCTCTTGATGAATGTGCACATGTCCATGGTTTTCTGTCACGGTAAAATAGGTTCCCAAAACCATGATGACAAGAGCAAGGATAAAAATTGACGAAAGATTAGTTCCGAAAATCAGAAAAGAAATCAAGACCCCAATGAAAGGGGAAACCGCATAATATGCACTGGTCCTTGCAGCCCCCAAATCCCTCTGTGCCAGAATGTAAAAATAGATACTGATCCCGTATGCTCCGAAACCCAACAGAAGCGCAGGGAAGATATATGAAGGGATAAAGTTCATTTCTCTACCTTGAAACGTGATGATCAGTGAACCTATCCCAGATCCTATTCCTTTGATGATTACAATCTGCATCGGATCCTTGATGGAAAGTTTCCTTGTTGTATTGTTTTCAAATCCCCAGCAAATACAGGCCAGGATCACAAGAAAAGAGCCAAACGAAAACTTAAGTGCCATAGGATCATCAAGCGTGAGAAGCATACTCGAAAATGTGATCAGCGCTATGGCAATCCACATTCTCTTTCCGATAGCTTCCTTAAAAAGTAATAAAGAGACGATGGTGGTGGCGACTATTTCGAAGTTGTTTAAGAGCGAAGCATTCGCTGAATTTGTACGAAGCAGTCCAAACATCAGTAAAATTGGTGCTGCGATATCAAGAAGAATCATCAGGATGATAAAAGGCAGCTCTTTTCTTGTAAGCTTCGCTTCATTTCCACCCTTTTTAGTTTTCCTGATAAAAAGATGCACAATAAGCATTCCGAATCCTGCACCAAGATAAAGAAGGGCCGCCATGAATGTAGGAGACAGTCCAACCAAGAGGAGCTTGGAGACTGGTGAGCTTATCCCGTATAAGGCAGCAGCTAAAATGGCATAAAAGACTGATTTCATCTTCTTATTCTTCTGATTTACTTCATTATTCATCTAAACCCCTCTAACACCTGCATCAGCAGCTTTATTCCTGATTAATTCTATCCGATAACCTTGAATAGACACAATCAAAAAAATATCATATTACTATCTTATCGCATAACAACTCAGTTTGCCACGCGAATTTGCGCTTTACTATGAATAAGCTGAAGAATAAGAATCGGTTTATCCTGATCGCCGATTCCCAGTTCCGTCCGTTTGATTTAAGCAATGGAAAAGTAAAAAAGCCTCCATCATGAAGGCTTTTTACTTTTCAACTCAATTTTTCATTAACTTACTTTACTAATGAGGTCAGTTCCCTCTTGTCCTTCTTTAGGCTTAAAGTCTTGTTTACAGGACTCCAGATGAGCCTTGAAAGGAAAAAGTCAAACATGCTGTGGACAACTGTACCTAGTCCTACAAGCAGCACTACGGATACAAAGAAGCCTTTGGCATAATATGCCTTTGACATGCTTGCCCCGAAGTAAAATGGGATAACAACCATCATTTCAAGTACTGCATGGGTAAGTCCTACGAAAAAGCTAAACAGTAATCTTTTTGGAACAGTATCCATAAGATCTTCTCTTTTTTCGAGAACCTTTGCACCCAGAAAAGCCCAAATGGTATGTGTAGCGGCTCTTAAAACTACTACAATCGGAAAACCTGAAATGAAGAAACCAGCAGTCGTTCCAATGGCAACAACAACGGCCGTAGCAGGTGAGATAAACATGGCGATAAAGATAGGAACATGGCTTGCCAAAGTATAAGAGGCAGGTTCTAGTACAATCCTGATTGGTGAGATCAGCGGTATGATGATTCCTATAGCACAAAGAAGTGCTGCAGTCGTCATTTTATACACCTTGCTTTTACGGTTCATGGATTTCACTTCCAAATTGAATTTAGCATATAGCTAGTGAGTTTATTATATTACTTTGTGGAATATTTCGCAAATATTCTTATTTCACAAACACTTTACACTTATTAAAACTAATGGCGCAAAAAAATGCAATAATTTAAAAAACTGTATGAAATTTCAGCAAATCACGAAAAAGCTTTCTCTACTTCCTGGTACGATGAATCCCTTGCGAGAGCGGTTTCTCCTCAATCATAATTTTTAATCGGGAGAATTAGTTCAGTTATACTGTGCCACTTGCCATACTTATACCCTACATTTTCAAGCATGCCTGCAAGTTTGAATCCTAAAGAGAGAAATAATCCCAAACTTCGTTCGTTTCCTGAAGTCAGTATGGCAACAACGGTATAGATTTCTTTTTCTTTTAACTGTTCGATAAGCTCCATGGCAAGTCTCTTTCCATACCCTTTTCCAAGTTCGTCCTTATCTATATATACGGAGACTTCTGCAGTAAAATCATAAGCCCGCCTTTCCCGATACCTAGACCCATAAGCATATCCGACGATTCTTGTGTTTTCTTCCAGTACAAGGTAAGGATAGTTTTCCTGATAATGATGTATTCTTCCTTCCATTTCCTCTACACTCGGCGCCTCATATTCAAAGGAGATTACGGTATTTTCAACATAATGCCTGTAAATCCTTTGAATACTTGCGGCATCCTCAATTTTTGCATTTCTTATCATTTCTTCACTTCCTAAAATTATGATTTAAGCGCTTAATCCCAGGTAAGATTCTCCAGAATCATCTTGGATTTTATCCAGTCATCCTCTCTAAGAAGCCTTTGTGGTGTTCCTTCATTTCTAATTTTCCCATTTTCCAGGATAATAATCCTATCACTGGACAGCATCGTTGATAATCGATGGGATACCGATAAAATCGTATGCTTTTCACTGGCTTTTTCAAGGATACTCAATATCTTCTCTTCTGTTAAAGAATCTAAGTTAGCCGTTATTTCATCTAGGAGGAGAATCGGCGGGTTAGCCGCTAAGGCCCGTGAAATGGACAAGAGCTGGATTTGACCACTTGAAAAGACAGTTCTGTCTGTAAGGATCGTATCAAGTCCCTCAGGCAATTCATCCACATATGCATTAAATCCTGTAAGATTAATCGAACGCTTTACATCATCCTCGGTGATCATTTCATCATTTAGTGTAATTTGTTCTCTTAGGCTTCCCTTGATAAAGTGAAAATCTTGTTCAACATATCCGATAATCCTTCTCTTCACTTTATTCGGAATTCTTGTGACATCGAAGCCATTAATGGTAATAGCTCCTTCTACAGGCGTGAGAAATCCCATGAGTAATTTAAAGATGGTCGATTTTCCTGCACCCGTCCTTCCGGTCAGGGCGACTTTCTCCATGGGCTTTATTTCAAGGTTAATCCCCTTTAAGATCTCCTGATTGTCTTCGTAGCGGAAACTCACGTCATGAAAAGAAATCTTTACCGCTTCACGATCCTTAATGATATCCTCCGCTTTCAACGCTAAAGCCTTTACTTCTTCTTCAGGTTCCTCATAGAATTCATTCACTCGTCTGATCCCTGAAAAAGCCTGCTGGATTTCCTGAAGTTCCATCCCAATATTTTCTATGGGAGAAAAAAGGTTCGTAAATAGCTCAATCGCTGCTGCAACCATACCCACAGAAATTCCAAGAAAATTAACTTCAGGTACCGATAATATCACGATAAGAGCGATGACCACAGTTCTCATGATTTGAATGATTGGAGAAAAAATGGAATCATAAAAATTTGATTTCTCTATCGTCTTGAAATTCTGAAGTAGAAAATTCCGATATCTTTTTTCCATAAATGCTTCAACATTGTATGATTTGACCAATTTCATATTTTTAAGGCTTTCACTGATATGATTGTTGATCTTTCCAGTAAGCACCCTGTTATGCATTTGGGCTTTTAACATTCTATCTTGAAAAATTCTAACGACGATGAACACAATTGGCAATATGATCAGTGTGACTAGGCCAAGCGCCCTACTAAAGTACCCGATGGAGATGATGATTCCGATCACTTTAAAACTGTCAATAAACATACTGATGATTCCTGAAGTGAACATTGAACTGACACTGTCTACATCATTGGTCATTCTGGAAACAATCACTCCCGTCTCTTCACGGCTAAAATACCTGGAGCTTACCCTTCCAAGTTTAGAAGTCATCTCTTTCCTGATCTTTGTTGTGATTTTTTGTCCTAATACCGTAAGGAGAACTTCTTTGATCGATTCAAATGCCCCATTCAAAAGCAATATGGACATATAAAGTATCCCAAGCATCAAAAGGCCACCATTCTTCTTTGGAATCAAATGTTCATCGATGATGATTCTTAGAATTTGCGGGGGAATCAAGCTCACAAGGATCAGCGAGATAATCGTAAACAGGAGTAAAAGCACCGTACGCTTATTATTCTTAAAGACTTTACTCATGGATATTCTTATTAAGTTATCTCTCATTAATATCAACTCCTATCGTACGCTGAATAGAATAAATGGAGTGATAAATCTTCGACTTCTCCAGGAGTTCCTCATGGGTTCCGTGCAGGGTATTCTTCTTTTGATCAAATAGAATCACGAGGTCAGTCTCTTTAAATATGCTTATCCTGTGTGAGATAAGGATAATGAGGCTGTTTTTGTATAATGCCTTGAGGTTCTTTACGATTTCCTCCTCTGTCTTCATATCTACTGCGGAAAAGGGATCATCTAGGATAATGATGTTATTTTCCCCATAAAGTGACCTTGCCAGAGCTACCCTTGCTTGTTGCCCTCCGCTAAGTCTTATCCCCATATTCCCCACTTTGGTATTTCTTTCCTCTGGCATCGATTTAAGGTCGACCTCAAGTGCAGCAGATTTGATTGCCTTGCTGATGTCACCTTCTCTACCAAGCATAATATTTTCAGCTAAGGTATCAGAAAAAAGGCTTGGTCTGTGGCCTTGATAAGAGATGAGTACACTCTTTATCGGATCAGGAATCTCATTTAATTCCTTACCGGCTATTTTTATGCTTCCTTCATAAGGGTAAATTCCAAGAAGGGCTAAACCTAATGTTGATTTACCAGAAGCGATAGGCCCTGTAACTCCGATGAGCATCCCTCGCTCTGCCGTAAAAGTAACGTTTTTAATTACTGGAGCCCTACTTTCATCAGCGGATGGATAAGTAAAGGAAAGATTCTCCACCTGAAGTAGAGGTTCTTCACCCCTTGTTTCGTCCTGATCTTCTTTTTCAAACACCACATATTCTTTCATATAGGGTTTAATTCTTGTCCATGAAACTTTGGACTTCTGTACAGAATTAAATAGTTTTGCTGCTCTACTGGCTTTTAGCGCTAATGCTGCAAGCATTGTAAAGTAAGTGGAAAAGGCACCTACAGTCCAGCCTCCTTCAATTACCTTCATTCCCCCGAAATAGATCACCAAAACCACGCCCATCATTGCAATGATGTTATATACAGGCTGCATGGCATTTTCTAGGATACTTGCCCTGATTGACTTTTTTTCGAGGTCTATTAACTCCTCTTCATATCGGTTCCGATAGTAATCTTCCATGCCATTGGCACGATAGAGCATCGTATTCTCTACAGTTTCATCCGTAAGACTTGCCATTTCGCTTTTTTTCACCCGATATTCCGAAGTTCTCTTATAAATGACAAGTTTCAACTTTTCAGCGAGGAACATCGCTATAGGAATAAAGACAGATACCATTAGCGTAATCTTCAGATCATAGAGAATCATTGAAACAAAATAGGAAGCCATAAGTACACCGGTATCAAAAATTTCCGTCGTAAATTTTCTCATTCCCTCAACACAGGCATCAACATCGGATATTGCCGTTGTCGTAAGATTCCCGACATCCTCATTCTCCAGCGTGTCCAATTTTTTATCCAAAATGTTGTTATAGATCATCAATCTCATTGTAGACAAGGTTGAGTTTGCGAAACGCCTGATGTAGAACCTTTTGAAAAATCTCATCACTTGTATTCCTGATACGAGGGCGATAAAGAGGACTGCAATTTTGAGGACCTCAGGATAAGATTTTTTCGAAAGCAATGCATCAAGGAGTTTTCCTTGATAGATAGGCCCGAGGACGACAGCGATGTTGAACGTGAGCCCAAAAAATATGATGGCCGCTACAACACCCTTTTCTTTTTTCCAATAGTTTATGATCTTGTTTGGTCCATTTATCGGCTCTACTTTTATTGCAGTCAAAGAAATCATCTCATTTCCATCATTTTTACGTTTTGGCTCCATATTTTAAACCTATTTCTATAATGAATCTATTATATTCTTTTTTTACCCTCATGAAAAAGTTTTTTTCATGAGGGTTCCCAAATTATTCTAAAACGATGGATAAGTGCACTTTCAAATTCTTCTCTTGTTTTATGTCAAAATTAACTTCAATGTGGTAAAATCGAATATAATACTTGAATAAAATTCTGGCGCAGAAAGTAGGATTTTAAGACGAATTTAGGGATAGGTGATATCTATGGATGAAAATGAACTGCTAGAAAAAGGTTATAAAAAATATACAGGTAAAGAAATTGATGTATTTTTTAATAAGGACTTATGTATCCATTCTGCTCGTTGTGTTAGAGGAAACAGACAAGTATTCAATGTGAACAAGAAACCTTGGATCTTTCCAGATGGAGAATCTGAGCCTGATAAATTAACAAAACTTATCGATACATGCCCAAATGGTGCATTAAAATATATCAAGAAATAGGAGGAACAATGGAACTTAGTATAGAGGATCGGAAATTTTCTTTCCTCAATGATGATGGCATTCAAATTGCTGAAATGACCTATTCTTTAGCTGGAGAAAAAATCATCATCATTGACCATACCGAGGTTAATGATCATTATCGGGGAAGCCGATTAGGCTATAAATTATTACTAGAGGTCATAGAGTTGGCAAAGAATACTGGAAAGAAAATCATTCCACTGTGCCCTTATGCAAAATCAGTTTTTGATAAAACCGATGAATTTGACAGTGTGCTTTTTAAGGCTTAATTTACAACGTAGATATGATTTGAGACGAGATGTCTCAATCTTTTTTTCCCTCTTGAGGCAAGATACGAATTAAACTTAATTCGATGGTGTTTCTCTTAATTAGGCTTATCGAAAGGAGAAGAATAACATGGCGTATTTACAGGAACCTATAACTACAAAAAGACTCACCCTGAAAAACAGATTGGTTATGCCTCCAATGGCGACATCCAAATGTAATGAGGATGGAACCATGAGCAATGGACTTCTTGAATATTATGATGAAAAGTCTCGTGGCGGAAATATCGGACTCATTATCACTGAACACTGCTACATTTCTGAAGAAGGAATGGTGAGAAAAAAACAGCTATCCGTTTCCAGTGATCAGATGATTGACGGTCTTAAGAGGCTAGCAGATACCATTCATAAAAACGGTTCAAAAACTGTGTTGCAGATTAATCATGCAGGGAGCGCCGCAAAAAAAAAGGTCACAGGACTTAATGTTGTTGGACCTACAACCGAATATGCTCCTGGTAATATGGAAGAAATAGTAACTAGCGAACTGAGCACAGATGACATACACCAAATAACTTTAAAATTCAGAGATGCTGCACTTAGAGCCAAAGAATCTGGTTTTGATGGCGTTGAAATTCATTCAGCCCATGGTTATCTCTTGAATCAATTTTACTCTCCCCTTTCAAACAAGAGAAATGATACATATGGTGGAGACCTCGAAGGAAGAATCAGATTCCACCTGGAAGTCATTAAAGCTGTAAGAGAAGCGGTGGGAAATGATTACCCTATTCTACTTCGCTTAGGTGCTGCTGACTATATGGATGGCGGTAGTGATATCGAAGATGCCAAAGCTGCAGCAATTGCTTTTGAAAAGGCTGGTGTCGATATCCTTGACATCTCTGGAGGATTCTGTGGTTATGTAAGACCTGGGGTTAGTGAGGAAGGATACTTTTCTCCCCTCACAGAAGAAATTAAGAAAGTGGTTTCAATCCCTGTCATTCTAACGGGTGGAATCATTCATGCAGAAACCGCAGATAAACTTTTAATTGAGGGGAAAGCAGATCTGATTGGAGTTGGACGGGCAATCTATATGGATTCAGACTGGGCTCAGAATGCCATGCTTGCTCTAAAAAAATAATTGCGACTTTATAAATCAACTTAACCTTTAAGCAAATCATAAAGATAACAAAAACGAGAGGCTACCTTTTTCGAGGTATTCTCTCGTTTTTTATCGAATCAATTTTAATTGTTTTCTACCATAGTTCTCTTCGGTTCCAATAGCTTACCCTTCCGTAGGTGAGCCAGGAAACCGATATCCGAAACTTTTAAAATCCTTTTTTACTCTTTTCTATCGGTTTCCTTTTTCTTGTTTTCCAAATATTTGACAAAGGTCTTGTGCCCGCCAGAAATGTTATATACTTTTTTGAATCCTTTATTGATCAGGATATTCTGCACCGCATTTCCTGTCGTTCCCTTATTGCAATAGGTTATGGTGATCGCTTCCTTATCAA